>NZ_JYNQ01000001.1:3137500-3797980 GCF_000934685.1 Lacinutrix sp. Hel_I_90 | reverse complement strand
GTTGGTACAGTAGGTGAAGGCGCATAGGCGTATTGATACGGTCCTGTTCCCCCTGTTGCTGTAATAGTCACTTGGGCTCCTGTATTACAATTTGCATTTACATTATTGGTAACCGATGCACTAAGCGCTTGGATAGGTCCTGTTATTTTGGAAGGTCTGTGAAGTAGTACATAATGTACCATTAGTCTCTTCTACAAATAACGTATAGTTACCTGCAGCTAACCCTGTTATAGTACCACTGGCAGGAGCTCCGGTTAAACCTACGAACGTGCCATTTACTGGTGGCGCTATTGGTAGATTAGTTAACTCATCGCGAACTTCATAATATAATGCTGTTACTGAGGCATCATAATCTGAGACTGTGAAAGTAATCTCTCCATTAGCATCGCCATTACATAAAACATCTGTAGTTGTTAAAGCTGAAATATTAATTGCTGATAGCGTTGGTGTCGTTACTTCAATGACTGAAAAACAATTTCCTGCATCTTCAACCTGAAAGAAGTAGGTCGTTCCATGATCTAATCCTGTAAAGGTGTGGGATGTCGCTGGTGTTGGTCCAACGGCTGTTAGTGGTTGTCCAAATATTGAATAGGTAAAGTTAGGTGCTCCAGTAATAACACTTATAGTAACTTCTGCTCCTGTGGCACAAGTTCCCGTACTGGTGTTACTCGTTAAACTAATATTTGGTGGGGTCTCTATGCGTTGTACACTACTTCTATAATCACAACCATTAGCGTCAACTATAGTGACATAGTAATCTCCAAAAGATAAACCAGAGAACGTATGGGTGGTTGAGGCTGTTGTTACACTAACTCCAATTTGAGTATTGGTATTGTCATACAAACTATAAGTATAAGGGGCCACGCCTCCAGAATCAATAGTAATATCTAAACTACCTGGGATATTGGCATTACACTGTATTGCATTTCTAACAATTGTAACGCTAATAGGTGCTGGATCTGTTAGAGTAATGCTTCCAGAGTCCTCACATTGTTTACTATCTCTTACTACGTAATTATAAGTGCCTGCACTTAAGCCGCAAAGACATTTGACGCTACGAAAGTAGCACCACCATCAATACTGTAAGTAAAAGGAGCATCTCCAGCGGTAGCATTTAAGGTAATAGAACCATTAGTATCACCATTACAAGTAGGATCTACAAAGGTGTTTGCCGTGGTTACAGGAACTAAGGCATCTATTGTATTTACAACAGATTCTGTAGTACATCCATTGGCATCTGTTACTTGAAATTGATACGTGCCTGCTGTTGATGTACTATAAGTAAATGGAGAACCGGTGGCTCCCAGTGAGGTATACCCCCACTATTTATTGATACTGAATAGGTGAAAGGAGTAGAACCGCCGTTAATAGTTCCTGTAATAATAGCATCTGGTGATGCTGTACAATCTAAATCTTTAGTAATAACAGTAGTTAAGGTTAACTGTGGATAAACAGTAACCGTATTACTCACTGCTGTACACCCATTAGCATCTCTAACCGTAACCGTATACGTTCCTGGTGACACAGTAAATGTAGCACTGGTTTGGAAATTGATCCCATCAATACTATAGGTATATGGTGCCACGCCTGAACTTGCAGAAGCGGTAATGGTGTAATTACTACCAGAGGCCGTACATTGATTATCAACTGCGAGTGTCACCGTAGGTGTAGGATCACTAATAATTGTTACTGGTATCATAACCACACAATCGTTAGTATCTTTTACATAAACATCTATAGTTAATCCCAATACAGAAGTATCTACAGTCGTTCCATTACTATAAGCCCCTAACGCTGGCGCTGGACTGCCTGAAGCAACATACGCATAGGTATATCCTGGACTTCCACCTGTTAAGGTTGGGAAGCTTAGTGTTGAAATTGGATTATTACAGTTCACATTAGTGGCTGATACTGTAAAATTAATTTGTGTTGCGGCATTAATAGTTACTGAAGCCGAATCAACACATCCTGTTGTTATATCTGTAACATCAATCGTGTAGGTGCCTGCTGCTAAACCTGTAACAGTAACAATGTCGCCTGTTTGTGTCGCTGTACCTGAAGCTGGTGTAATAGTATAGGTAAAATTCCCTGGACTACTTACATCGGTAATCGTGAAAATCGCCTGACCATCTGAAGCTCCAAAACAAACTTCATCTGTTTTTGTACCTGAAACAGCTAGGTTTACAGCCGGAGCAATAACATGAGAAGCACTTACCGCACAACCATTAGCGTCAGTAACTTCAAAAGTATAATTCCCTGGTGTTAACCCTGTGAAAATACCTGTAGTAGCTCCCGTGGTATTACCAGTAGCTACTGCTGGAGCTGTAATTGTAAAAGTAAATGGCGCGACACCTCCTGTTGGTGTTATCGTTACATCTGTTGTGGTATTATTACAAGTAATTGTATTATCTGCAAAGGTCATTCCCGTTACTGGATTGTAAGGGGGAATGTCTATCGTTTCTGTATCTATACACCCATTAGTATCGCGTACTGAATAGGTGATTGTCTGTGTTGTGGTGGTATTACTTACTGTATATGTACTCGTACTTGAGTAAGCACCGCCTTGAAAACTATAGCTATAACTTCCTGTTCCCCCTGTAGCCGTTACCGTAATAACTGTTGTAGCACTACAGGTGGTATTAGTAGGGATAGTCGCTGCCGCCTCTACTTCTGTTGGATTTGTTAAGCTAATGGTATAAACTGGTGATAAACACGCATTGCTATCTTGTACTTGGTAGCTATACGAAACATTACCACTTAAATTAGTATATAACGATTGAGTCGTAAACCCACTACCATTAAAACTAAAAGTATAACCTCCTGATCCTCCTGAGGCAAATAATTGTACTTCGCCATTAGTCCCATTAAAACATAATGGTGCCACTGGTGTCGCCGTTGCCGTTGGGCTAGTAATCGCTGCAATGGTTGTTATCCCTGATTCGGCTATACAACCTTCAGCATCCGTTACTTCAAACTGATACGTTCCTGCTGTACTTGCTGTGTAAGTAAAAGGGCTGCCTGTTGTTCCTAATGAAGTATAGCCGCCACTATTTATTGAAACAGCATAAGTAAAAGGTGCATAACCACCTGTTATAGTACCGGTAATTACTGCATCTGGTGATGCCGTACAATCTAAATCTTTCGTTAAAACAGTAGTTAATGTTAACTGTGGTGCAATCGTCTGGCTTGTTAAAGTGACTTCACAGCCATAAGCATCTCTTACTATTATAGTATAGGTGCCTGGCACTACATTTGTAAAAATATTACTTGACTGAAATGCGCCGCCATTGATATTGTATTCATAAGGTGCTACACCCCCTGAGGCTGTAACCTCTAAAGTTGCGCCATTTGTAGTGTCATAACATAAATCTGAAGTAACGCTTATTGAAGCTACAGGTCCTGTTGGTGCTGTTAAATCAAAGGTATCTGTTACTGTACAACCATTTGCATCTACAACCGTTGCTATGTAAGTCCCTACTTGGGTTAAATTAACAAAGGTATTACTGGTTTGTGGGCCTAATGTAGAACTATCTGGTAAGGTTAGACTGTACATATTACTGCCCCAACCGCCTGTAGCGTTAATAACAACACTGCCGTTGTCTAAACAGGTTATTGGACTCACTGTTGTGGTCATCGCTAGTGCTGCTGGTGGTGCGTTTACCGTTAATGTTGCTGTAGCATCACAATTTGTAGCCGTATCGGTAACGACAATAGTATAGCTTCCTGCTCCTAATCCTGTTAAAACTAGTGGAGAAGTACCTGCTGTACTTGCGCCACCATTTAAGGTATAATTAAATCCTGTAGAACCAGAAACTGTAAATTGAATAGAACCATCTGAAGCTCCAAAACAAGTAATGTCGTTTAGGTTTTGGCCCACTACCGTTAAGGCTGGTAATGCTGTAATTGTATAAGACTCGCTATAAGTACAAGCATTGGCATCGTTCACCTGAAAAGTATAGGTGCCTGGCGCCAGACCTGTGAAAACGTTTGAGGCTTGATAAGGCGTTGCTGCTCCTGCTGGTGCAATGATTTGGTATTCTAAAGTTGGTGTACCGCCTGTTGTTGTTATGGTTACATCTGAAGTATTCGACGGGCAGGTTAATGCCGTGTTACTGAACATTAAATCTGTTGGTGGATCTAATGGCGCTATGGTAATGGTACCAACTACTGAAGTACAATTATTAGCATCTTGAACAGTAATAGTATAAGTACCGGCTGTTAATCCTGTAAAGCTGTTACCCACTTGAAAAGTAACCCCATCAATACTGTAACTATAAGGTGCTAATCCTCCAGATACGCCTGTAACCGTTATCGTTCCATTGGTGGTACACGTGTAAGGTGTGCTCAATGTCGCTGTACCTGTGATTGGTGTCGCGCCAGCAATGGTTATCGTTTGTGGATCTGTTAAACAAACATCGCTACCCAAAGTATATTCTACGACAACATCATAATCTCCTGCGCTAAGTCCTGTGAAAATAGAACCATTTGAAAACGTAACGCCTCCATCTATACTATACGCCAAACTGTTACCATTGGCATTAGTCACATTAATAGTAATGCTGCCGCTATCGGGTGCATCTGCACATAATATGTCTGTACTACTAATGGTGAACTCTGGTGCGGGTGTGGCTGCTACCGTGATTGAGGTGTTAGCTACACAGTTATTAGAATCTACAACAGTGATATTATAAGTCCCTGCTGCTGTTACCACTATTTCTGGTACCGTTTGAAAATCCGTTGTGCTATTTACAAAGTAAAAATAAGGAGCCGTCCCCCCTACAGGATAAACTGTAATCTCTCCATCTGTACAGGTTAATGGCATAGTAAGTGCCGATGTAGCGGTTAATAACGCAGGCTCAATAATCTCTACATCTTCTGTATAAGTACAACCATCTTCGGTTTCTACATTTACAGTATAAGTCCCTGGATTTAAATTCCCAAACGTATAGTTGTTTCCACTTATAGGGCCTATACTATTGATTAATGTAGCGCCTTGATATATAGAAAAGAAATACTGCGGATCCACATCATTGGCTGCCAATTGTATATTTCCTAAGTCACCATTACAAAAAGGTTGCGTAACAGTCGTTGAAACCGTAAAATTCCTAACTCTAATTTGAATATCGGGAACTGTGAAAACACATGGGTTTGTTGATACACCTAGTTGTCTGATATAAACAGTATAAAGACCTGCAGTAGTAACTGAAAATACATTACTGCTTTGATAAGTCGTACCATCTAAACTATACTCATAGCCATTTGGTACGCCTGTTACCGTTATACTCCCTGGTGTAGTACAAATAATATCGGTTGCCGTAACAGCAGGTGCTAATAAATTTTGATAGACATTAAAATAGAACTGGTTAAAACAACCGCCTGCATAATTTAAAGTTAAACGGAATTGCCCTGAGGTATTCGCTAAAAAATCTGGACCAGTTCCAACCTGATTCCAGGTACATGCTGCATTTTCGTTAGCACAATCACTATCTATTACTGGAGCACAACTAGTCTCATCTAATTGTTCCCAGATAATTGAAGAAGCATCCGAGATGCCGGTTTCAATCAATGTAGAAGCATTCGCGCCACATAAATAAATATTAGGCAATTCTTTTCCATCGTTAGGGCAAATAACAACTTCATCTGCATAAGGAATTACGGGATTATTTACCGTATTTCCAAAATTAGTCACTACATATTCTTGCTCTATAGATTGGCAAGGGGCTAGAGCTGTATTGAACGAATAATATGTTCCAGGACTTGTCACTGTAATGGTTTGGGTAGTACCAATAACTGGTGTCCCTGATGGACTTGTTGACCATGAATAACTATCATAACCGCTACCTGCTGTTATGTCTAAACTGGCACCACAGAGCGTTTCATTTTGAGTAAATGAACAATCATCTAAATCTGCTAAAAAATTTGTTGCTTGAGGTATTATTAAACACCCTGTGTTGGTACTATAACTAGGATCGTCTGAGATAATAAAACTAGGATCTAATGCACTACCATAAGTAGCAAAAGCCTGATTATTAATGGTGTCAGAACATACATCAACTAACAAACTACAGCTTACCACGACATTTGTCTCAATACGTATTTCATAAACAGGATCACCTATTTCTACCAAATAATCTGCTATATTAAAAATAATTTCTCTTGTGGTAGGATTATAACTAGCAACAGTTACGCCTGCAGGTAATACTAAATCTGATGGGTAATTGAAAACAATATTTATTGGAAGGATGTCTCTTATAGTAAAATTTACCGCATCTTCATTACCTGTATTTTGAAAACCTATGACGTAATTTAAAGATTGACCTAGACCAACCGTTTGATTACCCACATTGTTTCCTAAATCATCTTCAACAATTTTAGTAAGGATAATATCAGGCTCAATTATTTCGACGGCAAAGGAAGCAACAAATGCTCCATAACCATCACCACTTGTAGTCAATCTTAAGTCACCAGAACTAGAATTATTTGGAATAACCGTATTAGAGGGATTAGGCACTAAAACATTATTAATATCCAATCCTAAGGTGTTTAGACTGGCTGGGTTTCTATTGGTGTTTTGAACACCATTCAAGCTAATATTGGAGTTGAAAAAGTTGTTCGCTGGATTTACTGCATCACTTAATGCTGTATAATTGGCTCCTGGACTAGTGGTCGCTTTAAACCGAAAAGAATCACCTCGAATTCCCAAATCGCCTTCTAAAGCACCAACGCCAATGTTTGCCCTTACGGGAAAAGGAATGGGTAAGGTTTGATACCCGGAAACAGGAATATCTAGAACAGTTGAACCTTGTACACCAGCATAACCATCAAACGTAGTAATATATTTACTTGGGAGTGTAGGATCTTCATAAATAACCACAAGCGTCCAACCTGCAGAGCAACCTCCGGTTCTTCTGCCTCTTGAAGCTCTAAGATTGGCAACCGTGTAGTCGCCATTCGCGTCACCTAAACCTTGTAATAAATTTGTGACATTTTTATAACAAATGATGGGAGAGTCTTTAAAAGATTGTTGTGGAGTTGACCCATAATATTGATAGCCGTCAAAAATAATATCATCTTCTTCTCCAGCAGGATCAGGATTATCATCTGCTACTAAATCAATAAATCCCCCTGTTGGCAACTTAAATTTTATTTCATTCCAATCTTCAAATCTTGGTGTACCGTCAAATTGTGTGTTAGGGTTAGTACTTTCTTCGTAGGGATAGACAGAAGCCCAATATAAACCCGCATAAACGACTTGTTTACAAGAACTAGAAATTGCTAATCCTGCACTACTTGAACTAAAGATTGAAGGGTCTCCACCACTTTCAACATTGATATAAATACCTTCGGTATTGTTATTATTGGCATTACCATTATAAGGTAAGGTATACCCTTCTCCCGCAATAATGCTGTTTCCTATAAATACGACATCTCCTTTCACCTTGATATTTCCACCATCTAATCTAGGTGAAAAAGGTACGGCCAATTGACTAAACGCATTTGTACTAGCCAATAATGCAAAAAACAATACTAACTTGCATGCCGTTTTTTTTTGTTTTAAAAGACCAGTTGAAAGATTTAAAAATTTAAATTTTCTAAAAAAAGAACATAAAAGAAGAACTGTTCTTTTAAAATAACTTTCTACAAAAAAATATAACGAAAACATTAGTTTAGTATAAGTAGGATTTTTCATTAAGTATTATATTTGGTGTGCACGTTTTACCTATTGGGGTATAGAATAAAAAGTGTGGTTTTTAAGTATTAGTATTATTAATTAGTTTGCTAATATACAATAATATACAGACATAGAAATCACCTAGTGCCGTACCGTTGATTTTGTACACGGACAATTACTCATACCTTGTAGAAAATCGATACCTATGGTAATCATATGCGTTCCTGAGTTGTATCCTGATAAATCATTCATGGTCATTTGGTAAGAATACGCAAAGTAAAATTTATTTTGCATGATGCCTGCCATAGGACCTAGGTTTAAAGGCTCAAAAAACTGATCATTAAGAAAACGATAAGAGGCGCCAACCCAGTAATAATTTTCATTCCTGCTAAATTTTCGGTATTTAAAGTTTATATCCGTACTTGAACGCCCGTCACTACTAAATAACTGATAGTAAAGAGAGGGTTCAAATTCAACATTTTTATTGGACGGACTTTTCATCACATAACCCGTATATACCTGGTAGTTTAATAGTAAACTTGGTTCTATGCCTGTAAAATTATCGATGTCCTTGGGTAAGATATTATTCGCATTTAAACTTAAATAATAGTCCTTGTAGCGGTATAGTGCGCCTACATCAAAGTTATGGTTTGATATCGAACGGTCATCAACAATACTTGGATCGACAATAGGCATTTCATAACTACCCTCAAAGTTGTTAATGTCTATTTTAAAACTATTCAGATTATAAGAGAGTCCTAAAGACAAATACTGTTTGGATTTGTAGTCTAAAATTAAATGCTGGGCAAAAGAGAATTTAAGCCCTTTTTGACGCGTGTTTCCATTCTTATCGTTATACAAGGATAAACCAATACCCGAGCGGTCTGCGATTCTAAAATCGGCAAACAACGACTGGTTATCTGGCGCATCTTTGATCCCTACCCATTGGGTTAAGCCGTTGGCGCGTATTCTTAAATTATCGCCAATACCCGCATAAGTAGGTGAGATTACAAAATCGTTATCTGCTAAATATTGCGTCCAAACTGGTAAATTTAATTCCTGAGCATACCCTTTGAGTAATACCAGTAAAAATATATATGTTAGTACTTTTTTCATTTGGATTATTTTTTTTTAAGATAACATCCCTATCTGTTATGATTATCTATATAGTGTGAAATGACCTACAAAATCACGCTCGTTTTCTGAACTATTTAACTTCACGACATACCAGTAATCTCCAGTTGGTAATTCTTTGTCTTCATATTTACCATCCCAGTATTCTCCTACGCGTAAGACCGCTACTTTACGACCATATCTATCGAAGATATCTACTTCAAGATTTCTGTAAATCTCTGCACAGCCTGGGCCCCAACCATCAGCAACGCCGTCACCATTTGGTGTGAAATAATTTGGTATACAAACATCTATAAACTCCATTGGTATTTCGGCTTCTGCTGTACAACCGTTATTATCTGTAACAGTTACCCTATAAACGCCTGAAGCATATATAATAAAGGTATTGGTGCTACCATAATCTTCTCCATTTAATGTGAACTGGTATGGTGTAGCACCCCCATTGGCCTCTGCTACAATCTCATTTAACCCGCCTTGACTTAAGGTTAGTGTTAAAGGAGCAAAGCCTATAATATCAAATAACTCTGTTCGTACAATACAACCATTGGTATGTCTTACATCTATATAATGTCCTACCCCTGCTGCGACATTGATAAAGACATTACTCGCTTGGTAAGCTGCGCCGTCTAATGAATAATCTACATCTGTAAGATCTGTGATACTCTCATCTACACTAACGCTAACCGTATTAGCTGCTGCATTGTCTATACACGTATAATCAATGACCACTTCTGGGTCTAATCTTACCGATTCTGGGAAGGTGATATTCCATTCTGATTCACAACTCGCGCTATCACGAACATAGACAATGTGGTCGCCACCTGCTAAGCCTGTAAAATCAAACTGGGTTTGACCTATAGCGCCTACCGTGTAAACGCCATTATAATCGTCTAAACTTACACTGTAAGGTTCTGTTCCGCCTGAGAGCTCTATACTAAACTCGCCATCATTATCGCCTTCACAAACCTCTGGTATAATTGAATTAGCTACAATATTAAGAAGCACTGCTGCTGGTTCTGATACCGTGAAATTAATAATCACATAACAGCCTAACTCATCTTGTACAATAACATCATAAGTGCCTTGTGATAGATTATCAAATATATTCGTCTCAAAAAATTGATTCAACTGTGGTGAGATGGCATATTTTATAATCCCTGTACCTCCTGTAGCCGTGATCTCTATCGTACCATTATTAGCTCCAAAACATTGAACATCTGTAACAACGAAAGTAACTGCTAATGGGTTAGCTGGTTCGGTTATTGTTATTGGTGCTGTGGTAGACTCACAATCGCCGCTATCCACATGAACCACATAAGTCCCTGCCACTAGTTCTGTAAAGATCCCTGGGCTGTTTTGAGTCGCTGGTATTGGATTTCCTGATGTATCTTCTAAGGTATACACATAGTTGCCTAAACCGCCTTCTGCTGTTGCACTTATCATTCCTGTATTATCTCCAGCACAGTTAATGGTTGGATTAGAGGATACTAAATTAAGGACTAACGTTGGTAACGGTTCTATAGTAATGTCATTCGATACATTAGAGATACAACCATTGGCATCCTGAACATAATAAGAATACGTTCCTACTGGTACTGAAAACGTGGTCGATGATACAAATGAACCTAACACGGTTGTGAAGGTACTGTCTTCACTATAGCTGTATGGCCCTGTGCCTCCATTAGCATTCAGGGTTAGCGTTGACTCCGTTAAACAGCTTTGTGTTGCGTTTACTACTAAACTCGCTTCTACCTGAGTGGGTGGTGATATAACGATATCTACAGAAGTCACAAGACAACTATACCCATCGGTAACACTAACACTATACGTGCCTGCTCCTAGCCCATCAAATACTGGTGAAGATTGAGGCCCTGAGGCGCTCGGTACTGGGGAGGTCGTGTTTAATATATAAACATAATTACTGCCTTGTCCGCCAGTGACATTACTTACCGTAATACTCGCATTGGTATCTCCAAAACAAGGGAGCATCGTAGTACTTGGTGTAAACGTTGCTGTTATTGGTGTTGGTTCATCAAGGGTCACTGTATCTGATGCGATACAGCCTGCTGAATCTATAACGTTTACTGTGTAAGTTCCTGCTGATAAGCCTTCAAAGGTACCATTAGTAGAATATGGCACTGTAGCTGCCCCTGTTAACTCATATTGATAATTACCCCAACCGCCACTGGCAACCGCGTTAATAGTCCCTTGAGTATTGGTACAGGTAACATTGGAAGTTTCTGTAGCTGTTACTGTTAGAGCACTAGCTGGTGAACCAATAGTAACCGTATTGGTTGTTGTGGTACAAAACGGACTGTCGGTTTCTACAACTTCTACGGTGTAATTACCGCCTGATAAGCCTGTAATCACTTGTGGATTTGTTGCTGTATTAGCCGCTACTACTCCTCCTACCGAAGTTCCTGAAGCGTCAAAGACTTCATAAGTATAGTTACCAGTATAGCCACTTACATTAATTTCTAAGGTTCCATTGGTATCTCCAAAACACGTTACTGGTGTCGTCGCTGTCGCTACGGCATCTACTGTATCAAACGGAGCCACTATAAAAGGCGCTGTTGCAAAGGTACAACCCGTATCTAAATCATTCACCTGGAAATAATAAGTGCCAGGGGTTGTGATCGCAAAGATATTTGAACCTTGTGCTGTTCCATTTGGTAACATCTGGTAAGTGAAATTCCCTGAACCTCCTGTAACAGTAATAATCACCGAACCGGTAGTATTACAGTCTATTGGCGAATTAATTGTTACAATAGCATCTGTTATTACTGGTAATGGTGCGATGGCAACAGTATTTGTTGCAATACAGCCATTAGCATCCTGTACATAGACCGTAAAGTTTTGCACGCTTCCTGTATCGCTAATGTCAAAAATATTGGTCGTGAAATAATTAGTACCGTTAATACTATAAGTATAAGGTGCTGTACCACCTGTTTCTGTAATGGTTATGGTAGACGTATTCACTGAATTATTTGCTGCACAAGCAAAATCTGTTGCTGTGGCTGAAACGTCTAATAAAACAGGTTCACCAACCACAACATCTGCAGTTTCTAAACAGCCTCTACCTGAATTTACCTGTACTGTATAGGTACCTGCTGGTAATCCTGCAAATACATTAGAGTTTTGCGGGCCTACAACTATAGGTGCCGTTATCTCATAAGTATACACTGGATTATCATTACTCGCTGGTAAAGTAACCGTAATCAAACCATCACTACCGCCGTTACAACTTACATCGTTTACAGACGTAGTGAATGTTACCGGTGTCGCTGCCCCTAAGGTTAAGCTGATGTCTTCTGTACATCCCGTTGTAGTATCTGTCATCGTTACAGTAAACGTCCCTGATGGTACGCCTGAAAACACATTACCTGCAAAAGTAATTCCTGTATTTGGGTTTATAGAATAGCTATAAGTACCTGAACCTCCTGAACCGGTTACCGTAATTTCCCCGTCATCATCTGAACAGCTTGGTAAAGTGCTTATGCTTGCTGAAAATTCTAAAGCTGGTAAAATATCAACAGGTATTGTATTGGTACACCCATTGGCATCTCTTACCGTTACAATATAGTTTCCTGAGCTGTTCACCGTAAAGGTTGGACTCGTTTGGAATCCGTTGCCTATACTATATTCATAAGGGGCTATTCCACTACCAACGTTTACTGTAAAGGTATAGTCGTTTGTTGCACTTGGGCATTGACTTAATCCTGAAATTGTGATTCCTGAAGGCACTGGGTCTGTTGCAATAGTAACGGTTAATGGTGTGGTTATAACACAAGCATTACCATCTTGAACATACACGTCCCATGTCGTTGAAACCGCAGGATCTAAAATCGCTGTATTTGAAGACGAATAAGGTCCTGCTGGACTACCGCTTACTACAAAAGAGTATGAATATGGAGTAATACCTCCTGAAGCAATAACACTTACTTGTGCTCCCATATTACAGGTCGCATTAATATTCGTATCTAAGATTAAACCTAAGGCTGCTGGTTGTGCTACATCAACTGATGTTGTTGATTGACAACCCGTAGTTTCATCGGTAACTACTATTGTTTGGGTGCTTGGTCCTGTTAAGCCAGAAACCGTAACCGTTGGACTTGATTGCCCGGTTACTGCTGGAGCCCCGTTAATAGAATAGCTATAAGTCCCTGCAAAGTTGGAAATAGTAAATAAGACTTCTCCATTTGCTCCTGGATTACAAGTCACATCGCTAATTAATTGGCCTGTAACAGTAATATTTTCAACGTCTGCAACAGTGTATAGCTCTTGGTAAGTACACCCATTGGCATCGGTTACTTGGAAAATATAGTCATCTGCTGGTAAGCCAGTAAATATTCCTGTTGAAGCGCCCGTTGTATTAGTTGTAGCACTTGCTGGTGATAGAATTTCATAACTCAATGGTGTTACACCATTGGTTGTTGTTAACGTTACATCACTAGTAGACACTAAACAGGTAATTGCTGTGGCGCTAAAGTCTAAGTCGGTAGGTGGATCCAATGGATCTACGTTTACTGAACCTGGTACTTCACAGCCATTAGCATCTCTTACAATATAATTAACCGTTTGAACGCTGCCATTATTATTAACCGTGTAAGTATTTGTTGTGGTAAAGCCATTGCCATTAAAACTATAGTAATAACCTGTTCCTGTTCCCGTAGGCGTCCCATCTTGTCCTAATACGGTGATTATAGTCTCTACATCACAGGTCGTATTTACAGATAATGTAGCTGAAGCGCTTAATACTGTTGGTTCACTTATGGTTATTGGCGCACTTGCTTGTGTACACGATTGCGCATCTATTACAGTAATAATATAAGTAGTCCCTTGTGATAAGCCTGTAAATACATTTGAATTCTGAAGGGCTCCTGCGTCCAATTGGTATTGGAAAGGACCAGCTCCTCCTGTAACAGTTACGCTAATACTACCATCACTTCCGCCATTACAGCTTACATCGGTTTCTACGGTAGTAAAAACAATAGCTGGAATTGGATCTAAAACATACGTTGTTGTGGCTTCACATCCCGCGCCATCTGTTACACTAAAAGTGTAGGTACCTGCAGTAGTAGCGGTATATACATTAGAACCCATTGGGCTATAGGTCGCACCACCATCGGTGGATACTTCATAGGTATACACGGTATCTCCGCCCGTTGCTGTTAATGTGATAGTAGCATCAGGGGTTGCTGTACAATCTAAGTCCTTAGTTAAGGCTGCGCTTAATATCAGCTGGTCATTAACAACATAAGGGGTTGTTGCTACACATCCATTATCATCTTGGATGCTAAGGGTATAAGTCCCTGGTGTTGTTATTGTAAAGTTTGGACTGCTTTGAAATGGACCTCCTATACTGTAAGTCGCTGTTCCATTATACGTTGTGCCTGATAAGGTAATATTTAAAGGAGAACCTACATAACATTGTGCGGCTACTGGATCTATTGTTGGTACTGCATCTTCTGCAATTATTACCGAAAGTGGGAATTCACAACCGTTAGCATCTCTAACTATGATGTCCCAATTGGTCGCTATAGCAGGATCTAAATTAAGAACATTATTGCCATTAAACACTGTTGGTACAGTAGGTGAAGGCGCATAGGCGTATTGATACGGTCCTGTTCCCCCTGTTGCTGTAATAGTCACTTGGGCTCCTGTATTACAATTTGCATTTACATTATTGGTAACCGATGCACTAAGCGCTTGGATAGGTCCTGTTATTTGGAAGGTCTGTGAAGTAGTACATAATGTACCATTAGTCTCTTCTACAAATAACGTATAGTTACCTGCAGCTAACCCTGTTATAGTACCACTGGCAGGAGCTCCGGTTAAACCTACGAACGTGCCATTTACTGGTGGCGCTATTGGTAGATTAGTTAACTCATCGCGAACTTCATAATATAATGCTGTTACTGAGGCATCATAATCTGAGACTGTGAAAGTAATCTCTCCATTAGCATCGCCATTACATAAAACATCTGTAGTTGTTAAAGCTGAAATATTAATTGCTGATAGCGTTGGTGTCGTTACTTCAATGACTGAAAAACAATTTCCTGCATCTTCAACCTGAAAGAAGTAGGTCGTTCCATGATCTAATCCTGTAAAGGTGTGGGATGTCGCTGGTGTTGGTCCAACGGCTGTTAGTGGTTGTCCAAATATTGAATAGGTAAAGTTAGGTGCTCCAGTAATAACACTTATAGTAACTTCTGCTCCTGTGGCACAAGTTCCCGTACTGGTGTTACTCGTTAAACTAATATTTGGTGGGGTCTCTATGCGTTGTACACTACTTCTATAATCACAACCATTAGCGTCAACTATAGTGACATAGTAATCTCCAAAAGATAAACCAGAGAACGTATGGGTGGTTGAGGCTGTTGTTACACTAACTCCAATTTGAGTATTGGTATTGTCATACAAACTATAAGTATAAGGGGCCACGCCTCCAGAATCAATAGTAATATCTAAACTACCTGGGATATTGGCATTACACTGTATTGCATTTCTAACAATTGTAACGCTAATAGGTGCTGGATCTGTTAGAGTAATGCTTCCAGAGTCCTCACATTGTTTACTATCTCTTACTACGTAATTATAAGTGCCTGCACTTAAGCCGCCAAAGACATTTGACGCTACGAAAGTAGCACCACCATCAATACTGTAAGTAAAAGGAGCATCTCCAGCGGTAGCATTTAAGGTAATAGAACCATTAGTATCACCATTACAAGTAGGATCTACAAAGGTGTTTGCCGTGGTTACAGGAACTAAGGCATCTATTGTATTTACAACAGATTCTGTAGTACATCCATTGGCATCTGTTACTTGAAATTGATACGTGCCTGCTGTTGATGTACTATAAGTAAATGGAGAACCGGTGGCTCCCAGTGAGGTATACCCCCCACTATTTATTGATACTGAATAGGTGAAAGGAGTAGAACCGCCGTTAATAGTTCCTGTAATAATAGCATCTGGTGATGCTGTACAATCTAAATCTTTAGTAATAACAGTAGTTAAGGTTAACTGTGGATAAACAGTAACCGTATTACTCACTGCTGTACACCCATTAGCATCTCTAACCGTAACCGTATACGTTCCTGGTGACACAGTAAATGTAGCACTGGTTTGGAAATTGATCCCATCAATACTATAGGTATATGGTGCCACGCCTGAACTTGCAGAAGCGGTAATGGTGTAATTACTACCAGAGGCCGTACATTGATTATCAACTGCGAGTGTCACCGTAGGTGTAGGATCACTAATAATTGTTACTGGTATCATAACCACACAATCGTTAGTATCTTTTACATAAACATCTATAGTTAATCCCAATACAGAAGTATCTACAGTCGTTCCATTACTATAAGCCCCTAACGCTGGCGCTGGACTGCCTGAAGCAACATACGCATAGGTATATCCTGGACTTCCACCTGTTAAGGTTGGGAAGCTTAGTGTTGAAATTGGATTATTACAGTTCACATTAGTGGCTGATACTGTAAAATTAATTTGTGTTGCGGCATTAATAGTTACTGAAGCCGAATCAACACATCCTGTTGTTATATCTGTAACATCAATCGTGTAGGTGCCTGCTGCTAAACCTGTAACAGTAACAATGTCGCCTGTTTGTGTCGCTGTACCTGAAGCTGGTGTAATAGTATAGGTAAAATTCCCTGGACTACTTACATCGGTAATCGTGAAAATCGCCTGACCATCTGAAGCTCCAAAACAAACTTCATCTGTTTTTGTACCTGAAACAGCTAGGTTTACAGCCGGAGCAATAACATGAGAAGCACTTACCGCACAACCATTAGCGTCAGTAACTTCAAAAGTATAATTCCCTGGTGTTAACCCTGTGAAAATACCTGTAGTAGCTCCCGTGGTATTACCAGTAGCTACTGCTGGAGCTGTAATTGTAAAAGTAAATGGCGCGACACCTCCTGTTGGTGTTATCGTTACATCTGTTGTGGTATTATTACAAGTAATTGTATTATCTGCAAAGGTCATTCCCGTTACTGGATTGTAAGGGGGAATGTCTATCGTTTCTGTATCTATACACCCATTAGTATCGCGTACTGAATAGGTGATTGTCTGTGTTGTGGTGGTATTACTTACTGTATATGTACTCGTACTTGAGTAAGCACCGCCTTGAAAACTATAGCTATAACTTCCTGTTCCCCCTGTAGCCGTTACCGTAATAACTGTTGTAGCACTACAGGTGGTATTAGTAGGGATAGTCGCTGCCGCCTCTACTTCTGTTGGATTTGTTAAGCTAATGGTATAAACTGGTGATAAACACGCATTGCTATCTTGTACTTGGTAGCTATACGAAACATTACCACTTAAATTAGTATATAACGATTGAGTCGTAAACCCACTACCATTAAAACTAAAAGTATAACCTCCTGATCCTCCTGAGGCAAATAATTGTACTTCGCCATTAGTCCCATTAAAACATAATGGTGCCACTGGTGTCGCCGTTGCCGTTGGGCTAGTAATCGCTGCAATGGTTGTTATCCCTGATTCGGCTATACAACCTTCAGCATCCGTTACTTCAAACTGATACGTTCCTGCTGTACTTGCTGTGTAAGTAAAAGGGCTGCCTGTTGTTCCTAATGAAGTATAGCCGCCACTATTTATTGAAACAGCATAAGTAAAAGGTGCATAACCACCTGTTATAGTACCGGTAATTACTGCATCTGGTGATGCCGTACAATCTAAATCTTTCGTTAAAACAGTAGTTAATGTTAACTGTGGTGCAATCGTCTGGCTTGTTAAAGTGACTTCACAGCCATAAGCATCTCTTACTATTATAGTATAGGTGCCTGGCACTACATTTGTAAAAATATTACTTGACTGAAATGCGCCGCCATTGATATTGTATTCATAAGGTGCTACACCCCCTGAGGCTGTAACCTCTAAAGTTGCGCCATTTGTAGTGTCATAACATAAATCTGAAGTAACGCTTATTGAAGCTACAGGTCCTGTTGGTGCTGTTAAATCAAAGGTATCTGTTACTGTACAACCATTTGCATCTACAACCGTTGCTATGTAAGTCCCTACTTGGGTTAAATTAACAAAGGTATTACTGGTTTGTGGGCCTAATGTAGAACTATCTGGTAAGGTTAGACTGTACATATTACTGCCCCAACCGCCTGTAGCGTTAATAACAACACTGCCGTTGTCTAAACAGGTTATTGGACTCACTGTTGTGGTCATCGCTAGTGCTGCTGGTGGTGCGTTTACCGTTAATGTTGCTGTAGCATCACAATTTGTAGCCGTATCGGTAACGACAATAGTATAGCTTCCTGCTCCTAATCCTGTTAAAACTAGTGGAGAAGTACCTGCTGTACTTGCGCCACCATTTAAGGTATAATTAAATCCTGTAGAACCAGAAACTGTAAATTGAATAGAACCATCTGAAGCTCCAAAACAAGTAATGTCGTTTAGGTTTTGGCCCACTACCGTTAAGGCTGGTAATGCTGTAATTGTATAAGACTCGCTATAAGTACAAGCATTGGCATCGTTCACCTGAAAAGTATAGGTGCCTGGCGCCAGACCTGTGAAAACGTTTGAGGCTTGATAAGGCGTTGCTGCTCCTGCTGGTGCAATGATTTGGTATTCTAAAGTTGGTGTACCGCCTGTTGTTGTTATGGTTACATCTGAAGTATTCGACGGGCAGGTTAATGCCGTGTTACTGAACATTAAATCTGTTGGTGGATCTAATGGCGCTATGGTAATGGTACCAACTACTGAAGTACAATTATTAGCATCTTGAACAGTAATAGTATAAGTACCGGCTGTTAATCCTGTAAAGCTGTTACCCACTTGAAAAGTAACCCCATCAATACTGTAACTATAAGGTGCTAATCCTCCAGATACGCCTGTAACCGTTATCGTTCCATTGGTGGTACACGTGTAAGGTGTGCTCAATGTCGCTGTACCTGTGATTGGTGTCGCGCCAGCAATGGTTATCGTTTGTGGATCTGTTAAACAAACATCGCTACCCAAAGTATATTCTACGACAACATCATAATCTCCTGCGCTAAGTCCTGTGAAAATAGAACCATTTGAAAACGTAACGCCTCCATCTATACTATACGCCAAACTGTTACCATTGGCATTAGTCACATTAATAGTAATGCTGCCGCTATCGGGTGCATCTGCACATAATATGTCTGTACTACTAATGGTGAACTCTGGTGCGGGTGTGGCTGCTACCGTGATTGAGGTGTTAGCTACACAGTTATTAGAATCTACAACAGTGATATTATAAGTCCCTGCTGCTGTTACCACTATTTCTGGTACCGTTTGAAAATCCGTTGTGCTATTTACAAAGTAAAAATAAGGAGCCGTCCCCCCTACAGGATAAACTGTAATCTCTCCATCTGTACAGGTTAATGGCATAGTAAGTGCCGATGTAGCGGTTAATAACGCAGGCTCAATAATCTCTACATCTTCTGTATAAGTACAACCATCTTCGGTTTCTACATTTACAGTATAAGTCCCTGGATTTAAATTCCCAAACGTATAGTTGTTTCCGGTTATAGGGCCTATACTATTGATTAATGTAGCGCCTTGATATATGGAAAAGAAATACTGCGGATCCACATCATTGGCTGCCAATTGTATATTTCCTAAGTCACCATTACAAAAAGGTTGCGTAACAGTCGTTGAAACCGTAAAATTCCTAACTCTAATTTGAATATCGGGAACTGTGAAAACACATGGGTTTGTTGATACACCTAGTTGTCTGATATAAACAGTATAAAGACCTGCAGTAGTAACTGAAAATACATTACTGCTTTGATAAGTCGTACCATCTAAACTATACTCATAGCCATTTGGTACGCCTGTTACCGTTATACTCCCTGGTGTAGTACAAATAATATCGGTTGCCGTAACAGCAGGTGCTAATAAATTTTGATAGACATTAAAATAGAACTGGTTAAAACAACCGCCTGCATAATTTAAAGTTAAACGGAATTGCCCTGAGGTATTCGCTAAAAAATCTGGACCAGTTCCAACCTGATTCCAGGTACATGCTGCATTTTCGTTAGCACAATCACTATCTATTACTGGAGCACAACTAGTCTCATCTAATTGTTCCCAGATAATTGAAGAAGCATCAGAGATGCCGGTTTCAATCAAGGTAGAAGCATTCGCGCCACATAAATAAATATTAGGTAATTCTTTTCCATCATTAGGGCAAATAACAACTTCATCTGCATAAGGAATAACTGGGTTGTTTACCGTATTTCCAAAATTAGTCACTACATATTCTTGCTCGATAGATTGGCAAGGCGCAATGGCTGTATTAAAAGAATAGTATGTTCCTGGACTTGTCACTGTAATGGTTTGTGTTGTACCAATAACGGGGGTACCTGATGGACTTGTTGACCATGAATAACTATCGTAACCATTAGCAGCAGTTAACTCTAAACTAGCACCACAAAGCGTTTCATTTCGAGTAAATACACAATCATCTAAATTTGCTAAAAAATTTGTTGCTTGAGGGATAATTAAACACCCTGTGTTGGTACTAAAACTAGGGTCGTCTGAGATTGTAAAATCTGGATTATCAGTTCCTTGGTAGGTTACATACGCTTGATTGTTTATGGTATTTGAACAGGCATCTGCTAGTAAGCTACAACTTTGAACAACTTCTGTCTCAATACGTATTTCGTAAACAGGATCATCTATTTCTACTAAATAATTTGCGACACTGAAAATAATTTCTCTTGTCGTTGCGTCATAACTAACAACGGTTACACCTGCAGGTAGTACTAAATCTGCGGGGTAATTAAATACAATATTTAAGGGAAGAATGTCTCTTATAATGGTATTAGTAGCATCATCATTACCTGTATTTTGAAAACCTATAACATAATTTAAAGATTGACCTAGACCAACCGTTTGTCCGCCAACATCGTTTCCTAAGTCATCTTCAACAATTTTAGTAAGGACAATATTAGGTTCAATAATTTCAACTGCAAAAGCGAAAAAATATTGAAAATAAGTATCTTGATTGGTTCCCAAAGTCACCATTGCAGAGGTATCGCCGTTATCAATAACACCGTTCCCTGGATTTGGAACTGCAATTATACCGGTATCAAAACCTAAGGTGTTGCTACTATTTGGGTTTCTATTGTTAACTGGTAATGCACTTAATTGCGTTACAGAACTGTTGAAAAAGTTATTTACTGGACGATCAACTGTTGATAAATTTGTTCCATTCAAGCTCAAAAAATCTCCTGAAATTGGACTATCTCCTTCCAAGGTTGCGAAAGCAAAGTTAGCTCTTACTGGTCCTGTAGGAATGGTTCTAAATCCAGTTACAGGAACATCTACAGTTCCACCAGTAGCCACACTAATAACTTCAAAACCATTAAAACTAGTGATTGATTTACCTGGAAGTGTTGGATCTTCATAAACCACAAAAAGAGACCATCCAGCAGACTGACCAGTACCACCATTAAAGCCTTGCCTTGATGCCACATTCGCAACTGTATAGGTCCCTAAATTATTTCCAAAACCAGTTACAATACTCGTCACATCAGCAAAACAAGCATATGGTAAACTGCCTGCTATTTCTGTTCCTGTAGCTGTTGTTCTATCATATATTACGTCACCAGTAATATCTATATATCCTCCGGTAGGACCTCTAAATTTTACGTTTCTAAAATCTTGATTGGCGTCTCGTTCAACCGCACCCCAATATAAAGCAGCATATTGTATTTCATAACAATTAGGATTTGGTATCTCTAAATCTGCACTTGATGAATTAAAGGTTGTTGCATCTCCATCAATGTCAATATACTGCATATTAACGTCAGAGTTGTATGCATTATCATCATTAAAAGCATTATTATTGGGTCCTAAAATATTGTTTCCAATTAAAAGGATATCACCTTTTAAATCTTCGTCAAAATCAGCACCAAAAGGGATAATTTGAGCATAAGATTGTAGTCCTATAAAAAGGAATGAAACAATGAGAGCTATTCTATAAAAGGTAGGTCTTTTCATAATATTAATATTTATAATTCCATTTTACAATTAAGGGATGTTGTAAAAGAGTCATAGGTGGATTAATTAATTTTTATTATTCAATTTTTACTATGGACATTTTACCATTATACGGTTTGTCTCCTTTGGCTTTTAATGCATTATTAGCTTCTTGAATACTATTGAATTTTTTATGATAGATATAATATTTATTAGTCTTTACATCAAAAAAGAAATCAATATTAGATTCTCCTGCAGACACTGCTTTTATTAAGAAATCATCTCTGTTTCCTTCATCACCATGAACAGCCAGTACCATATAAAATCCGTTTTCTACGTTTTTAATATTTTTTAGAATTTGAATATTATTACTTAATTCTTCTCCAAAATTAAATATTTCAGCTTTTAACGGTACAGGGCTTACAGACGTGTTTTCCTTAATCATCTGTAAGGTTTCTTTATCATCTTTATACCTATCTTCTTCATCATCATATGCCGCACGTTTTATTCTTCTTTTTCTTTCAATTTCTATAGCTACTTTAATTTCTTCTAATGTTGATAGTAAACTAGCTCTAGTTCTCACTGCTGTTAATTGCTCAGATTTTAATGTTGCAATAGCATTTCTATAATAGAGATTAGTTGGATCATTTTTATCTTTAACCTTTTTCAACCTTTCATTATATAATGCTTCTAGTTCTGCAATACGTTTATCTTGATCGCTTATTAGATTATTAAGTTCAGAGGTTAAAGCTTCTAATTTTCGATTCTCGGCTGATACACTTTTAAAAGGTTGTGGTGCTCTAAAAATGCCTTTCTCGCTTAAATCATTTTCTTCCTTTAAATCACTAAGGTCTTTTTCTTTGCTTACTGCTATTTCACTTAAACCTGTCAATAATTTTTTCTGAATTTCTTCTGAATTTTTGGTAGATTCAGCTAACCTTTTCATCGATTGAGCAATTTCATCTGTTGCATTTACTGCTAGTCTAGATTCTGCTTCAGCCTCTGCTTTGGCTTTAGCTTCAGCTGCCAATCTAGCGCGTTCATCAGCTTCTGCTTTCGCTATGGCTGCTGCTGCTGCTAGTCGGGCTTGTTCTTCTGCTTCAGCTTTCGCTAATTCAGCTAATCTTGCCTGCTCTTCCGCATCTGCATTAGCTTGCGCTAGTGCTGCTAACCTGGCCTGTTCATCTGCTTCAGCCTGAGCTTTAGCTTCCGCTTTTGCTAATGCTGCTAATCTCGCTTGTTCTTGCTCATCTGCTTGCGCTTTTGCTAAGGCCGCTAACCTAGCCTGCTCATCTGCTTCAGCCTTAGCTTTAGCTTCTGCAGCTGCAATTCTTGCGCGTTCATCTGCTTCGGCTTTTGCAATTGCGGCTAATCTTGCGCGCTCTTGGGCTTCTGCATTAGCTTGTGCTTGTTCAGCTAGTCGTGCTTGTTCTTCTGCGTCTGCTTTTGCTTTCGCTTCTGCGGCAGCTAATCGTGCCTGCTCATCTGCTTCGGCTTTTGCAATTGCAGCTAATCTTGCTCGCTCTTGGGCTTCTGCATTAGCTTGTGCTTGTTCAGCTAGTCGTGCTTGTTCTTCTGCGTCTGCTTTTGCTTTTGCTTCCGCGGCAGCTAATCGTGCTTGTTCATCTGCTTCGGCTTTCGCAATTGCAGCTAATCTTGCGCGCTCTTGGGCTTCTGCATTAGCTTCAGCAGCAGCTAGTCGTGCTTGTTCTTCTGCTTCGGCTTTCGCAATTGCAGCTAATCTTGCACGTTCTTGCGCTTCTGCATTAGCTTCAGCTTGCGCTGCTAATCGTGCCTGTTCTTCTGCTTCGGCTTTTGCTTGGGCTTCTGCGGCAGCTAATCGTGCTTGTTCTTCTGCTTCGGCCTTTGCAATTGCAGCTAATCGTGCTCGCTCTTGCGCCTCTGCATTAGCTTCGGCTTGCGCCGCTAATCGTGCTTGTTCATCTGCTTCGGCTTTTGCAATTGCGGCTAATCTTGCACGCTCTTGCGCTTCTGCATTAGCTTCTGCTTGCGCTGCTAATCGTGCTTGTTCATCTGCTTCTGCTTTCGCTTTCGCTTCTGCGGCAGCTAGTCGTGCTTGTTCATCTGCTTCTGCTTTTGCAATTGCGGCTAATCTTGCTCGCTCTTGTGCTTCTGCATTGGCTTCAGCTCGCGCTGCTAATCGTGCTCGCTCATCTGCTTCTGCTTTCGCTTTTGCTTCAGCTGCTGCTAGTCGTGCTTGTTCATCTGCTTCGGCTTTCGCTAGTGCAGCTAATCTTGCTTGCTCTTCTGCTTCTGCTTTCGCTTTTGCTTCAGCTGCTGCTAGTCGTGCTTGTTCATCTGCTTCGGCTTTCGCTAGTGCAGCTAATCTTGCTTGCTCTTCTGCTTCTGCCAAAGCTTTTGCTTCTGCTGCAAGTTTCGCCTGCGCCTCTGCATCGGTTTGCGATAGCCTATCTACTCTCTCTTTCTCCCTTGCTTCAGCGGCTAATCTAATTTCTTCTCTAGCCGCTAATCTTTCTTGTTTTCTGGCTTCTATATCCAATTGTGCCTGAGCTCTTTTATCAGCAATCTCTTGAGCTCTAGCTTCAGCTAATTCCGCTCTTGCCGCTGAGTCTAATATTGGTTTTGTCCTTGCGGCTTTTCTTCTTTTAGCTCTTTGAGATCGTGCGAAAAGTGATACTTCATCATCATCATCTCCACTATAAAAATAATTATTTTTACTATTAAACTTGTAAGCTAGTGTTACTTCATGAGAAGTTCCAAAAGTGGCTAAATCGCCAATGGATTTCTCAAAATTATATTCTATGGCAATATTAGTGCTTATATTTATACCCACTCCTCCTGAAACGCCGTATAAGGTATTATAGCCTGCCTGCGCCCATATCCCTTTAGGAACCGTTAGCATTGCTATTCCTGATAAAACGGTTTTTTCTTTTTTAAATTCTGATTTTATTAAACCTGAAAATTTACTTTCATCAAAAAAGCCACGGGTGTCCATGTAACCTGTGTACATAATATGGGTCTGAATAGCTTGCTCTGGATTATCCTGAATCATTTCTGACGCATTAATATTATAGAGCACAAGATTATTTACAGCTACGCCAAAATCAAAAAAACCAGTACCATAATTTAATCCCGGATTAATTGTGAGTAATGAATTTGAAGGTATGGTCTCTAATGATGGATCTGGATTGTTTGTTACTACTGCACCAGCGTTTATTCCACTCTTATAAAAGCCAACATTTAAACCAAATGTTAAATTACTATCGGTTTGAAGATTAACATTGTAAGCAAAATTTAGAAGCCCTCCAAAAGTATTTAAAACACCATATTTTTGTTGAAATAATCCAATACCAACACCAATATTCTCGCTAAATCTTCCAGAATAGCTTGCTAAATAAGTTTCTGGTGCATTTTCAAATTGAACCCACTCCCTTTTATTAGTGATACTTATATATGTGTTTTGCTCTCTCACCAAACTAAACGTAGGATTGATTACGTATCTATTAAATTTTAAGGCATTTCTTACTGGTAGAGCAAGAGCAACCACTCCATCTTCTTGAGCATGGAGGGTCTGTGTAGTACAGAATAGTAGTAGGAAAGCTAAAATTAATTTCATGCTATTTGACTATAGTAATTGAACCTTTCTTGGGCTCTTTATCTGGGGTTGCAATAATATAATAATAAATTTGATTTACGCTTGTAAGATTTAAGTCATCTTGGGGCCAATCATTTTGATACTCTTTTGTTTGAAAAACTGTTTCTCCTTGATTACTCATTATTGTAATTTCAGAACCTGTTCCATCAACATAATCTTGAGGAATAACCCAAGTATCATTTATACCATCTCCATTTGGACTTATAAGATTGGGTATGTTTTCTACCTCTGGAAATGGATTAAAAGGAACATTTACCGCAAAAAGAAATTCTGTAGTAACGGTACATCCCGTAGTTTGTGTAATTTCTACTTTATAATTACCTATTTCTGTTACTTCATAACTATTTGCTGTAGCTCCAGAAATGATTACATCATTTAAGTACCATTGGAATACAGGATTGGCAGCCGTCGTTGTTACAGTTGCTACTAATGTTTCTCCCGATTCGATATCGATGGTGTTTTCTTCTAAAACATCGATACTACTAGAAAAGCCTTCACTGTCCAAATCTATTGAACCGGAAGCCTGACAAGACCCTAAATCAACCCGTACTGAAAAAACACCCGATTGATCGGTTTGATACATTTGATCTGTTGCCCCTGGAATGGCTATACCATCTAAAAACCATTGATAACTATCTCCTCCTATTGTAGTTAAAGTGGTTAAGCCTTGATCTGGGCAAAAAGGATTGCCTAAACTTGAAGAAATAGTAGCAGTAGCAGTTCCCGATGTCGCTTCACTAATGGTAACACGGTTTGAAAAAGAATTAGAAGTACAAGTACCATAATCAGTCTCTACAAAATAAGTACCTGGTTGGTTTACGGAAAGCGTAGGACCACTACCTCCTACTGGTGACGAAGTCGTAGGACCCGTTTCTATAAACCAGTTAAAGGTAAGCGATGGATAATTTAACGGAGAATCATTTTCTCCAGTTCCTGGATTATCTATTGTTAAAAGATAATCTCCTCCAGTACAATAGGCACCTGTAGACACCAAATTATTGATAGAAAAAGGACTGTCTTGAATTTTATAGTATGCTGCAAAAGGTACTGAACCCGCGCTAGAAGCAACTGGCGCAGTGCTTTTAATTTTAATTCTATAGCCTTCACCAGCTGTATCCGTAGGGAAAGGGAAACTTAAAGTAGCTGGAGATGTTGTTACTGCTCCCGCAGCTGAAGTAAAAATACGTATCTCATTTGAGAAATCTCCATTTGCATCTGATAACCAAACTTCAAATTGATTTGTAGGTCCTAAACCAGCCTCGGGAGAGAAGACAAATGAAGTGTTATAAGTGTTAAAAGATGCGCTAGCACATGCTTGACTGAAACCTAGATTTGGAGTAGCTATAACTATCTGAGCTTGTAGCTGTTCTGTAAAAAATAGAACAAAAAAACACAGTCCTATAAAAAGCTTATTTGAAATAGTAACTTTCTGCATACACTCTTATTTTGTAGATATGATTTCTATGATGCTTCATTTTATATTTTTATTATAAAATCACCTTCTAACTCAAAATAATTAGTGTTTTCTAGGTTTTTAGGCTTATAGAGAGAATACCTAATTATTATTATTAATTAACTAAATAGAGAAATCATATTTGACATCCTAATCTTCACTAGAAGCAACGATTTTATTAATTCGCAGTCTAAAGTCAGGATTTCTAGAGTTATTAGGATCAATGAATGTTTCTGAATCTGTAGTTTTCTGGTATACATTAAAAAAGGCACTGTTACCATACCAGTTTTCTAAGTCTTCGTTATTAGCATTGCCTTCGGTAAAAATATTTCCATTACACTTATTGAAATACATGTTACTGAATTTTATCTTTTCTAAGTTTTCACTATTTATAACTATACTTCTTTCGAATAACACCGCTGGATTATAACCTGAAATCACACTTTGTGAAATGTCTAATGAAGAATTATTACCAATGTATATCGCTTCATCTACTAAGCCTATTTTAATATCTTTTTCTAGATCTTTAGTAATATTTACGAATGTTAAATTTTGTGCTTTTACCACCGTTCCTTTTTTACTAAAATCTACTTCCTCTTTCTTTTCATAAGAAGAAACCCACAGCGATCTTGAGCCATTAACACCAGATACATAAGATGATCGAACAGCTAAAGAATTAACTAAATTACTTTGAGCTCCATAATTAAAGGCATAGTCCGTTCCTTTTGATTTATAGGAAACCATTTTTTTCAAATCTACAACACCACCCAATACATTGAATGAATTACCACCACAATAACTAATCATTACGTTTTCTAGAACTGTAGCTTTACCTACACCAGCCAACGTAAGACCATTAAAATAACCATGATCTTTAGTTCTTCTTCCTGCGTACTCTATTCTTACATATTTTAAAATACCAGAATTACTTTTTACATTATTTCCACCGTAGCTTGTATATAGAAAAGACGAAGGCTTTAAACCATAATCTACAGCCGACGCATTGCCAAATTTATTTATAGGCGCACTTCCAAGAATAAACAAGCCACCCCAGTCTCCTTCTTTTTTAACACTTCTATTAGAAGTGAAAACAATTGGATCTGTTTCTAAACCTTCTGCTATTATTTTGGAACCTTTGCTTATTGTTAAAGATCCATTCGTTTTAAAATCACCAATAATAGTGGTACCTGGCTCTATGGTAAGTGTCGTACTATCTGTAACAAAAACACTTCCTAATAACAAGTAAACATCTCTTTTTTTCAGTTTAGTATCCTGAGTAATGTTACCAGTTAAGATTTGAGTTGGCTCACCGTAATCTTCAACCTTAGGCTGGAATTCTGTCCAAGATTCTAACCAATTTTCTTTTCCTGTTATACCCTTTTCTTGTTGCGCTTGCATAGTGCTGGTTAACAATAATGTTAGGCATATAATTTGGGCTAAATTTTTCATATGTAATTAAATTCATTCTATTATCTATTCAAACATATAATAAAATACTATGAAATGCAAATAAAATCGATGAAATCCATCTTTTTATCGTATCTGTAGTACTTTTCATTCATATTAGAGTCATAATAGAGAGGGTTAATAATGTATTACTTAATTAAACTTTAGGATTAATTTCATTTTTTTAATTTAGTAGCAGCTGCTTAAACTGCAAAAAATCAATTATTTAGATATAGCTCTTAAAATTTATGTATGTGCTAAATTTTGTGTGTTAAAAGGGTATTTAAAAATCTTATGGTCTTGAATGTACTCGAAACCAATTAAAACTAAAAATTAATTAAATTCGCGATAAGTATGCAATGATTTTAAAGTTTCCTCATAAAACAATATGGCAGCTATTAAATTCGATTTATCAGAATAAGGCAATATCTTATTTTGAAATTCGAGTGTATTATTAAAATAATTAGATGTCGCCTCATGTTGATCCTCTAATGCCTTCCTGTGATCTTTAGTATCAGGAATACCTAATGCACTCATAGTAACACCTGGCATAGTTGCAAATGCTATATTAGGAAGTATTTTAACAATCACTTCTATTCTCTCAATATATAACGTTAACAATTGTCCTTTTTGCATTTGGTCTAATTCGTCGCGGTCGTGGTATTTTGAGATACCTACTTTCCCACTAATTATAGAAAGCTCAGCCTGAGCGAAACCAAAACTGGTTACTAGCAAAAAAACAATAATAAAAAGGGTAGGTTTCATTTTCATAATGTATAAGTTTTTAATTAATCCTTTAGAAAGCAAATCTATACAAATTATTAAGACCTACAAATATATTGTTAATTTTTTTTGCATTTCACCGCGTTTTTTAACATTACAACGAGAATTTTTATGCTTTTAGTCGATGTTTTTAAATAATTCAACACATTGCCTTAGAGCATTTTAAGTGAAATTTTAACTTTTTTAAGGTTTAAAATGAAGGGTTTCATATAATCCTATAAACAGGTTGTTTCGTCGATATATAGGCATTCTTTTAAAGCTCTATTTTTAAATTTACGTGAGTTTGTTTAAACATAGCACACCTAAAAGGGCAGAATTAGTAAAAATATAAAATATAAACACCTATAATTAAAGTTGTTGGAATGTGTTCGAATAGAAATATCACTCCATTAAAATGACTTGTTTTTACTTCCCAATACAGAAATTAGCAAAGATATTTCCTAGTAAATCATCACTGGTGATTTCACCTGTAATTTCTCCAAAATGATATAAAGCCTGACGAATATCAATAGCTAATAAATCGCCTGAAATCGCCGTTTGTAAGCCATATTTAACCTTAGCGACTTCTTCAAAAGCTTTTAAAAGCGAATCGTAATGTCGCGTGTTAGTAATTATCGTTTCATTATTTCTAAGTGCTCCGGTGTTAACGAAACCGATTAGTTTTTCTTTTAGCGCTTCTACGCCTAAGCCTGTTTTTGCAGACAACAAGTGGAGATTTTCAAACTCGGATTGCAGTTTATTTAATTCTGAATCGTTTAAGGTATCCACTTTATTCGCTATGACAACCAAAGGTTTTAATGGAAACCTATTCTTTATTTTTTCAATTTCAATTTTAAGTCTATCCGGTTCTGTTTTAAATTCTTCCGCAGAAAATAACAGAACAACGACTTGAGCCTGTTCCATTTTTTCAAACGTTTTTTTAATACCAATACTTTCTACAATATCGTCGGTCTCACGTATTCCTGCCGTATCGATAAAGCGGAAACCAATACCCTCAATCACTAATTCGTCTTCAATCGTATCACGCGTGGTACCTGCAATACTACTCACAATAGCACGCTCTTCATTTAAAAGCGCATTTAATAATGTTGATTTTCCCACATTTGGCTCACCAACAATAGCAACGGGAATTCCATTTTTTATAACATTCCCAACAGCAAAAGAATCAATTAATCGTTTTAATACAAATGAAATACGCGCTATTAATGCTTTAAACTGTGTACGGTCCGCAAATTCAACATCCTCTTCCGCAAAATCGAGTTCGAGTTCTATTAACGATGCAAAGTTCATGAGTTCTTCTCTTAACTTTGCTATTTCTGAAGAAAACCCACCACGCATTTGCTGCATTGCAATTTGATGGGAAGCTTCATTATCACTGGATATTAAATCGGCAACTGCTTCTGCCTGACTTAAATCCAGCTTTCCGTTTAAAAAGGCACGTAAAGTAAATTCACCAGCATTAGCCATTCTGCAGCCATTTCTAAGAAATAACTGAATAATTTCCTGTTGAATATATATAGAACCATGACAAGAAATTTCGATGACGTTTTCTCCTGTATACGAATTTGGGTTTTTAAAAATAGACACTAACACCTCATCAATAATCCTCTTTTCATCAACTATATGACCTAAATGTATGGTATGCGTTTTTTGATTTTTAAGTGATTTATTTGATTTAACAGACTTGAAAAAGCCGTCTGCAATAGTAATCGCTTCTTTTCCAGACAATCTAATAATTGCAACTGCGCCCGCTCCAGAAGCCGTTGCCAGGGCAACTATGGTATCGTTATAAATCATAGTACAAAGGTAATAAAATGCGCTTTGAAATTATTGTTAACATCAACTAATAAAGATGCAAATTTCAGATTATCTTATATATTTGTAACTCTAAAAAAATAAGCCGTGATAAAGAAAATAGTATTATTTAGTTTGATAACTTTAATGTTTGCCTGTAAAAAAGAGCAAAAAACCGATGGTTTTAATATTGATGTCACATTGGATTCTGATATTAATAATAGTACCGCAAGTTTATTTAGAGTAGAAAATAATAAAAAAATTGTTTTAGATTCTACTTTGATAACTAATGGGACTTTTACATTTAAAGGCAAGGTTGAATCAGCAGATAAATATTACATAACTATAGAGCATGTATTAGGCAATTTTCCCCTTATAGTTGCAAACGAGCATTTTTCTATCGAGATACCTTCAGATAGTTTAGCAGCATCTAAAGTTATTGGAAGTAAAGAAAATGAGTATACAAAAATCTACGTTGACGACTCGCAATATTTGCGTGACTTTAATGACGGTTTACGTTTAAAGTTTAAAACATTCCAATCTAACAATAATACAGAAGGAATGACAGCCGTTAAAAAATCTTATGATAGCCTGCTAAATGAAGCATTAAAAAATGATATTAAATTTATTGAAAAACATCCAAATGCTGTGCTTTCAGTTCTAACATTAGAACGCATAACCTTGGCCAAGCAAATTCCTTCAAAGCAATTGAAAACATTATATGATCTATTAGCAGATGATTTAAAAGAGACTAGAGCAGCAAAAACGGCCATGGCTTTTGTTAAAAAAAACGAATTAGCAACTCAGGCGGCAATAAACAGTGAGGTAGGTAAAGTTGCACCAAATTTCTCTGGTAAAACACCACAAGGAGAAACATTATCTTTAAGCGATATAAAAGCTAAGGTTATTGTCATCGATTTTTGGGCCTCTTGGTGTGTACCTTGTCGAAGAGAGAACCCGAATGTTGTGAAAACGTACAATAAATACCATGAGAAAGGACTTGAAATCATTGGTGTATCTTTAGACAGTTCAGGACAGCAAGATAAATGGATAGCTGCTATTGAAAAAGATCAACTCAAGTGGAGACACGTATCTAACTTAAAAGGTTGGAACGACCCTATTGCTATTCAATATGGCGTAAGTTCCATCCCTGCTACCTTTGTTTTAGATAATGAAGGTAAAATAGTCGCAAAGAATTTAAGAGGGCAAGCTTTAGAAGACAAAATAGCAGAATTACTTCAATAATTTAAAAAGTATTTGTTTATGCTTAGGTAGAAAACTTTTTCAGATTATATTTTTCCCAATTTTCTCATAATGAATAATATAATTATTGGAACAGCCAACAATCCTGTTATTAATAAATTTTCGGTTACTAACCAAGATGCCATTGCAATGGTTAAAACATAACCACCTATAGCGCCACCAAAGTGTGCGTCATGCCCAATATTATCGGCTTTCTTTTTCATGGCATAAATGGTATATAGTAAATATCCAATACCTAAAATATACCCTTTAATCCCTAAATCTACGGTTCCAATATGAGACGGTAAAAACATAAAATAATATTTCAATTCAGGTCCTAATAAAATAGCTGAATATAAAACTCCTGTAACAGCACCGCTTGCTCCAACGGCTGTATAATGGTATTCGTTTTTATGAAAATAAAAAGATAATAAACTGCCTGCTATCAAACTCGCAAAATAAACAATTATATAGCCTACCTCTCCTACACCACTAATAACCTGATTAGAAAATAAATAAAGCCCAAACATATTCATAAACAAATGCATTTGGTTAGTATGCAGAAAACCGGAGCTCAACATCCTGTACTTTTCGCCGCGTGCTATAGCACCTACATTAAACTTATATTTTTCAAAAAAAGAAAAGTCATTAAAGCCTTTTAATGACACCAGAACGTTTGCTATTATTAAAATAATTGTTACCGAATTTAAACTACCCATGCATATTACTATTTAGCGGTAAAGGTATTTAAAAAGAAAAACACACCCTTTACTTCTCACAATAATTTATAATAATTTTATGCAGTAAAAATATACTTTATCTTTGTCACTTAAAAAATAGAACACAACAATGCAATTATTAGCTTACATTATAATTTATCCTTTTTTATGGCTTATTTCTATACTGCCCTTTAGACTATTATATGCGTTTTCAGATTTTTTATTCCTACTGATCTACCGTATATTCAAATATAGAAAGCGAGTGGTAAAACAAAATTTAAGACTGGTTTTTCCGGAAAAATCTCCTGAAGAAATAAAAGAAATTACCAGAAAATTTTACCATCATTTATGTGATATGGTTGTAGAATCTGTAAAATCAATGACGATTTCTGAAGCTGAAATGAAAAAACGTTACGTTTTTACCAACTTGGATGTATTACATAATATTGAAGCCAAAAATAGAAGTACTATTTTAATGTGCGCTCATTATGGCAGTTGGGAATGGATTTTTATTCTTCAAACCTATATAAAATCTAGAGGAAACGCCGTTTACAAGCGTTTATCTAACAAATATTTTGATGCCTTAGTAAAACGTATTCGTGCACGGTACAATTCTTATTTAATTACTACAAAAGAAACGATTCCTATACTTACTGAATTACAAGAAAAAGACGTTTTAACTATTAATGGGTTTATTTCTGATCAATCACCAAAACCAGATAAAGCGCATCACTGGAATGAATTTATGGGAATTAAGGTACCAATACATACTGGCGCAGAAATGCTAGCAAAAAAATTAGACATGTCTGTCGTTTATTTCGCTGTTAGGAAAGTTAAACGTGGGTTTTATGAAGTAAGCTTTAAAATGCTTGCCGAGTATCCTAACGCGTTTAAAAACTATGAAATTACAGATCAATTCATCAGATTGGTAGAACAACAAATACATGAAGCTCCTGAATATTATTTATGGACGCACAAACGCTGGAAACATCGCGATAAAGTACCAAAAGAATTTCTATAGACCATTCTAATTAATAAAACCTGTGCGCTATTCCCCTGAAGTCTAAAGTACAAGATGTGACCTTATATAGCTTATGGAATTCGCATTAAAAATCAACGATATGGTCTGCTGTTTTATAAAACTAAAAGTTAAACATTACAACTCAAACCAATCACTCACTCGCGTGTCTTGCTTTGGCAAAAAATGCTTATGAACAAACTCATTATTAGCTTTGTTATAATCATAATCATTTGCCCATTCTTGGTGATTTTCAGACAAAGCAATTAAACTCTCACAGACGTAATCGATTTCATCACAGGTGGTGGTTGGGTGAATAGATAGCCGGATCCAACCAGGTTTGTGGGTTAAATCTCCAGACGTTATTTCACAGGTTAACGCATCAGACTTCTCTCTATCTACATTTAGTAAATAATGCCCGTAAGTACCCGCACAACTACAACCACCACGTGTTTGAATACCGTAGCGATCGTTCAATAATTTCACACCTAAATTAAAGTGTAAGTCTTCGATATAGAAAGATATGACACCCAATCTGTCTTTATGATTTGGTGCTAGGATTTTGATGTTATCTATAGCTCCAAGATTTTCAAATATTAAATGAAGTAATTCATGCTCTCTTTCTAAGATTTTCTTTACTCCCATTTGGTCTTTTAGCTTAATGGCTAATGCCGTTTTTATGGTTTGTAAAAACCCTGGTGTCCCGCCATCTTCACGATCTTCAATACTGTCAATGTACTTGTGTTCTCCCCAAGGGTTGGTCCACGACACAGTGCCTCCTCCCGGACAGTCAGGAATCATATTTTTATATAATTTCTTGTTAAACACCAAAACACCAGAAGTTCCTGGTCCTCCTAAAAATTTATGTGGTGAAAAGAATATCGCATCCAAAGACGCTTCTTCGTTTTCGGGATGCATATTAATATCTACATAAGGCGCAGAACATGCAAAATCTACAAAGCATACGCCTCCATGTTGGTGCATGAGTTTTGCAATCTCATGATATGGTGTTTGAATACCCGTGACATTACTACCTCCAATAACCGAGGCTATTTTTAAGGTACGGTCTTTATAGTGTTCTAAAAGCGTTTCTAAATTTTGTAAACTGAATAAGCCATCTTCACCAGCAGGAATCACCTCTACCTTTGCCATGGTTTCTAACCAAGAGGTATGATTAGAGTGGTGCTCCATATGAGTAACAAAAACTACAGGACGAATCTCGTCTGGAATCTTAGCGTACTTTTTAATATTTTCAGGTATTTTTAAACCTAAAATACGCTGAAACTTGTTTACTACACTGGTCATACCATTACCTGCTACAATTAACACATCATCTGCATTGGCATGTACATGACCTTTTATAATGTGTCTTGCTTTATGATAGGCATTTGTCATGGCTGTACCAGAAACTGTTGTTTCGGTATGGGTATTCGCAACAAATGGTCCAAATTGATTGGTGATTTTATCTTCAATTGGACGGTACAAGCGACCTGAAGCCGTCCAATCTGTATAAATCATTTTTTGTTTCCCGTAGGGAGACTCAAACTCCTGATTAATGCCTATAATATGCTTCCTAAACTTAGAAAAATACTGTTCTAATTCAGAATGTCTTGCTCTTGGTTTTGATGTAATCATAACGCTTTTTGTATTCCGCTAAAATACTAAATATTAGCTATTTCCTTAATTTCAGAAATTATTTTATCTGCTAAATCATCTGCTAATTGCTGAGATTTTGCTTCGGTATAAATCCTGATGATTGGTTCTGTATTACTTTTTCTTAAATGTGCCCAGTTTTCAGAAAAGTCAATTTTCACACCATCAATAGTGGTTAACTTTTCACCTGAATACTGCGCTTCCATGGCTTTTAAAATCGCATCCACATCAATTTCTGGCGTTAATGCAATTTTCTTTTTACTCATAAAATAACTGGTGTAGGTTTTTCGTAATGCACTAACACTCATTTGATTTTCGGCCAATAGGCTCAAAAATAGGGCTACACCTACTAAAGCATCACGTCCATAATGCGACGCTGGATAAATAATACCACCATTACCTTCCCCTCCTATAACGGCATTATTCTTTTTCATTAACGAAACAACATTTACTTCGCCAACAGCACTAGCTTCATAACTTCCACCATGTTTTTCTGTGATATCACGCAGTGCGCGGGTAGAACTCATGTTACTAACTGTATTACCAGGGTTTTTACTCAACACATAATCTGCACAAGCGACTAACGTATATTCTTCTCCAAACATCTCGCCATTTTCATCCATAAAAGCCAATCGGTCGACATCTGGATCTACTACAATTCCAAAATGGGCACCCTGCTTTTTTACTTCAGCAGATAAATCACCTAAATGTTCTTTTAAAGGCTCTGGATTATGTGGAAAATGGCCATTAGGTTCACAATATAATTTCACAGCATGAACACCCAAGCGTTCTAATAACAAAGGAATGGCAATACCTCCCGTAGAATTGACACCATCTACAACCACTTTAAAATTTGCTGCTTCTATAGCGTCTTTGTTTACATATTCTAAATCCAAAACATGATCAATATGCAAATCAATATACGCTTGATTTCTTGTTATTTTCCCTAAATGGTCAACGTCTGCAAACTGCATGGTATTACTATCAGCAATCTCTAAAATTTTAGCACCCTCCGAAGCATCTAAAAATTCACCTTTAGCATTTAATAATTTTAAAGCATTCCATTGTTTTGGATTATGACTGGCTGTTAAAATGATACCGCCATCTGCATGTTCCATGGGCACGGCAATTTCAACGGTTGGTGTCGTTGACAACCCTAAATCAATAACATGAATCCCTAAGCCTACTAAAGTATTCATTACTAAATTCTGAATCATTTCACCCGAAATTCGCGCATCGCGACCAACAACAACACGATAATTTTCTTTATTGCGTTGCGATTTTAACCAGGTACCATAAGCCGATGCAAATTTAACAGCATCAATTGGTGTTAGGTTCTCTCCTACTGCCCCTCCAATCGTACCTCGAATGCCTGAAATTGATTTTATAAGTGTCATTTATCTGTATTTATTTTTAAGTTTTAGAAAATAAGTTTCAAAATATTTATAAGAAACATGTGCTAATAAGATCGTAAAAACCAGAGTCATTACATTAAGTAACACAATGGTTAGAACATCATTAAACACTACGATTTTATTCAATTGCAAAAATAAGAAAACCATAGCATTTAGCACTATTACGTGGTACATATAAATACCATAAGAAATACTTCCCAGATAATTTAATAGTTTATTTCTCACTTTAAAACCCTTGGGGTGACTGCTAATAGCATGAATAAATAAACTGAATAGTATTGCAGTAATTAAATTATAAAGTATTCTGGAATCACATTTAAGCCAATCAGTAAAAAAGTAAAAAATAATTAGCACTACTATGCCCATCGAAATAATTTTTGATTTTTTTAAAAATAACAACTTTTCTTGCGCTTCCAAAACAGCTATGATTCCTCCAAAGAGGATAAAGAAATAAACGAATTGAAAACGTCTTAAGACTTCGAAAAAGTCTAAATGAAATAATAATAAATACAAGACCGTAATTACCGTTAATACAATGACTACTCTACGATTCTTAATAAGCAACATTAATGGTGCAATCGTTAGATAAAATTGTTCTTCAATGCCTATAGACCACAAGATTTCTAAAATCCCTCCAGGTTCAAATAAACCCGAAAACACATTAGGAAATAATAAAAGTAGAACGGTATCTTTAGCTTCGTAATTTATTTCAAAAGGAATCCCTAAAAAGGGAAGCACTACGTTATAAAAAAACAAGCCAAAAGCGACAATTAAAAAATATAAAGGAAGAATTCGAAGGGCTCGTCTGGTATAGAAATTTTTGATTGAAAAAGTATGGTTTGTCTTAGCAACATAAATTTGTCTAATGATTAAGAAACCACTTAAAACAAAGAACATATAGACTGCTTCAATCCCTTTATTAAAGATTGGTAAACCATTAAAATAGGGTAAGCCTTGATTACGTGATAATTGTGGTAAATGAAAAATTAAAACCAAAAATGCTAAAACAAAACGCAAGGGATTTAAATTTGGAAGTCTTTTCAATTAAATAGATTTTAAGCGATAAAAATACATATATTTATTTTATGAACTTTCTCGCACACATTTATCTTTCTGGAGACAACAAAAGCGTTACTATTGGCAATTTCATTGCAGATGGTATTCGTGGGAAGCGTTATCAAAAGTACCCAAAAGACATTCAAACAGGCATATTATTACATCGCCAAATAGACACGTTTACAGACGCTCATAAAACCGTTAGACTAAGCACTAAAAGATTACACAAGAACTACAGTCATTACTCTGGCGTTATTGTCGATATTCTTTACGATCATTTTTTAGCAAAAAACTGGAGTAATTATTCTACTATTCCTTTAGAGAAATATGTTGATGATTTTTATGAATCGCTTCAAGATCATTTTGAAATACTCCCAAAGCGAATTCAGCAAATGATGCCTTATATGATTACTGACAATTGGTTATTAAGCTACGCCTCTATTGAAGGTATTACTAAAGTATTAGAAGGAATGAATCGCAGAACACACAATAGAGCTCAAATGAATTTAGCCATTAATGAACTTCAGGAATTTTATGATGAATTTGAAACGGAGTTCAGCAGTTTTTTTGAAGAGCTCATTCACTTTTCAGCTAAAAAATTAATAGAAATAGAAAATATACAAAAATAACCTGCCCTGGCGCAGCGTTTTCGACGTCGCCCTCTTTTTTAATAAATCTCAAATAGGACTATGAAATTAAATGCGATATCTCTTTATTTCTTTATATCAGTAATCTGCTTTTCGTGCAAACAAAAAACACCTAGTCGTGGTTTAATCACACAAAAAGCGATGGTCGTCTCGGCAAGAGTTGAAGCCTCTCAAATTGGTAGTGATATCCTCCAACAAGGTGGCAACGCCTTTGACGCTATGATTGCCACGCAATTAGCACTAGCAGTAGCTTATCCTTATGCAGGAAATATTGGCGGTGGCGGATTCATGGTTTATCGTGAAAATAACGGTACTATTGGCAGTCTTGATTTTAGAGAAAAAGCACCTTTGGCTGCTACGAAAGACATGTATTTAGACAGTTTGGGGAATGTGATTCCAGATTTAAGTACCCGTGGTGCGTTGGCTGTTGGTGTACCTGGTTCTGTTGCCGCTATTTTTGCGGTGCATGAAAAATTTGGTAGCCTACCCATAGAAGCCCTTATAAAACCCGTTATTGAACTGGCAAAACGCGGTGTGATAGTCACTAAAAAGCAAGAAATAAGAACAGCAGAAAAGCAGGAAGATTTTAAACTCGCCAATAAAGACACCATTCTATTTGTAAAAAACTGGAAAGCAAATGACACGATTAAATATCCAGAATTAGCAGAAACCTTAACACGTATTATGCAAAATGGAAAGGATGAGTTTTACAGAGGAAAAACAGCAGAAATATTAGTCAAGTTCATTCAAGATAACGGGGGTGTTCTAAGCTTGGAAGATTTAGCCACGTACGCTGTTAAATGGAGAGAACCTGTGACTTTTGAGTATGACGGACTAAAAATTATTTCTATAGCACCACCTTCTAGCGGTGGTATTGCATTAGCACAGATCATGAAATCGGTTGCAGCTTTTGATTTATCAAAATTGGGTCATAATTCTGTAAAAACCATCCAAGTTTTAGCTGAAGCCGAGCGTCGTGCTTATGCAGATAGAAGCTATTATTTAGGTGATCCAGATTTTATAACTGTCCCTCAAAAAGAATTGATAAGTGATGACTATTTAAAAAACCGCATGGCTGATTTTTCTTTTGAGAAGGCAACGCCCTCTAGTAAAGTATCCCATGGAAAAGTTGGTATTGTAGAAAGTGATGAAACCACTCACTACTCTATTGTAGATCAATTTGGAAATGCGATTGCAGTAACGACGACATTGAACAGCGGATTTGGCTCTAAGTTATTCTCTTCAGAATTGGGTTTCTTTTTAAATAATGAAATGGACGATTTTAGCAGTAAGCCTGGCGTACCAAATTTTTATGGCTTAATTGGTGCTGAAGCCAATGCCATTCTCCCCGAAAAACGCATGTTAAGCTCAATGACACCCACAATTATAGAAAAAGACGGCAAATTACTAATGAGTGTTGGAACACCTGGTGGCTCAACGATTATCACCTCTGTATTACAAACCATTTTAAATGTTCACGCGTTTGATATGACCATGCAAGAGGCTGTTAACGCACCTCGTTTTCATCACCAATGGTTGCCAGATGAAATTAGAATGGAACCGAATGCTTTTTCAAAAGAAATCATTAAAGAACTAGAGCAAAAAGGTTATACTATAAATGAAGAACGCTCGCCAGTAATTGGTAACGTAGATGGTGTTTTAGTATTACCAGATGGCACACTCGAAGGTGGCGCAGATTATCGTGGGGATGATGCTGCTGTTGGTTTTTGATACTATCTGTAAATGCTAGCACTATTAACCTGGCACTCTTTTTATGCATAACTAAAGATGAATTCTAAGTTAAAAGCGTATTTATCATTGTTCTAACACAACGATAAAGAAGGTCGAAACATGCTAAAATAAGGCTTTTACCTTTCCGTATTCAACTAAAAAAAAGCGGAATCCACCCTAACTAAAATAGGAAAGGAATTTCTTAATTGTATCTTTACAGTCAAATATAAAAAGTATTCTCCTTTTTTTAAGTAGTGGTGTCAGATGAAATACTGGTAGTGAGGTGATATTCTAAATTAAAAGGAATACGTCCTGATTTATAGGGTTGGAAAACAATTAGATTCCTGGCATTGAGGAATAACAATACAATATATGAGCAAAAAAAAGAAATGGACACTTAAAAGAATCCTAAAAATTATAGGAGGAATTATTATATTCTTTACACTACCTACTTTACTACTTTACGGTTTCCTGTATTTTAAATACAATGAACCGTTACCAAAAGGAACTGAAGGAAAAGAAGCTGACGTCTTAGCTGTTAAAATGTTAAATGCTTTAGATTACGACGCTTATAAAGCAACCGATTATATAGCATGGACCTTTAAAAAACGCCATCATTTTAAATGGAATAAAACCGAGAACACCTGTGAAGTCTATTGGAAAAACTACAAAGTACTTTTAGATTTAAATAACCAGTCAAAAAGCGTCGCGTTTGAAGAGGACATAAAAATTGAAGCAGAAAAGCAACAAGAAACCATAAAAAAAGCTATCGCCTATTTTAATAACGATTCCTTTTGGCTTGTAGCCCCTTACAAAGTTTTTGACAACGGCGTAAAACGTTCTTTAGTAACACTTAAAAATGGTGAGAAAGCCTTATTGGTGACGTATACCTCTGGTGGCTCTACGCCTGGAGATTCTTACTTATGGCATTTAGATGAAACAGGAAAACCGACTAGTTTTCAAATGTGGGTCGCTATTTTACCCATCGATGGTTTGAAAGCCACATGGAATAATTGGACCACTACTAAAACCGGAGCGATACTGCCGACGTTTCATAAGTTGCTAATTTTGGGACTGGAAATTGAGGATATAGAAAGCGCTCAGTCACAATAAACAGACTAAAAACTGAGACTGGACAGAGTTATAAACCTATTTAGACTTCTGCCCTACAAAATACTGTGCCTTCAATTTAAACAATACATTAAAGGTTGTTAAACTCCCATAAATACGGGTGATATACTGTTGCAAATCAATCTTTTCGTTTTCTTCAAGATTACTGGCATTGATTTTTTGCTCCATCACACGTAAACGGTCGCGAACCATTGTGATTTTGTGAAAAAAATCGTCAATCTTTATCTCTTTACCTTGTAAATTAGTATCCTCTGGTTCCAAAATAAGTTTACCACCTTTCCATTTATCTGCAATATGGACCACTTCAGTTACGTCACTGTATTTCTTTAAAATGCGCACCAAACTGCTTTCAATATCAAAAAAGCTTACGGTATCTACCTCGTTTTCTGCTGCTTCAATGATTTCAATGGGTTCGTTTAAGGGAATGGTTTCTAATCCTTTTTCAATAAAGGTTACCCAATAGTGCTGATTATCAACATTAGTCACTACTCCCTTTCCGTAATCTTTGTGGCTAATTCTTGAGCCTATTCCTAGTATTTTCATGGTTTTGTCATTCCTGCCTGAACAGGACGCTTTTAGAGGTTAAACGTGTTTGCTATAGTTTTTAAATAAATCGCCTTAGAGGCATACAAAATACTAAAATATAAAATAAAAATCCTGATTCCGAAATTACTCAACGTTGTTCTTTAAAGAATCACTATTAAGAAAACCCTAACGAATTCCATTTCAAATTAATATCCTAAAAGCGTATCTTCGCAAATCTGTCTAAAAAGACAAAGATTTCACTATTGCTATGACAAATTTCGAAGAAAATATAGAAGTTCTTGGTGCCAGAGTGCACAATCTTAAAAATATAGATGTCACCATTCCGCGTGAAAAGCTGGTTGTTATTACTGGCTTGTCAGGTAGTGGTAAATCTTCACTGGCTTTTGATACGATTTATGCTGAAGGTCAACGACGTTATATAGAAACCTTTTCGGCCTATGCCAGACAATTTTTAGGCGGCTTAGAACGGCCAGATGTCGATAAAATAGATGGTTTATCACCAGTAATTGCCATCGAGCAGAAAACCACTAGCAAATCGCCCCGATCTACAGTGGGAACCATTACCGAAATTTATGATTTCTTAAGATTACTTTATGCCAGAGCAAGTGACGCCTACAGTTATAATACTGGAGAGAAAATGGTGAGCTACAGCGATGAGCAAATTAAAGAACTTATTATTCAAGATTTTAAAGGTAAGCGGATTACTGTTTTATCGCCTGCTGTACGCTCTCGAAAAGGGCACTATCGCGAACTCTTTGAACAAATAGGAAAACAAGGTTTTGTAAAAGTGCGCACAGATGGTGAGATTGTAGACATCACCAAGGGCATGAAACTGGATCGTTACAAGAATCATGACATCGAAATTGTAATCGACAGACTTAAAATTGACGACACAACAAAAAATGACAAACGTTTAGACGAAACGATTAATACCGCCATGTATCATGGTGACGATATATTAATGGTCATAGAGCAAGACTCACAAGAAGCACGCTATTTTAGTAGGAGTTTAATGTGTGCCGCTTCGGGCATTTCTTACCCTAATCCAGAACCAAATAATTTTTCTTTTAACTCACCAAAAGGCGCTTGCGATTATTGCAATGGTATTGGGACTTTGTATCAGGTCAATGAAAAAAAAATCATTCCAGACGATTCTTTATCTATTAAAAATGGTGCATTAGCACCACACGGACCAGAAAAGAAGAGTTGGATTTTTAAACAGTTGGAATTGATTGCAGAGCGTTATAAATTTAAAATGACAGATGCCTACAAATCAATTCCTGCCGAAGCAAAGCAACTCATTTTATATGGTGGAAACGATAAGTTTTCAGTAGAAAGCAAAACGCTTGGTGTTACTAGAGACTACAAAATTGATTTCGAAGGGGTAGCTACCTTTATTGATAACCAATATAAAAATGCTGAATCTACTTCCCTACAACGCTGGGCGAAAGATTTTATGGACAAAGTAGAATGTCCAGTTTGCGAAGGTTCTCGCTTACGAAAAGAATCTTTATACTTTAAAGTAAACGGAAAAAACATCGCCGAATTAGCGAACAAAGACATTGTTGACTTAGCTGAATGGTTTGAGGATTTGCCTAAACACCTCTCTGAAAAACAATTAAAAATTGCTGAAGAAGTCATTAAAGAAATCAAAGCCAGATTACAGTTTTTAGTAGATGTTGGTTTAACTTATTTGTCCTTAAACCGAAGTTCAAAATCACTCTCTGGAGGCGAAGCACAACGCATTCGTTTAGCGACTCAAATTGGCTCACAACTCGTGGGTGTACTTTATATATTAGATGAACCTAGTATTGGTTTGCATCAACGCGATAATGAAAAGTTAATTAATTCCTTAATTGCGCTGCGAGATATTGGCAACTCGGTCATTGTTGTTGAGCACGATAAAGACATGATTGAGCGCGCCGATCATGTTATTGATATTGGTCCGAGAGCCGGAAAACACGGTGGAGAAATTATTAGTCAGGGCACACCCGAGCAGTTACTTAAGGAACATACACTTACTGCAGAATATTTAAATGGAAAAAGAGAAATTGAAGTGCCTAAAAAACGTCGTGAAGGAAACGGTAAGTTCATAGAATTAAAAGGCTGTACAGGCAACAACCTAAAAAACGTTTCGGTAAAAATACCATTGGGTAAAATGATTGGTATTACAGGTGTTTCAGGAAGTGGAAAGTCGACTTTAATCAATGAAACACTCTACCCTATTCTCAATGCCTATTATTTTAATGGTGTAAAAAAACCTATGCCTTACAAAAGCATCAAAGGCTTAGAACATTGCGATAAAGTTATTGATATAAACCAGTCGCCCATTGGCAGAACGCCTCGTAGTAATCCTGCGACATATACGGGAACATTTAATGAAATTAGAAGTTTATTTGCTAAAATTCCAGAAGCCATGATTCGTGGTTATAAACCTGGACGCTTTAGTTTTAATGTCGCTGGCGGTCGATGTGAAACCTGTAAAGGTGGAGGTTTACGTGTTATAGAAATGAATTTCCTCCCAGATGTCTATGTAGAATGTGAAACCTGCCAAGGCAAACGTTTTAATCGTGAAACTTTAGAGATTAGGTATAAAGGAAAAAGTATTAGCGATGTGCTAAACATGACTATGAATGAAGCTGTTTCGTTCTTTGAAAACATTCCTAAAATTCATAAAAAGCTCAAAACTATTGTAGATGTTGGGTTGGGTTACATAACACTTGGCCAACAAAGCACAACGCTTTCTGGCGGTGAAGCACAGCGCATAAAATTAGCTACAGAATTAAGTAAACGCGACACAGGAAACACGTTCTATATCTTAGATGAACCTACTACAGGCCTACATTTTGAAGACATACGCGTACTGATGATTGTACTCAATAAATTAGCAAATAAAGGTAATACAGTGGTGGTTATTGAACATAATTTAGACGTTATTAAAACAGTGGATCATATTATAGACATTGGCTATGAAGGTGGTAAAGGCGGTGGGGAAATAATTGTGGAAGGAACACCTGAAGCGGTTGCTAAACATAAAAAAAGCTATACAGCAAAGTTCTTAAAAAAGGAATTAAAGTAAGAATATCATTACAAAAACATTCCTTTTTGGTGCATTAACTATTAGTTTTAACTCTTAAACTTAAATTTTAATTATTAGCCATTTAATTGTCTATCTTAGATTTAATTAACCAATAAATTAAAAATTATGAGAAGTATTCTTTGGCTTATAGCTGTAGTATTAATTATTGTCTGGCTTCTAGGACTATTAGGAATTGTTCAAGGAATTGCAACAGGTGGATTAATCCACATACTTTTAGTTATTGCTGTGATAGTAATTTTATATAATATTATTAGCGGTCGTAAAGTATTATAATAAAACCAAAACATAAAAATTAAAAAGCAACCATTATCAGGTTGCTTTTTTTATTCTAATAATTTAGTTGTTAAATCACTATTTCTCTTAAATTTGTCTTTCTTAAATAGCAAGAGAACTAAACATATTATAATGAGAGAAGAACAACATCATAAAGGTTGGAATGAAAACAAAACAAACGATTCATGGGCAATCTTTAAGATTATGGGTGAGTTTGTTAACGGATTTGAAAAAATGAGTCAAATAGGGCCTTGTGTTTCTATTTTTGGATCTGCAAGAACTAAGCCAGATCATAAATATTATAAATTAGCAGAAAGCGTAGCAAAAAGTATTTGCGAAGCAGGTTATGGTGTTATTACTGGTGGCGGACCTGGCATCATGGAGGCTGGTAATAAAGGTGCTCATTTAGCTGGAGGAACTTCTGTTGGCCTAAATATTGATTTGCCATTCGAGCAACATGACAACCCGTATATTGATAGTGATAAGAGCTTAGACTTCGATTATTTCTTTGTTCGTAAAGTCATGTTTGTTAAATACTCTCAAGGGTTTGTAGTTATGCCTGGAGGATTTGGAACATTAGATGAACTTTTTGAAGCAATTACATTGATTCAAACTAATAAAATCGAAAAATTTCCAATAATCTTAGTCGGTAAAGACTTCTGGTCTGGATTAATAGATTGGATAAAAGAAACCATGTTAGATAAATTCACTAATGTGAGTCCTGGAGATCTGGATTTGGTTCATTTAGTAGATACTGAAGAAGAAGTTGTGTCAATATTAGATGCATTTTATAAAGAGTATGGATTGAGTCCTAACTTCTAAAAGTTAAACTCAAGTTAATCTCATACTATTGACTTCAATTTTCACGTTATTACTAAAAAAAGCGCTGTATACCCTTTGAAAAAGAATGACTTAATACATGTCCTATGCTTTATTTTTAGTGTTTCGGCCTTAAGCCAGAACAGTATTGATATTAAAGCTGATTTTGACGTGGAAAATAAAAGTATTGCTATTGATCAAACCATTCAATATTATAACGACAGTGATGAAACACAAACGTTTATTTATTTGAATGATTGGAGCAACAGTTATTCAACAAAAAACACACCTTTAGCAGAGCGATTTACCCAAGAATTTAAAAACACTTTCCATTTTGCAAAAAATGAAGACCGTGGATTTACGGCCATTACCTCAATACAATCTGAAGGTATTGATTTAAGCTTTGAAAGAGTAGACCAGCATCCTGATATTTTAAAAGTTAAGTTAAACAGCCCCTTTGTACCTAAAGGTTACTATACTTTAAGGTTAAAGTACACTGTACAAGTGCCTGATGATAAGTTTACCCGGTATGGTGTTGACGATTATGGTGACTATTTTTTGCGCTATTGGTATATTACTCCAACCGCTTTTGATGGTGAATGGCATTATTATAGCAACAAAGACTTAGACGATTCTTTTGTTCCCAAAGCAAATCTTTCTTTGGAAGTAACCTATCCAAAATCATATACTCTAATTAGTGAATTAGATGAAGTGTTCACAAAAGAAGTTAATAATAACAAAGTCATCACTTCCCTAGAAGGTAAAGACCGCGTGAACACCAAGTTATTTCTAAACAAGGTTAATCTTTACAAAACGGTAGAAACAGATTTTTTTACCATCCAGTCTAATATTGAAGAAGAAGGCTTAAAACCAGTAGATGTTGCAGTTATTTCAGACAGAGTTGCTGCATTTATTACGAAAAATCTCGGAAATTATCCTCACAAAAAAATCTTGCTCACGAAAATAGATTACAAAAAAGATCCTATTTATGGTTTAAACTTATTGCCTGACTTTGTAAGGCCGTTTTCAGATCATTTTCAATATGAATTAAAACTTTTAAAAACAACACTTCGCAACTATCTAGAAAACACATTACTCATTAATCCAAGAGAGGACCAATGGGTTTTAGATGGCATTCAAACCTATTATTTAATAAAATATATTGAAGAAAATTATCCTGACATGAAAATTGTGGGCAATCTAGCTAATGTATGGGGCATTAGAGCGTTTCATGCCGCTGACTTGAAATTCAATGATCAATATGGTTTTTTATACATGCATATGGCGCGTTCAAATTTAGACCAGCCCTTAAATATGCCTAAAGATTCGCTTCTTAAATTCAATAAAAATATCGCTAACAAATACAAAGCAGGAGTTGGCCTCAATTACTTAGATGCTTATGCCAATGGTGCCGAAATCAAAACCATTATTAATAAATTTTTAATAGATAACAAGTTAAAACCTACGTCTGCTTCTGCATTTGAAACCGCTGTAAAAACGCAGACTAAAAAAAATGTAGATTGGTTTTTTAAGGATTATGTGGGCTCAAGCAAAAAAATTGATTTCAAAATTAAAAAGATTGAAAAAACAGAAGATTCTTTAAGAGTGACTTTAAAAAATAAGTACAATCATGAAATGCCAGTCTCTTTATTTACCATGAAAGATGATACGGTAGTGTCAAAACAATGGATTGATGGTTTTAAAGGCTTTAAGACGGTTACAGTTCCAAGAGACAGCGCAGATAAATTAGTTTTAAATTATGATTCTAAGATTCCTGAGATCAATTTAAGAAATAACTGGAAATCAGTAGGTGGCTTCTTCGCAAATAATAAGCCACTTCAATTTAGACTCTTTAAAGATATAGAAGACCCTAATTATAGTCAGGTATTCTTTATGCCTGAATTTGATTATAATTTTTATGATGGCCTTTCTCCTGGTTTGAAACTTTATAATAAAACCTTATTATCTAAAAATTTTCTATACCGTATAAGCCCAAAATACGCTATTAAAAGCAAGCAAATTGTTGGTGGCGCTTCTGTAAGCTATGCAGACAGAAGGGACAACGTATCAAATTATTATACTAAATATGGTATTGGTGGATCATTCTACAATTACGCTCCAAACCTTTCCTACACTTCTTATACGCCTTATATTGATTTTAGATTTAGAAATCCAGAGGATTTGAGAGATAATAGAAAAAGTTACTTAAATCTTCGCTACGTAAATATTGACCGTGAAGTCGATTTAACAGGAGAATTTGAAACCGATGGAGAACCTAAATACAGTGTTTTTAATGTAAGATATGGCCAAAGCGACCCTAATTTAAAAAAATTCAGTTCGTGGTTTACTGACTTACAACTCGCGAAAAGGTTTGGAAAAATCTCTGGAACACTAGAATTAAGAACACTCACAGAAAATAACAGACAATATAATCTAAGATTGTTTGCTGGTGCTTTTCTATATAACAAAACCTATCAGGATACCGATTTTTTTAGTTTTGCTTTAGACAGACCAACAGACTACCTATTTGATTACAATTATCTTGGTCGCTCTGAAGAAGCAGGCGTGTTAAGTCAGCAATTAATTGTCTCAGAAGGTGGTTTTAAGTCTCAGTTAGAACCTGCTTTTGCAAATCAATGGATTACCACAGCGAATGCGAGTACCACTATTTGGCGTTATATAATGGCGTATGGCGATCTTGGTCTAGTGGCTAACAGAACCGAAAATCCTAAATTCGTTTATGATTCAGGGATTCGTTTAAATCTTGTAGAAGATTATTTTGAACTCTATCTACCCATTTACTCAAATAAAGGCTGGGAAATTGCACAACCAAACTACGATCAAAGCATTCGTTTTATAGTGACCCTATCTCCTAATACATTACTTAAATTATTTACACGACGTTGGTATTAGTTATTGAATTATTTCTAAGAAAAATTCAATAAACCCCATTTAATTACACTTTTAACGTATTAAGCTTTATTTAATTAAGAATTTAATAATTATTTAGGATTTAACGCTCTTGCAAGTCTCATCACTTTTATCTATTTTTGTCTCAAACACCTTATCATTATGCAAGCAAAATCCGACTTAAATAAAGAGCTCTCTTTCGAAGACTTTAAATCACAAGTTTTAAATGATTATAAGATTGCTGTAACCAGTCGGGAATGTAGTTTACTTGGTCGCCGAGAAGTATTAACCGGAAAAGCCAAGTTTGGTATTTTTGGTGATGGCAAAGAAGTGCCACAACTAGCCTGGGCGAAAGCCTTTAAGAATGGTGATTTCCGTTCAGGGTATTATCGTGATCAAACGTTTATGATGGCGATTGGAGAACTAACTATCGCGCAGTTTTTTTCAGGATTATATGCTAACACTGATCTCGCTTTAGAACCAATGTCTGGCGGACGACAAATGGGAGGCCATTTTTCTACCTTTAGTTTAGATGACAATGGAAACTGGAATAATCTTACAAAACAAAAAAATTCAAGTGCAGACATTTCACCTACTGCAGGTCAAATGCCTAGGTTACTAGGTTTAGCACAAGCTTCTAAAATTTATAGAAATGTAGAAGGTATTGATACCACAAAGTTCTCTGTAGAAGGTAACGAAATAGCCTGGGGAACGATAGGGAATGCCAGTACAAGTGAAGGTTTGTTTTTTGAAACTATAAATGCAGCTGGTGTTTTACAAGTGCCAATGGTTATTAGTGTTTGGGATGATGACTATGGTATCTCGGTACATGCTAGACACCAAACAACAAAAGAAAATATCTCTGAAATCCTAAGTGGTTTTCAAAGAGAAAATGGTAGTAGTGGATACGAAATTCTTCGTGTAAAAGGCTGGGATTATGTAGCACTTATTGAAACCTATCAAGAAGCTGAAAAAATAGCTAGAACAGAACATGTGCCGGTATTAATTCACGTTAATGAGTTAACACAACCACAAGGTCATTCGACTTCAGGGTCTCATGAACGTTATAAAAACAAAGAGCGGTTGTCTTGGGAAGCTGCAAACGACTGTAATGTAAAATTACGGGAGTGGATGATAGAAACCGGTATCTCTACAGATGAAGAATTAATAGAACTTGAAAAAAGCATCAAAAAAGCCGTTCGCGAAGGAAAAAAAGCGGCGTGGGATGCCTATTTAAATCCGCTTCTAAAAGAAAGAACTGAGGCCTCAAATATTATTACTCAAGTTGCTACATCTAGTAGCAACAAAGTATTTATCAATAAAATAAACAACGAGTTATTAGCAATAACTGAACCTAATCGTAAAGATGTGGCTTCTGCTTGTAGACGCGTGCTACGCTATGTCATTTCAGAGGAATCTTCAGCTAAAACACAATTATTGCAATGGATTGATGGTTTCTTCAATGCTGTACAACCAAAATACAGTTCACATTTACATAATGAAACGGCTTCGGCAGCGACCAATATAAAGGAAGTTAAACCGACTTACGACACTGAAAAAGAAGATGTTGACGGCCGCGTAGTATTACGTGATAATTTTGATAAAATTTTCAGTAAATATCCACAATCATTAATTTTTGGAGAAGACTCTGGTGCTATTGGTGATGTTAATCAAGGTTTAGAGGGCTTACAAGAAAAATATGGTGAGTTGCGCGTTTCTGATGTTGGCATTCGCGAAGCAACTATTTTAGGTCAAGGCATAGGTATGGCCATGCGGGGATTAAGACCAATTGCCGAAATTCAGTATTTAGACTACATAATGTATGCCTTGCAAATTATGAGTGATGATTTAGCAACGCTATTGTACAGAACTAAAGGACGTCAAAAAGCGCCCTTAATAATAAGAACTCGTGGTCACAGACTGGAAGGAATATGGCATTCTGGTTCTCAAATGGGTGGGGTTTTAAATCTTATTCGTGGTATTTATGTATTAGTCCCTAGAAACATGACTAAAGCTGCCGGTTTTTATAATACTTTATTAGAAAGTGATGAACCTGCTTTAGTTGTAGAATGTTTAAATGGCTATCGATTAAAAGAACCTAAACCTACTAACTTTGGCGAGTTCAAAACACCAATTGGTGTAGTAGAAACGCTAAAAGAAGGTCATGATATCACGTTACTATCTTATGGTTCAACACTTAGAATTGTGCATGATGTGGCTAAAGAATTACAACAAATAGGTATTGATGCTGAAGTAATTGATGCACAATCATTATTGCCTTTCGATTTAAATCACGATGTTGTAAAAAGCATCGCAAAAACAAATCGTTTGATGATTATAGATGAGGATGTCCCTGGAGGTGCTTCAGCCTATCTTTTAGATAAAGTTTTAAACGAACAAAATGCTTACGAGTACCTAGATAGCAAACCACTGACTTTAACCGCTAAAGCACACCGCCCAGCTTACGGTACAGATGGTGATTATTTTTCTAAACCCTCGGCTGAGGACATTTTTGAAGCAGTTTATGGTGTTATGCACGAAGTAAATCCTAAAGATTTTCCTAAATTGAGATAAAGTAATTATTGGCTTAAGTATTAACCAGAAGTTATTATGTAGGTTGCAGTATTCAATGCCAGAAAAACCATCATTAACTACTGTAAATAGCATTTTTAATTAAACTAACATACAAAACGATAAACGCTATTGTTGCAATTTTATAAATTAGGCACTTACATTTGTAAGTGCTTTTTTTATATCTTTAAATCAAATAAAAGAGAATGTTATCCAAACAAGATAAAGAACAATTACGCGGTACAATTTTTAGACATCTGGATGGTATAGCTACAGCAACAACGGCTTATGCATTGCATAAAAAGGGTGTTTTAGATGTGTTACTAAAAAATAAAACGACTACACTTAACGAACTTTCTGAAGCCTTTAACGCTAATGAAGGTTACTTAAACGTCGCCTTACGTGTATTATGCTCTCAAGGTTGGCTGGTTCAGCATTTGGATAACTCGGAGAATACGGTTAGTTATGAAATAAACGAAAAAAGTGAGCGTGCCTTTTCTTTAGCACCTCTTTATGAAGAAGCTGTAATGGTATTAAATCATGCCGTCAAGTTCCCAGAGGAACGCATTGGTAGTGATGCTTTTATTGTTTTAGATCGCATTTTTAAAAAATATAAAAATAATTTTGATATTGAGACCGCAGATGACCACTCTGTAGAGCACCAAATATTACAGCATATAGAAGGGTGTATTGTTGCTCCTATTGCCGTTTTACTGGGGGTTAATGGTCTATTTCATAAATATTTCATGGAAGCTTCTTTTTCTGCTGAAGAATACCACAAAGATCCTGAAAGCTTTAAAAAAATATTAGATTTTCTATCTTATTTAGGTTGGTTTAAAAAGAAAAATGGAACCTATCAATTTACAGAGGAAGGCTTGTTTTTTGCAAAACGTGCTTCAGCTTATGGAGTAACAGTGTCTTATTTACCAACATTTTTACAGTTAGACGCATTACTTTTTGGCAATCCGTTGGTTTTAAAAACAGATGAAGATGAAACGGAAAAACACGTACATAGAGAAATGAATGTCTGGGGAAGTGGTGGCGCACATTCAACCTATTTTAAAGTAATAGATCAGGTGATTATTAAACTCTTTAATAAACCTATTGATGAACAGCCAAAAGGGATTTTAGATATGGGTTGTGGTAATGGCGCGTTCATTCAACATATATTTGACGTCATCGAACACCAGACCCTTCGTGGAAAAGTACTAGAAGAACATCCGTTATTATTAGTTGGAGCCGATTTTAACAAAGCAGCACTAAAAGTAACCAGAGCTAATTTAATAAAAGCGGATATTTGGGCAAAAGTGATTTGGGGAGACATTGGAAGACCTGATTTATTAGCAAACGACCTCCGTGAAGATTATAATATAGAACTCAAAGATTTACTTAACGTTCGCACCTTTCTAGATCATAATCGCATTTGGGAAGCACCAAAACAACCAACCAACCGCATAAGTACATCCTCTGGAGCATTTGCCTACAAAGGGAAACGCATCAGTAATAATTTAGTGGAAGACTCCTTACTGGAACATCTTAAAAAATGGAAGCCTTATGTTGAACAATTTGGATTATTAATAATAGAACTCCATACGATACACCCAGAATTAACGGCAAAAAACATTGGGAATACAGCTGCTACAGCTTACGATGCAACTCATGGTTATAGCGATCAATATATTTTAGAAGTGGTGGTATTTAACAAAGTAGCCGAAGAAGCCGGATTAAAACCAGAAAAGAATTATTTTTCGAGATTTCCAGATAATGAACTAGCAACAGTCAGCGTGAATTTATTAAAAGGCTCATGAACAAATTAGGTGATTTAACAGGCAGAGATTAGTTAGCGCTTGTGCTTACCAAGCGCCCTAATGAAGGCGCTTCTATAGCTTGTTTTAGAACCTTTATTGTGTTTTTATGTATCTAGATAACGACACTAAAACTAGAAGGATCAACTGAACTGAAACGAGTCGGAATTACCTAAGTCATTAAAGCACCAATAATTCTATTCATAAGTATTTATAGATTGTTTAGTGTTAAAACACCATAAAAAAGCATTATAAAATTTGATTCTGTAATATGATACATCTAATAGTGGGCAATACAGGCTCTGGAAAAACCACGTATTCACATCAGTTACGTGAACAAACAGTAGGTATTATTTTTTCAATAGATACATGGAATAATCACTTATTTCTAAAAGATAAAACCGAAAATGATGGTTTAGAATGGATGCTTGAAAGAATTAGTCGTTCGGAAGCATTAATAGAACATTACATCCTTCAATTAGAACATATTAGTGTAGATTCTATTCTAGATTTAGGATTTTCAAAATTTGAGCACCGACAAAAATTTCGTGATTTCGCTATCAGAAACAAGATTGAGTGCAAAATACACTATTTGGATATTGCGATAGACTTAAGAAAAGAACGCGTGATTAAAAGAAATACAGAAAAAGGAATAACCTATGAATTTGAAGTGAAGCAAGAAGATTTTGACTTCATGGAAATTTGGTTTGAAGCTCCAACCCATGCAGAATTAGAAAAAGGGCTTCATATTGTACTCTAAAAAATGCGTTTCCAATAATTGAAAACGCACTCCTGTCTAATCATTAAAATTATAGTTCTAAGACTTTAAAAACCTCATTAAAATGTCATTAAGTTCCTCTTTATGTGTGACGTTTAATCCGTGTGGTGCACCTTTTATCACTTTATAGGTTGCATTAGCGATACCTTTTGCAGCTTGATCTCCAGACGTTTTAATAGGCACAGTACTATCTGCCCCTCCATGTACTATTAGGGTCGGTACTTTTACGTTTTTTAATTCTGGTCTAAAATCAGTATGCATCCAGGCCAATGCTGCTTGAATGGTTCCTCTTGGAGAAGCATGAGACGCTACACTAAAGTCGTAGTCTAAAACAGCTTGGCTTACACGGTCTTTATTATCGTCATAATTATAGAACCCCTTATGGAACTCTTTTAAAAAACCTAAACGATCACTTTCTAGGGCATTTTGTATCTCTTTTAAAGCACTTTCGGGCACGCCATCAGGATTATCTTCTTTCTGCTTGACTAATGGAACGATACTTGAAATCAAAGCCGCTTTAGCAATTTTACTAACTCCATACTCTGTTAAATAACGCACTACTTCTCCTCCACCCATCGAGAATCCAACGATTACAACGTCTTTCAATTCCAATTTGTTAATAATCGTATCCAAGTCACTCGCTAAAGAGGAATAGTCATAACCATCCCAAGGTGCAGATGAAATACCAAAGCCCCGTCTATCGTAGGATATACATCGGTATCCTGCTTCAACGATTTTCCAAACCTGATGCTCCCATGATTTTCGGCTTAATGGCCAGCCATGAATTAAAATAACTGGTTGACCTTTACCGTAATCTTCATAAAAAATATCGACGTGTTCTTTACTCTTTTTGTTTGTTATAAAAGGCATTTATTTTAGTTTTAGGTTAATATTTATTTATTTTTGAACCTGTTACGTCCATTAACGAAAAGATACCTATATTAAAACCAAAATAGTGTTAAAGGATTTTTAATTGTGATAATTTTGGGCCTTACATTACAGTAAAAAAATAAGAGGCCGTGCTGCGACTTTAATGTTCAAAAAAAAACAACAAATATTAAAAGATTTCCAATTTCACATACTCGGAACGGGAAATGGAAATAAAAATTAACAGCTTTCCGCTTTCGCGGAAATAAAAAAATTAAGTCCCGTTTTCAAGGGAAATACATATGAAAGCAGTTTCTGTCGTTACTATAAGAAAGGAATTAAAGCATAAGTCGAATGAAGAGTTAGCCGAGTTGTGCCTCCGTTTATCCCGATTTAAAAAAGAAAACAAAGAGTTACTTACTTATTTACTTTTTGAAGCCGATAGTGAACATGGTTACATTGAAACCGTTAAACAGGAAATAGACGAGCAGTTCGACCTCATAAACACAGATAGTTTTTTCTACATTAAAAAGAGTGTTCGTAAAATTTTGAGGAATACTAAGAAGTACATTCGTTATTCGTTAAACAAAGAAACCGAAGTCGAGCTCCTACTCTATTTTTGTAAAAAACTAAAAGCGATGTCACCTTCAATTAAAAGAAATACGACCTTACAGAATATCTACGACCGTAATATTGAAGCGATTACCAAAAAGGTTGTAAATCTTCATGAAGATTTGCAATACGATTTCAATTCTGAATTAGAAAACTTAAAATGAGCCCAGTGTAATGAATCAATTACATCCAGCAGGGGTATTCCCAAAAGTAAAGGCAGCGACACTAGATGTTATTTTTATTATGATGATTATTTATATTGCTTCTTTTTTCTTTTGAATGGTCGACAACGTGAATGAAACATTGAGAGGCACTGTTTTTATAGTCCTCTTTTTTTGTACGAGCCGCTTTTTGTTGGCTTTTTTGGTGCCAGTTTGGGACATATGTTTTGTGATTTAAGAGTACTGAAAGATGACCTTACAGAAAAAAACATAAGCTTACCTCAAGCAATCTTAAGGTTTCTTTTAAAAACAGACTTAGGATGGATTTCTCTTTTTAGCATCAGCAGTGATCCTAAAAAAAGGGCCATTCATGATAAATTTGTTAACTCTGTTGTGGTCATAATGGCCTAACACAAATAATCGAACATAAAAAAAAAGCGAACTAAATAAATAGTTCGCTTTTAAGGTTCAAAATTAAGTATGTGTTATGCATTTTGCATTTTATGCTTACCTTCATATACTTCCTCTATTAATTTAGCATTAAAAGCTGGTAAATCGTTTGGATTTCTACTGGTAATCAAGCCTTCGTCTACAACGACTTCGCTATCTTCCCACATCGCTCCTGCATTTACAAGATCTCTTTTTATAGAGCTAAATGAGGTGATTTTTCTGTCTTGTAGTACTCCTGCTTCTACTAAAAGCCATGGTGCGTGACAAATTGCTGCTACGGGCTTTTTATTCGCAAAAAATGATTTTGTAAAACGTACGGCATCTTCATTTCTTCTCAAAGTATCTGGGTTCATAACACCACCAGGTAATACAAGTGCATTATAATCGTCTTGAGACACTTCATTTAATGTTTTATCTACTTTATAGCTGTTACTCCAATTTCCGTTTGCCCAAGATTTAATTTCACCTGAGTTTTCAGATATGATATGTACGGTTGCCCCAGCGTCTTCTAAAGCTTTTTTTGGTTCTCTTAATTCACTTTCTTCAAAGCCATTAGTTGCAAGTATCGCTATCGTTTTATTATTTAAATTTTCCATTGTTTTAGGGTTTTAAGATTAATAATTGATTTACTACAAGATACAGTAAATGAATATGTTGGAAGAATATTAAAACTGATTTAACTAGACTTTAGCATGAAGTGTTAAAGGACGATTGCTATGTGTTAAAATAGAATTTAAACGTTAAATATTTTATGAATGATTATACGTTTGTGGTTGTGTCCTGAGTGAATAAAATAATATCAATAGATGTATTTCCGTATTTCTTTTCTATCAACTTCTCCTAATTTATTAATCAACTTAAATTGATTTAGAAATTTTATCACATCTACTGTGTCTTCAATATCATCCACTTCAAATCTAATATTTTTGTTTTTCTCTAACCAATATACTTGTGGCAGGAAATGATTTCTCTTCGTAAAACTATTATACGTTACAATTATCTTAATTTTAAATATTGCTTTCTGTGTTAGAACATTAGAAATAACATATTCGTTTTTATAGTTTTTTTCAATTTTGACATATTCCTTTCCATCAAGGAGTGCAATATCATTTTTAACAACTATCTCTTGCGCAAAAAGCGCACCGCTACAAAGCAGTATTACAATTAAAATAATAGGTCTTGATTTCTTCATTTAATTTAAAATTCTAACCAGCATTTCTTTCAACAAATCCTTTTGAGGCACAGCATTAGAATTCACGCCTTTACTTTTTACATCAAATTCACGAAGCGTAGCAATAATACCGCTTACTTTTCGCATTGGAAAATTGCGCGCCGCATCTAAATATTCATTTACAAAATAAGGATTCACACGCAAAGCAGAAGCAACACTTCTAGGTGATTTATCATTCATGCCATGTAATTGTAATAATTGAGAAAAGAAGTTAAACAAAAGCGAGACTGTCACAACCATCGGATTGTCTTTTGGGTTCTCACCAAAATAATTCACAATTTTAAAGGCCTTGGCATCATCACGTGAACCAATTGCTTTACGGAGCTCAAAATTATTATAGTCCTTACTAATCCCAATATTTTCTTCAATATGTACTGGTGTAATTTCGGTACCTTCAGGTAAGACAATTTGAAGCTTTTCTAATTCGTTATTTATTTTACTTAAATCGGTACCTAAAAACTCAACCAACATTTGTGAGGCTTTGGGTGTTATTTTATACCCTTTTGTCGCTAGTGTTCTTCGAATCCAATCGGGCACTTGGTTATCGTATAATTTTTTGCTTTCGAAAACAACCCCAGTTTTCTTGATCTTTTTATAAACGGCTTTACGCTTGTCTACTGATTTATATTTATAACAAATAACTAAAACCGTTGATGGTTGCGGATTTTCGGCATAACTAGCTAATTTATCTATCGTTCTGGCCAAATCTTGTGCTTCCTTTACAATCACCACTTGTTTATCGGCCATCATTGGAAAGCGCTTAGCGTTACTAACAATATCTTCAATGGTTACATCGCGACCATACAATACCATTTGATTAAACCCTTTTTCTTCTTCTGCCAATACATTATCTTCAATAAAATCTGAAATCTTATCAATGTAATAGGCTTCTTCTCCCATTAATAAATAAATAGGCTTTAGGTTTTTGTTTTTTATGTCTGTAACTAGTTGTTTGACTTCGTCCAAAATTGAAATTGTATTGTGCCCTGAGTTCAAGAGATTCCGAATATTTTCGGAATTGTCTCGAGAACTACTAAAAACTTCTCGATATTTCTTTATTAAAATTCCCTCGAAGTGACGTTATAATTATACATTTGTGTAGTGCAAAAATTGAATTTCCCTACATATTCGTTCCGATTCAAAAATAGCGAAAATAAAGTATCTATATTCGATGCTATTCGTAAAAAATTCGTGATTTTACAACCCGAAGAATGGGTGCGTCAACATTGCGTCAATTATTTAATTGAAGAAAAAAACTATCCGAAATCGCTAATTAACGTTGAAAAAGAACTTAAAATCAATGATTTAAAAAAGCGATATGATATTGTCGTTTTTAATCCAAACGGTAGTATTCATATCATAGTAGAATGTAAAGCACCAAAAATAAAAATAAATCAAGATACTTTTGACCAAGTTGCACGCTATAATTTAGCTTTGAATGCCAATTATTTGATGGTAACTAATGGATTAAATCACTATTATTGTAAGATGGATTTTGAGACTGAGAAATATGATTTCTTACAAGACATCCCTCATTACGGAAACTAGTGTCATTCCCAGGAGTTTCGATTATAATCGAATACCGTAGGAATCTTTTGAAGTTGATTAAATTTAAAAAAATCGTGAGAAAACCACGGCACTCGTTTTAATAGTTTCTCGCTATGACAAAAAACAAATGAAAATAGCAGTAGTCATATTAAATTGGAACGGAAAAGCACTTTTAGAAAAGTTCTTACCTTCCGTTGTCGCTTATTCAAAAGAAGCTACAGTTTACGTAGCAGATAATGCATCGACTGATGATTCTATAACTTTTGTTACAGCAGCATTTCCTTCTGTAAACATCATTAAAAACAAAAGCAATGGTGGCTATGCTAAAGGGTATAACGATGCCTTAAAAGGTATTGATGCTGATGTTTTTTGTTTGCTAAACAGTGATATTGAAGTGACCAAAAACTGGCTCACTCCAGTTGTCGAAACATTTAAAAAAGAACCCAATACAGCTATCATACAGCCCAAAATATTAGATTACCACAATAAAACTCATTTTGAATATGCGGGTGCGGCTGGAGGCTATTTAGATAAATATGCTTACCCGTTTTGTCGCGGGCGTATTTTTGACACTATTGAAAAAGACAAAGGTCAATACAATAAAAATTCACAAATTTTCTGGGCCTCTGGCGCATGTTTTTTTATTAGAAAGCAAGTTTTTGAAAGGTTAAATGGGTTTGACGCGTCCTTTTTTGCGCACATGGAAGAAATTGATTTATGTTGGCGCGCCTTTAATTTTGGTTATACTTCAAAATATGTTGGAGAATCTAAAGTTTATCATGTAGGAGGCGCTACTTTAAATGCTAGCAATCCAAGAAAAACATACCTCAACTTTAGAAATAGTTTATTTACTTTAACAAAGAATGCAGGAGGAAACACTTTATTTCTAATAGTTATTCGTTTGGTTTTAGATGGGTTAGCAGCTTTTAAATTTTTATTAGCATTAAAACCAGCCCACAGTCTTGCGGTTTTAAAAGCACATTTTAATTTCTATTTTAATCTTCCAAGAGTACTGAAACAACGAAAATTAATGCCCCGAAAAGGGCATTATTTCCGTACAAAATCTATTGTATGGTCTTATTTTATAAGTAAAAAGAAGACTTTTAAACGTTTATAAAATTGTTTAGCAAAAGTTTTGTTAATACTTCTTTTAACATTTATAATTTTTATACTTTTGAATTGTTAAAATTTAATTTTATCTAAAACGATTATGAAAAAACTTATTATCCTAGGTGCGGTTGCACTACTTACTTTAAGCTCATGTGTTTCTAAAAAAGAATACATGGCTCTGGAGGAAAAACAAAAGAATACACAAGACCTTTTAAATACTGCTACTGTCAAACTGAACAGCTGTTTAGCAGACGAAGCTGCTTCTGCTGCTAGGTTAACCGAGCTACAAGCACGTCTAGCGGATATGAAAGCTAATAACTTGGCTCTAATTGAAAGCACGAAAGACATGACTGTCTTGACAACCCAAGGCGCTAGAAACGTAGAAAAGTCTTTAGAGAGTTTAAAGGAAAAAGATTTACGTATCACGCGATTACAGGATGCTTTAACAAAAAAGGATAGTGTAACGTTGGCTTTAGTAACTAGTCTTAAAAAAGAAGTTGGATTAAATGATCCGGACATTGAGATTAATGTAGAGAAAAGTGTCGTGTTTATTTCATTATCTGATAAATTATTATTCAAGAGTGGCAGTTATGACATTACGACCAGAGCGAACGATATCTTAGGTAAAGTAGCGACTGTTATTAATGGTAAACCAAATTTTGAAGCTATGGTAGAAGGTCATACAGACAATGTACCTTACAGCAAAGGTGTATTAATTGATAACTGGGATTTAAGTGTAAAGCGTAGTACTGCTATTGTTAGAGCTTTACAAGGTTTAGGTGTGAAGCCAGAACAATTAATAGCAGCAGGACGTGGAGATCATATTCCTTTAGTACCTAATACTACAGCAGAAAATAAAGCGATAAACCGTAGAACAAAAATTTATATCCTACCAAAAATCGATCAGTTCTATGAAATGATTGAAACTGAAATGAAAAGCTTATCAAAAGAAGGTAACTAATTCATTTTAAAAATATTATTAAAAAGCCCAATCGAAAGATTGGGCTTTTTACTTTTATACACAGGCTATATTAGACCATTCATCTATTTATGTTACATTTAATCTAAAAAAAAGAAACCGCTTTAAAATTAAAGAGTAGCTTTATTATAAACGCTATTTAACCATGTTTTTCTACACAATAAAAACCAATGCTGTGGCAATGTCGTTGCTTGCATTATCCTGTTTTTTATGTTCGTGTGTTAATGAATCTTATTATGAAGAAGTTTCTGCTTTAGATTCACAATTATTATCATTAATTGATGAAAAGTCTAATGGCATAGGTCCTTATTTTTTTCAACTACCAGATTCAAATGATTATGTAAATATCCCTCAAGATCCATTAAACCCAATTACAACAGATAAAGTAGCTCTAGGAAAAATGTTAGTCCATGACACAGCCACAGGAGGTAATGCCAAAATAGATTTGGCAATAGAAACCTTTTCATGTGCTAGTTGCCACCCTGTAGCTGCTGGTTTTTATTCTGGCAATTTACAAGGTATTGGTGAAGGCGGTAAAGGTTTTGGTACTATTGGAGACCATAGAATCATAGATCAAAGCATGCCTTTAGACTCCATAGATATTGAACCCATAAAAGTACCAAGCCTTTTAAATTCTGCTTATCAAGAGGTCATGCTCTGGAATGGATCGTTAGGTGGTACAGGAATTAACACGCCTTATATCGCTCAAAATGCGAATACCATTCCAGAAAACTTACTAGGCTATCAAGGTTTAGAAACCCAAGGTATGGCTGGACAAGCTGCACATAGATTGAGAATTGATAAAGATTTCGCAACTAATTACGGTTATAAAGCTATGTTTGACGCTGCTTTTCCTGAGGTACCAGAAAATGAGCGTTATACAAAATTAACAGCAGGGTTAGCGATTGCCGCATATAACAGGACGCTTTTAGCCAATGAATCACCTTGGCAAGATTGGTTGAAGGGAAATTACGACCGTATGAATGTCCAAGAGAAAAGAGGGGCTGTTTTATTTTTTGATAAAGGGAGATGTATTAACTGCCACACGGGACCTGCCCTCAAATCAAATGCATTTTATGCATTAGGCATGGGAGATATAGACCAAAGTAATGGCATTATAATTAACCCAGATGATTTTATAATCAAAAGTAAAGGACGTGGAGGCTTTACCAATAATAGTAGTGACGATTATAAATTTAAGGTTCCTAATTTGTACAATTTAAAATCTAATAGGTTTTATGGTCATGGTTGTACATTCACCTCATTAAATGAAGTGGTTAGTTATATCGTTAAAGGTGAAAAACAAAACAATAGTGTACCAAATGGACAGTTAGCAGAAGATTTCAAGGACCTCAAACTGTCGCAACAAGAAATTAATGAGATCGTTGCATTTATAGAAAATGCATTATATGATTCTAATTTAGAACGTTATGTTCCCGCTCAAGTCTTTTCTGGCAACTGTATTCCTAATAGTGATTTACAATCTCAGCTAGATTTGGGTTGTAATTAAAAAATTTCTAAACTCCCTTTTCCTTCTCTAATCACAATAGGTTCTGCTTCTGTTAAATCAACGATTGTAGAGGCTTCATTACCACCATAGCCACCATCGATGACTAAGTCCACTAAATCGTTCCATTTCTCAAGAATCAATTCTGGATCTGTAGTATATTCTAAAACCTCATCCTCATCCCGTATTGAGGTAGACACTAATGGATTACCCAAAGCTTTTACAATTTCAACAGTAATATTGTTGTTTGGAACACGAATACCAACCTGCTTTTTTTTCTTAAAAACACTAGGCAATGATTTTGATCCTGGTAAAATAAAAGTATAGGGCCCAGGCAAGGCTCGCTTTAAAATTTTGAAGGTAGACGAATCAATTTGCTTTACATAATCGCTTAAATTACTCAAATCATGACAAATGAAAGAAAGATTAGCTTTCTCTAGTTTAACGCCTTTTATTCTAGCGATACGCTCTAATGCTTTTGTATTTGTTATATCGCAGCCCAACCCATAAACAGTATCTGTTGGATAAATGATGAGTCCACCATTTTTTAGCACATTCACCACTTTCTTGATTTCTTTCGGGTTTGGATTTTCTTCGTAAATCCTAATAAATTCAGCCATAATTAGTAACTTAACCTTTTGTTCCTATAAAGTAAACACTATTTTTTAGGATGCTCAAATTTTTAAAACTCTTTTTTGTAAGTAGTCTCTTAATAATGACATCTATTAGCTGCTTGGATCATGATTAGATTCCTGGATTATACTAAATTATTTATACTTGTACATCGCTAATGATTAAAATTAGCCTATAAGCTCCAACTTAGCAAAGCGCAGTAACAATTTCTTTTTACCACCAAATTCAAAATCGATCTCAGCTTTAATATCGCCCCCTTTACCTTCCATTTTAAGCACTTCTCCTCTACCAAACTTTAAATGTTTTACTCTATTGCCTACAGTAAGTTCTCCGCCAAATAAGTTCGCCCCTTTAGGACTTGAAATTTCTGATGCTTTTTTAAGTTTTTTAGGTGCACTAATTTCGAAGTTCACCGGTTCTTTCTTTTTTGCCACTTTCTTTTGGAATTTAGGTTGTGTAGGTTTTTTAAATCTAATTTTATTAGGTTCAACATCGCCAAAAATATCTGCAGATAGCATGGGATTGATGCGTCTTTCTTCTATTGGAGTTATAATATCTAAGAACTCCTCTTCTATTTCTTCTATAAAACGGCTTGGTTCAGAATCTACTAGTTTCCCCCAACGGTATCTTGATAATGCATACGTAAGATACGCCTTCTTTTCTGCTCTTGTCAACGCTACGTAAAATAATCGTCGTTCTTCTTCTAGCTCATCACGTGTATTCATACTCATGGCACTTGGAAATAAATCTTCCTCTAAGCCCACTATAAATACCTGATTAAACTCTAAACCTTTAGACGAGTGAATAGTCATTAATGCTACGTGATTAGGATCTCCTTTATCGCCATCTAAGTCTGTAGCTAATGCGATATCTTCTAAAAATTCTGCTAAATCGTCTTTAGAATCTGCTATTTCTAATTGGCCTTCAACAAAATCTTTAATACCATTTAAGAGCTCTTCAACGTTTTCAAGTCTCATAACACCTTCTGGCGTTCCATCCTTGTTAAACTCTCGAATTAAGCCACTGGTTTTCGTAACATGTTCTGCTAAATCAAAAGCGTTTGCTGTTTGATTCATCACTTGATAACTTTCTATCAAGGTAACAAAATCTCTTAGTTTATTTTTTGTACCACCATTAATATTAATATCTATAGTATCTATGTCTTTTAAAAGGCCAAAAATAGTTTTACCAGTAACATTTGCAGCAACAACTAATCGATCTATAGTTGTTTGACCAATACCACGTGCCGGATAATTAATCACCCGTTTTAAAGCTTCTTCATCTGCTGAATTAAGTATTAAACGTAAATATGCCGTTACATCCTTTATCTCCTTACGCTGGTAGAATGATGTGCCACCATAAATACGATACGGAATATCACGCTTACGCAAAGCGTCCTCCATGGCACGAGATTGCGAATTGGTACGATATAAAATTGCAAAATCACTGTTTGGTAATTGATTAGTCATCTTTTCTTCCCAAATGGCACTGGCTACATAACGCCCTTCGTCTCCATCTGTTAAAGAGCGGTGTACTTTAACCTTTTCGCCTTCATCATTTGCGGTCCAAACAATTTTTTCTAATTTCGTTTTATTGTGCTCAATTACAGAATTAGCAGCACCAACTATATTTTTTGTTGAGCGGTAATTTTGTTCTAAGCGGAACATTTTAACATCGTCATAATCTTTTTGGAAGTTTAAAATATTATTGATGTTTGCCCCGCGAAAAGCATAAATACTTTGTGCATCGTCACCAACCACACAAATGTTTTGAAAACGATCGGCTAACGCTCGTACTATTAAATATTGTGAGTGGTTTGTATCTTGATACTCATCTACGAGTATGTAACGAAACTTATTTTGATACTGTGCTAGAACAGCTGGGAATCTGGTTAACAGCTCATTGGTTCTTAATAATAAATCATCAAAATCCATGGCTCCTGCTTTAAAACAGCGATCCACATATTCTGCATAAATCTCTCCCATTTTAGGACGCCTTGCCATGGCATCGGCTTCCATAAGTTCTGGGTTTTTGAAATACGCTTTTACAGTAATTAAGCTATTTTTATAAGAAGAAATCCTGCTGTAAACCTGTTTTGTTTTATAAATATCTTTCTCTAGTCCCATTTCTTTAATAATGGAACCCAAAAGTTTTTGAGAATCTTGTGTATCGTAAATTGTAAAGTTACTAGGAAAACCTAAGTGGTGACCTTCAAAACGAAGAATCTTAGCAAAAACAGAGTGAAAGGTTCCCATCCATAAGTTTTTTGCTTCTCCATCGCCTACAATTTGGGCAATACGGCCTTTCATTTCTTTCGCCGCCTTGTTGGTAAAGGTTAATGCCAGTATATTAAAGGCATCAACACCTTTGCTCATTAAGTAAGCAATACGATAAGTTAACACCCGCGTTTTCCCAGAACCCGCACCAGCAATAATTATCATGGGGCCATCCTTTTGAATAGTAGGCTCTAGTTGTGCTTCGTTTAACTGACTTAAATACTTTTCCAAATTAGCTTTATCTTTATAAAAGGGTAAAAATAAGTATTGTCGTTGTTTTTGGCTTTCAGTTTTGCTAATAATTATAAATAATTATCCACAATCTTATACTTGATCTTTCCTATATATATTTAGCATGTTATTTTTCTATTATCAAAACATAACTATTTAACCTATTAGAGAGTAACCAATTCTATTTATAGAATTCATTCTCATTTGTTTTATTTTTACTGCTACTTCTATTTTTCCTACTGGATTAGATCAACTATTTCCCGCTAAGAAAGTATTCTTCTAAAAATAATCATTGTTTTAATAGATGCTCTAGCTTTCCATCGCTAAAAACAATAAATAATGGTGGCAATGACTTTCATTATTGGTTTGAAATTGTTGGCTTCCAAGAGTATAAAAACGACATTCAATTTAGTAATCTGCCAATTACGGAAGTGAGCACTTTAAAAAAGAGATTAAACCTTACTGACTAAAGATGTAGCGGCTTACTATTATAAAAATATCAGAACCCACTTTTATAGTAAAGATATCTGCTAACCTGAACCTACAATATATAAAATTTACTAATAAGACAAAACTCGCTTTTCTTTTGTACACTAAATAGTTTATCCTTTAAGTTTTATATTTGTTGAAAACCAAAACCTCATGGATACCTTTCTAAACTTTCTATCAAATAGCTCTTGGTGGCTATGGGTTCTCATTGTATTAGTAATAGTAGTACTTCGCGATGTCATACAAAGAAAACACACCATAAGTCATAACTTTCCAGTTGTAGGACATTTACGTTATTTATTTGAAAGCATAGGCCCTGAAATCCGCCAGTATTTTGTTGCTAATAACAGAGAAGAACTCCCTTTTAATCGCATAGAACGTAGTTGGGTTTATGCGTCGGCTAAAAGTGAAAATAATTATGAAGGCTTTGGCACCGATCGTGATATTTATGCACACCAGCATATTTTCATAAATAACGCCATGATTCCTTATAGGGTTCCCGATGATCATCCCAATGCAAAAGACAAACACTTTTTACCCTGTGCTAAAGTTATTGGTTTACATAATAAGCGCAGACGTCCTTTTCGACCAGCATCAGTTATTAATGTTTCTGCTATGAGTTTTGGCTCACTATCTGCCAGAGCCATAGATTCTTTAAATAAAGGTGTGCAAATGGCTGATGCCTATCATAACACTGGAGAAGGCGGTTTATCGCCTTACCACAAGAATGGAGCTGATGTTATTTTTCATTTTGGAACGGGTTACTTTGGCGTTCGTGCTGAAGATGGTGGTTTTTCTATGGAAAAGATGAAAAAATTAGTGGAAGAGCATCCATTTATTCGCGCAATAGAATTAAAATTATCTCAAGGTGCTAAGCCAGGAAAAGGCGGAGTACTTCCTGGCGCAAAGATCTCTCAGGAAATAGCAGATATTCGCGGTGTTGAAGTTGGCAAAGATGTGCTTTCACCTCCAAATCACAAAGCCTTTGATACCATTCCCGAAATGGTCGATTTTATTGAAGCCATTGCTGAAAACACCGGCTTACCTGTTGGTATCAAAGCGGCTATTGGTAAATTAGAACAATGGGAAGAACTAACAAATATTATGAAAACCACAGGCAAGGGTCCTGATTTTATTACCGTTGATGGTGGCGAAGGTGGCACAGGTGCGGCACCTCCTAGTTTTGCCGATCATGTAAGCTTGCCATGGGTATACGGATTTGGAGATTTATACAAATTATTTCAGAAAAAAGGATTAGAAGAACAAGTGGTTTTTATTGGGAGTGGTAAATTAGGTTTTCCAGGAAAAGCAGCTATGGCTTTTTCCATGGGTGTTGATATTATAAATGTGGCCCGGGAAGCCATGATGAGCATTGGCTGTATTCAAGCCCAAATATGCCATACTAATCGTTGTCCAAGCGGTGTTGCTACGCAAAGCAAATGGCTACAACGTGGTATTGATGTTCCTTTAAAATCGGAACGCTTGGCACAATACTTTAAGACCTTCAAGAAAGAATGTATTGAAATCACGCATGCTGCAGGTTACGAACACCCTTGCCAATTCAAAATGACCGATATTGAAGTTAATATCGACGATCATAACTTATCCAATGCACTAAGTGAAACGTATCAATACCAAAAAACACCAGTTCCTTTTCACGGTATGCAGGATTTGAAAGACTGCCAATACCTAGGTGGAAACACGTAAATAAAAAAGCCATTTCTCAATCAGAAATGGCTTGTAATTATTATACAATATTTACTTATTAACTATCTCTCATTAACTATCTCTCAATACATGTATTGTTACAGAAAGTGTTCTTATGACTCCCGACAAATCTGTAAATGTTCCGTTAATAGTAGCATCAATATAATTACCTACACTACCATAACTTGCCAAGTTTAGTTGTAAATTATTAGGAACAGCATAATCCATAGCGATACTTGTGGCTTCCAATCCAAACTGAGCTAAAGTATAATTACCAGGTGTTATGGATCCTAATCCAACATAAAACCACTCAGTGCCTGTTCCTGAGTTTAACGGTGCACTTATTGTAAAGCCTACCCCTTGTTGATTATCATTTGCATCTATATCTGTAATATAGTAATCTATTGGATTACTATCAACTTGTACACTAATATACTCGCTTATAGCATTACATGCTATAATATTACCAACGTTACTATTTGTAAAGTTAAATGTTACATCATTTGTAGTTTGAAACGTATCATAATCTATGCCTTCTAATGTGAAATCAAGAAGGGCAGGACATTGTAGTAACGAAAATGTAAATGCCCCATTTACCACTTGAACTGTTGCTAATTCATTTCCATAATCTAAAACGACATAACCATTTGTTACATTAACGTTAGAACAATCAACCAAATTACCTGTAACAGTTGTAGAAACGACTGAAGTCAATACGATGTTCCCTAAATTAGTGTTTATTGAAAAAGGACCTATTGTTGTAGTATACTCTATATCACCGCATTGATTAAATGCATTTAAGGTTAAAGTTTCATTTGCAGGTATTAAACCACAAATTTCGCCATTACCATTAGAACGTCCCACTCTTGGATAAGTAGCACCACTCCTCCACAATTCAACTTTCACATTAGACACTGGACTAGTTGCATTATCTACTAAATTTAGGCATAAGGTAACGGTAGGAAATTGTGCATCACAGTTCCACCATGAAAAGTGTGAAACTTCTCCAACGTACTTTCCTCCAACTAATATAGCTTCTCCATCTTCTACCCAATACCCATTGACCTCATCAAAATGCCATAACGGAATTATTGATGGCGCTACACCTGTTTGTGCTGGATCTAGTGGTAATTCAATTTCTGCAACACTTCCGTCTGCAATATTTAACTGTTGTCCAGCATCCCCTTTTAATTCAACGTTTATCATGCCATAGGTTTCTAAAACACGTGCTTCTCCATTTGCGTTTTCTGCCTGTAAATTCCCTGGCATAAGCGCTTCTACATTTGGGTTTGCAGGATCTAGATGGTATATATAAACAGCTACGTTACCAGAGTAAGCGTTACCATTTTCATCTTTAAAATTACCATCAAAACTTACTTTTGTCCCATTAGTTAAAGTAACGTTACTACTGTTTCCAGAAGCAACTGTACCCGCTAAATTTTCTGTAACCAACATTATTTCAATCTGGTTTGTACCTTGTGTAGGTACAACTGAACGCATTCCTTTTAGAAAACCAGGTTTTTTGGCTATGATAAATGCTTGCTTTTGTTTTACATCGGCATTATTTATAATAAACATCCCGTTTGCATCTGTTGATGCTACTTTCGTTCCTATGGTAACCACAGCGTTTTCAATGGGCAAATTTGCTTCATCAACAATTCTTCCCATAAAATCGCGTTGGATACTAGAACCTAAATCTAATCCTATTTCATTATTTTCTCCTGGAATAAAAGGATCGCTATTATTGTTTGGTTCACATGACATAAATAAGGCGCTTAAGACCAGTAGGAGGCTAAGCATAAATCTAAAACTTGTATTTGCAATTTTCATAATTTAAAATTTTAATTGTTTAACATTCTTTGTTTATAGATTTATATACACTTGCTTTCGTTTTTGTTACCCTAATTATTTCATTTTTTAAAAAATGAAGAACTGATATTCAGTAACTATTAAAACATCCCTTGTACAATAAAATAAAACGCATTAAGTTTGTCTTATATCTAAAAACACAACGTAATGGAAGACCAATTACTAAACTTACTAATGTTCGCTATACCCTCATTAATTGTTGGCGCAATCGCTTTTTTGTTCTTTAGAGAGCATATTCAAAATGAAGATAACAGACGTATGTTTTTAATTCATAAACAACTACAAAAAGAATCTTTACCTCAAAGATTACAAGCATACGAGCGTTTAACGCTGTTTTTAGAACGCATAAACCCAAACAAGTTATTAATAAGAATTACGCCTGCTTCGAGTAACAAAAACGACTACGAAGCACTACTAATTAATGGTATTGAACAGGAATTTGAGCATAATCTATCGCAACAGGTGTATATAAGTGAGAGTTGCTGGAGCATTATAAATGCCTCTAAAAGTGCAACAATACAACTGATACGAAAGGTTGGAATGAGCGATAAAATTGATACCGCTGAAAAACTTAGAGAGGCTGTTCTCACGGAAATGATGGACAAATCGGCACCTAGTAATGCTGGCTTATCCTATATAAAGAAAGAAGTTGGTGAACTTTGGCAGTAAACCTAAACCTTTTTTATTTTCTTTAAAGAATCACTATCATCCATAGATTGACCTTTGTCGTGCTTGCTTTCTGCATAATGAAAACCTTCCTGCCACCACTTTTCCATTAAACTTTTATTAAATATCAATGAGTTTTCGGTTAGTTTTGAGGGCGTATAATATAAATTTAATTTGACGTTTCTGTATTCGGCAGCTAATTTACCAATCGCTATATCTCCTTTTTCTACCTGATCTAATAAATGACCAAATAAACTAATCATCAAAGAAAATGGGTTTTTACCCAGTACTTTATTATAATCCAGTTCTTCACTTTCTAAAACGATAGCATCAATTTCTGTCGCACCACGTCTTATGGCTTCTCGAATAGGGATTACACAGCCCAAACCGCCATCTGCATATTCAAAGCCGTTTTTTTTCACTAAAGACATAAACGGAATATAATTACAGGAAATCCAGATCCAATCGCAGAATTCTTCGTAATCAAAATCATTTATCGATTTGTATTCTGTTCTATTTTTAGACAAATTGGCAACAGTTACCACAACATCTTCCTTTGTAGCACGTATACGATCATATTCTTCTTTAGTAAAGTTCTTTTTAATATGCCTATGTAGATTTTTACTTTCACCAAACGTCCGTTTCTTCTTTATAAACTGAAGTGCCGTATTAATGTAATTAATAGAGACATACTCTCTACCTTTTTTCTTTTTAACGACGAAAGGATTAACACTAAAGATAGAATGCTGATTGACGTGGGTAAAAATATCATATAATTTACCGATGTCTTGAACAGCCAAATGCGGAATCAACAAACTCCCGGTTGATGTTCCCAGAAACATGTCATAATTCTTACCTTTCTGCTCAATAAGATATTGTGCCACGCCGCCAGCAAATGCGCCTTTACTTCCTCCTCCAGAAATTACTAATGCTTTCATTCTAATACTTCTAATTGACTACTTTTTTCATTGGTACGTTTTGCAAAATTGAATCCGCTTTCCCACCATCTTGTCATTTTCTCCTTATCAAATATTAATGAATTTGTTGTAAGCACTGTGGGTGTGTAATAGAAATTTATTATTGCATCATTATTGGAAGCAACAAATTTCCCTATTCTTATATTCTGACTCTCAATTCTATCTAACATGAAATTAAACATGTTTGTAAGTAATGAAAATGCATTTAGCGACGGCATTCTATTAAGCTGAGAGACTTCTGTTTGTAAGACAATCGCGTCTATTTCTGTGGCTCCTCGCTTTATCGCTTCCTCGATGGGCACCATAGAGCCTAATCCACCATCTGCATACTCACAGCCATTTTTCTTAACCAGTGTCATGAAAGGCGTATAATTACATGAGATCCATGTCCAGTCACAAAACTCTTCGTAATCACAATCTTTAATTGATTTATATTCAATTTGATTTAGTGATAAATTAGAAACGGTAACAACTATTTCAACATCACTCTGCTTTAATTTTTCAAATTCTGCTTCAGAAGTCACACTTTTTATTAGGCTTCTTAAATTATAGCTTTCTCCAAAGGTTTTACTTCCCTTTATAAAATTTTTTAAAATATTAAAATGATTTATCCCTATGGTTTCAACACCTCTTTTTTTATTTATCTTAAATGGACATAGACTAAAGATGCTACCTTGTGTGACACTGGTGTAAATGGTTTTAATTTCCTCAACTTTATTTAATGCCAAATGCGACACCAATAAACTCCCTGTAGAAGTCCCAATAAAAAGATCGTAATTATTATTTTTTTGCTCAATAAGATATTGCGCTACACCTCCCGCAAATGCGCCTTTACTTCCTCCTCCAGAAATGACTAGTGCTCTCATAAATCTCTTTTGTCATTCCCATAGCTATGGGAATCTTATTACTTTTTTTGTTCGGTCTGCAAATTAGCAATTATCTGCTCATATCGCTCATCTTCTGAAAGTCTTTCTAATAATTCCTTGGCAAAACTTTTAAAGCGCCAGTTATGATGCGTTGTAGCTGCTACCAAATGCTTTAACGCAACAGCATTGAACGCATTAATTGCTTCTAAATATTTAAAGGCGTTTTCACGTAATTGAAATCCGTACAACGGTGAAGTGTAGGCCACCAATTCATCATAATACTCTCGTTTTTTATCCTCGTTATAGTCTTGAGTATTCAAGGCTAAAACCAACCAAAGTGTTCTTACATTTTTAGCATTAAAACCAATAACATCTTTAGTTTGGTCTAAATATTTTTTTCGCGCATCTGGAAAATTAGACCATAAATTATATAAAGCCGTTTCTACGGTGACGTAAGATTTATCTTCTAAGAGTGATTCGTAGTCAGTTTTTAATTCAGAAGGAATTTCACTTAAATTTTGTGCAATGACTTGACGTACTTGTAATTCTTTAGATTGAAAGGCCTCTGTTACTAAACTTGCGTACATTGGATACTTGGGTTTCTGCAAGAGCTTAGTGACAACAGCGCTTTGAACAGGATAATAACCATCGGGCAACTTATGAACCAAACTAGAAGGAATAATGTCGTCATTGTCGTCCTTTTTATAGCTTAAATAAGGGCTTTCTTCCATGGCAAGCAAAAAAGAAGTCATTTCATTTTTCTCTAATGCAAAACGCATTTCTTTTTCTGGTAACACAGCGGAAGTCAACCATTGTAATACAAAGGTCGTTAAGTCTTGCCCTGAAGCTTTTTCAACTTCAGCTATAAAATCTTCCGTTTGCACATTTTTAAAAGCGTAGGTCTCCAAATAATTTTTTACCGCTTTCTTAAAAGCCACTTCTCCTATTTTCATATGCAACATGTGTAAAGCCCAAGCGCCTTTTTTGTAAAAGGTGGTGCTACTCGCTTTTGGATCTAACAAAGCCGTTGCTTGTTCAGCTCGTTCCTGCTCCAATAACTCTTGTGCATATTCATATAAGCGCCAATAATAGTAATCGTCACCAAAAATATCGCGTTCTGCTAATAAGGCGTAATAGGTTGCGAAACCTTCCTGTAACCAATGGTGTTTACCCTCAGTTTCTGTGACTAAATTGCCAAACCATTGGTGTGCGAGTTCGTGTGCATTCACATTTACGTAGTTTTTATCTACAAAAGAGGTCTCGTCAATCATGAAATCGTCACTAAAAATAGTAAGACTGGTATTTTCCATCCCCGAATACAAAAAGTCTTTTACGGGCACTTGCTTGTAATTTTGCCAAGGATACGGCACGCCAATGTCTTCTTCAAGAAAGTCGAATAGCTGTTTTGTATAACGGTATGTGGGTTCTACTTTGGCAGAATCTTCAGGATAATAATAGAGTTTTATTGGAATACCGCTTTTTGAGGTGAGTTCTTTTTTATTGTATTTACCAATGGCTAACGCTACAAGATAGCTTGACATTGGTTTTTGCATATCGTAGTGCCACACTGTTGTGCTTTCACCTATATCCTTATTGATAAGCTTTCCATTAGCCAAAACTTCATAACCATTGGCATAAGTGATTGACAAATCGAATTCAATTTTATCATTCATATCATCTATACTTGGCAACCAATTACTCGTGTACTTTCCTTGGCCTTGGCTCCAAATCTGAGCATTATCTTCTTCAGCAACTATAAAATAGAGTGCTTTGCTAGGTTGCGTTATCCATGCAATCTCTAGAGTATGTTTAGTTTTAGGTTTGAAATCATGTTTTATTATCACATGTTTTCCATCGTATAAAGAATCTATAATCGTCCCATTAAGTCTGTATTCAATGCTCTCAAAATTGTTGGCATTAACAAATATAGAATCACTAGCTTCCAATACTACAAACTCATAGGTGATAAAACCCAATACTTGATTAGCACCGCTATTATCAAAAGCCACTTCTGCTTTTGCCTTTACAAAATCAACATAATCCGTTTGCTGTCCTTCCACAGAAAAACACAGAAAAGCAATAACAATAATAAACAGTTGTTTCATAAGTAGATTTGAACAAGGATTAGACCAAAATACGATTTTTTGTCAGTTCGCGTAAAATTTGTTTTTCACAAATTTGGTATCGTGAACAAAATCAATAAAACATAAGACTTTTCGATACCTTTTTCTAATACTTTGCAAAACACGAGAAGTGACAAGAAACTTCTTTCACTTTACCCCAAAATACATTAAATTCGTCCACTTATGGCTACCAATCTTCAAACACCCATAGATTATTTAAAAGGTGTTGGACCAAATCGTGCCGATTTGCTCCGAAAGGAACTTGGTATTCATACCTATCAAGATTTGATTAATCTGTTTCCTAATCGCTATCTCGATCGCACGCAGTACTATAAAATCAATCAGTTGAACACCAACACTGCCGAAGTACAGGTCATTGGAAAAATCACTGGGTTTAAAGAGGTCGCTCAAAAAAAAGGCAAACGTTTAGTGGCCAATTTTCAAGATGAGACTGGAACCATGGAACTCGTTTGGTTTCGTGGTCAAAAATGGATCAAAGAGGGTTTAAAAGTCAATATCCCTTATGTTATTTTCGGGAAGGTCAATGTCTTTGGAGGCAAGTTTAATATGGCACATCCCGATACCGAGTTATTAGTGGAGCATGAGCAAAATTTACGTTCATCGCTACAGGCTATTTACCCGTCTACAGAGAAGCTCTCCAATAAGGGCATTACCAATCGTGTCATGGCAAAAATCATGCAAAATCTCTTCTTGGAAACGGGTGGGAAATTTGCTGAAACGCTACCCGAGAACATGCGTGAGGAATTAAAATTAGTTTCAAAATCTAAAGCCCTTTTTAATATTCATTTTCCTCTCGATTCTGAGTCTCTTTTTAAAGCGGAATTCAGGCTTAAATTTGAAGAATTATTTTACATTCAACTGCAATTAATTTTAAAAAATTTAATCCATAAATCAAAAATAAAAGGCTTTCCTTTTGAAAAAGTAGGCTCCTATTTTAATACCTTTTTTAAAGAGCATTTACCCTTCGAATTAACCAATGCTCAAAAAAGAGTGTTGAAAGAAATTCGCCAGGATTTAGGTAACAATGCCCAAATGAATCGTTTGCTGCAAGGCGATGTAGGTTCTGGCAAGACCATAGTGGCGCTTATGTCGATGCTTATAGCTCTTGATAATGGTTTTCAAGCCTGTTTAATGGCACCAACGGAAATCTTATCAATCCAACACTATAACGGATTAAAAGAACTGTGTAGCAATCTCAACATCACTATTAAACTCCTCACGGGCTCTAGTAAAACCTCAGAACGTCGTAAGATTCACGACATGCTTGAAAACGGAGAGTTAGACATCTTAATAGGCACGCATGCACTCATAGAGGATAAGGTAAAGTTTAAGAATTTAGGATTGGCAATTATCGATGAGCAACACCGTTTTGGTGTGAAACAACGGTCTAAACTATGGAAAAAAAACAGCTTACCGCCTCACGTTTTGGTCATGACCGCGACCCCCATTCCGCGTACCTTAGCCATGTCTGTTTATGGTGATTTAGACATCTCTATTATTGACGAATTACCACCAGGTAGAAAGGCCATAAAAACGGTACATCGTTACGACTCCAATCGTCTTAAAGTGTTCCGCTTTATTCGCGATGAGATTGCTAAAAAAAGGCAGGTTTATATGGTCTATCCTCTAATACAGGAAAGTGCGCAAATGGACTACAAAGATTTAATGGATGGCTACGAAAGTATCTCTAGAGAGTTTCCAATGCCAGAGTATCAAATTTCTATTGTTCATGGCAAAATGAAACCTGCAGATAAAGAGTTTGAAATGCAACGCTTTATAAAAGGCGAAACACAAATTATGGTCGCCACTACGGTCATTGAGGTTGGTGTAAATGTTCCCAATGCCTCGGTAATGATTATTGAAAGTGCAGAACGTTTTGGCTTATCACAACTCCATCAATTAAGAGGTCGTGTTGGTCGCGGTGCAGAACAGAGTTACTGTATTTTAATGACGAGTCATAAACTCTCTGAAAACAGTAAAACGCGCTTGCAAACGATGGTGCGTACCAACGATGGTTTTGAAATTGCTGAAGTCGATTTGCGTTTACGAGGTCCTGGCGATATTATGGGTACTCAGCAAAGTGGTGTGTTAAATCTTCGGATTGCAGATATCATAAAAGATAACGATATTTTAAAACTCGCACGTGACCATGCGAAAAAGCTTTTAGAAAAAGACCCCTCTCTAGGCCATCCTGAAAACGCAGTTGTTATAGAGACTTACAGGCAAATGAGTAAGTATAAAAATATATGGAATTATATTTCATAAGCTATGAAAACAATTAAAACAGACGTTCTCATTATTGGTGCTGGCTTAACTGGTCTCACACTCGCCTACTACCTTAAAAATAGTAATCTCTCTGTTACTATTGTTGAAGCACGTACTATACTTGGCGGCCGTATTAAAACACAATACAATACAAATCAAGCGCCTATTGAGTTAGGAGCCACCTGGCTTATTGATCAACAAGTTTCTGCTTTATCTCTATTAAAAGCACTCGACGTTCCTGTTTTTGAACAACAATATGGCACGACAGCCATTTATCACCCTACCGCTTCGCAAGCACCTCAACTTGTACAACTACCCTTAAATAATTCAGTAAGCTATCGTGTTAAAGGGGGGACTTACGCTATTATTGGGGCTTTAGCAGAACGGCTTTCAGAAAATACCGTTCAGTACAATCAAAACATCCAAACAATTAAACTAGTGGCTGATGGTCTAGAAGCAAGTACAACTAATGCGAAATACCATTGTAATCATGTGGTCTCTACAATACCACCATTGCTCTTTTCTAAACGTATAAGAACAGTACCCGCTTTACCAAACGACATTCAAGAACTACTATTAAATACACATACCTGGATGCATGATGCTATTCGAATAGGTTTTACGTATAAAACCGCCTTTTGGCAAACCAAAGACTCTAGCAGTACAATTTACAGCAATGTCGGTCCCATTAACGAATTTTACGACCATTCTAATGCAGATGGCAACTTACAGGCCTTAAGTGGTTTCATGAACGCCTCTTTTTTTAAACACACTAAAGCAGAACGAAAAGCAATAGCAATAAAACAATTACAAGGCTATTATGGTGATATTGCTTTAGATTTTGAATGCTATGAAGAATGTGTTTGGAAGGCTGAAAAATACACCACCATAGAAAGTGATAAGACCTTAATGCCACAAACGAATAACGGACACCCATTATATCAAAAAACACAATTAAACAATAGGCTGTTTATTGCTGGCGCTGAAACCTGTTCTGTATTCCCAGGTAAGATGGAAGGCGCAATCACTAGCGCAGGTCGTGTTTATGAGCAATTAAAAGCATTATACAAGCTATAATACGGCATCTTTTAAATGTTGGAAAGACATAACCCGTCCATTATAATTATCTTTGTCAAATAATAAAAGTCTATACTCATGAGTATGTTACATCTTAAACTAGAAACGGATCCACGCTGGGTAACTATTGTAGAATCTAATATTGAAGAAATCCTGACGGATCATGCCTGGTGTGAGCAAAAAGCAGCTACTAATGCCATTACTATAATTACAAATAATAGTGAACATGAAGAGCTAGTAACAGAGTTACTAAAATTGGCTCAAGAAGAACTAGAACATTTCCAGATGGTGCATGAGATTATCAAAGCCCGAGGTTATACTTTAGGCCGTGAACGCAAAGACCACTACGTAAATCAATTGTATAAGTTTATGAATAAAGGCGGCAGCAGACTCCAAAGTTTTGTAGATCGTTTATTGTTTTCTGCTATGATAGAAGCCCGTAGTTGTGAACGTTTCAAACTTTTATCACAGCGTATTAAAGATCCAGAATTAGCACAATTTTATCATGATTTAATGATAAGTGAAGCAGGTCATTACACCACCTTTATCACCTTTGCCCGGAAATACGGAAAAGGAATTGATGTCGATAAACGTTGGCAAGAATTGGTTGCTTTTGAAGGTGAACTGATTAAAAGCTATGGAAAAAGCGAAACCATTCACGGATAAAAAACGAGTTGAAAGTCTCTGTATTCAGTTTGCAGTTGCCCACTAAGACGAGTAAGCAGGTTGTAAGAATTGTAGATAACATAAGATGATTTTAACTTTTTATTGAGATAACTACCTAGTTATTAGCCTTAAATTTGATAAAAAGAAACAAGGTTTCCCTTCTTCACAGGAATGACCAGATAAATTATGAAAGCATTAGCTCTACTCCTATTAATCATAACAACTATGGCAACAACTACTATTTTTGACTTTACAAAAGATTCAGACCTTTCTAACTGGCGCATTGTTGATGATGTGGTTATGGGCGGACGGTCAAACGGATATTTTTCTATAAATGAAGACGGTCACGCGATCTTTAGGGGTAAAATCTCTCTGGAAAATAACGGTGGTTTTTCTTCTGTGCGTTATGATACGAAAGCGATAAATGTTACTAATTACACCAAAGTTTGTATTCGGCTAAAAGGTGATGGTAAACCGTATCAGTTTAGAGTTAAAGCAGACAGCCGAAAACGTTACTCGTATATTACCTCTTTTGAAACCTCTGGTACCTGGGAAACGATTACTATTGATTTAAAAGACCTATACCCTGCCTTTAGAGGAAGAACATTAGACTACCCTAATTTTGATAAAGATACTATTGACGAGTTGGCCTTTTTAATTGGCAATAAAAAAGAAGAAGCTTTTGAATTGCTCATTGATAAGATTGAGTTACAGTAATGCTCTTGAAACATTCGCTCGTTTAGAACACTAAAAAATAGCTTGTATTTATAGCACAGTCTATAAGTACATACATATCATGTCTAAAACCAGCCAAATAACCATTAGAGAAATTGAATTAAAAGACATTGATTTGATTGCTAAGTATTGGTTAGAGTCTGACCCCGATTTCTTAGTTGGTATGGGCGTAGACCTAAACAAACTCCCCAAGCGGAGTGATCTAACTCAAATGCTAAGCAAACAAATAGAGACACCAATCACTCAAAAAACAGCTTACGCGCTCATTTGGGAACTCAATAAAACAGCCATTGGTCACTCTAACGTCAGTCCGTTAGTCTATGGCCAACAAGCCACAATGCACTTACATTTATGGCATTCTGAAAACCGAAAAAAAGGTCTGGGCACTTTATTGATTAAACAATCGCTTCCCTTCTATTTTGAGCGATTAGCTCTTAAAGCACTCATATGCGAACCTTATGCTTTTAACCCTGCACCAAATAAAACGCTGGAAAAAGTGGGGTTTACCTTTATAAAAAAATACAAAACCATTCCAGGCCCCTTAAATTCTGAACAAGAGGTAAACCGTTGGGAACTGACCCGTGAACAGTATGACGCTATTTATGCTTAGCTATTTAAGCTACACGTTTAGTTTATTGTGCGCTAAGTAAGGCGATAACATTACTTTTATAGGTTTTTCCAATAGGGATAGTATACGCGCCACTAGTGATGCGATTGCCTTCAACGTTATTAATATGCTGTTTAGAAACCACCAACGATTTATGCACTTGAATAAATTCAGCCATGGTAACACGTGTTGCTTTATTAACCACTTTAAAAAACGCTCAAAATTAAAAGGCTATAAAAGATAGTCAGTAATATTCAGCTCATACTTTTCAAATGTCTATTGTTTATAGGCGGTCGTTACATGAACAAAACAAAGGAGACAGAACCAAATAAAACCAAACAACATCAAGAAAAACATACCATTTATTACTAGTTCGCGTCTAATTCTAAATCCCGAAGCATTTGGACTTGCTAATTTTAAAACTGTTTGAAGAGCGACAGGTTCATTTTGTATTTGCTATATTAGGCGCTTAAAACGGTACAACTCATCTTATGCCGACCATTAACACCAATTCTAGAGTCCTTTTTAAACGCTATTTAATTTATAAAACATGAGTGATGCATTAAATATTTGTTTGCCTTGCGGATTCTGTTGTGACGGTACCTTAATTGGTTATGTGCAGCTGGACCGTGAAGAGCTACCAGTATTGCGTGAATTAATGGAAATAGAGGATTCCAATGATAACGGCTTTTTTCTTCAACCTTGCAAAAACTCTTGTGATGGTTGCACTATCTATTCACAAAGACCAAAACAATGTGCCAGTTTTAAATGTGGCCTTTTAAAATCCGTGGAACAAAAGGAATTGAATTTTGATTCGGCAATTGAAATCATTAACCTAGTTAAACAAAAAAAGATCGCCATAGAAAAAAAACTAGATTTACTACCGTTTGAACTACAATCTCAATCATTTCATTTTAAAATGGCCGAATTGAAAAAGGTAATACGCGAAAACAAAGCTGAATCATCATCACCGCAAAACCATCTCGAATTAATATCGGATCTTGAGCAGCTCGATGTACTGTTGTCACAAAAATTTGGTGTTTCGCTGTATTAAAAATATGGATTAAACAAAAGAACGCGTAACATTACTTTTACTTAAAACAGTTATGAATAACACCCGCCTAGACAACCTATAATTCACACCACTTCCGCTATGGCGTTTCTGTGAAGTGTTATTGGTTTTTTTAGTTATAGCATTTACGACACGAATGGATTAACACTAAGCGCGCCATAAAAAAGCACATAATTAATTTCGAGTTCTAGTCTGCTTTAGAAAATCCTGACAGTTTTTTTTACCTATCAGCAAGCAGGTTCAAATTGTATTTGCTAAATTAGTGGCTTAAGCCTAGAACTTTAAGTACAAGCCGATAAACCCATTTAATTATGGAGAAAAACGAAAAATTAAACGAACAGATTTTAGAAATAATAAAAAATTAACTCAAAAACATCAATCCCCCCGAGACTAAAGTAACCTACGATAGATTATTAAAACAAGGCTTTACTAATTTACAAACCAGACAAATGATGGGGCTATGTTTAGCAGTTGAATTATTTGATGTTATAAAAATGGGGAAAACGTATAATAGTGGCAGATATATTAAAAATTTAAAAAAGCTCCCTGGAGAGCCATTTAATTAAAATTATGAAAATAGAGTTGACAAAAAAAGAATATAAGACGCTGCTTAGTATTATGTATTGTGGCGAATGGTTATTAAATAGTCACAAAACAAGTGAGGACAACCTCTCAAAAGAGACTGATAATTTAGAGCAAAATATTTTTTCATTTGCAAAAGATGCCGGATTAGAAAAATGGATAGAATATGACGCCAAAATGGGAAAATACTTTCCAACGGCAGATATGGATGATGACATACACGAATTCATTGATAGTTATAACTTAAGACAAAAAATAGAATAAAGTTAGTGCCTAATATTGCTTTTGTATTTCATTTAAAACTATTATACTTTGTATCTAGTTAACGCTCTAAAAATCCTAGCGAATCTTAAGCCGTAAAAACAGATACAAACCGTTAGGCATAAATTAAAACAGAAACTAATGCAAAAAATAAGTAGTACTAAAATAACAGAAGCGCATCGCAAAGAGTTATATCGTGCCATGTTGTTACTTGAAAACCCAAGCATTGCAGCGAAAATCACCAATTTCATTGGAAAACCTATTGAGAAGGGATTAGAAATGTTACCAGCAAGTTGGCATGAAAAAATAGGAGCGGTAACACAGGCATCGTTGTTAAAAGCAACAGATGCTGCTATATATACCATGAAGGACAAACCCAACGAAGGTTCTTCAAATTGGTGGCATAAAATTGGAGTTGCTGTTTCTGGTGGTGCTGGCGGCTTTTTTGGGTTACCAGCGCTAGCTTTAGAGCTTCCCATTTCTACCACTATAATGTTAAGGTCAATTGCGGATATCGCAAGGGCTGAAGGAGAATCAATCCATGATATTCAAACAAAACTAGCCTGTTTGGAAGTTTTTGCTTTAGGCGGGGAAAACAAGTTAGATGATGCAACCGAAAGTGGCTATTTTGTTATTAGAGCTGCTTTAGCTAAATCAGTATCAGAAGCAACAGAATTTTTAGCGGCAAAGACATTAGCAGAAGAAGGTGCGCCAGCGCTAATTCGATTTATTATTAATATCGCTGAACGGTTCAGTATTCAAGTCACAGAAAAGGTTGCTGCTCAAGCTATTCCTGCAATCGGGGCTGTAGGTGGCGTAATTATAAACAGCATATTTATTGATCATTTTCAAGATATGGCAAAAGGTCATTTCGTTGTTAGAAGACTAGAAAGAATATATGGGCAGGAAGACATAAAATATTTATATGGTGAAATGCTAAAATTGAAATAAAAAGCAATGCCTAACAAAAGTATTCACAAAACACTGTAACATCAATCTTTATTAAAATAGTATTTAGCTCAAAGTTTGAAAAATAAAAAATAGCTTTACTAAAGTTAGTCGAAGCATTGAAACTGTAAATAGCAGTGCAGCCTTATTTACACGTAATGTGTGTCGTTAAAATGAATAATAGTGCAAGAATGGTCCAGACTGGCCGCAACTCTTGTATATTGCATTAATACATTATTATTATATTTTTATGAAACTAAACTTATTGTCTTGTGATGCGCAACGGCCAGATAAAAGAGCGATAGCCAATTGTATTGCAGAGATTTCATCTAACATCAATGAATCTTTGTCCAATGAGCTTACAGACATACTCTTAGAAGGAGACGCTGTAGCTATTGAGGTGAATGATAAAAACTCTGGTTCTGCCTTAAGAGCTTTAAGAAAACTAAGTATTGACTACGAAATTATAGAATAAACCCACTGACTAGCAAAAATTTTTTCTTAATATCTCAAAATAATTACCCCACCTAGCACTTAACACTAACAGGAGTACAACACCTGCTCTCGTCATAAAGAAGTTATGCTTCTTTTTTTTAAATCGCTAACTCGCTGCTGTTTACAATGCTAATATGCCTATTACGAAATGTTTTTTTAAGGTTCTAAATCATCATAACCACTTTCTAAAACAATAAAAAGCATTTTAAATCTTTGGTTTGCTTCAATGGTATAAACCGTTTGACTTGGAATAATCATGGAATCACCATTTTGCATGTAACTGGACAAATTGTTTAACACTACCTCTGCTTTACCTTCAATAACATGAAGGAATGTAGAAAAAGAACTTACTTCGGGCTGGTAAACCTTACCATAATCTAGAGACAAAGCCATTATGTTTCCTGTTTTTTTGTTTAGAATATGTTTAATGTTTACTGAGTTTGAAACGTAGTCTAAAGTGTCTTTAATGTTAAAAGCAATTAAATTTTCAAATTCATAATGTTCCATAGCTTAATATATATTAGACCTATTAATTAATTGTGATGTACTAAAAATTAAACACCTCACACCTATTACTAATGTCGGTTTATTACAGAAAAAAAAAGCAGACTTAAAAGTCTGCTTTTTCAATTCTGTTTTGTTTTGTTTTTTTAAAAAATCAGCTCTTATTGCCGACCTTAAAACTGATATCTAAGACCCAAAGCGATGTCTAAGTCTAAGCCATCATTATTGAAATTTGAATCTCCAAAACCAAGTTCTGGTCTAAAATCTAATGAAATTAATAAAGGGATACCAAAATTGTATTCAATACCTATATCTCCCGCGATAAAAACAAAAGTATCTTTATAATCATCATTGTTATTATTATAATTATTAAAATTATATGATCCAACACCTCCACCAAGACCAAGATACCAATTAAAACGGTTTTCTATTGGCATCACCCATTGGTGTAAAGCCGTAATTTTAAAACCATCAAAATTCTTACCATCTCTCCATCCTAAATCCAACTCTAACCTATGGCTACTACTTAAACGTGCTTGATAAGATAGTTCTCCTCCAAAGCCGTCGCTATCTCCCAATCTAAGTCCTAGAGCATTTTTAGATATTTCTTGTGCATTCACTGTAAAACTTACTAATAGTATTAGTATGGCTGCGCTTATTATTTTTATCATGTTTTTTATTATTTAAATTATAATTATATTATTCCTTTGCTTTCGCGTTTTCTTCTGATTTTGCTCCCATTCTATTTAATGTGTACATCGGTGCAAACTTTAGTTTTAAACCTGCAATTTTCATATTATCAGAACTTGTTAACCCTTCATTTTCAACAGTATTTTTTCTGGTATCAATTGCCTCGTATAACAACTTAATTTCATCCCAATCTTCTCTCGAATAAGTATCTTTATTTGCCTGTGCTGTATCTACAAAATTTTGATATACGCTAAGTATATTGTCTTTGTTTATCCACTCAAACTTCATATCATCATTGATGTGGTTTTCACCAAGAAGAGAGGTTCTCAAATTATTTTTGAAAGCAACCATCTCTTGATGTTCTCTTTCAACCATAACCTCCGTTTTATAGGCTTCAAATAATGATGTTGATTCCTCTATATCCTTTTGTAACACTTCTTTTTCAGTAAGTTCATCTACATTTTTATTCGCAGCAAACCTATAAGCAGTATGCTCATTTTCAATAGTTTCCCAATTCGAACTCGCATTAGCTAGCTCTAAAGTACTTATTGAATCCACATAGTTTGAATAGTCTTCTACGTTTTCTGCAGCTATTTGTCTTTTATCATCATTACATGATGTAAAAATTAAGCCTAATCCGCATAATGCAATTGTAAATTTTATTATTTTCATGGTTTTTATTTTATTTATTATTTTTATTTATTCTTACTAAATTCCTTTACCGCCTATCAGTCTCAATAGTATCGCTATAACAGCAACAACTAATAAAACATGTATCAATCCACCTGCACTGTAGGCGAAAAAGCCTAATGCCCAACCAATAATCAAGAGGACTGCAATAATGTATAATAGACTTCTCATTTTGTCTTTTTTTAATGGTTAATATCCTATAATTCAATTTTTAGTTAGGCTTTATCCCCTAACAACCAAAAAGCTAATTATACGGACAAAGGTGATTATTTAACACTACATTCCGTTATATAATTATAGTACACTGTTACATAAATCACAGGTTTTAAAGAATGTATTATGAAAACAATACTATACTAATTACAATAGGCTAATTAGGTCTTTCTCTTAAAGACAAACAACTGAGTGGAATGGACATCACATGACTTCTAATGTGGCTATAGCCAATAAAAAAGGATAGCGATTAAAACGCTATCCTTTTATGTAAACATTATAACCCTTTTAATTGATTATATAAATCCTTATATTTTACTAGGAATAATATCAATAATCACAGTTCTGTTATAAGCTCTTTCTTCTGGATATTTATTATCAAAAGGAGACACATTTTCAGCCTCACCTAATCCTAATATCTTAAAGGTAACATCATTTCTTCCTACTTTTAAAAGGCTGTTTTTAAGAATATCTTTCACTTCATTAGCACGTTGGGTAGATAATATTTTATTATAATCTCTTTCTCCTATAATATCAGTATGACCATGAATAATAACCGTTCCGTTTTCAGGAATCTTAGGACTTACAATAGTACTTAAATACTCTTTATATAGAGACGGTGCGGTTGACTGATCGAATTCAAAAATAATACTGTATCTTATTCCTTCTTCTATCTCAGATGGCGTCCACAACACCATATGTGTAGACGTTTCTTTTACGATGGTATCACCACTTTCAGTTTGCCCTATCATTTTCACGTTGTAGGTGCCTTCAGGACGCGTGCCTAAAATTGATTTTCCAGAAATGCTAACACTTTCTCCTGTGTAAGGCCCAAATTTTTGTGTAACGCCCTCAGCATCTGAAATCTCCAATGACCACTTCTTAAACTTTACTTCATCACTCTTTGCACTAAAGGTTACATAGCTGTCAATAGGCGCTTCTTGCATGGCAACAATTTCTATTGGTTTAAGCGGTGCATTGGGCCCACTTTGGAATTCCATTAATAATTCTGAAGAATTGCTCTCAATAGAAACGCGACGATCGCCTTCACGTAGAAGAACCATATCGGCTTGAACACCACCATTTCCTTCTGGTTTTTCTGGTTTAAATTGGCCTTTAATACTAATTCTTGTCGCATTAATTCCAAATACATCCACTAAGTAGCTCTTAACAGAGCCTGCCATTGCTTCAGCATCTTCTGGCCCCTGCTTTGATGACCCCACCAAATTAATTGAAGTTGAAGGATATTTAACCATACGATCACCAAGAATATTGATAACATTATAATAAACATTCATTTGTCTTGCTGAACGCCCAGATTGAATTAATGGTGGTTCTGTTTCCAATTGTTCTCTACTGAAGGCCTTTACTTCACCCTTTTTAAGTAGCTTATAACGGTTTGAAATTTCAGTGGATCCCAAATCAAAATACACATAATTACGTAATGGAAATATTTCTCTTACAATTCGTTTTTCAGGAATATTTAAGGGCGCATCAACGGTAAAGTCAACTTTAGGAGGAACTACTACAGTGGCAACTTGCACTGGAGTATCAATTCTGTGACCTTGACCAAACTTAAGAACAACACCTGCTCTAATAGTCGTTAAATTCCAGGTTTCAATAGCACGTGGATTCTGTCCAAAATAAGGATGAAATGCTATAAAAGGTGACAGTGTAAATTGTGTCTTTTGACTATTAGAAGACAAGGGGATATCATATCCTGCACCAATTTGGGCAGAGATAATTGTTTTCTCCACAGCACTAAAATCGCCTTCGACATCTGCAGGTGCCATTTGATTAGGTAAATTTGGATTTATGCCTTGTTCGTACGTAAATGCTTGATTTTGAACAAAAGCAAAACGCGGTCCGCCATAGAAATATAAATTCGACTTAAATGGTGCATAACGCAAACTAGGCTCTACGGTAATATAGCTTAGGTCTGTACTCAAGTTTGCTGGACAATTACAATCTGTTAATTGCTGATCGAAATTTCCTTTGCGACTGTCTAATCCTGCTTGTAAAATAAATCCGAATCTTGTATTGGGTTTGTAAAACTCAATACTAGGCGCAAGAAACAATCCAAACCCGTTTCCTTTATGGAACGTTGTAGGAGGTGTAAAATCTGTAGACAACTGATTGGTTGAACCTTCATAGAAATTAGCGTTAGTTCCAGCAGCTACTCCAAAATACCAGGTAGGTGCAGAATATTGCCCCTCTTGTGCCTGTACAGCTTGGATTCCGATAACTATTAAAGCACTTACAAAAAGGCTTTTTAGAGAAAGGGACCACGCTGAATGCGATCCCTTTTTTAAATTAATTTTATTTTTCATAATTTGAAATTGAGAAATATTTAGATGATTGTTAATCAATAGGTTTAGTAATAATATTGGTATGTGTCATTATAACAGCTCCATTTCTAGCTAACATTCTACCTTCTGCGGTTGAATATGAATTCATTGTAATAGAGGTTAAGGCTAATATGTTTCCTTTAAAATCGGTATAATCTCCTATAGTAGCAGATCTACCAACTTGCCAAAAAACGTTTTTAGCTTTAGCACCACCTGCTAAAATCACATTTCCACCTGCACCACCTACTGTTGTAAAGTCAGAAGCAATTTGGAAAATCCAGGTCGCATTAGGGTCGCCTTGTGCATCAAGTGTTAAATCTCCTGATTCTATTAAAAGAGTAGAGGTTGTTTTATAGATCCCTGGTGCTAACGTTGTACCACCTTGATCACCAGACACTGTTGCAGGGGCTGGAGAAGAGGCTCCTTCAGCAAATAAATAAGCAGCTGTCAAGTCATCTTTAGCTTGTAATAACATGGCAGGTACGCCTGCAGGTGCGGTATCATCTGAAGCGAAAATAGCGCCATTAACTACAATTGCTGGAGGAAATCCAGTTAAAGAACTTCTTACGCCTGGGTAAATACCTACATCCATATTTCTAATTTCACTAAATCCAGCATTGTTGCTTACCGCAACACCTGCAATAATTCCAAATCTTGCAACACTTTGCAGATCTACCAAGGTTCCACCGGTGGACAGCGTATTAAAGTTCCATACATAGTCATTTGCCAATGCAATACCGCTAAGACTTTGAGCATCCGTTGTGATAGTACCGGTATAGGTTGTACCTTCTAAAAGAGGACTTCCTGGAACAAAGGTTAGTGTTGTGCCAGAATAAGATAGGGCTCCAGTTATTACCGTTGCTCCATTTTTTAAAGTAAAAGACGTATTATTAATCGTTGTATTATCCATGGTTTCACTAAAGACTGCCGTGATAACCTTATCAAGAGCAACTCCTGAAGCATTATTCATAGGATCAGTAGAAATTACTGTAGGCCCTGTAATAGTTCCTGTAGTAAAGGTCCACGTATAATCACTTACTAAAGCGGTACCTTGAACATTCCGTGCTCCTGTAGTCATAGTAGCAGTATATTCAGTAGCATCCAAAAGATTGTTCGTTGGATTAAATAGGGCCGTTTGACCTGAATAGCTCACAACACCTAGAACCTCAGTTGTTCCTTGTCTCAAGGTGAAAGTACTGGTGTTAATCGTTGAATGATTCATCAACATATTAAAATTTGCAGCAACTGTTTTGTTAAGAAATACATTAGTTGCTAAGTCCAATGGATCTGTTGAAGCAACCACTGGCGTAACCGTTGAACCGGTGCTAAATGTAAAAACATAGTCTTCTTGCAAAGCATTACCGTCCATATCCTTTACTAATGTTTTAACAGTACCAACATAGGTCGTGTTAATTAATAAAGCATTTGTTGGGTTAAACGAAGCCGTTGCTCCACTAAGAGAAACATTTCCTGCAATAACAACTGAACCTGCTTCTTCTATAATAAAAGAAGATTGGGTAAACGTTGTTGGATTCATCTCCTTGTTAAACAAAACCGTAATCGTTTGGTCTAATGGTACATTTATAGCACCATCCAACGGATTTGTTGAGGTAACAACAGGGCAAAGACCTATGACTTCTTCAAAATCATCATCTGAACATCCAGAAAACAATGAAATACATAGTATTACAAAGGGTAAAATTAAATTTTTAATTTTCATTTTTATTAGGTTTTAGTGTTTATTCTTAAGTGCTGTGTTTACAGCTTTTTTTTGCCTCTGACAGAATCATCATTAGCCTATTATTGCGTATTTTTTTTAAATCATCTTAAAAAAATACAGCCTAAGTTGTTTTTAAAATTTCTTCTATTTCTTCTTTAGTTTTACCCAGGGTGATTTGAAGTTTAGCAATCATCTCTTCTTTCTCTCCTTTCTCAAACAATAAATCAGAATCAGTCAACGCAGCAAATTTTAATTTAAGTCTGGCTTTTTGAGCGCTCCATGTTTGATTAATTCCAGTTGTGTCCATACCCTATAGCGATTATATTTTTTAAAAGACAAAGGTGACTTTACAAGGCCTTAGAAGTGTTATATAACTTTTATAATTAGTTACATCATTCACACATAAGCACAAGGAAAACAGCCGATTTTTGTTGGATTAACCAGGAGACGTACTGTTATTTTTGGATAATTCAGGATCTTCAAACAACAGGTTTAGAAGACAAATAGAAAAAAGGTGTTGGCGGAGTACACATAATTTATTACATTAGAGCGTGTTATAAATATGTTCTTCAGGATGGATTTACTTGCAATGACATACGAAAGAAAAACACAATTCTCAAGCGCTGTTCTTTTACTATTCTTAAATATAGGGTAGTCGCTTTAGTGACTAACACCCATGAAAGAGGCGAAAGTAATTTACCAGGAACACAAATGCTAAAACATCGTAAATTTTTTAAACTAAATTTATCTTATTAAATTTTTCAGAAGCCAAAGTCTATACAATAAATTTTTAATCCTTATTTTTATTACACATATCCTTTATTATACGATAAATATAACTATAGCCTCAAACAATTCATTTTCAATATGACCCCCTCTCAGTTGACAAATATGTTTCTAGATCAGAGCAAAGACCACATTTGGATCATTGATCTGAACTTTAAATTGATTTATGCCAATAAAAGTTGGTTCAGCCTAGTAAAAGAAGTTACAGGTAATGAAAAGAAGCTTAACGAATCTGCATTTGTAGAAGGCTTTGGTGAGGGCTATATAAAAAAATGGAAAGCGTATTATAGCAGGGCGCTCAAAGGAGAGCATTTTAAAGTTGAGGAACATTATTCTCATCCAGAAACAAATGAAATACATTATGGCCAAATCACGATAAAACCTTTAAAGGGAGACGATAATGAAATTTTTGCTGTTGCTTGCCAAGCAAGTGATATTACAAGTGTAATAAAGGATGCCTCTGAAGCGAATCAATTACTTGATGCTTCATTAGATGTTTTTTGTACTGTTAATGAACAAGGCCATTTTGTTTATGTGAGCAACGCTGCGACAACACATTGGGGATACTTACCCAAAGAATTAATAGGCGAACCTTACATCGATTTTATTCTGGAAGAGGATGTGCCAAAAACCAACGAAATAGCAACTGCTATTCTTAGTGGTCAGGACATAAAATCTTTCTTTAATCGTTACAAAAAAAAAGATGGTGGTATTGCTTATAATTTATGGTCAGTGACATGGAATAACACTTCTAAACTGATGTATTGTACAGTAAGAGATGCTAAAGAAATAATTGCCCAGGAAGAAAAAGTTAAACACAGCGAACAGCGCTTTAAAGCATTGGTTCAAGAAGGTTCCGACCTTATAGCAATACTGGACGTAGAAGGCAACTATCTATATGTTAGCCCAACTAGCACTGCCGTTCTTGGGATTGAACCAGAAGAATTTACAGGAAGAAATGCACTAGAGTTTGTCCATCCAGAGGATGTAGAAAGAACCTTAGGTAGTTTAAAAAAAATAGCCACCGAAGACAGGGTGATAGTAGAGCCCTTTCGTTTTCAAAACAACAAAAAAGAATGGCGATGGATTGAAACGGTGTTAACAAATATGCTAGACAATTCTGCAGTGAAAGGCATTGTAGCCAATTCACGAGACATCACCCCTAAAATTGAGGAAAACCATAAGCTAAAACTCCTTGAAAGTGTAATTACCCATACTAATGATGCCATTTTAATTACCGAAGCGGAGCCCTTAGATAAGCCAGGACCGAAAATCATTTATGTAAACGAGGCTTTTACCAAAATGACAGGCTATACCTCTGAAGAAGTTATGGGTAAATCCCCTCGGATTCTTCAGGGACCAAAATCGGACTCAGAAGCACTTGCAAAACTGGGAGTGGCACTCAGAAATTGGGAACCACATGAAATAACCACCATCAACTATAAAAAAAACGGAGAGGAATTCTGGGTCAATTTCACGGTGACTCCTGTAACCAAAGAAAAAGGCTCGTTTACCCACTGGATTGCCATAGAACGGGATGTAACCAATCAAAAAAATAAAGAATTAGAAAAAGAACTTCTCAATAAAATAAGTAAGATTTTTAATCAAAGTACGGACAATGAGTTAATAGCATGTCTATCAGAGCTATGTGAGAAAATCACTAAATTTGGCGGTTTTGATTTCGTTGAAATATGGTTGCCTGCTATTGACAATAAAACAATTAATCGTGTCGCACATTATGTTGAAGGCGAAACCGGAAATGCATTTTATAATGCAGCCCAAAACTTAGATTCCTTTAGCATAATGCAGGAAATGCCTGACCATGTTTGGCAAAACAAAACAACAGAAATTTGGGAAGAAGGTAATGCCCAATGGCAGGTTTTTGAGAGAAAAGAAGCCGCAAGAAAAGCAGGCATTCAAAACTTAGTACGCGTGCCTTTAAAGCACAAGGGAGAGATTATAGGCAGACTTTTGATGGGTACAGAAAAAACCAAATCAGCTCTGGAGCTACATTTAAAGCTATTTCAAAAATTAGAATCAACCATAGGTGCTGAACTGAGTCGAAAGAAAACAGAAATCGAACTCGCTCAAATATTTAACTTTACTCCAGATATCATTTGTGTAGCAGGTTTTGACGGTTATATAAAGCGAATCAATCCTGCAGGCTTAAATATACTCGGATATTCCTTAGAAGAAATGCGTTCACGACCAATCAAATCATTTGTACATGAGGAAGATAGGCTAATCACAAAAGAAAAACAAACGGAATTATATTCTGGTGGAAATCTACAAAATTTTGAAAACCGTTATATCACAAAAGAAGGAAAAATAGTATGGTTAAGCTGGACTGCTAGCTCTACTAAAGAGCAGGGTATTGTATATGCCGTTGCCAAAAATGTTACGGAAGAAAAGAAACTAAGAGAATTGGATAAACAGGTTCGCAGTATTGCCCAAATTGGAAGTTGGGAGATGGATTTAGTGAATCAAAGTCTCTTTTGGTCAGACGAGGTACACCGATTGCATGGTACGGACCCCAAATTATTTACACCAAATTTAGAGGAGGCCATTAATTTTTACAGAGCCGATTTTCGCCAATTGGTGCGCTCGAGTGTTGAAAAATGTATCTCTACTAGAGAACCTTATGATCTTCAAGCTGTAATTGTTACCGCTAAAAACAAAGAACTTTGGGTTCGTGCTCATGGGAATGCTGAATTTGTTGACGGTGAATGTAAACGCATCTACGGTAGTTTTCAGAATATAACCGAACGTAAAGAAGCAGAAATAAGGCTGCAATCTTTAGCCAACAATCTTCCTGGTGTGGTATTTCAATACATCACCTATCCTGATGGCACAGACCGTTTAAAATATATCACCAAAGGTTCACAAGAGGTATGGGGCTTTACTGCGGAAGAAGTGTATGAAAACAACGAGCTGGTTTGGGAAAGAATGGCGGCTGCGGGTGAAATTGAAAAAGTTAATGACAGTATAGCTGAGGCTATAGCGTTAAGAACGAAATGGACAGCCCGATGGAAATATGTCATGCCTACTGGTGAAATGAGAACACATCTCGGATATGGATCCCCATCTTTTTTAGCGGATGGCACCATCGTTTTTAACTCAATTATTCTTGACATTACGCAGGAAGCCAAAAACGAGGAATTGTTAGAGCAGGTTACAAAAATAGCACGAATAGGCAGTTGGGAGCTTGACTTAGTAAACCAAGACGGCGACACGATGTACTGGTCTCCCATGTTATTTAAAATATTGGAACTAGAGGATGACTACAATCCTACCTTAACCGGAGGCATCGAATTTCATATTGGGGAAAGTAAAGCACGAATACAGAAAGCACTAGATCTTTTAATTAAGGAAGGGACTGAGTTTGATGAGGAGATCTTATTACTTACAGCCAATGGGCATGAACGATGGATTCGCTGCATTGGCAAAAGCGAAATAGTGAATAACAAGCGTACCAGAATTTATGGTAGTTACCAGGACATTCATGAGCGAAAGCTAGCCGCAATGGCGTTAGAGAAAAGTTTGAAAGTATTAAAAGATTATAAATATTCTTTAGATCAGTCTGCCATTATTGCTTTTACAGATAAGAAAGGTGTCATTACTTCAGTTAATGATAATTTTTGTGAAATTTCAAAATATAATAGTGAAGAGATTATTGGTAAAACCCATCGCCTGATTAATTCTAAACATCACCCAAAAGATTTTTTTAAAGCATTATGGAAAACGATAGCTTCTGGAAAGGTATGGCGCGGAGAAATAAAAAATAAAGCAAAAGACGGATCCTATTATTGGGTAGATACTACGATTGTCCCTTTTCTTGATGAAAAAAATAAGCCCTCTCAATATTTAGCCATTCGTTTTGATATCACTTCAAGAAAAATAGCAGAAGAAGAAAAAAATAGCTTGCAAAAAACTATAGAAAACAGCCTCAATGAAATTTATATATTCGATGCAAAAACATTCTTGTTTAGCTATGTTAACAAAGGTGCACTACTTAACTTAGGCTATTCAGAACAAGAAATAGAAGCATTAACGCCTCTAGATCTAAAGCCGGAATTTACAACCACTTCTTTTAAAGAACTTGTGTCCCCATTAGTTAATAATGAAAAAGAGAAAATTATATTTTTTACCAATCACCAAAGAAAAGAAGGCAGTCTTTATCCTGTGGAAGTCCATTTACAATTGGTAACAGAAGGCAACAATAAAAGATTTTTAGCCATTATTCTCGATATAACAGAACGTAAAAAAGCAGAAGAAAGTATCCTCCTAGCTAACGAGCGATTCGAAAAGGTAACGCAAGCAACCAATGATGCTATATGGGATTGGGATATCGTAAACCAAACATTTTACCGTTCAGAAGCTATTGATAGATTTTTTGGAAAAGAAACGTCAAAATCTTTTAATAAGGATGATTTCTGGAAAGATGCTTTTCATCCAGATGATACAGACAAAATTAAAAGGCGTGTTGATGAAGCAATTGCCGATCCCTCTTGTACACGATTAGAATTGGAATATAGAGTATTTAATGAACATGGGGAAATACTTTATGTAATAGATCGGGGTGTAATCATTAGAAATAAAGACGGGAAAGCCATTCGAATGGTAGGCGCAATGACCGATGTTACAAAGCAAAAAAAATTAGATGAAGAAAATAGGTTCAAGGCTAATTTACTAAGCATGATAGGGCAGGCGGCTGTAGCAACAGACCTAGAAGGCACTGTTAATTACTGGAACAACGCTGCTGAAACTATTTATGGCTGGAAACAGGAAGAAGCAATAGGAAAGAACATCATGGATCTAACACCGTCGGAAACCAATGAAGCGCAAGCTAAGCAGATAATGAATGAACTAACAAAAGGACAAACATGGTCAGGAGAATTTAAGGTAAAGAAAAAAGATGGAACCAATTTTCCTGTTATGGTTACCAATTCTCCAATTTATGATGAGAGTAATACACTATCAGGTATCATTGGTATTTCATCAGATATTACGCAGGAAGTCAAAAACAAGGCCTTGCTAGCCAAGTATACTCGTGAACTGGAACGCTCAAACGAAGAATTAGAGCAATTTGCCTTCATTGCCTCTCATGACTTACAAGAGCCGCTAAGAATGGTTACTGGTTTTATGGATCAATTAAAAAGAAAATACGGAGAACAGCTTGATGAAAAGGCACACCAATATATTCATTTCGCAACCGATGGTGCGAAAAGAATGAAGCAAATCATTCTTGATCTCTTAGTATATTCCAGAGCAGGCAGATTAAATGAAGGAAAGGAAATTGTAGACTTAAACGAAGTTCTTCTTGACTTTAAGCAATTAAGAAGAAATCTTCTTTCAGAAAATTCTGCTATCATTAAGACTCAAAAATTACCAACACTTAACACGTATAAAGCTTCTATTACCCAAGTACTTCATTGCCTTTTAGACAATGCCATTAAATATTCTGCTTCAGGTACGGCTCCAATTGTAGAGATTAAGGCCACTGAAAATGAAAACGAATGGGAATTCTCGGTTGAGGATAATGGGATAGGAATTGATCCTCAATTCTACGATAAAATATTTGTTATGTTTCAAAGACTGCATAATAGGGATACCTATTCCGGAACAGGCATAGGCCTATCCATCGCCAAAAGACACATTGACTATTTAGGAGGACAAATTTGGCTGAAGTCTGCAGTAGGAAAAGGCACCATATTTTACTTCACAATTCCAAAAAACAAATAATTATGAAAGATGAAAAAATGAAATTAGCACATATTCTTTTGGTAGAAGATAATGAAGGTGATATTTTACTTACCCTCGATGCCTTTGAAGAATGTAAAGTAAAAACAGAAATTAGCATTGCGAGAAACGGCCAAGAGGCCCTTGACTTTCTTTTTAAGAGAGGGGCGTTTACAGAGGCAAAAAAGCCTGATCTTATTTTATTAGACATTAATATCCCTATATTTAATGGCCATGAAGTTTTGCAACAGATTAAAGCCGATTTAAAACTTAAAAAAATCCCTGTTATCATGCTCACCACTTCCTCTGATGAACAAGATTTAAATAAAGCCTATGAAAGTCACTGCAATAGCTATGTAAAAAAACCACTCGACATGAATGATTTTTTAAGTGCCATTTTAAAAATTGAAGAATTTTGGTTGCAAATAACATCGTTAGCAGATTAAGAATATGACAGAAATACTTGCCCCTACAGAAAAGTTGACGATTCTTATCATTGAAGACAATCATGGTGATTTCGTCCTAATTGAGGATTATTTACTTGAGAAATTTACAGACATTACTATAGTTCACTGTACAGATTATGCGCACTCCGCAAATTACCTAAAGCACACCACAGAAACCCTTTCTTTAATATTATTAGACCTGAATTTACCAGATATGCAAGGTGTTCCATTAATAAATGAGGTTTTAGCCTGTAATCATGAGGTACCCGTTATTGTTCTTACTGGATATTCAGACCTTAGCATGGCTAAAAAGAGTTTACAAATTGGTGTTTCTGATTATTTAGTAAAAGACGAAATTAATCCAATGATATTGTATAAAACTATCATTTTTGCGATAAATAGGAGTAATTACATTAATCAGATTGAACATGAAAAACGAAATTATGAAAATCTATTTAACTTTAATCCACAACCCACTTGGCTCTTAGATGCTAAATCCTTAAACATAATCAATGCCAACCTGGCTGCACAAAATAAATATGGCCTTTCTTTGAGCGATTTTCAAAAGCTATCCTTTGTAGAACTGCATCCCAAAGAAGAACAACAACACATAAAAAATAAACTCATTTCAAAAGAAGAGCCCTTTAACAATAAACACTTTACACATTTATTAAGTGATGGCAAAGAAATTAAAGTAGAAATCTGTTTCCAAGAAATCACAGGCACCAAAGACCACAAACTAATTGTACAATCGAATGATATTTCTGAAAGTTTGCAGCACATTAGTACCATCGAAAATCAAAATGCCACATTTAGAGACATAGCATGGACCCAGTCTCATGTGGTAAGGGCTCCCCTTTCTAGAATATTAGGAATAGTAAATTTACTTGAGGAGCAGCCAGATAATTTTGATAAAATCGCTTTCTGGTTGAAACAGTTAAAAACTTCAACAAACGAAATGGATGCGATCGTAAAAAAAATAGTTAGAGAAACAAATCAATTTGAACAAGACTAATTTTAATTACATGAAAAAGGAAATATTTATTATTGATGACGATCCCATTTACACCATGATTGTTTCAATGATGATAAATGATATTGATGCTTCTTTACCTATTAATGAATGTAAAAATGGTGAAATTGGGTTGGAGAAGCTGGAAAAGATAAAAAATGCGAAGCATGAAGTTATCGTACTCTTAGATATTAACATGCCAGTGCTTAACGGCTGGAATTTTCTAGAAACAATAGAGAAGCATGATTTTTATAAGCTGCCGCAACTTCTTATCGTCATGGTGTCGTCCTCTGTGGATGAAAGTGATATCTTAAGAAGCCAACAGTATAAGTCTGTGAGCTCATTTTATCACAAACCTTTAGAAAAAAAAGATCTTAAAACCATTCTTGGTCTGGATTAAAATTATTTTAATCTTCCTTCGCTTTTAGTTGTAGCTCCTACTCTACTTCTATTCTCTAATTAAGTCTATTGCTACTTTTTTTTATTGCTAATCATTACCAAAACACCACCAACCAGCAGTATTGCACCAAGTATTGGTGACCATTGAACTGGATGGTTCTTTTTCGCATTCAATTGAATGGGTCCTAGATCAACCACTTTTTCTGTAGTAACATAATTAAAACCCGTGTACATGATCATAATAAGCCCTATGACAACAAGTAAAATCCCTAAAGTTTTCGTATTCATAATTTGAGTATTAAAATAAGCTGTTTTAAAGGATTTTTTTTCCTGAGATAACTCTTAATAAGATTACAACAACAGCAATTACAAGCAAAAGATGAATTAGTCCACCAGCATTAAAGCCTACAAGTCCTACTAACCATGCTATGATTAAAACAACGACGATTAAATACAATACATTTCCCATACACACCTATTTTATTTACCAAATATCGCTGTCTTTTAATACAATAGCGTTGCAGAATTAAGGGTAAGTGTTACAAGATTCACACGTTTTTAGTGGTGATTTTTTTAGAAAAAAAGACAAAGGTTCATCAACAGACTCCCAATAATTTAAAACATCACAAAAAGTATTTTTTGTGCTCTTAATAAACAATTATTACATGCGTTCCATATACCATTTCAATTGTTTTTCCATTTTATTATAGCGCAAAACTTCAGTAATTACTTTTTTTAGACGCAGAAAAGCAGTTTCGCTTTTTACAATATAATCAGCAGCCTTGTGATGCATACATTCAACAGCCACTCTAATTTTATCTTGCGACGAAAGAATTATAACAGGAATATCAGGGTTGAACGCTTTTATTTTATCTAATGTTTCCAGCCCATTCATGGCCGCTTTTTCAATACCATCGAGATGGTAGTCTAAAATAATCACATCTGGCTTATTTGATAAATTCGCGAGACAACGTTCTCCTGTAGAAAATGTTTCAATTTCAAAATCGCCACTTCCTATAAAATCAATTTCCAAGGTTTTGAGAAACAGTGCATCATCATCCACCAGAAAAAGTTTTATTTTATTATTGTTATTCATGCTTTGTGTTTTTAAAGTTTTCAAGATCCACTAACAATTCTAGACAAGCCTGATTACACACTTTTTCAAGTTGCTTTACCAAATTTGGTAAGTCTTCTATCTCCTGCATAGTGCAGGCCAATTCCTGAACTTTTTTAGCGATATTTACGTAATCGGTATGAATACCTACAATTGTAAAGGAAGGAATCATTTTATGAACTGCTGTTTGTAGTGTTTTCCAATCTTTTTCTAACAGGCTTTGATTCATGGCACTAATTAGCGGCGGCGTTTGCTCTAGATAAAGGGAAATCATTTCCATCATCAATACCGGATTGGATTTTGTTCGGGTATTTAAATATTGTAAGTCGGTGCATTTATCTTTTATTGGGTTATCACCATCACTTGCATCGGACTCCATATTAACAGAATTCTTCTTTATATACCCTATCATTTTACTGTATAATATCCGTTCATCAACAGGTTTTGCTATGTAATCATCCATGCCAACTGCTTTGCATTTAGCTAAATCCACGGTAGTAACGTCTGCAGTTAAAGCAATGATAGGAATGTCACTATTCATAGTCTTCCGAATATAATCGGTTGCTTCAAACCCATTCATTTCAGGCATTTGCAAATCCATTAGAATAAGATCATATGTTTTGGTTTGCATTTTATCGATAGCGATTTTTCCGTTTTCTGCAATATCGCATTCAAATCCAAAATCATCTAATAGTGTTCTCATTAGCAATTGATTGAGTTGAATGTCTTCTACAACCAATACGTTTACGTTAGACACGTCTTCATCATATTCTGCAAGTTCTATTTCTACTAAAGCATCTGCTTTTGTTTTCTGAAAAGGCAATGTAAAGCTAAAGGTAGTGCCTTCATTGATTTTACTTGTTACGCGAATACTTCCGCCTTGTGGCTCTACTAATTGTTTTACAATGGCAAGTCCTAAACCTGTCCCTCCATACAGGCGCGAGGTTCCGCTTGATGCTTGCTGGAAGTTTTCAAATATCGTTTCTATTTTCGAATCTGGTATTCCAATTCCGGAATCGGAAACAGAGAATTCGACGGTTGCTTCGTGTTCATCTTCATGGAGTAATTTGGTGCTGACTTTAATTTCTCCTCTAATTGTAAACTTAACAGCATTACTGACCAAATTCATAATGATTTGGTGTAAACGTACCGGGTCACCCAACAGTACATCTGGTATTCTATGATCGTATACTTTTGTTAGTTTTAAATTCTTTTCGTGAATTTTTGGTTCAAATAAATGGAGCATCGCAGAGATGGATAAGGATATTTTAAACGGTATTTGTTCAAACACCATTTTACCTGCATCTACTTTTGCCAAATCGAGTATGTCGTTAATAAGCACAATCAATGCATCTCCACTAACTTTAATAGCTCTTAAATATTCTTTTTGTTTTACGGTCAAGTCTGTTTTTAGCAACACTTTTGTAAAGCCGATGATGGCGTTCATTGGCGTGCGTATTTCATGGCTCATATTTGACAAAAACTGCTGTTTTGCTTTCACGGCGTCTTCAGCAATCAATCTGTCTTTTTCAGCTTTTGTTTTCGCCTCCTCTGCAATTAGTGTTGCCATTTCTGCAAACAGCATGGCTTCTGTAAGTTCTTTAGCCGCTCTCTTCTGTTCGGTAACATCTCGGGCTACAATAACGATGCCGTCTACATTTCCTTTTTCATCTTTATAAATAGAGCCATTAAATAACACATCGGTTAATTTGCCGTTTTTGTGACGCAGTGTCAGCGGAAAATCGGCAACAGACCCTTTTGCAAATACTTCCAAATAAACGTCTCTTGCTTTTTTTGGTTCTGTAAAATAATCGAGAAAGTCAGAGTCTGTTAGTTCTTCCCTTGTCAACCCTGTCACATTGGTTAAAGCCTCGTTCATATCAGTTATCTTACCTTTTGAACTAATGGTAACCAATGGATCCAAACTAGCTTCAATGAGACTCAAAGAATACTGGGAGTCTAATTTTATATCAATATTAGACGCTTTAAGTTTTTCATTGGTAAGGTTTTGTCTTGTATTCTTAATATTTTGATACGCTAGTTCCTCATTAGCGATAGCGAATTCAGCAGCACGTTTTTCTTTCTCAGTATTCTGGAAGGCGAGCTCTTTGTTGGCAATAATCAATTCTGCTGCACGCTTCTCTTTTACTTTATTTTGATACGCCAGTTCTTTATTGGCAATAACCAATTCAGCGGCACGTTTTTCCTTCTCTGTATTTTGGAAAGCGAGCTCTTTATTGGCTATTACCAATTCTGCAGCGCGTTTCTCTTTTACTTTATTTTGATAGGCTAGTTCTTTATTAGCAATAACTAATTCGGCGGCACGTTTTTCCTTCTCTGTATTTTGGAAAGCGAGCTCTTTATTGGCTATTACCAATTCTGCAGCGCGTTTCTCTTTTACTTTATTTTGATAGGCTAGCTCTTTGTTGGCAACAACCAACTCACTGGCTCTTTTTTCTATCTCTTTATTTTGAATGGCTAGTTCTGCATTAGCTTCTCTTAAATCTATTGCCCACTTTTGAAGGGTAACATCACGAGCCGCAGCAAAAACGCCGAGCACATTCCCTTTGTCATCTCTATAAACGGAAGCATTATAGACCACATCAGTTAAGTGTCCATTTTTATGCTTTATCGTCAATCGATAATCAGACACAAACCCTTTTTCAAACACTTGAAGATAACCTTCCTGTGCTTTTTTAGGGTCTGTAAAATAATCGGAGAAGTTTGTATTAATTAGTTCTTCTCTAGAGCAGCCAGTAACTTTTATTGATGCTTCGTTAACATCAGTTATTTTCCCTTCTGCACTTATTGTAACCAATGGATCTAAGCTCGCTTCAATTAAGCTTCTCGCATAATTAAAATCTTCTGTATTTGTGTTTTTCATTTCCTGCTTTATCACTAGATTCGTGTAGTTATCCCAATCAAATTCCTTCTAATGGGCTACGTCTTTTATTTTTTAATTTTTTAAAGTGAGAAGGCGAAAGTCCCGTTACTTTTTTAAACTGATTGGATAAATGGGCGACACTGCTGTAATTCATTTTCCATGCAATTTCAGTGATACTTAATTCACCATAAATAATCAATTCCTTGATTCTTTCAATTTTGTGAGCGATAATGAATTGCTCAATGGTGGTTCCTTGAACTTCAGAGAATAAATTGGACATATACGTGTAATCATGATTTAACTTCTCACTTAAATAATTTGAAAAGTTTATTTTGATGACTTCGTCTGAATGGTGAACCATTTCAATAATGGCATTTTTAATTTTCTCAATCAAAACAGCACGCTTATCGTCCATTAATTCAAACCCAGATTTGAGAAGCGCCATTTTTATTTCATTCCGCTGTTCTTCAGAAATGTTTTCCATTATTTCCACTTCGCCTAAATCGACTATGATAAAGTGTAGACCAAGCCTTGTTAAGGCTTCTTTTACCGCTATTTTGCAACGGTTGCTTACCATGTATTTAATATGTAGTTTCAAATGGGATTTTTGTTAAATGTACAATTAAATCAAGGTAAAAGAACTTATATTCTTAAGTAAGAATATAAAATGGTTTAAATACTATTGGTTCCTGTCTATTTATTATTTAAATGTAGTAAAATCTAAACTTGATACGCATCCAATTTATAAAGCGTACTTAGCTAATTACTACAAGGGCATCACCAGTGCTTTGCGGCACATAGTTACATAGTTCACATAGCACAATCCCATGCTACAATCTTATTAGAGCTAGTGCCAAAATAATGGGTGTAGAAGAAATACTTAAAATAAAGCGCTTTATTAAAAAAGAAAAGATATTTTTGAGTTTGAATCATTATTTATGAACCTTTAAAATTTTTATTATGAAACCATCATCACCAACAAAAATTATTTGGATTATTGCATTAGTAGTAGGTATTCTTGGAATTTTAGGTCGTTATGCTGAAATCCCGTTGGCAACAGAGTATAATTATTCATTTTTGCTCACAGGTTTTGTTCTTTTGGCATTAGGAACTACATTTAAAGGCATTTAGTGTAATAATTTTTGCTTCCCCTACGCTTCGAAGTTTGCTTTTCTGCGCTTCGAAGTTTGCAACGTCTATGTAGTATAGTCATGCAACTTAATCTTGAAATTAATCTTTTAAGAACAGATGTTACGATTTAAATTTATCTGGAGATAAGAAGTTCTAAACACCCTACAACACCAACACAATAAAAAGCTGCTACTATTACAATAACAGAATTAAAACTGAAGCAGTCCCTAATCTGAGGTTTTATTAAAATTCTAAAGCTTATTTGTGAGTCAGTACCCAAAGCTCTACTTCTTCAGAAGCTCGCCAATGCTGATCGCGTTTTGTTTTGTCAGAAGCCACTTTTACTGCCTTTTTTAAATAGTTTTCTAACTTAAATCGGCCACCTTCAGCGAGTTCCTTTTCTATGGGATGTGCTGTTGTGACCTTCGTTATTTGGGCTAAATTCGAGAATAAGAGCACTAATTTTCCTTCTGGTAAAAGGCGTTGCTTTGCGCCCGCAAAAAAATCAGGAAAGAGGTGTTCATTGTAATAAATAGCTTCCTCGATGTTATCAGCATTATGGGATTCTGGCAACCAAGGCGGATTAAAAACAATTAATTCTGTCTGCTTTTCAAATTTCCCGAAAAGAGATGCAAAATCTAATTCGATCTTTCGCGATAACTTTGTCTCTCCCATATACTCTTTTAGTCCAACGATCGCATTAGGATTTGTATCTGTACCAAAAACCTTCTGAAACCCATGCTTTATCATTTGGAGCGAGAGTACACCACTCCCAATTCCAACGTCTATAGCCGCTTTTTTTGCACCATCATAACGTTTTAACCAATTATCGAAAAGCTCTAAATGATCGAAACGTGTTGGAAAATAAACACCATAATAGGGATGTAATTTATTTCTTAATACAGGAATAGCAACCCCATTTTTGTACCATTGCCAAGCACTATTTAGTCCTTGGGTTTGGGGAAAAGACAATAAAAAACTACTGTTTTCAGGATAAAGCTTTTCTAACCAACCAATAGAAGGTGCCTTTTTTACTACCAACTTATGATCTATAATTTCAACTAAAATAAGATTCGATAACTTATGATACTCCGATCGGTACTCTCGTTGTTCTTGAAAAGTGGTATTGGGTAGCTTTCTTTTAAGATGCATCTTTAATGCCTTAAGAAGTACCAATCCATTACTGTAAAACGCAGTAATTAAAACAGGTTTGCCTGTCTCTAATAGCTTAATCGTTTGTTTAAAATCTGTAGCAGGATTAAATAACTCTAAACGTTTTTCAGGCGCTATAGGTTCTGGTTTGTTTATATCTATATCTGTTATCATTTTTGGTTTTGCTTTTGTATGAAACAAAGAACTTTTTTCTATTAATTAGTAACTATTAGCGACTTAACACTTTCAACCTGTTTTAAATACTTTGTGTAAACAGACACAACTCTTTTATCTCCTTTATAGAATTGAAACGAATTGCAGCGTAACGACATCAGCAAAGCCTAAGATTAAAATTATTATTAAATAGTTGTTATTGCGTGCCCAGACCTTACGTTTTTATCACCCCAAATAAGCACTTTAGCTTATCTTAGCACTTCGTCGAAGTAGTACGAAGCGAAAACCAATACTAAGAGCGAATAATATGTTCTCAGCGAATAATACGTTCTCAAAGATACGTTATAAAAGTCACGCAAAAGCAAAATAGGTATACAATACATAAAACGTGTAGCACACAGACTTTTTTTAATTACAAAACTAAAACGAGTAACACAAAAAAAACGCAATCTTACGATTGCGTTTTTAAAAGTCTATAAGCCTCTAGTAAACCAGATTACAGCGCTCCCCATTCTTTAAGAGACGCCTTGTTCATTTTTACATAATCTGTGTTTCCTGCTTTTTCAGCAGCAGCTAAAGACGCTTTTGCTGCAGCAATCGCAGCATCCTTGTTTCCAGCTTTCGCGTGGATTAAAGATTGCTGACGCAGATACCAGAACCGTGGTTCGTCTTTTGTCATGTCTATAGCCTTGTCAATCCACATGACTGCTTTATCAATATTTTTTCCTTCTTGTAAGTAATATACCGCCGATGAATAATAATCTGCAGCTCCAGGACCAGACATGGCCTTTTCAATATTTGCAGATACTTTTTCAGCAGTAGGAACCTCAATCTTAACCCCTACATATACGTCTTCCCATAGCATACCTAATGTGGCAGAGTCATTAGATAGATCGTCTAATATCATGGTAAACGTTTCCATTTTCATAGGCATTTTCATCACCTCTGATTTAACTTTTGCAGCAACTTTGTTATCATCCCATTTTTCTGGTGTTCCCCAGTTTTCAGTATCTGAATAAAAAACAACATCCCAAGAGGACTCATTTGGTGTTGTAAAAATAGCATAAGATCCAGCTTTCACTTCCTTTCCGCCAATCATAACATCATCACTAAATGTAATCATCGTATTCTTATTCGCTCCAGTTCTCCAAAGTTTTCCGTAGGGCACTAAATCACCAAAAATAGTACGCCCTTTCATCCCTGGTCTGGAATATTCTAATGTGACATCTGTTAAACCAACCTTTTGTTCTACTTTAGAAAACGGACTTGGTTGTGGTGTTTCAACTTGAGCATTTACAGTAAAAGATACAGCAAAAACTAAAGCAATTAATAGTAATTTTTTCATTATATTTTTGTGGTGTTAGTTATAAAACAATTGTAAATTTACAACTTAACTGCGCTTTTATTAGTTAACAAAACCTTAAATTAACGATGTGTAGCTTGCCCAATAGATTATTTAATCGTAACATTGCAATAAACAAATTAAATGGGTTTAATAAAAACAGAGCGGTTTACCGATAAACAAAACAGTATTGCTTTATTTGCCAAAGCATTTGGGCATCCTGCGCGTGTGGCTATCATTCAACATCTTTTTAAAATTAACGCCTGTGTTTGTGGTGATTTAGTTAACGAAATTGGTTTGGCACAACCAACCGTTTCCCAGCACTTAAAAGAACTAAAAGCACTAGGCTTAATAAAAGGTACTGTTGAGGGCACCAGCGTTTGTTACTGTATAAACCAAGATAATTGGACTACCATGAAAGCGTTATTGAACTCTTTTTTAGATGAAGACACTATAAACATCAGCGATTGCTGTTAATATTTAAACATTATGACACTCTCAGAAATTAAAAACACATTAGAAGGTTTAGATACCATTTCATTTACATTACCCAATGGCACATTAGTTCCAAATCATTTTCACGTTACTGAAATAGGCCAGATTTCTAAAACATTTATTGACTGTGGCGGGACTTTAAGACAAGAAAAGAAAGCAAATTTTCAGCTTTGGAATGCAAACGATTATGATCACAGGTTACATCCAGAAAAGCTTTTAAAAATCATAACACTGTCTGAAAACACCTTAAATCTTAAGGACTTAGAAATAGAAGTAGAATATCAAGGCGAACAAACCATTGAGAAATTTGGTTTAGCTTATGAAAATAATACTTTTCTCTTGACATCCTTAGTAACAGATTGTTTAGCGAAAGATAAATGTGGTATTCCTGTTAAGCAAAAAGTGAAGCTATCCACGATTCAAGATCAAGCGTGCTGTACTCCAGAATCTGGTTGCTGCTAGTATGGAATTCATTGGCATAAATAAAACGAACTATGCTCATGTTCAAACAATTTATAAAGAAGGGATTAACACAGGGCTAGCAACGTTTGAAACAGAAATTCCCGATTGGGATAAGTGGCAGACCTCTCACCTCTCTTTTGGTAGACTTTTAGCTACAGAAAAAAACGCATATTTGGGTTGGGCTGCATTAAGTCCTACTTCCATAAGACCCGTTTATAGAGGTGTTGCAGAAGTGAGCGTTTACGTAGCAAAGGAGCAACGAGGGCAAGGCATTGGGAAACTACTATTAGAGCAATTAATTACCACAAGTGAAAACAACGAGATATGGACCTTACAAGCGGGCATTATGAGAGCGAATAAAAGTAGTCTTAACCTACACTTGGGTTGCGGTTTTAGAATTATTGGCTATAGAGAAAAAGTAGGAAAATTGAATAATAAGTGGTTAGATAATATTATTTTAGAAAGAAGAAGTAAAACAGTTGGCGTTTAACTTTATTAAAAAAAAACAGGTAAAAGCATGATACAATTAGAAAACAAAACCTCTTTTAACACCCTTCATAACTACATACATGCGCTAAATGTTTTAACGGTTAGCGATGAACGAAAAAAAATACTACAGCCACTTATTGACTATATTATAGAGAAAAAAAGTACACAAGCTGCTATTCGACTAAATTTTATTTGTACCCATAATTCACGTAGAAGCCATTTATCTCAAATATGGGCGCAGGTCATGGCTTTTTATTATTCTATTGAAAAAGTAAGCTGTTATTCTGGTGGCACAGAAGCAACAGCTTTATTCCCAAAGGTCGCTGAGACTTTAAAAAACTGTGGTTTTGCTATTGAAACATTAGCATCAGAAAACAATCCTGTTTACAGCATTAAGTATGACAGTAATGAACATCCTATTATTGGTTTTTCCAAAACATTTGATGATAACTTCAATCCGCATTCAGAATTTGCAGCACTACTTACGTGTTCTAGCGCAGACATAGGTTGTCCGTTTATTGCTGGCGCAGAAAAAAGAATTCCAGTGACCTATGAAGATCCAAAACTATTTGACAACACGCCACAACAAAATGAAAAATATCTGGAACGCTCCAATCAAATAGCAACGGAAATGAAATATGTTTTTGAACAGGTAAAAAAATAAGATTCCTATTTTCCTGGGAATAATTAAGTATAACCATAAACAGATTCCCACTTTTGTGGGAAATAAATATGAAAAAATATTACGCTGAAGCTATTGGAACATTCGCTATGATTTTTTGCGGCACCGGAGCGATGACTATTAATGAAATTACCAACGGAAGCATTTCACATGTTGGTGTTGCAATTACCTGGGGATTAATCGTTATGGCTATGATCTACGCTTTTGGAGAGATTTCTGGAGCTCACTTTAATCCAGCGGTAACTATTGGTTTTGCCTTTGCCAAGCGATTTGCATGGAAAGAGGTGCCAAAATACATCATCGCTCAAGCTATTGGAGCCATTCTAGCCAGTGCTATTTTATGGTTTTTGTTTCCTGAAAGTCAGTTTTTAGGCGAAACTGCGCCTGCCGAGGGTTTTCCGCCCTATAAAGCAGCTGTTTTAGAATTTTTACTCACCTTCTTTTTAATGGTCGTTATTATAAATGTGTCTACAGGAAGTAAAGAAATTGGTACGATGGCTGCCATTGCAGTAGGTGCAGTAATTTTATTAGAAGCTATGTTTGCTGGGCCTATGACAAAAGCTTCAATGAATCCCATTCGCTCCATTTCTCCTGCCCTATTTACGGGTAATTTTCAGTATTTATGGTTGTATATTACAGCACCTATTTTAGGCGCCTGGACGGCGGTATCTTCTTGTAAGTTAGTAAAAGACGAGGATTGCTGTGCTGATATAAACTGCTAGTTAAATCCCTGCGCAACCCCGGTCACAAACTCTTGTTAATTTTGTTTAACTGATATTTAAAATTGTTAAACATTTTGTATCTTTATCCTATTAAAGATTTTAAAATGGCAAAGAAGAAAAATATTAGTACAAACGACATCATTACTTTTTACATGGACTATGTGTTAGCGCACAACGAGCAGCCAAAATCGGTTTATAGTTTTGCGAAGCATAATCACTTTGAAGAAGCAAAATTTTATGAATTTTTTGGATCATTTGAAGCTGTTGAAAAAGGTGTTTTTAAAGCATTCTTTGATAACACAATAACTGCACTTCATAAAAGTCCAGAATACAAAGATTTTGAACCTCGCAACCAGTTGTTAAGTTTCTATTTCACGTTTTTCGAGAATTTAACCGCCAATAGAAGTTATGTGGTTTATGCACTACACCAACATAAGAACAGCATGAAATCATTGGCTGCTTTAACAGCCTTAAAATCTAGCTTCACGCATTATATTTCAGAATTAGGTATAGAAATGATTGCTATAAAGCAAGAGCAATTAGAAAAAATTCAGAATAGAAGCCTAAAAGAAACGGCCTGGCTACAGTTATTACTCACTATGAAGTTCTGGTTGGACGATACCTCACCAAGTTTTGAAAAAACGGATATTTTTATTGAGAAATCAGTAAATACGAGTTTCGATATCCTGGATGTTGCACCACTTAAAAGTTTAATTGACTTCGGGAAGTTTATCTTCAAAGAAAAAATCAAAATGAATTAAAAACAAAACGCTGACAGAGTTACTTGTGTCACTTTTACGCTCTAAAATAAATAATACTATTGAAAACTATAGACAACATCCCAACCTCAAAAATTCAACGCGCCTCTAAATTAGTACAAACTGGGGCTAAAGTTGGTGTTAATTACATAAAATATTACGGTGACCGTTTAACAAAAACCGAACTAGAATCTAAAGAAAGATTGAATGAGAATAATGCAGGAGATATTTACGACGGACTAAAGCAACTAAAAGGGAGCGCCCTGAAAGTGGCACAAATGTTAAGCATGGAAAAAAGCATTTTACCACGTGCTTATGTAGAAAAATTCTCGTTGGCTCAATTTTCTGTTCCACCATTATCTGCGCCTCTCGTGACCAAAACCTTTAAAAAATACTTTGGTAAGCTTCCAAATGAAATCTACGACACCTTCAATTCAACTTCTGTAAATGCCGCTAGTATTGGTCAAGTACATCGTGCAGAAAAAGATGGGAAGAAACTTGCTGTGAAAATTCAATATCCAGGTGTCGCAGAAAGTATTTCTAGTGATTTAGCCATGGTAAAACCCATTGCTATTAAAATGTTTAATATTAAAGGAAAAGATAGCGATAAGTACTTTCAGGAGGTGGAAGATAAATTAGTTGAAGAAACTAATTATCTTTTAGAGATTAAACAAAGCATGGAGATTGTGAAGGCCTGCAAGCACATTCCTAATCTAAAATTCCCTAATTATTACGAAGACTTATCTTCAGAACGTATTATCACCATGGACTGGATGGAAGGTGAACACCTTTCAGAATTTACAGCCTATAATACAGACCAAGATAAAGCGAATACATTAGGCCAGGCACTTTGGGACTTTTATATGTTTCAAATTCATACCTTAAGAAAAGTACATGCAGATCCGCATCCTGGTAATTTTTTAATTTCAAAAGAAGGCGATCTCATAGCTTTAGATTTTGGCTGTATGAAAATTGTACCAGATGAATTTTATGTTCCTTATTTTGAATTAGCAAAAAAGGAATGTATCGATAACCCAGTACTTTTTGATTCTAAAATGTATGAACTGGAAATTCTCCGTGCAGATGATTCTCAAGAAGAACTCGCTTTCTTCAGAAGCTTATTTCATGAAATGTTGAGCTTGTTTACGCAGCCATTTCACAACGACACTTTTGATTTTTCAAACCCAGATTTCTTTGAAAAAATTGCCGAATTAGGACAGCGTTATAACAAAAGTGCTGAATTACGCAAAATGAATGGCAATCGTGGTTCTAAACATTTTATATACATCAATCGCACCTTTTTCGGACTTTATAATTTAATGTTCGACTTAAAGGCGCAACACGTTAAAATCAATAATTTTAAAACCATATAAATGGCGGCTTTCAATATAAAAGAGATTAACGCTTTAGATCATTTATATAAAATAAACCTCATAAATAGTTGTTCTGGTTTTAAAAGTGCTAATTTAATAGCTACAAAATCAAAGGATGGTATTGAAAACGTCGCGGTATTTAGCTCTGTGACGCATATTGGATCCAATCCGCCATTATTAGGTTTCTTTTGCAGGCCAACAACCGTAACCAGAAACACGTATACAAACCTTAAAGAAACTGGCGTTTATACTATTAATCCTATTCATGAATCTATTCTACAGGAGGCGCACCATACATCGGCAAAATATCCTTCAGATATTTCAGAATTTGAAATGACCAGTTTAGCTTCAGAATATAAAAGGGATTGTATAGCACCTTTTGTTAAAGAGGCACCTATTCAAATGGAAATGAAATATATTGAAGAATATGTTATAAAAGCAAACGATACCATTTTAGTCATTGGTGAAATTCAAAATTTATATATCCAAGATCATTTGCTAGCAAAAGATGGCTTTATAGATTTGGAAAAGGCGAATATCGCTGCCATAAATGGATTGGATGGTTATACTATTCCGAAGTTAAAAACAAGGTTAGACTACCAGAGACCTAAAGTGTAAATACTGTTAGTCTGAGCACTCCCGATTATTCTGGAGACACCATTTTAACGCTCATTAATACAATATGACTCCCGAAATTCAGTAGGGCTAACTATTAGTCAAAACAAAACAATTATGCGAATATTAGTTACAGGCGCTACAGGTTATATTGGGAAACGATTGATTCCATTGTTAATCGAACAAGGTCACACTGTAATTTGTGCGGTGCGTGGCAAATTACGTACTGAAAATCGTTATAAAGATGAGGAAAATGTTTTTGCCGTTGAAGCCGACTTCTTAGATCCCGAAACACTCAAAAACATCCCTAAAGATATAGATGCGGCTTATTACCTAATACATTCCATGTCTAATTCCATTGATAAATTTCATCAAATGGAAAACGATTGCGCGATGAATTTTAAGCATTATATTGAGACAACAGATGCAAAACAAGTTATTTATCTTAGCGGAATTACTAACGACACAAAACTTTCAAAACATTTATTATCCCGTAAAAATGTTGAAAACACATTAGATTCACAAAAATACGCCTTAACTGTTTTTAAAGCGGGAATTATTGTCGGCTCTGGAAGTTCTTCGTTTGAAATCATTAGAGATTTGGTAGAAAAACTACCAGTCATGGTAGCGCCTAAATGGCTAAACACAAAAACACAACCCATTGGTATTCGTGATGTATTATCGTTCTTAACTCGTGGTTTAGGAGACGAACGTTTGTTTAACCAGTCGTATGATATTTATGGTCCAGAAATACTAACCTATAAGCAAATGTTATTGCGTTTTGCTAAGATTAGAAAACTGAAGCGCTACATACTCACGATACCAGTAATGACGCCAAAATTATCCAGTTACTGGCTCTATTTTGTAACGTCAACGTCTTACAAATTGGCAAGGACACTGGTTAACAGTATGGGAGTAGAAATCATTGGTAAAAAAAGTAATATTAATGAGCTCTTAGAGATCGAACCAATGAATTATGATGAAGCTGTAGCGTTTGCCTTCGAAAAAATTAAGCAAAATAGTATTGTTTCAAGTTGGAAAGACTCTTTTGTTAGTAGTCGTACCAAAAACAGACCCTCCGCAAAATACATCAACGTGCCAAAATATGGCTGTTTTAAAGACATTAAGGAGCGAAAGGTTTTGGATGAGCAACGTACTTATGCTAAAATATGTGCTATTGGTGGCGAAAATGGCTGGTACTACGGTACTTTTCTTTGGAAAATTCGCGGTTACATGGATAAGCTTTTTGGTGGTTCTGGGTTAAGACGTGGGAGAACAAATAAGGACACCATCCAAGCTGGTGATGCTTTAGATTTTTGGCGCGTATTGTTAGCCGATGATAAGGAGAAGCGGCTTTTGCTGTTTGCAGAAATGAAATTACCAGGTGAAGCTTGGTTAGAATTTAGGGTCGCTAAAGGAAAAGTGTACCAACGCGCCGTATTTAGACCAAGAGGTTTAGCAGGTAGACTCTATTGGTATAGTGTTTTGCCATTTCATGGCTTTATATTTAATGGCATGATCAATAAGTTAGCCAATGCCTAAAAGCATACAGAAACAAAATTTTCCAACTAAAACCTGCCCTACTTGCGGTTTACCATTTTCTTGGCGTAAAAAATGGGAAAAGCATTGGGAAAATGTAAAATATTGTAGTGACAAATGCAGAAAAAACAAAACAACAGCTTAGTCTGGTTTAGAAATGATTTACGCATACAGGATAATACTTCGCTTTCCCAAGCAATAGAAAACAGTAATCAAGTCGTCGCGGTGTATTGTTTTGATCTCAGACAATTTGCTAACGACCCTTTCGGCTTCAAAAAAACAGAAAAGTTCAGGACTAAATTTCTAATAGAAACTATTACAGATCTAAAGTTGCAATTAGAAACGTTACATATTCCATTATTTATTTACCACGATTATACGGCATCCTGTATTTCACAATTAAATGAAAGGTTTCAATTTGAGGCCATCTATTTTCAAACAGAATGGACTCCCGAAGAACATGCTGTTCGAGACCAAGTGATTGCCGCCTTAACTGAAGAGCTTAAAATTTACGAAACCTATAATCAGTTTTTATACCATCCTGAAGATCTTGCCCTTCCTTTCAACGCTATTCCAAAAGTCTTTACCGATTATAGGAAACACATTCAAAAGAACAGTAAAATACGGCCTGAAATAAAATTAGACACCGCTGCTTTTCAGAATAAAAGCATTCAAAACAATACAAAAGTTCCAACGTTAAAGGATTTCGGTTTCGAAGCTTTTGAAACCCATGTAAATTCTGCATTCCCTTTTAAAGGTGGAGAAACCGAAGCGTTACAGCGTTTAAAAGATTACTTTTTTACCACTAAAAAACTTGGGGTTTATAAGAAAACAAGAAACGGATTAATAGGGACAGACTTTAGTTCAAAATTCTCACCGTGGTTAGCTAACGGTAGTCTAAGTCCTAGAGCGATTTACTGGCAAGTAAAACAGTTTGAACAAGACTATTTTAAAAACGATTCGACGTATTGGCTTGTTTTTGAATTGATTTGGAGAGATTATTTTAAATACATCTCATTAAAACACAAAAACAAAATTTTTAAAATTGGTGGCATTTTAGAAAAAGACTATGAATGGAAAAAGGATCAAAACGTCATTAAGAAATGGATTAATGGCGAAACTGGAGAACCTTTTGTGGATGCCAATATGATTGAAATAAAAAAAACAGGTTGGATGAGTAATCGCGGGAGACAAAATGTGGCTAGTTATTTTGCGAAAACGTTGAATCTCGACTGGCGCATTGGCGCTGCTTATTTTGAATCGCAATTAATAGATTACGATGTTCATAGTAATTACGGCAATTGGATGTATGTTTCTGGCGTAGGTAGCGACCCAAGGGACCGTAAATTTAATGTAAAACTACAGGCAGAACGCTATGATAGCGCTGGTAAGTTCCAGCGTTTGTGGCTACAAGACACTTTGTTTTAAAACGATTGAAAACACATTGAAAACATTAAGACTCATATTAGGCGACCAACTTAACAGCAAACATTCTTGGTATAAAGGCAATCAGGAAAACGTTGTGTATTGTTTATTTGAAATGCGCCAGGAAACCGATTATGTAAAACACCACATTCAAAAGGTTATTGGATTTTTTGCCGCCATGCGTGACTTTGCAAAACAGCTAGAAGCCAATAATTGTAAGGTCATTTATTTTAAACTGAATGACAAAAGCAACACTCAAAGCCTCACAAAAAATCTTCAGTTCTTAATTAAAGAACATGCCATCGCTACCTTTCAATACCAAATGCCAGATGAATACCGTTTAGATGAGCAACTCATCACGTTTTGTAAAGGCTTGACTATTGAAACCGAAACCTTCTCTACAGAACACTTTTATACCAAGCGCCAAGATTTAGCCACTTTTTTTAAAGGCAAAAAGCAATGGCTCATGGAACATTTTTACCGCGACATGCGAAAAAAGCACGCTATTTTAATGGTCGCAGGGCAACCTGAAGGCGGCAAATGGAACTACGACAAAAGCAATAGAAACCAATGGAAAGGTGAAGCTGAAATACCTCCTTTTAAAGCTTTTGATAATGACGTTTCAGACCTTGTAGAATTACTAGAGTCTGAAAGTATTAAAACCATAGGACGATTTGATGGTTCTATTTTCCAATACCCAATAAATAGAACTCAGGCATTGGAGCAGCTTAAATATTTTTGTGAAAATCTTTTAATTCATTTTGGAGATTATCAAGACGCCATGCATACCAAAGAAGTGTACCTGTTCCACTCGCGCCTATCGTTTGCCCTGAATTGTAAAATACTGTCACCAAAAAATGTAGTAGCTACTGTACTAAACTATTGGCAAAAACACGGAGCCCAAATAAACATCTCTCAAGTAGAAGGTTTTATACGCCAAATTATTGGTTGGCGTGAATACATGCGCGGCATGTACTGGGCATTAATGCCAGATTATAAAACGCAAAATCATTTAGAAAACCATAATGCATTACCAGATTTCTTCTGGACAGGTAAGACTAAAATGAATTGTTTAAAACAAGCCATTACAAATTCATTAGATAATGGTTATGCACATCACATTCAACGCTTAATGATTACTGGAAATTACATGCTTTTGACTCAAATAGCTCCAGACGAAGTCGATGCCTGGTATCTAGGTATTTATATTGATGCTATAGAATGGGTTCAACTACCCAACACCCGTGGTATGAGCCAGTATGCCGATGGTGGAAAAATAGCAACCAAACCGTATGTTTCAAGTGGAAGTTATATAAACAAAATGAGCAACTACTGCAAGGACTGCCATTACAACCATAAAGAAAAAGTAACAGAAAACGCCTGTCCATTTAATAGCTTGTATTGGCATTTTCTAGATGACAAACGAGAAAAACTAGGCGGTAATTTTAGGATGGGAATGATGTACAGTCTCCTTGATAAAATGAATCCTGAAACCTTGCAAAACATAAAGGAAAGAGCGCTTGATATAATTAAAACTCCAGACCGTTTTTAGTGGAAGAAAAAGAGACATTGCATATTTTATGGTTTAAACGTGATTTACGTTTAGCAGATAATGAAGCTGTTAGTAACGCGTTGCAATCTGGCACACCTGTTTTATTATGTTACATTTTTGAGGATTTTTTACTAGAAGATAAACATTATAGCGAACGGCATTGGGATTTTGTAAAACAATCTTTAGAAGATTTAAACAGCCATTTAAAAGCATATAATTCAAAGGTGTTTGTAGTAAAAGACAGTGTCGAATTATTTATTTTAAAACTTCAAAAATATTATAATGTTACCCAGATCTATTCGCATCAAGAAACTGGTATTAAAAAAACATTTGATCGTGATATAGCCTTTTCAGCATTCTGTAAAACACAAAACATTGTATGGACTGAAAACGTAAATAACGGTATTTTTCGTGGCCTAAAAAACAGAAAATCTTGGCTTTCAGATTGGGAGCATTTTATGATGCAGCCTGAATATCAGTTTCGACCAAAACGTAATCAACTATTATCTATCGAAGCCCTTGACTCGTTAGCAAAGGATTTCAACACTATTGATTTAAAGTCTCCTAAATCAAAAACAGTCCAGCAAGGGGGCACAACAACGGGCTTAAAATATTTGAATTCTTTCTTAAAAGAGCGACACAAAAGCTATAGCGCAAATATCTCAAAACCTTTAAAAGCAAGAACCAGTTGTAGCCGCATATCACCCTACATCGCCTGGGGAAACTTATCTGTAAAACAAGTAATTAATGCTACCAGAGACTCCTTTAATGATAGTAAACATAAAAAACATTTAAATGCTTTCTTATCTAGGCTGCGTTGGCAGGCCCATTTTATTCAAAAGTTTGAAATGGAAAGTAAAATGGAATTTAAAAGCATCAACAAAGGCTTTCACCAATTAAATAAACCAATAAATTTAGAGTTTCAAAACGCTTGGAAAAATGGACAAACTGGATTTCCTTTGGTTGATGCCTGTATAAGATGTTTAATTGAAACAGGGTATTTAAATTTTAGAATGCGGGCCATGATCGTTTCCATATTTACCCATAATTTATGGCAACCATGGCAAGACATGAGCGACTATCTCGCCGCGCTATTTTTAGATTTCGAACCAGGAATACATTATCCGCAAATACAAATGCAAGCAGGTGAAACAGGTATTAATATGCTTCGTATTTATAACCCGCTCAAGAATAGCTTAGAACATGATCCTGAAGGTGCATTTATTAAACAATGGGTTCCAGAACTATCAGATTTAGAAGCACCCCATATCCATAATCCTCAAGACATGTCTTATTTCGATCAACAAATCACTGGTTTTCAATTGGGCAAGGACTATCCATTTCCGATTATAAATGAAAAGGAGACCAGAAAGAAAGCGAGCGCTACACTATGGCGTATGAAAGCTAATGCTTTAGTTAAAAAAGAGGCTAGTCGAATTTTAAAGAGACATACGCTAAGTAACCGGGATACTCTGAAGACAAACTAAAAATCACTTCAACTAATTATTATTACATCTGCTCTAAACAACTACTATAGGTTTTGACTATAAATCAATAAACTTTTAAATGTTAATTTTTGTTTAACTTATATTGAATTAAGTTAAACATTTTGTAAATTTGTTTACATTCAAAACGCATAAATTGATTTTAAACACAACACATACAGATAAAAAAACGGATGCAATTATAAATGATTTAGTAGGCAAACCCTATTCGTTTATTCAATCTATTCGAATGAAAGGTACTGGATCTAAACGTATGATTGTAGATGAAGTGAGCCCGAGTTTACAGCGTTACCTCAATATTATATCAGATATAAATTATGCAAGTATTGAATTAAGACCTAGTGGCATTTTAATACACATCAATCAAGGATTAAAAAATTTTAGTTGGGCGATTCCTTTTTATCAGTTAGTGATTTACAAAATAAACGGTTCGAGCATTCATGCACAAGGCAAGTTTATTCACTTCAGAAATAGCAAAACCTTTAAAGAGAATCAGTCTTTTTTTGATAGGCTTTTTGCGAAAAAAATAGCTTTTGATGAACAATACAAATTCATGGGCCTATAATGAAAAAAACGTTTACAATTGAAGCTTTAGATCGCATTATAGAAATGGCATGGGAAGACCGGACACCCTTTGACGCGATTACCTTTCAATTCAATATAAAAGAACAGGAAGTAATTGAACTCATGCGGCGGGAGATGAAACCTAGCAGTTTTAGACTTTGGAGAGCTCGAGTACAAGGACGAACAACCAAACACTCGAAAAAACGCGGTTTTGAAGACGGACGGTTTAAATGCACAAGACAAAAACAAATTACGCACAATAAAATAAGTAAACGATAAATATTTCTAAGACAGGTGTTAAAAAAGTATTACTGGAAATCAATACTTTTAGAAGCGAAGCCCTTTGATCTATTAAAAATAATAAAAAAGAACACAGATGAACAAGACTGATTTAGAAATGCTTACGAAAAAAAATGGTGTTACGTTTAATGGTTTATCTCAAGAAGACATTGGTGACAATCATTTATATACTGGTTTAGAAACACCTATGAAGGCCGATGCCTTTAAAATGAATGATGCAGAAAAGAAAGAAAAAATAGCAGGACTTTTTGAAGAGATTATGGATGTTATGGGCTTAGATCTCACAGATGATTCTCTAAGAGGCACACCAAATCGCGTCGCCAAAATGTACATTGATGAAATTTTTTCTGGATTAAACCCCAATAATAAACCAAAAATTGCTTTATTTGACAATAAGTATCAATATAACCAGATGCTTGTCGAAAAAAATATCACGTTTTACTCCAATTGTGAGCATCACTTTGTTCCTATCATTGGTAAAGCACATGTGTCATACATTTCTTCTGGCAAGGTTATTGGTCTATCAAAGTTAAACCGAATTGTACAATATTTCGCAAAACGACCACAAGTACAAGAACGTTTAACGAATCAAATAGCAAACGAATTAAAACTAATTCTAGAAACAGAAGATATAGCTGTAATTATTGATGCAAAGCATTTATGCGTTTCATCACGTGGTATCAAAGACGATACTTCTACAACTGTAACTGTTTATTATGGAGGCGCTTTTAAATCGCAAGCCAAAATAACTGAATTACAGAATTACCTAAAAGATTGACAATGGACATTTTAAAAAAAGCCTTAGAATTTGAAGAAGCAGGTACTACATTTATTACCACCAATGAACGTATTATAGCTTCTCGTAAAGTAAAAGAACTAATTTTAGGCTTAAATGAAATTTATAAAGAAACAAAAAACCCAGAGCTTATGGACGTGATGAAGCGTCTTACGGCAATGAAACAAAAAATTGAAAAACGATTGAAAGGTCGTCCTACATCATAGAGAATACAGCCTAAGTGCTGCCTTTCGTCTATGCTAAAAATCTCATTAATATTATGAAAAACATACTAGTTATAGGCGGAAGCAAAGGTATTGGCAATGCTATTGTTACTAGCTTATTAAATGGCAATAAGGTAATAAACATAAGTAGAACGCCTCCAGAACATTCTCATCAAAATTTAACACATCACACGTGTGATGTGTTAAAAGATGAGCTCCCTGAATTAGAAGCTTTAGACGTCTTAATTTATTGCCCAGGCAGCATTAACTTGAAACCAATTTCTAGACTAAGCTTAGACGATTTTAGAGCAGATTTCGAAATTAATGTACTTGGTGCAGTCAAAGCTATTCAAAAGTATTTACCAATATTAAAAAACGGTAACGCACCTTCTATCCTATTGTTTAGCACAGTTGCTGCCAAATTAGGCATGCCATTTCATGCCAGTGTAGCCACGGCAAAATCTGGCATTGAAGGTTTAGTAAAATCTTTAGGTGCTGAATTAGCACCAACAATAAGAGTTAATGCCATTGCGCCAACAGTCACAGACACACAATTAGCTTCAAAATTACTTCGCAACGAGAAAATGGTCGACAACATGACCGACCGCCACCCGCTTAAAAAATTCCTGAAACCTGAAGAAGTTGCCAATATGGCAGACTTTTTAATTTCAGAAAAGGCCGCCTCTATTTCAGGTCAAATTTTCGAAATGGACTGCGGGATAGTAAGCTTCAAAATTTAAGCTTATGAATCCCTTTCAAATATTCTTTAAAACGTTTTTTTCTAAACCTTCTGAATCCATTAATACGGGTAACACCCAATCCATTTATGATATTAAAATAAATGCCTTAAATGGAATGCCCATATCATTATCAGACTTTAAAGGCAAACACCTACTATTTGTAAACGTGGCTTCCAAATGTGGCTTTACACCGCAATATAAAGCACTTCAAGAATTAAGTGATGCTTATAAAGCTACTTTAGTAGTCATTGGTGTCCCTTGTAATCAATTTGGAAAACAAGAGCCTGGGGATGCAAAAGACATAACAACGTTCTGTGAGGTAAATTATGGTGTCACTTTTTTAATTACTGAAAAAATTAAGGTTAAAGGAAACGAAAAACACCCACTGTATAAGTGGTTGACTCAAAAATCTAAAAATGGGGTCAGTAACTCTTCAGTAAAATGGAATTTTCAAAAATATTTAGTGAATAACAAGGGCCTATTAGTAGACTATTTCTACTCTGCGACTAATCCGCTAAGTAAAAAAATAACCAAGCACCTATGAAACTAGCTAAACGCATACTGTTTTTTTTGATTATTAACTTTGGGGGTCTCGCTTATGGCAGTTGGCTCATGAACAATGGACCACTAACCGAGTGGTACATTAATCTTAACAAAGCGCCCTGGACACCACCAGGTTGGGTTTTTGGAGCGTCTTGGACACTCATCATGATTTGCTTTTCTATTTATTTAGGCTATTTGTTTTTGAAATTTGACGCGTTAAAATTACGTTTGGCTTTTGTCTTTCAACTCATCTTGAATGTGCTTTGGAACTACGTGTTTTTTAATCAGCATAAAACAGCAATAGGACTCGCAGTTATTGGCGCACTTACCGTGGTTATTTTTACTTTTTTCTTTAGTAATAAAAATGCTATGCAAGCTAAAAGCTATTTGTTATTGCCTTATATGATTTGGCTGTTGATTGCAACTTCTTTGAATGCTTATGTACTATTAAACAACTAATAAAAATCTTCACTACCAAAGTTTCGGAATTCAAAAAATTAAAATAACTAAAAAGACCCCTTTCACGGGCATGCTATGAAAATATACAGACTACACAAAAAACAAAAGCTTCCAATGACTAAAGAACAAGCCTGGGCGTTTTTGTCAAGTCCACAAAATCTTAAAACCATCACTCCAGACTATATGGGGTTCAACATCCTTTCTGGAGCAGATAGACCCATGTTTGCTGGTCAAATCATTCAGTATATTGTGACTCCCATTTTAGGTATCAAAACCAAATGGGTTACAGAAATCACACATGTAAAAGAAGGGGAGTATTTTGTAGACGAGCAGCGTTTTGGTCCGTATGCCTTATGGCACCATAAACATTTTATAAATGAAATTGAAGGTGGTGTCGAAATGGAAGACATTATTGATTACAAGGTTCCCTTGGGATTTTTAGGTCAGTTAGCACATCCTTTTTTAGTTAAACCAAAGCTAAACGAGATTTTTGAGTATCGTACAAAAAAGCTAGAAGCGCTTTTTGGTGTTTATAAATAACAACTACCAAGGTCTTTTTTATGTAAATTATTTAATTATAACTATTAATTTAGTGTGAACTGGCGTCCTTAGATCGAGCTCAAACTGACATCAATAACACTATTGACGGCAACACATCTAAAATGCCATAATAGCCTTATAAAGGTTGAGAAAAAAATTACCGTTTAATCGGGAACGAAAAACCCTCTTTTAAAATGAAACAAACTGTGACTATATTTTGGTTTCGACGCGATTTACGCTTAGATGACAATGTAGGCTTTTATGAAGCTTTAAAATCGGAACATCCTGTTTTACCCCTATTTATTTTCGATAGTGAGATTCTTGATAAACTGCCCGAAACGGATGCGCGCGTAACTTTTATACATAGTACGTTACAAAACATGCGCAAAACCTTGCAAGAGGAACAAGATAGTAGCCTTGCCATGTATTATGGTAAACCTGAAACTGTTTTCAAACAATTAATTGAAGACTATGCCATAGATACCGTTTTTACCAATCATGATTATGAACCCTATGCCAGAACCCGTGACGAAAACATCGAAAAATTACTCAAAAAAAATGCTATTAGCTTTAAAACATTTAAAGACCAAGTCATTTTTGAAAAAGAAGAAGTCACAAAAGATGATGGTAAACCCTATGTAGTTTATACGCCCTACATGAAAAAATGGAAAGCGGCTTTTAAATCGTATGATTTAAAAATTTACTACACCAATGAATTCCTAAACAACCTGATTCAAAATTCAAGACTTCCAAATTTAAGTTTATCAGACATTGGATTTAAAAAAGCCAAACAGGAGATCGCGGAGTATACAGTAACGCCAACGTTGATTCAAGATTACGAAGCGACCAGAAACTTTCCAGCGAAAGACAGCACATCACGGTTAGGGCCTCGTTTGCGCTTTGGCACTGTAAGTATTCGTAAGATGATGAAAAAAGCCATTGCAGAAAATAATGAAATATTCTGGCAAGAACTGATTTGGCGTGAATTTTTCATGCAAATCCTATGGCATTTCCCAGACACTCATAAAGACGCTTTTAAATCGAAATATGACCGTATTGAATGGCGCAATAATGAACAAGAGTTTAAGCTATGGTGTGAAGGAAAAACAGGCTACCCATTAGTAGATGCTGGTATGCGACAATTAAACGAAACCGGATTTATGCACAATCGTGTACGCATGTTGGTGGGTAGTTTTTTATGTAAACATTTACTAATCGATTGGCGCTTAGGGGAAGCCTATTTTGCTGAAAAGCTACACGATTACGAGATGGCAAGTAACGTAGGGAACTGGCAATGGGTGGCAGGTTCTGGTGTAGATGCCTCTCCTTACTTTAGAATTTTTAACCCTACCACTCAAATTGATAAATTTGATAAGGACAGACACTATATTAAACAGTGGGTACCCGAATTTGACACCAATGATTACCCTGAAAAAATGGTAGATCACAAAGAAGCTCGGGAGCGTTGTTTGCAGGTTTATAAGGAAGCCGTGAGTTAATAAAATAATGTTTTAATTTAGTGTAAATTAAAATATTATAAACGTACTAGCCTTTTCATTAAACGATCAACAGACAAATTATAAGAAAAAAACGAAACCTTAAAAAACGGAATACTGGCAAAAACAAAAACCCATTCTCCAAATTCATTATTTTGTAAAAAAGTACACTACGGCCATGCTGCATCTCTTAATACCTCAGAAAAGGAAAAGCGCTTGTTTACTTTAGTCTTTCATGAGTAATGGCATATACTATTTTTTAGAGCTCGATAAAACGAACTCATATTAAAGTCGACAAATAATAAAATGCTGGATAGGCGGCTGAAAAACCCCAAACAAAATCGTTTAATCCCATTACTATTGCAATCGATAAATGAAATAAGAAACCGAAACCTAAAAAGATTAAAGTTATTTGTGGGTCTAAAAATATAACTAACGGAAAGCATATTTCCATTATAATAGTAAGCCAACATAAAGTCAAACACATAAACTTGTTTTTGGTAAGTTTTTCTCTAGTAAATTTCATACCATAGGTATAAGTACTCAAAATACCCTGAATAGCTAAACCGCTTCTCCATTGTTTAGAAAACAATTTTGCAATTCCCGCTACTGTGTACGATAACGATAATTGAAACGCAATAAAGAAAACACCAATTTTTTGAATATTAGGGTCACTTGCAAAAACATAGCATAAAAACACTGTAATAATAAGCAACAACGACATTTGATCTGCGCCATCTAAACCATAAGAATGTCTGTAATACAATAGTAAATTCACACTTAATAATACCACTACAGCAGTACTAAACAGTACACTATTAAATGGTGAGGCATAAATAATTACGGTAGACATTAAAGATAAAGTAATAAGAGAAATCACACCATTTTTAGAATAAATAAGCTTAAAAAACCAACCAAGTTTTCCCATTTGAAACATATCTATACCAATTACTGAATAATCAAAAGCATTTCCTTTTTGAAACATTTTTATAGTGGATAAATATTCGCACGATTTTATAGATAATCCTATAGATAATATTAAAATGATGTAGTAATATATAATTGTAATATCCATGATTTAAAATTTATGAAAAGGTGAATAAAATAAAGGGATTAAATTTCTTTGTCCTCCAATATTTGTAGAATCTAAAACTATAAATTGCCGAGATACTGAAGTCTCTTTTTTCTTTTTATGGCTAAATATCATATTAAGTAATAACATATAACCTTTAGAGAATTTAATTTGATTAACAAGAATCATGTCGTCTATTTCTTTGAGTATCCCTGCATTTTTAATAGCCTTAACCTCAGAAATAGCATCAATGGTTAGTTTGTTTGTTCGTTTATGAGGATTCCAGATAAAGTGATAAAATTTTCGACTTTGTACGACATCGATCTCATGCCAATCACTAAATGCTCCACCATCTAACTTATCTCTATATAAAAGATGGGTATCATACATTCCAGGATTTGGTGCAAAAAAAGTCCAAATGGGTAATATATTAAAAGTGTTTATGACCCGTAGTATTTTACTTTGTTCTCTTACTTTTTCAAATTGCCAAGCAATGGTAAAAAGTAACCAAGCTCCAAAAATTATTAAATATAATATATACATTGTCCTGTTTTTTAATTAAAAGATGCCTTAACTTAAATCAGCTTTACAAACTATTTCCTCAAGACATCTTTATTAATTAATAAATTATTTAGATTTTTTTTTGGCACAAATTAAGTCCTTTCTTAATCTTGCATAAGTATCTAAACTTGGTGAATCTTGATCCATAGATTCTAACGCGCTAAGCTCTTTAATAATACTTTTAAAGTGCACTTGAAAGTCTTGAGGATCTGCTGCAATTGTGCCATAATCTTGGTATACATCGTACGCAAATTTTGCAACGGCTACCACTAATAAAGCTGCAGGTGTAAATGCTAAAACGTCTGCATTTAAAAACTCTACACCATTCTTTTGTGCTTTTTCAATAGTCGTTACATATTTTTCAAAAGTTTCAATTTCTTGTCTTGACAACTTCATGTCCTTAAAGAAGTCATTTTTGCATTCATTTTCCATAATTAAATATTATTTTGGTTTATAATACATGCAAGTTATGTCTTGAACATAAAAATTATAGCAGGAAAAAACTTGTTTTTAAAAAGACATAACACCAAATTAAAAAGGGTGTTTATCCTTAAAAAAAAGAAAATGAATAGGGTTGTTGTGGTCGTTTTTTGGTAATTTCAATGTTTTTAATCTAAAAATTTTTAATCTGTTTTATGGACAAACAGAAAAAAGTATGATCAACACCGTTAAGGAGATAAAAAGCCTCTAATTTTTAAATCTAAGTGTTATAAACCACTGCATTCAAAACAAAAACAAACATGATTATAGACGTACATACTCATATTAATAATTACCACGAAGACCGGGTGGTTTCTCTAGAAGATTGTCTAAACAATCTTACGGATAACATGTTAGAAAACAAGGTAAACTATTCGTTAGTGCTGTCTTCTTATAAAGTTAATGAGCACCGTCCCAGCACAAGGCAGGTTGTTGAAGCTATAAAAGGCCGTGATAACTTAGGTGTTGTTTCTGGTATTAGTTATTTACATTATGACCATAGAGATGTAAGAGAAATAAGTGAATACCTAGAAAATGGCCTCATAAAAGGTTTAAAATTTTATCCAGGCTACGAGCCGTTTTACCCAAACGATATTCGATTGAAACTCATGTACGAAATGGCTATAGAATATGATGTTCCAGTCATGTTTCATTCTGGTGACACCTACGCGCCTACTGGTAAAATAAAATACTCTCACCCCATACATATTGATGATTTAGCAGTAGATTACCCCGATTTAAAAATAGTAATCTGTCATATTGGAAATCCATGGATTAAAGATTGTATGGAAGTCGTCTATAAAAACAAAAACGTGTATGCTGATATTTCAGGATTGGTTCTGGGTAATTTTTCTGAAAAGTTCGAACGCTACATGAAAAAAGAAATTGAAGAAATGATTACGTATGCAGGTGACCCAAATTATTTGTTATACGGTACAGATTGGCCCATTTCTAATATGGAATCTTATTTAAAATTTATGAATCAATTAGAACTAGCAGATGAAAAAAAGGAGTTAATCCTTTGGAAAAATGCGGCTAAGCTCTTTGATATAGATGTAAAAAAGCTTTAATTTTTTACATCTTATTATATAAAAAAAGAGGCTGTCTAAAAAGACGAGTTCATTGTCATATTGAGCCTGTCGAAATATTTTAACCTACTGGTAATAAATATTAGTTTCGACAAGCCCAACCTGACAAAATAAATTTAAAAGTCTTTTTAGACAGCCTCTTTATGTTTTATATAAAGAACTTATTTTAGTTTCCTTCTACTCTTTCAATCTTTGCACCTATACGTTGTAGACGTTCTACTATGTGTTGGTAACCGCGATCAATTTGTTCGATATTATGAATTTTAGAGGTTCCTTTTGCAGATAATGCAGCAATCAATAATGAAATACCTGCTCTAATATCTGGCGACGTCATGGTGGTTGCTTTTAGCTGTGATTTAAAATCATGACCAATAATGGTCGCTCTATGCGGATCACACAAAATAATTTTTGCGCCCATATCAATTATCTTATCTACAAAGAATAAACGGCTTTCAAACATTTTTTGGTGTACTAATACTTCGCCTCTTGCTTGCGTTGCAACAACTAAAACAATGCTTAGTAAGTCTGGAGTAAAACCAGGCCAAGGCGCATCTGCAATCGTTAAAATAGAACCATCAATATAGTTTTGTATTTCGTAACCTTCTTTATGCTCAGGAATATAAATATCGTCTCCACGTCTTTCTAAGGTAATCCCTAGTTTTCTAAATACGTTTGGTATTTGTCCTAAATCAGCCCAACTTACATTTTTAATGGTAAGTTCACTCTTCGTCATAGCTGCAAGACCAATCCAACTACCAATTTCAATCATATCAGGAAGCATGGTATGTTCTGTTCCGCCTAAACGGTCTACGCCTTCTATGGTTAATAAATTAGAACCCACACCAGAGATTTTTGCCCCCATACGATTCAGCATTTTACACAATTGCTGTAAGTAAGGTTCACAAGCCGCGTTGTATATCGTTGTTTTACCTTCTGCTAAAACAGCGGCCATGACAATATTAGCTGTTCCAGTAACCGATGCTTCATCGAGAAGCATGTCTGTTCCTTTAAGTTTTTCAGCCTCTACGCCATAAAAATAATCTTCACGATTATATCTAAATTTCGCACCAAGGTTAATAAAGCCTTCAAAATGGGTATCTAAACGACGACGGCCAATTTTATCACCTCCCGGTTTAGGAATGTACCCTTTTCCAAAACGTGCTAATAAGGGTCCAACAATCATGATTGAGCCACGCAAACCACGCCCTTCTTCTTTAAACAGGGCAGATTCTAAATATTTTAGATTAATGTCGTCTGCTTGAAAAGTATAAGTTCCTTCTGTTATTTTCTCAACTTTAACCCCTAAATTGCCTAAAAGCATCATGAGTTTATTGATATCAATAATATCTGGAATATTATTAATGGTAACTTTTTCAGAAGTCAGCAATACAGCACATAAAATTTGTAATGCTTCGTTTTTCGCGCCTTGAGGCTGTATTTCACCTTTTAGCTGGTGTCCGCCTTCAATAATAAATGTACCCATTTGCTATTTTAATATCGTTTTTTGTTGCGGTTAGATGTATTGGATTTACTTTGAGATCCCTTTTTGCTAGAATGCGTATTGGTATACTTTTTCTTATTACTACTTTTTATTAAACTTGCAGAATCTGTTAATTCTTCCTCTGAATCTTTAAGGTTCAACTCACCATTAGATAATTCGAATAAGTGATTAAAAATCACACTATCTTCCACGGTGTCCTTGTTCCAATTTAAGAAACATTTTTTCATGTGGTTGGCAATAGTATAGATTAACGCTTCTTTCAAATCGCCATCTTCCCATGAAATAGCCACATCAATCATCGTTTTGATATTGTTACCGTAGAAACGGTATTTTGGAAAATTCTGAGGGTATTCTAATGTTTCTGGTCTCTCTTCTAAAAGTTCTTTAGATGGCATTCCATAAGGAGAATCTGCGTCTAACTCAAATTTAGACATGATAAAGAGTTGATCCCAAAGTTTATGCTGAAAATCTGGCACATCACGTAAATGAGGTTGTAGATTTCCCATGACCGAAATAATTGCTTTAGCAACTTTACTGCGTTCTTCTTTAGTCTCTTGCTTAATAGCAAAGTTCACCATTTTTTGAACGTGTCTTCCATATTCTGGAATGATTAAATGCTCACGCTCTGTGTTGTATTCTATGTCGTCTATCAAAATAAAAATGTGTAGAATTAATGTAATGCATTGAAGATTCTAATGCTTTGGCAAAATACAAAAAGTTTAATGTATAACGTAAAAATTATAGAGAAATTACGTTCATAACTTGAATTATTTAGTTAACAAACCCCTGTTACCAATCTATTGGTCCCTTTTCCTCTTTAAAAACAGAAAGCAAGATACTTTCTATAAAGAAATAACCCCTTCTATTTTGGCGGCGACTTCTTTGTATTTTTCAATAACAGCATCAGGATTTTTTAAACGCACATGTATTGAAACGCTGGTGTATTTACCATTACTAGATTCTTTTGTGTTAATCACCGCTCCTAAATGGTTAAAAATAGCTTCGATATCTAAAATTTTTTTCGCATCAGATTTAACAATAAATTTATACAAGTACTCCGTGGGCCATAATGCAGTATCCTGCAACTGCTCTTTTAGCTTCTTATAAAATTCATCTGGATTTTGTTTCTCGCTCATAAGTCTCAAATAAGTTACAAAGATAAGTTATACTTTGCATTTTTTTTATACCTTTTTACCTTGGATTACACATTACAAAATCTATTATAGCTTGAAACTGCTTAAAAACAATCACTTTACTACATTTTCAAATTTTACCATAGCTAGGCTATTCTAAAACGAGTAAAATGTCAGGTTTTATTGCATTTCCAAACTTCATAAAGAATTTTTAGTGCATAATCCAGGTTTAATCACGAATTTTACAGCTAAAATTATACCACAATTGAATACAAAAACTATTGTCATAACCGGTGGTCCAGGAACCGGAAAATCTTCACTAATAAAGGAGTTAACAAAAAGAGGGTTTACCTGCTTTGAAGAAATATCTAGAGACGTGATATTAAAAGCTAGAGAAGAAGGTATTGAGCAGCTTTTTTTAACAGATCCTATAAAGTTTAGTGAATTACTTTTAGAAGGAAGAATTACACAATACAAGGACGCTATTTCAAGTGATAATGAATTCGTGTTTTTAGATCGTGGTATTCCAGATGTGCCCGCGTATATGGATTTTAAAGGCACTAGTTATGCCAATGTTTTTAAGCTCGCCTGCAAAGAACATGTTTATGATTCGGTTTTTATCTTAGCGCCGTGGCAGGATATTTTCACGAGTGATAATGAACGTTATGAAAATTTTGACCAGGCCATAGAAATTCATGAAAAACTGCTAGATACCTACAACAGCTATGGCTATAATTTAAGAGATGTTCCTTTTGGCTCCATTGAAGCTAGAGCAGATTATATTATCGATGTTGTAAAAGTATTGTAATTCGTAGTAATGGAGCATCCTATAAACATATTAGAACGTTATTGGAAATTCACCACATTTAAGCCGCTTCAAGAAGACATTATAAATTCGGTTTTAGCAGGTGAAGACACCTTTGCTCTTTTGCCTACTGGTGGAGGTAAATCGCTATGTTTTCAAATTCCAGCTTTGGCCAAAGAAGGCATTTGTATTGTCGTTTCGCCTTTAGTAGCACTTATGAAAAACCAAGTGCAGGCATTACAAGATAAAGGTATAAAAGCAATGGCTTTAACCAGTGGTATTTCCTATTCGCAATTAGACACACTCTTAGACAATTGTATTTATGGCAATTATAAATTCTTGTATTTATCCCCCGAACGTTTACAACAAGATATTGTTCAAGATAGAATACGGCAAATGCATGTGAATCTTATTGCAGTAGATGAAGCACATTGTATTAGCCAATGGGGAAACGACTTTAGACCAAGCTATAAAAATATTACAAAGTTACGTGAGTTACAGCCCACTGTAAATGTTATTGCTTTAACCGCAAGTGCAACTCCAGAAGTGGTTGAGGACATAATTATAGAACTTGATTTTATTAGTCCGAAAGTATTCCGACAGTCTTTTTCTCGGCCTAATTTAGCCTATATGGTTTTCCACGAAGAAGATAAATATTTCAGGTTAGAGGCTATTTTAAAAAAAAATCCAGCGGCTTCAATCGTCTATGTCAGAAACCGAAAAGCAACATTAGAGGTCAGCCGGTTTTTGGAAAGCAAAGGCTTTACTTCTACTTATTATCATGGCGGACTAACAAACAAAGAGAAGGATGCGGCTCTTGATAACTGGATGCAAAACAGAAAGCAAATTATAGTTGCTACCAGCGCTTTTGGCATGGGTATAGACAAACCCGATGTAAAAACGGTAGTCCATTTAAACTTGCCTGAAAGCATGGAAAGTTATTTTCAAGAAGCTGGACGTGCAGGAAGAAATGGAAACAAGGCATTTGCCGTTATTTTAAAAAACAACGCGGATGAAGGTCTGGTTAAAAACCAGTTTTTAAACGTGCTGCCAAGGGTTGACTTTATAAAGGTAATCTATAGGAAGTTGAGCAGTTATTTTCAAATTCCTTATGGTGAAGGTGTCAATGAAACATTCGATTTCAATTTTAATAAATTTTGTAAGCTTTATAAATTTAATACTGTTTTAGCCTACAATGCCTTACTATTACTAGACAGAACGAGTGTGATAACACTTTCAAAGCAGTTTAACCAAAGAACCATTGTACAGTTTATTGTAAGCAATGCCGCTCTTTTTAACTATTTAGAAACACATTCAGAGAGTAATACGGTCGTAAAATCGATTTTAAGAACTTATGGCGGCATTTTTGAACAGGAAACTAAAATCAATACCAGTTTGGTAGCCGAGAAAGCCTCAGTTAATGAAAATGTTATTTTTGCTGTGCTAAAACAATTAGAAAAAGCTGAGATTATTACATTTAAAAATTCAAAGACAGATGCACAAATAACGTATTTGCAACCGCGAGAAGATGATAATACGATTAATAGCATTTCTACTGTTATAAAACAACAAAACGTACTAAAGGAAAAACAGGTGCTTTCGGTTTTAAACTATATAAATAATGATGACCTTTGTAAAAGCGTACAACTCCTCTCCTATTTTGGAGAAAAAGACGCTTCTGATTGCGGTGTTTGTTCTGTTTGTATTAGTCGAAAACCATCTAAATTAGCGGATTCAAAAGTGATTACCCGAAAAATAATAGAAGCTTTAGAGTCTGAAAATTTATCATCTCGAAGTTTATTTGAGCGTCTAAATTTTTCTGAAACACAAATAAACAGCACATTAAAAGTCTTATTAGAACAAGAAATAATAAGTATTACAAAAACCAATACCTATAAATTAGCACATATATAATGACAAAGGAAAAAGACTTACGGATAGTTTTTATGGGCACACCAGATTTTGCCGTCACCACTTTACAAACACTTGTAGAAAACAACTATACTATTGTTGGTGTTATTACTGCTCCAGACAAACCAGCAGGCCGCGGCCGCAAACTTAACAAAAGTGCTGTAAAAGAATTTGCTGAAGCACAGCATTTAAATATTTTACAACCCACTAATCTTAAAGACGCGGATTTTTTAAAAGAACTAAAAGCCCTAAAGGCAAACCTACAAATAGTGGTAGCCTTTAGAATGTTACCAAAAGCGGTTTGGCAAATGCCTGAGTATGGCACTTTTAATCTTCATGCCTCTCTTTTACCAAACTACCGTGGTGCAGCACCAATTAATTGGGCAATAATAAATGGAGAAACAAAAACTGGGGTATCTACATTCTTTATAGATGAAAAAATAGATACTGGCGCCATGATTCTCCAGGAGGAGCTACCCATTGAAGCCAATGAAAATGCAGGAAGCCTTCACGACAAACTAATGACTCTTGGGAGTACCCTAGTACTAAAAACAGTAAAACTAATAGAAGAAGGCGCTGTTAAGACCATAGCACAACCTGAAGATGCGATTAGCAAAACAGCCTATAAACTAAATACAGAAAATTGTAAAATAGATTGGTCAGCACCAATAGATACTATATATAATAAAATTCGTGGCTTAAGCCCCTACCCCGCTGCCTGGAGCACTTTGCATAACGGAGATACTACTTTAGATGTGAAAATTTATACTTCAGAAAAAGAAGTTGTTGCCCATGACTATGCGGTGGGTCAAATTATTTCCACTAAAAAAGAAACTAAAGTCGCTGTAAAAGAAGGTTTTATAAAAATACTAGAGCTAAAGCTACCAGGAAAACGGACCATGGACATTAAATCTCTTTTAAATGGTTATTCTTTTGAAAAGGATGCAAAAATGGTGTAAAGCCTTATCAACAGTGATAAAGTTAAAAAATCACAAAAAACACCACCTTTATTAACAAATGGTTTAAGTTATCAACAAATTTTGGTATTTCCCTTGCTATTACTTGCATAGTAGCATAATCCGTATAAATTTGTAGAGGATTTAACAAAAATATTGTTTACCAACTATTTATTAATAATTAAAATTTAAATTATGAACAAAACAGATTTAATCGATGCTATGGCAGAACACGCAGGAATTACTAAAGCAGCTTCAAAAAAAGCTTTAGAATGTGCGTTAATTGAAATAGAAGGCGCTTTACAAAAAGGTGACAGAGTTTCATTAGTAGGATTCGGTTCTTGGTCAGTTTCTAAAAGAGCTGCAAGAGATGGAAGAAACCCACAAACTGGAAAAACAATCAAAATCAAAGCGAAAAACGTTGTTAAGTTTAAAGCTGGATCTGATTTATCAAGTGCTGTAAACTAATTATTTACAACATTATATCATTTAAAAGCCTTCTCACGATGTATCGTGGGAAGGCTTTTTTTTTGTATATTAACCTGTATAAACGTTGTGTATTTAATAAATAAACTTTACATTTAATATGATTAAATCCTTTTTATTATGATTTTGACCAAACCAAAAAAAGGGGATTTGTTAATTGCTGAACCATCAATAATTGGAGATTTATCTTTTAATCGGTCCATTGTCTTATTAACAAATCACTCAGAAGAGGGCTCTATTGGTTTTATACTGAACAAGCCTTTAGATTACACGATTAATGATTTAGTTCCCGAAATCAATGCGCCCTTTAAGGTTTATAATGGAGGTCCTGTTGAACAGGATAATCTCTATTTTATACATAAGGTACCAGAATTGATTCCCAATAGCATTGAAATCTCTTTAGGTATTTTTTGGGGAGGCGATTTTGGCGAGGTTTCAAAATTAATCATTGAAGAAAAAATAACTGAGAGGGATATCAAATTCTTTTTAGGTTACTCGGGATGGGAAATCAATCAGTTAGAAGAAGAACTCAAGTCTAATGCTTGGGTGGTAACAAAAAACGTACACAAAAACACCATTATTGAAAAAGATTACGAATTTTTCTGGAAAGAAAAAATGATAGAACTGGGTGGTGACTATAGTATTTGGTCTAACGCTCCAGAAAACCCTACCTATAATTAAGACAATCTTATCTTCACATTTAGTTTTTGAAGTAACACTTTAGAAACAGTATTTGAATAGCTTTTTTTTCTGTACTTTGTTATTGGTTGAATGCCATGAATAACGTTAGTAATAAATAATTCATCAGCTTTTTGAAGTTCAAAAGCAGAGATTGAAGTTTCCTCAATACTATAGTCTGGTAATACCTCTAAAATATCTAGGATTTGCTTACGCATAATGCCTTTTAAGCACCCATCAGTTAAAGGCGGTGTTTTAATTGTTTTTCCTTTTACAAGAAATAAATTTCCGTTTAGCGCTTCAATGACCGTTTTATTGGTATTCAAAAGCAGACAGTTATCTAAGTCATTTTCTTTTGCAAAAATACTACCTAAAACATTTAAGGCCTTATTATTGGTTTTAAGTGTAGATAATAAACTTGGTGCCACATAAAAATCCTTATACAAGTCAACCTCATAATCAGCCTCATTTAGCAAATAAAAATCATTTTCAATGGCCTTTGCTGTAATGACATAACTTACCGCATTTGTTGTTGGACTATACAAACCACCTTCATTTCTATGTACACTAATTTTTATACGAACAGATGTTTGTCCCAAATCATTAGCTTCAATTGTTTTTAAAACTTCAGCTTCAAGAAACTCCATGGTAAAAGTCATAGGGATTTCCATGCGCATGATTCGCATAGACGCCATCAATCTAAAATAATGATCTTCCCAAAATAAAAGCTTTCCATAAGACACTTTTATAGTTTCAAATAAAGCATCACCATAAGCGTAACCTCTATTAGTAATGCTTAAATTTTCTGTGTTTTTATTAAACGTTCCGTTGTAATTAATCATAAAAAAAAGTCCTGAATTACTTCAGGACAAATATAAGTTTAAAATATAAAAATCTTTATGCAGAACCTAATACTTGTTTTAAATCTGAAATTTGATTTTCCCAAAGCATTTTTGCTTCATCGACTTCATCTTCTTCAGCAAAATCGGTAATCATAATGGACACATCTTTTGTAATTTCATCAACCTGTATTCTTATCTCAAAATAATATGGATCGTCTTCATCTACTAACCATTTAAATTTAATGCGCTCTCCACTCTTCTTTGCAATTAACTTTGCTGACTCTTCTGATCCATCCCAAATAAACTTAAAAAGCTCACCTCGAGAGTTTACATTATCTGCAAACCATTCAGATAAACCAGACGGTGTCGAGATATATTGATATAGCAATTGCGGAGAAGCGTGAATAGGAAATTCCAATTCGTATTTTAATTTTTCGTCCATTTGTTGGTTTGTTATAATAATATTTTGTCCAATATATAACATTAATTAGTGTTAAAAAAATTAATATCAAAAAGTGATATTCTATATTAATATCTCTATAAAAAAAATTAAAATTATTAAATTTTATATTTTTAAACAGAACCTATTTTAGAAAATTAGGTGCAGAATTTCTTCAGAAAACGCTTCTATTAGAACTTTATTAACAGTCTCTCGGCCGCTTATATTTCAATAAATAAATTTGATAAAAATCAGACTTGAACTATCAAAAAATCAGACTTGAAATTTAACTCACTTTTTTATTTGTACTAACTATAATAGTTTATATATTTGCACACTTAAAATTATGGCGAGGTAGCTCAGTTGGTTAGAGCGTTGGATTCATAACCCAGAGGTCACGGGATCGTGCCCCGTTCTCGCTACAAGTACAGAAAGGAAAGTCAGAGCTTAGGTTCTGACTTTTTTTGTTTATGTATCCTGTCGTTACGCCCCCTAAGTGTTTTGCTTTAATAAAAAGTAATTATACCTCTATTAGCCTCCTATCGATTGACGCTCTACTGACTCATTATAACCCTCAAATACCTTAATAAAGGCGCATTAAGCAATTATTTAAATGGTTTTTTTGATATTTATTACCCTGCTGCTGCTAACCCGTTCTTTTGTTTATAGGCACTTGGAGAACAGTTGTACACTTCTTTAAAAATGTGCGAGAAATAGCTCCTATTGGTAAGACCTAAGGTATAAACAATTTCAGAAATATTTAAATCTGTTGTTTTAATGAGTTCTTCAGATTTTGTTACCCTTACAAACCTTATGTACTCATTTAACGTTTTTTCGTGCATTAACTTAAAGCCTTTTTGAGCTTTCTTAGTGTTTAAACCAAATTTTGAACATAAGCCGCTCACCCCCAAATCTGTTTCTGGAAAGTTTTTTATGAACTGAGAGAGCTCATTAATTTGTTTTAACTCAGACTTTGTTAATGCTTTTGTTAAAGCTTGAGGTCTGGAAAGGTCTAATGTGTAGTGCTCTATTTTCATAGATAAAATCACATAAATTAACCCTTCGGTTAATACTCTTTTTACAATCCCTTCTTTTGATCTGTTTACTAATCGTTCAATATGTTCCGTAATTTTTAAATTACTAGAGCCGTTATAAATAAAATCCTGAGTCTGACCTTCAACAAAAAGTTTTGAAACCATTTTATTAATACTACTATTAGCTAAACTCGTCTTAGAAGTATTTACAGCGATTAGCACACAATGTACCTGCTCGTTTTTAGGGAAGTAAAGATGATTTTCTTCCGTTTCAATAGGTGCAGAAATATGGGTATGGTAGGTTTGAATGGAATTGACTAATTTGTTTTTTTCAAAGCTTTGAGATATATTTCCTTCAATACAGTATAAAAAATTTACAACCGAACCTTTTGGAGTATCTAATTTAATGGTGATGTCTTCATTAAATTTTACATCAAACTCAATAAATAAAATGTCACTATCTAATTCGACTCCTTTAATAGTCCCACGAACCAAAGCGCTATCAAGGTTTACTTCATATTCTTTTGGATGAGTACTGTCGTTGGTATAATCTATTCTTACCGCCCCAATAGCGCATTCAAGACTTTCGAAAAAAGTTTTTAAATTATTGATAGTCATTCGTTAAATTTTCATGGTTATTACCTGTTATTATTTATTGTCTATAAACACTAATGAAACGTTTTAATTTAAAAAAATTAAATATTCTATCTCAATGCATTAGCATGTAATTCCTGGAGCTTAGTATTTTCTCTGAGGTTTGAAGTTATACCAAATTGTTTAGAAAAAACTTTACCAACTCTTGCGAACTGCTTTAACGGGTTCTTAGGTTTCTGTTCCATATATTTTATTGAAGGTTATTTTTTTAAACAAATATATGAAGCGATAAGACTCAATTTATTACATAATTATTTGATATTGTTGTAAGATTTATCGAATGAAGCAAATAAAATCATAAATTATGGACATACCAAGCATTAAAAACGAAGACCAATATGAAGCTTTAAAAGATAAAGGTTATAGTAAGGAGAAAGCGGCAAGAATAGCAAACACACCAAATGCCGGCAAAAAAGGCGGTAACGCTAAGCCCTATGAAGCGTGGTCAAAAGAAGAGCTCTATGAACAGGCCAAAAACGTTGGTATCGATGGCCGATCTAAAATGACAAAGGATGCGTTAATTAAAGCTTTAAGAACTAATTAGCGCCCCTAATACTCTTTGAAAGCTGGGTTACGTCTTAGCATTAAAAGGGAAGTTAAATATAAAACTTGTGTTTTTTCCTTTTCACTTTCTACAGCTATACAAGTACCATATCAAACAATAATACGTTTTGCAACCGTATAATGATTATAAGTATTCTTCTTTTTAATGGGTTTAGAAACACGGCCCTGTTTATCTAAACTTAAACCAATTCCTTTGTTTTATTTCCAAACTAAAACAAGGACTGTTCTTTTGATTTTAAAAAAGTTTTACTTTTAAATAGTGAGCAGCTAACCTAATACCATAAAAAGAAGGAATTATACAACTATTTAGCTTAATTGTACAAGATTTCATTTTTAATTTGGCATAACTTTGATTGAATGATGTATTCTTAATTACATTAAATAGCAAAAATAGTGTTAAACGAAGTACTCTGAGAGTTTTAAAATTACTTTTCACTTCTAAATCATTAAGAACTTAAACGGGGAATTTCAGCACTATTTAAAACCCTCGTCACTCGTTATGCTAAAGCTTTTAAATCATATTCTCAAATTATTTTTTATTACTTGGTGGGCTGGCTTACTTATTATTAAAGATTATGAAATTTTTAATTTTATATTCCTCGTTATAAGTGCGATCACTCTTACTTATGTTAGCCTTCCTATTTCACTTAAAATCAAGCCATAACATATTTGAATAATGGAGAAAACAGCGCGTCCTAGCAAGGATACTTTTAAAAAGCAGTATCAAAAAAAAGCAATGTTTTAACTAAGAATATTTTTCAGATAACAACTCCTAATGCGTTTATTTATAAACATTTACGTCGCAATGAGCTTTTAAACTAAAGTATGTTAAATACGCTTTTGGCGCGTAATGCTGTTCATTTTAAAATACATTATAGTTCAATCACATCGCATGATTTAATTCTTTTTGCGAGCACCTCTTTTTTTGTGCGCGTCATCTTTTTTACCGTATTGATTATAATGCGTTTCTTTTAAAGGTCCTTTTTCATCTGTAGTATTTTGATGTAGTTTCTTTTCGTGTTCTGTCTTAGGGTTTTCTCTATCTAATGTCATTACTTAATATTTTTTAGGGTTATATTAAAATTAAAGATCATGACGACGATACGATATCCCAATCACGATCTCTATAAATTTGCAAATGTTAAATTAAGCCATCGCCTTTTCATTCAGCCTTCCTTCGGCTAAATTGCCTAGTTTATTATCTGCATTATATTCTTCATCTAAGGTTTGTTGCAATTTTTCAGCAATGCCTTTATGTCCTAATTCTTTTGCAAAACGCACTGCGGTTCCATAACCAGATATTTCATAATGTTCAACGCGTTGTGCTTCAGCAATTAATCCTACGTCCATGACCTCTTTATCTTCTGCTTCACTCATAAACCCTTCGGCCTCTTTTATAAGCCCTTCCATAGCATTGCATTTCTCGCCACCAGGACTAACCCCTAATTCTTTACAAATTTCTTCTAATCGTGCTTTTTGGGTTTTAGTTTCTTCTAAATGTCTTTCAAATACAGCTTTCAACTTTGAGTCTGTTGCTTTATTTGCCATTTTTGGTAATGCATTTAACAACTGACTTTCTGCACTATATAAATCCTTTAATTGATGTTCAAATAATTTCTGTAAATTTTTCATGATTTCTAAAATTTTAAGTTCGTATCCTTTAACATACAAAATCACTTTGATATTTATTGATTCAATACCTATCTGTTTTAACTCAAAAAACCCATAAAATAAAACAGTTTGCTGATGCCTTGAAACCTGAGTGGCTACGCCTATTTTTTTTTATAGCCTAGAATACAACAGCAGTCCTAAATCTTAGAATAGTATTAAAGGCTTTTAAATAAGTCTCATTTTTTGGAATACGGGGTAAGAAACCCTTTGGAAACACTCTAAAAAAGTAGTCGTTGGATGAAACTACTATTAGCAAATAAAAAAGGCTGTTTACTTGATTGTAAACAGCCTTTTGAATTTTTATCCGATGCTCGTTTTATTGTAGTGCTTTTACTAAATCTTGTAAAGACACTTTAGACTGCTCACCAGAGCTCATCTGCTTTAAGGTATAAACGCTGTTATTCATTTCCTCGTCACCCACTAAAACCACAAATGGAATGTTGCGCTTATTTGCATAATTCATTTGCTTTTTCATGTGTTTTCCATTCGTAATCTGATCAGGATATAACTCTGCATTAATTCCTGCCTCACGCAATGTTTTTATCGCTTTTAAACAAAACAAGGCCTCTTGGTCTCCAAAGTTAATAAAGAGCACCTCAGTGCTTTTAGTAATCGTTTCAGGAAACAAGCCTAACTCCTCAAGGACTAAGTAAATACGGTCCAAACCAAAACTAATACCCACGCCACTTACATTGGGTAATCCAAAAATTCCAGTTAAGTCATCATATCTTCCGCCACCGCCAATCGAGCCCATAGCTACACCTTCTGGTGCAGAGACTTCAAAAATAGCGCCGGTGTAATAATTTAATCCGCGTGCTAAGGTCACATCTAATTGTAAGTTTGCCGATTTTAACCCCAGTGCATCAATTGCTTTATTGATAAAGTCTAATTCTTCAATTCCTTTTTTTCCTTCTTCGGAAGTGCTAAGTATGCCTTTTAAACTTTCAATTTGCGCCTCAAAAGTCCCTGTTAAAGAAAACAAAGGTTGTAATTTATCTATTCCGGCTTGCGGAATCCCTTTAGCTAACATTTCTTCTTTGACTTTTTCCTCGCCTATTTTGTCTAGTTTATCTAAGGCGACCGTGAAGTCAATTAATTTATCACTGGCGCCAATCACTTCGGCAATACCCGATAATATTTTTCGGTTGTTAATTTTAATCGTTGTGCCTTTTAAACCTAAAGCTGTAAATATAGTATCGTACAACTGTACAAATTCTACTTCTTGCCATAAGGAGTCGCTACCAACCACATCTGCATCACACTGGTAGAACTCTCTAAAACGCCCTTTTTGCGGACGGTCTGCACGCCAAACGGGTTGCATTTGGTAGCGTTTAAATGGGAACTCAATATCGTTTTGGTGTTGCACGACGTAACGTGCGAATGGGACTGTTAAGTCGTAGCGTAGGGCTTTCTCTGAAATCTGAGGTGTAATCTTTATTGCGTTTTTATCTAAGTAGCTTCTATTATCTACTTTCGATAAATAATCACCACTATTCAAAATCTTAAAAATCAAGCGATCCCCTTCTTCACCATACTTCCCCATTAAAGTATCAGAGTTTTCAAAACTTGGCGTTTCTATAGGTTGAAATCCGAAGGTTTCAAACTGCGCTTTTATTGTAGCAAAAATATAGTTGCGTTTTGCAACTTGTTCTGGATTAAAATCTCTGGTGCCTTTTGGTATGCTTGGTTTTTGTGCCATGTGTATTCCTTTTAAAAAAGGGCTCGTTTTAATGATTCTTAGTTTGTTTCACTTCGATAAAGCTTGTCTTGTGTCTAGCCGAAGGCCTCAATGGGACAAAAATATATAATTATAAACGTCATTGCGCGCTTTTCATTAGAAAAAATTAGCCTGTACTGAGCGCAGTCGAAGTATCGCAATCTCATGACCTGTTCTCAAATTAATAATTGAAATACTATTTATGAGAGTGCCACGTCCTTCGTCCTCGCGATGACAGACTAATTATTAATTTATAAGCTTAAACAAATACTCATACAACTCGCCTTTTGTAATATTTGCCCCTTGCTGTATTAAGGTAAACCGATCTAAATTTTTATCGTCGCTATAGTCTTTTTTTGCTTGTACGAATTCAACCGCATCATCCATTAAATTGCTACGCAACCAATTAAAACCCTCTGTTGTGGTCAAATCTACATCTGTCGTTACTTTCACCCCTATTAAATGCATGTGCTCTTCATTTAAAGCAAACAAATGCATGTCTTTTGGTGAAATGTGTTCTAAATATTTAGCATGATTTAAAACGCCTTCCCAAACCAAATCACTAAATACATCTAATTCTTGCTCTGCAACTTCTGGATTATTAGTTTTGATATCCTCCCACTCCCCTGCGCTTATCGTTTGTGAGGCTAAAAAATTAATAAACTCTTGGTGGAGTTCTTCAAATTGTTCTTTTGTAAGTCTAGAATACTTCATTATAGTCTTTTTTGTCATTTTAGTCATTTTCGTATAGCCGAAAACCTTTCTGTTTTATTTTTTATTGCTGTGTCCGAATCCAAAAACTTTAGGACAAAACCTGAAAGTATATTGCTTATTTTAAATCCCTACACGGTTTTTAAAACCTTATATGATTCGTCTGATTACTTATTTTTTGATGTTTAAAGCTTTTGCGACTGCAAACGGTCTATCTGTAGCAAAAACGTCTATTCCCTTTGCGCTCCATACATTATAAGGCACATCGCCTTTTGCTTCCGCTTGCTTATCTAAGTTTCCTAAGGTGCCCAAAATCGTTTTTATGCCGTGAGCTTGTACTTGTTTATAAAAAGCATCAGGCGACAAACGTGTACCAGTAAAGGCTAACATATTTTCAGTGGGTATGTTTGACTCTAAAAGCCAATGCAGTTCCTTTTCATTTCTTGCAGAAACTGAGAGTAATAATTCTGGTGCCAATTGGTAAGCTTTTTGAGCCTGTTCTAAGTCGTAAGTGATAATAACACAATGGTCTTCTGCCTTTTCCTGACGAATAGCATCAATAACGTCTGCTACTGCCACACTGCGTTTAATATCGACTGTCAACACAGCATCATTTGCTTTTGCCCACTTTAGTATCTCTGTAAACAGCGGGATTTTAAACCTTGTTTCGTTACCAAAATCGTCTTCTAAATTATAGCTTTTTAATTCCTGATAAGTAAAATCGGTTAATGGGCCTATTCCTGTTGTGGTACGTTCTAAACTATTATCATGCATTAAAACTAACTGATTGTCTTTGGTCTTTGCAACATCTATTTCAAAAATAGCAGGAATACTATCGTTAACATATTGCAAAGTTTCTAAACAGTTTTCAGGATACTTTGCAATGCTTTTCCCACCGCGATGCACACTTATAATTGGTGTGGCATTGGGTTGATATTTAAACGCTTCAATTAAAGCAGATTTCTTAATCGTTTGTGTTTCGGCTTCCGATAAAACTGACGGATTAGAAACAGCATCTTTGCATGACACAACAAAAACAAAGAGTAGTATATAATATAAATGCTTCATAAGTTGGTATTTCTGTTCACGAGGTTTCTAAAGCCTAAAAGTTATTAATTAAAAAAACCGTCTAGAACATATCTAAACGGTTTTAAATTATTATAAATTTTAAATTAAGCTTTAGCTATAACTTCAAATTCTATATCTGCAGATACAGATCTGTGTAAACGTACTGTTGCAGTGTATTGCCCCAAACGTTTAATGTTTCCACCTGTAATAGATACAAATTTCTTGTCTACTGTCTGACCTTCTTTTTCAAAAGCTTCTACTAAATCAGCCTTAGTAACAGATCCAAATAATTTATCTCCAGCTGAAGCACCTTCTGTTGCTTTCGCTGCAATTTTAATGTCTAATTGTTTTAAAGCGTCCATTATTTTGTTCGCTTCTTCAATTACTTTCTTGTCTTTATAGGCACGTTGCTTTAAGTTTTCAGCTAATACTTTCTTTGCAGAAGTAGTTGCCAACACAGCGTGACCTGTAGGAATTAAAAAGTTTCTACCATAACCGTTCTTAACCGTTACAACATCGTCTTTAAATCCTAAGTTTTCAACGTCTTGTTTTAATATAAGTTCCATTGTTATGATAATTTTATTTTAATAAATCTGTTACGTATGGTAATAACGCTAAGTGACGCGCTCTTTTTACTGCTACAGATACTTTTCTTTGATATTTTAAAGAGGTTCCTGTTAAACGTCTTGGTAAAATTTTACCTTGCTCGTTAATGAAACCAATTAACCAATCTGGATTTTTGTAATCGACATACTTAATTCCTGATTTCTTGAAACGACAATACTTTTTAGCTTTGTTCGTATCAATGTTTAAAGGCGTTAAATATCTAATTTCGCCTTCTTTCTTTCCTTTTGCTTGCTGCTCTATAGATGCCATAATTACGCTTTTTGTTTAAGTTTAACTCTTCTTCTTTCTGCCCACGAAATCGCGTGCTTGTCTAAAGCTACAGTTAAGTAACGCATAAAACGCTCATCACGTCTAAACTCTATTTCTAAAGGGTTAATGTGTTCACCATCTACGGTGTACTCAAATAAGTGGTAGAAGCCACTTTTTTTGTTTTGAATTGGGTAAGCTAACTTCTTTAAGCCCCAATCTTCTTTGGATACCATCTTTGCTCCTCTAGAAACAAGAAAATCTTCGTATTTCTGTACTGTTTCCTTTATCTGTGTTTCAGATAAAACGGGATTTAAGATGAAAACAGTTTCATAATGATTCATAAAAATCTATTTATTGTGTTAAAAATGAGTGCAAAAATAATTCTTTTTATTTGATCTCACAAATAGTTCTCTATGAAATTCACACGAATTATAAACCACTCAATTCTAATTGAAAAAATGTTAAAATTTACATTTTAGCGATGTTTTTTGGTTTTCATCCGAATTTTTTGTAACATTGTCGATAATTAAACCCAAATATGCTAACGTTATGACTCTAAATTGCGTAGTAGTTGATGATTCTGCAATACAGCGACTTTCTATAGTAAAGTTGATTGAGAACAATAACTCTTTAAATTTAATTGCTGAATACAGCAGTGCTCTAGAAACAAAGAACGGCTTAAACACACATAAGGTTGACCTTATCTTTTTAGATATTGAGATGCCCGTACTTAATGGTTTTGAACTATTGGACGTCCTTAATAATAAGCCTCAGATTATTTTTGTTACTGGCAAAACAGAATATGCGTTTAAAGCTTTTAACTATGATGCAACAGATTACCTACAAAAACCAATTACTCGCGATCGCTTTAATCAAGCCGTAGAGAAAGCACTAGAACAGCACAAATTAAAACTTGACTTTAATGAAACTGAAGGCGAACATATTTTCGTAAAAAGCAACCTAAAGAAACGTAAAGTTTACGTTAAAGATATTAAATGGATTGAAGCACTTGGTGACTACGTAAAGTTAGTAACCGAAGACACATCTTTAGTAGTTTTATCTACTATGAAAGCTTTTGAAAGCGAATTACCCGAAGGTAAGTTTTTAAGAATACATAAATCTTACATTGTGAATTTAGATAAAGTAGATCGTTTTAACAGTAAAAATGTTGAAGTTGGCGCTTATGAAATTCCGTTAAGCAGAAATAAGAAGACCTTATTGGTAGATGCTTTAAATAATATTTAAGCAGAAACCTCTACATTAAATAAATCCTACATACATACCACTAAAATCCTGCTTTAATTAGCGGGATTTTTTTTGTGGGGTAAGTTGGTCATTCCGCGCTTTTTCATAAAAAAAGCATAATACGCTCTAAAAGCAGAGTCTCAAAATAACAATCAAGTACTTATTATTCTATTAAGACACTATGACTTCGTTTATTCATCCTTGACTTAGTACTAACAAAAACTAATAGTTATCAACATTAATAATCACACGCACCGCTCTAAAATCTTTTACAGCCTCAAAACTGCTGTTAATTTTCTTTATTGCCGCTTTTGTTTTCCCTAAGGATTGTGCTTGCGGAATTTTTATCAACACATTTTTATGGTATTGATTTCGAATTCTTGAAATAGGTGGGTATTCTGGTCCAAGAATATTGGCTTTAAATACTTGCCGCAACGACTTGGCAAACCAATCGCTGGCCAATTCTACTTTATTATAGTCTTTGTGTTTAAACGTAATTTTAATTAAACGATAAAATGGCGGATATTTAAAATTATAGCGTTCTTGCAATTGCTCTTCAAACATTCCTTTGTAGTCATTTGTAGACACCTGTTGCACTATTTTATGATACGGGTTATAGGTTTGAATGAGTACTTTACCGCGCTTCTCGGTTCTTCCAGCACGGCCCGACACTTGTAACATGAGTTGAAAACTTCGCTCGTGTGCTCTAAAATCAGGAAAATTAAGCATATTATCTGCATTCATAATGCCAACCAACTTCACATTTCTAAAATCTAAGCCTTTAGTTAACATTTGCGTACCCACCAAAATATCAATTTCCTGTTGTTCTAAAGCGGTAATGATTTTTTCATAGCCATATTTACCGCGTGTCGTATCTAGATCCATACGTCCTATCTTATGCTCTGGAAATAAGATTTTCGCTTCAGCTTCTATTTGCTCTGTGCCAAAGCCTTTAGTATCTAAACCAGCAGTACCACAAGCCATACATTTTTGAAGCATCGCAATAGTATAGCCACAATAATGACACCTTAATTGACTGCGGTATTGGTGATACGTTAAACTCACATCACAATTAGGACATTGTGGCGAATGACCACAGGTATTACACTCTACAATTGGCGAATACCCACGGCGGTTTTGAAATAAAATAACCTGATGCCCCTCTTGTAAGGCTTCCTTAATTTCGCTAACCAACCGGTCACTAAAATGACCTTTCATAAGCTTTTTCTTCTGCTTTTCTACCAAGTCTACCAATTCAATTTCTGGTAGTTGCACATTGTTGTAACGCTTGTTTATTTCAACAAAACCATATTTATTCTCCTTAGCATTGTAATAAGATTCTAAACTTGGTGTAGCACTTCCTAATACCGTTTTTGCCTGATGTAAATTTGCTAAAACAATAGCTGTATCTCGTGCGTGATAGCGCGGTGCAGGATCAAATTGTTTAAAAGACTGCTCGTGTTCTTCGTCTACAATAATTAATCCTAACTCATGGAAAGGTAAAAATATTGAGGAACGAGCGCCTAGTATTATCCTGGCTTTCGGAGAATCATTAAGCACATGGTTATAGACCTCAACACGCTCATGCGCCGAGTATTTACTATGAAACACCGCCACTTGCTCTCCAAAATAGTTTTGCAATCTGGTAACCAATTGTGTTGTTAAAGCTATTTCTGGAAGCAAATACAGGACTTGTTTTCCCATAGAAAGCATGTCTTCAATCAGTTTAACATAAACCTCGGTTTTTCCAGAAGAAGTAATCCCGTGCAATAAGGTAACGTTTTGCGACTTAAAAGTTTCTTTTATTTCTTGAAGTGCTACAATTTGAAAGTCATTTAATTGTTTTGAATCTTCATTCTCTTCGCCATCATATTGCACACGATCTGTCTGAACATGATACTCTTCAAGAATATTTTTATCTATTAAAGCTTTAACTATGGCCGAAGAACTTCCACTCTGTTCAATAAGCTCTTTAACTTTTACCGGTTTTTTTGTTTTAGCTGAAATACTAAATAGCGTCAAAACGACCTGGCGTTGCTTTTCAGCTCTGCTTAAATCTTCTAATAACTCTTGTAATCCCGATTGTGAAGCATATTCCCTATGCAGTTTAACGTAGCGTACATATTTAGGCTTATATTTTTCGTAAATTTCTTCTTGTAATAGAATAACTTCTTTTTCTATGAGTCGCTTAATTACGGGAAGTACATTTTTTTTATCCAGAATATTCGAAATATCCTGAATTTTAAGAGAAGACTGGTGTTGCAATGCCTCAAAAACCAAAAACTCATCGTCTTTTAAATCGGCATCATCAATAGTTTTAGTCAGATTGCGACTAATGAGTGTTTCACTTTCTAAAATAAAAGCATTGGGTAATGCAGCGCGCATAACTTCGCCTACGGTACACATATAATATGTAGCAATCCAGTTCCAGAGTGCTAACTGTGTTGCTGTAACAATAGGGCTGTCATCTAGAATTTGATGGATTTCTTTGGCATCATAAATGGAAGGCGCTTCAGTATGAATTTTTCCGACTAATCCCGTGTAAATTTTTGTTTTTCCAAATGGGACAGACACGCGCATACCGACTTTAAGAAATTCAGACTCCGCTTGCGTAATACTATAAGTGAAACGTTTTTCTAGTGGAATGGGTAATATGACGTCTATAAAATGATTCAATTGGGATTGTTATAGGATGTGATTATTAGAAATAACTTTGAAAGTTATTTTCAAGTTTAACTCTTTTTATTTTAAGATTTCATTTTTAAATTAAAGTCTAGACTGAGACTGAACACTAATTATTCTGCGACCCTTTTCCAATACTGGGTTTGATAAAAGAAAGCGAAATAACCACGTACTTGTAGAACATCTAAATTGTCTTCTTCTAAAGCTAAACGCAACCTGTACACTTTGCCATCTTCAGGATTCACTACGGTGCCATTTCTATAATAATCCCCCTCTTTCTCCATGTTTTTAATGATATTCAAACCTAAAATAGGCTTGTTATAATCTTCCCCTTCACAATGTATACAAGGTAAATCTCGTTTAGAAGCATCAAAAATTGCTACAATTTTCCCAAAAACTTTACCATCATGCTTATAAATCTTAACTATAGATTTCGCCTCACCGGTTTTATCGTCTATGGTTTTCCATTTACCAAAGATATCTTGAGAAAATGCATTACTTGATAATAATAAAACTACACTTAAAATTAATCTATTCACCATACTTATGTTCTCTTTTTAAACGCATCATCGCCATATTTAGTTCAAAACCCAGTAATAAAATATTTGCATTTAACCACAAATAAAACAGGAGAATCAATAAGGCTCCTATTGAACCATAAAGTTCATTATAACTTGAAAAATACTTAATATAAATACCAAATAAATATGAGGTAAGCATTATCAATACTGTTGTAAACACTGCTCCTATCGAAAAAAACCTTGCGTACCTCCCTTCTTTTGTTCCCAAATAGTACAATGTTGCTGTTGCTAAAAATGTTACAATTACAAAGAAAGTATATTGTGCTACATTGGCCCAAAAATGTGTTTCACGATACGTATCAATTCCAAAGGTCTCTAAAAAATCTAATGTACGTCCAACAACATAAATTTGAAAATAACCTAATACAGCTACGGTAATAATGAGTAGTATAGACAAAATTAATGCGACACCCATTGCAAAAAAATACTGTTTGAAGATGTTACGCGTAGGTTGCTCATGGTAGGAACTTTCGAAACCTAAAAATAATGCGTACACGCCATTAGTCATTAAAAAAACAGCCAAAAATAATACGGTAGATAAAAGTCCGCTATTGGTGTTTTTACCTTGTAAAGCTTTGAAGATATTGTCTGAAAAGAAATCAGAAGTGGTTGGGGGTAACACGGATTTTAAAAATGCCAAAAAATCCTGTTCAAAGCCATCGATTGGAATGTTCGGTATTACAATAATTATAAACAATAAAAACGGGAACAAAGCGGTAAAAAAACTATAAGCAATCGCACTACCTCTGGTTGTTAATGCCCCTTTAGCTATTCCAATAATATAGAGCTCTAACAAGTCGTAAAGAGATAGTCCTTTTAAACCTGGTAATTTTATCTTACTAAAGCCTTTAACAAAAATATTAAGCACAGGAATTTTAAGCAGCTTATCTCTAAGCTGTACTTCAACCAATTTTTCTTCTAATTCAATATTTTCTTCTAAAATTTCTGGCATACCGGTGACTAATCTACAGCTTTTAAGCTTAAATCTAAATTATATACCGAATGCGTTAAAGCGCCAGAGGAAATATAGTCAACACCACATAGTGCATAGTCTCTAATTGTTTTTTCGTTAATACCGCCAGAGCTTTCGGTTAAGCATTGATTCCCAATAAGTGCTACTGCCTTTCGGGTATCTTCGTAATTAAAGTTGTCTATAAGAATACGGTACACGCCCTCGCTTTTAAGTATTTCCTTTATTTCGCTTAAATCACGGGCCTCTACGATTATTTTTAAATCACGATTTGTGTCTTTTAAATACTGTTTGGTTTTTGCAATGGCTTTGGTAATACCACCAGCAAAATCAATATGATTATCTTTAAGCATAATCATGTCATACAAGGCAAAACGATGGTTCTCACCGCCTCCAATTTTAACGGCCCACTTTTCTATCGCACGAATACCAGGTGTTGTTTTACGGGTGTCTAAAATTTTTGTCCCTGTGCCTTCCACTAAATCGACAAATTGTTTTGTTTTTGTTGCAATAGCACTCATACGTTGCATGGCATTTAAGACTAACCGTTCTGCTTTCAAAATGGATTGTGAAGCACCAGTAACATAAAAAACAATGTCTCCATAATTGACTTTGCTCCCATCTTCAATTAACACCTCTATTTTTAGTTCTGGATCGACATAAGCAAACACTTGTTTTGCAAAAGAAACCCCAGCAATAATACCCTCGTCTTTTACTAAGAGTTTGGCTTTACCTTTGGCGGAAGCAGGGATACAAGATAGTGAGCTGTGATCGCCATCACCAACATCTTCTCTAATGGCGTTGGCAATTATTAATTCTATTTCTTTATCGAATTGGGCTTTACTTATCATTCCTAAATTACTTTACTGCTAAAATAATGATTGAAAATCAAAATATTCGAATTTTCAAATTCCAAATTCCAAAAAGTTTTACCTTTGGTGCCATGACTATCAAACTTATTGCCATTGGCAAAACCGATAATAAGCAGCTTCAAGCGCTAATAGACGAGTATACCAAACGTTTGGGTTTCTATATTAAGTTTCAATTGGAAATTATTCCTGACCTCAAGAATGTTAAAAACTTAAGCGAAGCGGAACAAAAGCAAAAGGAAGGTGAGCTTATTTTAGCTAAACTAGCCAATACCGATGTTTTAATTCTATTAGATGAAAATGGGAAGCAATATGATTCTGTTGGCTTTTCAAATTACTTACAAAAGCACATGAATTCTGGCATTAAGCAATTGGTTTTTGTTATTGGTGGTCCTTATGGGTTTAGTGATGCCATTTACAACGCATCCAGAGGCAAAGTGTCACTCTCAAAAATGACCTTTTCACATCAAATGGTACGTTTATTTGTGGTTGAGCAATTGTATCGTGGCTTTACGATTTTAAGAAATGAGCCTTATCACCACAGATAGAATTTCTCCGTCATCACAGCTATAGAAACGCGTAATCCTTGATGGATTTAAGCAAAACATAGTATAGCACTATGGATTTAAAATTTCCTTCTCAATCGCATCAATCAAATCTCTTGGTGCATGACCACGCTGATTGGATAACACAACAATAACTAAATCATCATCTCTATACACCCGTAAATGAGATAGCGCGCCAACAAAACTGCCCCCATGTTCTGCTACCCGCCGCCCATTTCGGGTTCTAACATCCCAGGCGATGCCATTGGGGGTATAGGAATTGACAGGCTTCCATAAACGATTATCACGTGTGCTTGCATCAATAATCTCTCCTGTTAAATGCTTATATCCAAAACGTACCAGATCAACGGCATTACACTCTATACCGCCGCCTAAAACCTTCCAACTATTATTGTTGTGCACCGCTAAAAGCCCTGTGTCTAAATAAGGTGCTACCCGCTCATAATCAGCCTCTAAAATTGCATCCTTAAACATAACCTTCATACTACTCAATCCATACTGATCTGCAATTTCTTCTTCCACCAATTGTGAGATTGGGCGATTGGTAACCGATTCTAAGACTGCTCCAATAAATGTAAACGCATGTGTAGAATAATTTCTTGAACTCCCAATGGTACAATTAGCCAGCGTAGGCGTATTCCAGAGTTGCTGTGTTGCTGCTAAAGCGTTGTTAAAATGAATACCTATAGGCTCTGGACCTGCAGAGTAATGCCACATACACCCCGTATGTGAAAATAATTGTTCAACGGTATGGCTGTGGCTATTATTTGGAATCGCCAAAAAATTAGTAGTGGGTTGTGTTAAGTCTAAGGACACCCCCGTCCCATCTCTCAATTGTCCTTCGGCTTCTAATTTTGCTGCTAAAGTCCCGCCAATAACTTTTGAAATCGAACCAATAAGATAAACAGATTTACCGTGTGCCTTTTTATTCGCTAGCTTGTCTGCTTCTCCAAAACCTCTTTGATAGACTACCTGTCCGCCTTGAGCTACCGCCACTGAAACAGCTGCTATATTATTATCTATTTGATATTGGCTAACTAAAGCCGTAATAGCCTCTTGCTTGCTATAACGTGACCTAATGGTATTATTCTCTGTCCATACACCAGCATAGCGCCTGCCACTTGGCGTACTATAACTCTCAAAGTCAATTAAACGATAACCCATATCATTATATAACCGCCAATAATTGGCATATTCTATTTCTGTTTTGTCTGTTCGAACGGCTGTTTTATGATTGTAAAGATTTTTTTCCCAGATAGCTGCATATTTTTGTTCATTACCAACGGTATACGACTCAAAATCTATGACCTTAAAGCCCCGATTACCAAAATCATCTATTTTTTCTCGGTATTCTGTTCGCGTCATGCCTTTAGATTCTGCCCATTCTAAATTTGTAGGGTTCTCATACCATAGGGCTGAAAATTTCAGGTCTTCCGAAATATAATAGGCTTCAATATCTACCAAACGAAATCCAGCGGCTAATTTTTCTTCCAACAAATTATCAAATGCTGTTGCTGTTAAATTACGATGAGATGACCAAGCGATACCTTCTTTATTTTCCTCCCAAATACCCGCATATCTGTTATTAGAACCTATTTGGTAACATTCTATAGCTGTAGGCTTCCAGCCCAACGCTTTATATTCTTCCCATTTTTTATGATACTCTTCTGACGATAAATCACGCCATTCTGCCCAAGCACGCAAATCTGTATTTTCTTCCCAGATCATAGCATACTTTGTTTCTAAACCGCTTTTATAGGCATCAATAGCTTTTATAATCCAGCCTTTGTTTTTATATTCTTGAAAGTATGTTGAAAACTGCTCGCCCGATAAATCTGTTCTTGAGGCCCATTGAAGTCCTGGTGGCAAGGTCGTTTCAGGACTCGTTTTCATGACACCTTTTAAACTATCACAAGAAAAAAAGACAAAAATAACTAAACATAAAGCCTGATTTTTTAATTTTGAGGCGCGGACGCTTCTTTGTGTTTTTAGACTTGGAAGCATTTTCATAATTTAAACGATTTGGTGTTTTTCTGACTGCAAAACTAACCTTATTATACGAAGATGAGTAAGGACTTCACTCGATATTAAATAGGCTGTTTTTCCCTTTTAACTTTTTATCACAAATAAGGGATAAAAAACAGTAGTAAACTTTACTTTTGAATTTAAACTTAATTAAAAACATGCAACTCGTTTTCGCTACAAATAATCTTAACAAATTAAAAGAAGTACAATCCTTAATTCCGGAGCATATTAAGCTTGTAAGCTTAAAAGACATTGGCTGTTTTGAAGACGTCCCAGAGACACAAACCACCATTGAAGGCAATGCGATACAAAAAGCAGACTATATAAAAGTGCGTTATGGCTATGATTGTTTTGCAGACGATACCGGCTTAGAAGTTGAGGCCCTAAATAATGATCCTGGGGTGTATAGTGCGCGTTATGCTGGAGAACAACGTGATGCTAATGACAACATGGATAAGTTACTTTTAAATTTAAAAGACAAAACCAACCGAAGCGCTCAATTTAAAACAGTCATTGCTTTACACCTTAACGGCAAACTAGAAACCTTTACAGGCCTTTGTAAAGGGGAAATTACAAAAGAAAAAATTGGAGACCACGGCTTTGGTTACGACCCCATTTTTAAACCTAATGGCTACTCCGAAACCTTTGCTCAAATGGATTTGAAGTTAAAAAATGAGATTGGTCATCGTGGGAAAGCAGTACAATTATTAATTGGTTTTTTGAATAAGCTGTAGTAGAACCTTAAATGCGACCTAGTTGGCTGCACAAAATAATTAAATTATATTTTACAGAGCTATCTAAATTTATGCACCCCTTTTCTGGATGATTAAAGATGCACAGTCCAAAGTTCGCGCTAACGCTTATTCGTTCATTTTTATTTTAAATTAAAGTACTCATGAGTGTTTCACAATTGCAGAGGCATCCTTTTTTCTACCCTAAAAACTTTAAAAAGCCATAGAAGATAGCGTATTAAAGCACTCAAACCGCTATCATTCAACTTATTACCACATACCTATTAAATAATTCTTTAATCAAAAATAGTTTATCTCAAATTTAGTTGTACCTTTGCACCTTGAAAAACGCAATAGCGTTATTTTACTCCTCAGAGAGAGGATGTGTTATTAGAAGTTTTAGGTTAAGTATGTTCAATGCGCTTCTATTTGTAACACCAAACAGATTGACATTGAAATACATAAGAAAGAATGAGCACATTCCAAGATTTAGGTCTTAACGAAGATCTATTAAAAGGTATTACAGATTTAGGTTTCGAAACCCCTTCTGAAGTACAAGAAAAAGCAATCCCAATTTTATTAAACGAAGACACAGATTTAGTGGCTTTAGCACAAACCGGAACTGGTAAAACAGCTGCTTTTGGTTTTCCAATGTTACAAAAAATTGACATTGACAGCCGCACAACACAAGGTCTTATTTTATCGCCTACTCGTGAACTTTGTTTACAAATTGCGAACGAAATGAAAGCCTACGGTAAATACTGTAAAGGCTTAAACGTCGTTGCTATTTATGGTGGCTCTAGCATTACAGATCAAGCCCGTGAAGTAAAACGTGGTGCACAAATTATTGTAGCAACGCCTGGTCGTATGAAAGATATGATTAGCCGTCGCTTAGTCGATATTACAAAAATTCAATATTCGGTTTTAGATGAAGCCGATGAGATGTTAAACATGGGTTTTAAGGAAGATATTACAGAAATTCTTTCTGGAACTCCTGAAGATAAAAATACCTGGTTATTTTCTGCAACCATGCCGAAAGAAGTGGCTACGATTGCAAGAAAATTTATGAAAAGTCCGCAAGAAATTACGGTTGGTCATAAAAACGAGAGTACAGATAATGTCTCTCACGAATACTATTTAGTAAATGCCCGTGATCGTTACCAAGCGTTAAAGCGTTTGGCAGATGCGAATCCTGAAATATTTTCGGTAATTTTTTGTCGTACCAAACGCGATACACAAAAGGTTGCAGAAAACTTAATTGAAGATGGTTACAGTGCTGGTGCATTACATGGTGATTTATCACAGAATCAACGTGATATTGTGATGAAGCAGTTTAGAAGCCGCCAAATACAAATGTTGGTTGCTACAGATGTAGCTGCTCGTGGTATTGATGTAGACGATATTACTCACGTTATTAACTACCAATTGAGTGATGAAATAGAAACCTATACACACCGTTCTGGTAGAACAGGTCGTGCTGGTAAAACAGGAGTTTCTATGGTAATTGTTTCTAAAAGTGAAGTGCGCAGATTAAAAAGCATCGAACGCATTATCAATAAGAAATTTGAACTAAAGGAAATACCTAACGGTATGGAAATTTGCGAAGTGCAATTACTCTCTTTAGCTAATAAAATTCATAACACAGAAATCAACCACGAGATTGATAAGTATCTTGAAGATATTAATAGTTTATTTGAAGACACTTCTAAAGACGAATTGATCAAGAAATTCTTCTCGGTAGAGTTTACACGTTTCTTTAATTATTATCAAAAATCTAAAAACTTAAACGTTGCTGCTGGCGATTCTGGTAGAGATAGCGGAAGAGATTCTGGTAGAGAATCAAGTGGAAGCGCTGCACGTTACTTTATCAACGTTGGTGAGAAAGACGGTTTTGATTGGATGAAGTTAAAAGATTTCTTAAAAGAAGAATTACAATTAGGTCGTGATGATGTTTTTAAAGTAGACTGTAAAGACACCTTCTCTTTCTTTAATACTGAAAAAGAACACCAAGAAAAAATATTGGCTTTCTTTACAGACTATAAACACAACGGACGCTTTGTTAACGTAGAAATTACAGAAGACAAACCAAGTCGTGGCGGTCGTGGTCGTGGTGCAAGCGGTGGCGGAAGACGCAGAGATGGCGGTGGAGACAGAAAACGTAACGATAGAAGTTCTGGCGGTGGCGGAGATAGACGTTCAAGCGGAAGACGCAGTGAAGGTTCTAGCGACAGACGTCGTAGTAGTGATGACAGTCCTAAACCAAGATCAAGAAGAAGTGATGGTGGTGACAGAGATAAATCTGAGTTTAAAACTACACACGCAACTCCTAGACGTTCTAGAAGGTAATTCAACTTGAATTTTAAACCTTTTTGTTAATATTAAGTCAAAATGAGAACTATAAAAGTGCTAAATACAATTTGTTTAGTATTTTTATAGTTCAAAATTTAATAATGAGATACCTACTTACTTTCCTTTTATTATGCTATGTTACTTTTGGCTTTACGCAGGAAGATAATACGGAACAAAGCGATTATGTTGAAGGTATTATCATAGACTCTCAGACAGCGGCGCCTATTGAAAGTGTGAATATTGTAAACCTTAACCAAGTTATTGGTACTTCTACCAATAGTAGTGGTGAATTTAATATTAAAGCTAAGGTTAATGACACACTGCATTTAACTTATATTGGATACAAGTCTATTAAAGTACGTGTGACGAATGACTGGTTAAAATTTGGGAGCTCAAAAATTACTTTAACCGAACTGGCTTTAGCCTTAGAAGAAGTTGTGGTAAACGATTTAAAACTTACAGGCTATCTTGAAATAGACATCAAACAAGTACAGGTAAATACTAATTATCGTTACAGCATTTCTGGGTTAACCACAGGCTACGAAGCCGGAAACAATAAATCGCCAAGCAGTATTAGTAAAGTTTTAGGCTCTATATTTAATCCTTTAGACTTTTTATACAACACCTTTAGCCGAAAAGGCAATGAGCTCAAAAAGCTTAAAAAAATGAAACAAGACGACCAGATTAGAAACCTCCTTGCGTCTCGTTTTGATCGTGAAACCCTAATGGTTTTATTACAGGTTAATAAAGTGGATTTAGATGAAATTGTTTCACAATGTAACTACTCTAAAGAATTTATTGAAAAGGCAAACGATCTTCAAATGCTTGATGCTATTAGTGAGTGTTATGAAGAGTATAAAGTGTTAAGTCGCGATAGATAATATCTCAGTCTCCGTTTGCAATGCCTAGCATTTTATTAAGTAGTTTACTTCAGTGCTTTTCTTCTTTTATCAAAAATCTTCTGGATTACAACAGTGGTCGATTAAAAATGCTAAAGACAGCAAAAAAGAAGTGCACTACTACCTAAAATACCAACAGCTTATTCTAGCTAGTTATTTTTTTGTTTCATAATAACGTTCTATAATGTCATCATAACTTTTAATGGTTTTCTTACACCAGTCTAAACGCTTTTCGAGTTTTTCAGGAGCTGTTAACTGCCAATCGCTATCAGTTTTCTTCAACTTAGTCGTTACATGCTGCAAAATAATGGCAGCAGAGACCGATATGTTCAAACTTTCTGTAAAACCAGCCATCGGAATTTTTAAAAACACATCTGCTTCCTTCAGTACCTCATCAGAGAGCCCTTCGGTTTCTCTTCCAAAGAAAAAACAAGATTTCTTAGTCACATCAAAATCATACAATTCACAATCATTGGTGTGTGGTGTGGTTGCCACAATCTGATAGCCTTGTGCTTTTAAACTTTTCAGGCAGTCTTTAACCGACTGGTAGCGCTTTAAATCCACCCATTTTTGGGCGCCCATGGCAATTTCCCGATCAATTCGTTTACTATTGCGCTCTTCAACAATGTTAACTTCCTGAATGCCAAAGACATCACAACTACGAATAACGGCACTTGTATTATGAAGTTGATACACATCTTCGGTCGCCACAGTAAAAAATTTTGTACGCTGTGCTAATACTTTATGAAAACGTGCTAAGCGTTTTGGCGTTAAATACGTTTCTAAATGTTCTAAGAGTTTTATATCTATCATAGAATTCAAAATTAAAGATTATTTTTAAAGCATGAAACATCTAGTTGTATTAACTGGCGCTGGAATGAGTGCCGAAAGCGGATTAAAAACATTTAGAGACGCCAATGGCTTATGGGAAGGGCATGATGTTATGTCTGTAGCCTCACCAGAAGGCTTTGCGGCAAATCCTGAATTGGTTTTGGATTTCTATAACCAAAGACGTAAACAGTTATTAGAAGTAAAACCCAACAAGGCGCATCTTGAATTGGCCAATCTTGAAAAGCATTTTAAAGTCATCATTATTACTCAAAATGTCGATGATTTACATGAGCGCGCTGGCAGTAGTCATGTGATTCACTTGCATGGCGAACTCTTAAAAGCACGGAGCGTTCGCAATGAAAACTTAATTCTGGATTGGAAAAAAGACCTTATATTAGGGGATTTAGATAGCCATGGCGATCAATTACGACCGCACATCGTTTGGTTTGGCGAAGCCGTGCCTTTAATAGACGAAGCCGCTGCCATTTGCCAAACGGCAGATAAGCTACTTATTATAGGCACATCACTGCAAGTGTATCCTGCTGCCAGTTTAATGCATTGTGTTCCAGAAAATACACCCACTTATTTTATAGACCCTAACCCGTCTATTTCAAGCACAAAAAACCTGACCGTGATTGCTAAACCGGCAACCGAAGGCATCCATGAGTTTATCTCAATTTTTTAAAACAGTAAACAGAATCTCCAATGCGTATTATCATTATTTTAATTACCATTTTAAGTTTAAACACGATGCAATCACAACACTTAGAAAAACACCAATGGAAAAATAGAGTACTGCTTATTATTTCTGATAATGAAGCTTCTGATAACTATAAAAATCAAATTTTAAAATTAGCAGCTGCTCAAGATGAACTTATCGAAAGAAAAGTATTAGTTTACAATGTTTTACCAAAGAAGTACAAAGTGAGTACCAATGCTAGCAACTGGATAGCCGCTTCGTTTCTATTTAACAGCTTCATGGATACTAATGACGCCTTTGCAGTCATTTTAATTGGTTTAGATGGCACTGTTAAACTAAAAAAAGAAGGTCTGCTAACCACTAAAACATTATTTGATCTTATTGATTCTATGCCCATGCGGCAGGCTGAAATGAGAAAAAACTAATGATATAACTAAAATAATCTAAGCCCTTTTTAATGAAGTACACTTTTCTAATCGTTATTTTATTACTTGTTACCACCACACATGGACAAGATATTATAAGTTTCTCCAACAAGATGTTAGTTAAGGTTGACTTTAACAAACAGAGTGAATCTTTCTTAATTACTAACGCAGCGGAACGTTCGTTTATCGCCGAAGCGAATAACGTATACAAACTGAAATTTTCTGCAAATTACTCGTTTTTTGGTTTGAGTGTTAATTTCTCACCAAGCAGTGCTCGTGGAAGCAACCAGTCTAAGTTTAGAAATATTCAATTGCGATTGTTTTTAAAGCAATGGTTACAGACTTTAGAATACCGAAAGGTACAAGGGTTTTATCAAGAGAGTACAAATATAAATATGACCTTGGCAGCCCTTCCTCATTTAAAAACCACAAGCTGGACCGGAAGTACGTCTTACACATTAAATGATGCGTTTTCATTGCGGCATTTAGTGGCGTTAAACGAGTGGCAAAGAACCAGCGCTGGTAGCTTAGTGCCTACGCTTAATTATGGTTTTAATCGTTTATCTGATTACAATGAAGCCGGCAAGTACATTCAGAATAATTATGACCTCTCTATTTCACCAAGCTACTATTATACAAGAACGATAAACACCAATTATTTTGTTACTGGAGGCATTGCTCCGGCCTTAGGTGTTCGGTTTTCTGAAGAAAAAATAGCCAACAGCACAGAATCATTTGCATTTTTAACCAAGGCTTTAAACTTTAAATTACAATTTGGCTATACCAGTGAACACATAAGTACAGGGGCCGTTTTTAATTTTGATTCTACAGAAGCTAATAGGGCCACTGCGCGCAATTTTGTAAATGATAAAAGTTACGCCAGCTTGTATTTTGGCTATCGGTTTGATCCGCCTGCATTTTTAAAACGAAGTTCAAAATGGGTAAAAGAGCAAATAGATTTATAAATGCTTTCAACTCAACGTCTCTGTCAAACAATCGTACTAAGTTTAAGTAAACAGGAGTGTTTTTAACAAAAAAAGTAGTGCGACCACCTTTAAAACGACTTCTCGACACGTATTTATTGGATAAAAAAAGCAGCTAAATTCACTAAAAATGAAGCCGTTTTATTGAAATATATACCAGATTACTTCATTAAATCTATAGCTTTTAAACTATCAATACGATTACGCTCTAAAAAGGCATCAATAGATTCAAAATGCTCAATCACACGTTGGTCTTTAAATTCGAATACTTTTTCAGACAAGCCTTGCAAGAAATCACGATCATGCGAAACCAGAATAAGGGTCCCATCAAAATCTAATAAGGCTTCTTTAAGTACATCTTTAGATTTTAGATCCAGGTGATTTGTAGGTTCATCCAGAATTAACAAGTTTACCGGTTCTAACAAGAGTTTTACCATGGCTAATCTGGTTTTTTCTCCACCAGACAACACCCCTACTTTTTTATCAATATCATCCCCTTTAAACATAAAGCGACCTAAAACATTTTTAATACCTGTTCTAATATCGCCTTTGGCAACCTCATCAACCGTTTGAAATACGGTTAACTCATTATCTAACAAAGCCGCTTGGTTTTGTGCAAAATACCCAACATGCACATTATGGCCTAGACTACACTTACCTTCAAAATTAATTTCACCTAAAATAGATTTAATCATCGTAGATTTCCCTTCCCCGTTTCTACCAACAAAACTGACCTTCTCGCCTCTTTTAATAGACATATTGGCATCTTTAAACACCACATGGTCATCATATTTTTTAGTTAAGTTCTCAACGGTTACTGGGTAATCCCCTGAACGTTGCGCGGGTGGGAAACGCAATTTTAAAGCAGAAGTATCCACTTCATCAACTTCAATAATCTCCAACTTTTCAAGCATACGCTCTCTAGAGGTCACTTGATTGGTTTTAGAATAAGTGCCTTTAAAACGCTCAATAAACGTCATATTATCGGCAATAAATTTTTGCTGTTCTTGGTAGGCTTTTATTTGGTGTAGTCTGCGGTCTTCGCGTAATTGTAAATAGTGAGAGTAATTGGCTTTATAGTCGTAAATACGTCCCATAGTGACCTCAACGGTACGATTCGTAATATTATCGATAAAGGCACGATCGTGTGAAATTACCATAACGGCATTGGCTTTATTCACTAAGAAGTCTTCCAACCAAATAACAGATTCGATATCAATATGGTTTGTAGGCTCATCGAGTAAAATTAAATCGGGTTTTTGTAATAGAATTTTTGCTAATTCTATTCGCATACGCCAACCGCCGCTAAATTCGTTTGTTAATCGTGTAAAATCTTCTTGTTTAAAGCCTAAGCCTTTAAGTGCCTTCTCTACTTCTGCCTCATAGTTTACGTCTTCTAAAGCATAATAGCGCTCCCCTAGTTCAGAAACTTTTTCGATGATTGCCATGTATTCATCGCTCTCATAATCTGTTCGCGTTTCCAATTGCTTATTGAGGTGGTCCATCTCATCGCGCATTTTAAAAACAGAAGCAAAAGCTTTAGACGCTTCTTGAACAACAGTGCAATTATCTTGGGTTAACAAATGCTGTGGTAAATAAGCGATAACCGTATCTTTTGGGCAACTCACTTTCCCGCGGGTGGCTTTTTGTTCTCCTGCAACAATCTTCATCATTGTGGATTTCCCTGCCCCATTCTTACCCATTAAAGCAATCTTGTCATTCTCATTAATCACGAAATTAACGTCTTTAAATAAGGTGGTGCCACTAAATTCTACTGCAATATTATCTACTGTAATCATGATCTGTTTTTTGAAAGCGCGAAAGTACTAAAAAGCGTGGAGTGTTATCTATTTATTTTTTGACATTATCTTTTTTGGGTTAATTGAAAACGATAATCATCTCGCGGTTAAGCGTATTAAAATCCCATATAATACCAAAATTAAATACTACCTGCTAATACTTAAAAAGCTTTAGCTACCATCGTTTTCTCCTAATAAAAGACATAAATATACATTGCTAGTATAAGAATGATATTAAAATATGGACAATACAGGAGTAACAAAATAGAGCAATAATAATTTATTATCTTAGTGCGCATATAAGAGATATATAGTTAATAGTAATCATATATCTTTGTTGTGTACAATGCCTCACTCGGCTCACAAAAAAGCAAATTCTCTTAAACCCAAATCAAAACGGCATTAATTTTTATCAAAAAAAATTAACGCGCAATTATTGCGCAAAATAAGGGCTTGTAAACGGATTAAAAAGCAAAACGGAGCAATACAACGGATTTACCACTCAATCCTTTTCTGACAAGTTAAATGCGCAACTGTTGCCGACTACTGCTCTACTCCAATTACGGCTAAAAAACAGGACTCTAAAACTGCTGCTTAAAGCAAATTGCAATGTTGCCAAAAGCTGACTTTCAGTGCGGTAAATGGAATAAAAAAATATAAAACACTGTACACAACAATGTGTAAATATAATTGCTTGGTCCTCTCTTACTCGGAAAATCCTGCGGATTTTCCTCTGGTTCGTTAATATTTACTATTTTAGTGGCTTATAAACGCAACTATCCTTACACCAAACGTTACCTGCAATTATGAGAAACATTTTTCTAATCATTATACTCTGTTCTTTAAACCAACTTTTCGCTCAAGAAATAGTTGGAATGAAAGACTTGTATACAGAAAATAACTTGACTTATAAGTTGTCTAATGAAGATCTATTTTCTGGACAAGCTCAACACATTCGGAACAACGGACATTTAGTTTATGAGGAATATTTTACGAACGGAAAATTAATTAAATCTATAACGTATTATAACGGAACTGACAAACCGATTCCAGCCAGTATTACCGAATTTTATGACGGAACTGAAAACAAACGAAAAGTTACCAATTTTGGATTGAAAAAACCAACAACTGAATTTATACATTTCGACGAAAACGGAAAAAAGACACTTGTTGAACAGCACGAGAATGACAAATTGACCTATCGTTGTGAATATCTGAAAAACAAAAAACACGGAACTGAATATTGTCTGAATAAAGATGGAACTGAATTACGGATTGAATATCGAAACGGAAAAAAACTAAAACAAAATAACAGCAGGTAACAATGTGTAAATATAATTGCTTGGTCCGCTCTTACTCGGAAAATCCGCAGGATTTTCCGCTGGTTCGTTAATATTTACTATTTTAGAGGCTTATAAACGCAACTATCCTTACACCAAACGTTAGGGTGCATTTAAACAAACCTTTCGCTTAAACTTCAAACCCCTAGTAAAATAAACTAGTTTTATTCCCCACAGAAAATATATTAACCTTTTTTGCCTTTTTTATTGCTCACAGAAATAATTTGTGTATATTTGCATTGTAGTTCTTTGAAATGTTTGTGTAGTGAACCCAAGAGTTTTTTTATTAAAACTATTGAAGAGGGATTTTCCCTCCACCCGTAATGGGTATTTGTAATGGCAACAAGAGACCTAATGACCGAACGGACGTACAACTGAAAAGAAGTACAGAAGAAGACAGATTTAGATTTATTCAACCCCTTACAAGATTGCTTAAAGAGGAAACTAATTACTATAAGAGGTTTTAAATTTAAGCAGGAACTTGAGAAGTGTTTAGGACTATATCCTATTTGGGTTCACGCAGCTAATTAAGCAGGTAGCATAGTGCTCCCCTAGTTTTTTATAAACTAGTTAATTAAATTATACGATATAGTATGAAACACAAACACAGAGTTGACCAACTCCAGAACGGAGTGAGGTCACTACTCGCAAAGAGCGGGTACGCGTTCTCGGAAGAGGATAAAGCTTTGCTAGAAGCAATTCTAGTAGAGTTGGAAGAGATGTCAAACAATGAAAAGGACAACAGTCCGGACCAAATTTTGAAAGTTCTCTCCCTACTTCTAAGATTTTTGAAATTCTTCGGAATTGACGATATCTCAGGGTTATTCTAATTCCCCACTTCTCATTTTTTTTAAATCAAATATTGATATGAATATAGGTAATGCCATAAAAGATTTAAGACAGCAAAAAGGTTTCAAGCAAACTGATTTTGCTGTCGAATGTGGTTTGTCACAATCTTACCTTTCTTCAATTGAAAAAGGCAGAAAAGAACCTACATTAAGTATTCTAAAGCAAATTGCTAACGCTCTTGCTATACCAATGCCTGTATTGGTATTCTTTTCTCTTGATAAAGAAGATATAGCCCAGTCTAAGCAAGAAGCTTTCAGAATGTTAGAACCTTCTATCAAAGGTCTAATAAGTGATGTTTTCATTTCATAACTTTTTGAAATGAAGAAAAGAGTAAAAGATTTAGCTTATGCTTTAAAAATAGATAAAAGTTTACTTCTAAAATTATCTTCCTCTCTTGACTTAAACGAAAGTAAATTTTACAGAAATTGGGATGAACCTAAAACAGATGAAAAAGGACAACCAAGATTTGAAAATGGAAAACCTTTAACAAGACCAATAAACGCTCCTGTCAACAAATTAAAATTTGTTCAATCTAGATTATTGAATAATGTCTTGTATAAACTTAAACTACCTGAATATTTTTTTGGAGGCTTAAAGAAAAAAGATGCGGTTTTAAACGCCCGTTATCATCAAGGAAACAAGTATTTCTTCCTTACCGATTTAAAAGACTTCTACCCGTCTGTTCATTTCACGACTGTTGAAACTGCCTTAAGAAAAGAAGGATTTTACCCAGATATCGCAAAACTGATAACTCGTATTTCAACTAAAGAAGGAGCTATTCCCCAAGGTTGTCCGACTTCTTCATTTTTAGCTTCATTGGTTGTTTTTCATAGTTGTGGCGACTTGTTTGAAAAATATAAAAATGACGGATTAAAAGTTTCAGTCTATGTAGATGATATAACAATCTCAAGTCCAGTTGATTTTAAAGATAGGACACCTCAAATTTTGGAGGAACTGCGCAATCGTGGTTTGAAAATAAATTTTAAAAAGACTCACTACTGTACACATAATCCAATAGTTACAGGCATTCAAGTTAAAAATAACGCAATTAGTCCCTTACCTCACACTTTTGAACGGTCTGTCGATTTAACAAGAAGTGAAGCCTCTAGAAATGGACATATTCAACGAATAAAATATATAAAAAGAATTGCGGAGAAAAAAAACGCACCCTAACAAAGTGTATAAAACATAGCTAGTAAGTACTTAACCGAAAGGTCTGTGTTTATTTACAAAGACCGCCAAATTTTTAAATTTGGCTTTTAAAATAAAAAAGTAAAAACAAAACATAAAAATTCGGCTCTGTGTTAATCCGAAAAGTCAGCATCTTTTTACGCGCTACGTTTCATACACAAACCGTTGTGTACAATGGCTCACTCGGCTCACAAAAAAACCAAATTCTCTTAAACCCAAATCAAAACGGCATTAATTTTTATCAAAAAAAATTAACGCGCAATTATTGCGCAAAATAAGGGCTTGTAAACGGATTATAAAGCAAAACGGAGCAATACAACGGATTTACCACTCAATCCATTTCTGACAAGTTAAATGCGCAACTGTTGCGGACTACTGCTCTACTCCTATTACGGATAAAAAACAGGACTCTAAAACTGCTGATTACCGCAAAACGCAATGTTTTGAACAGCCGACTTTCAGTGCTGTAAATGGAATAAAAAAATATAAAACACTGTACACAACAATGTGTAAATATAATTGCTTGGTTCTATCTTACTCGGAAAATCCTGCGGATTTTCCTCTGGTTGGTTAATATTTACTATTTTAGTGGCTTATAAACGCAACTATCCTTACACTTAACGTTGCCATTCATTATAAAAAAACTCGAAATAATATGACAATAAACAAATTTATTAAAGACTGTGCTTCACTCGACAGTCCAATTGGAGATTTAGCAAACGATATTTTAGGCGACAAAAATTTTCCGTCAAAAAAATCTGATAAAGAAAAATTGGAATATTTAGAAACCCAAACAAGGAGAGGCGGAACGAATGAAACGTTTCAAGAATTTCTTGCGGAATATAAAAGAGTAAAGTAGCATTTTCTAAAAAATGGAGAACGAAAAGACATTTAAAACCAAAACAGGATATTGCCATATTTTACCTGATAAAATCATTTTAACCAGAGACGGAATTATTGGAAATGTTGCAAAAGTTACGGTCGGAAATAATATATCTCGGATTTTAATAATCTATGGCGGACTTTCAATCGTACTGTTATATTTTGCTTTTACCAATTATCAAGACGGAAAGACTTTTCCAGCGATTTTATTTGGAGCAATCGGAATTTTTCTGATTTACGGAATATTTAGTAGTTTAAATAACTCTGCAACGCCAATAATCGAACGGAATAAAATTAAAAGTGTCAACTTGAAAAAAGCAATTTTCGGATTGACACGTTCACGCTTCGAAGTAAAATTTGAGGATGAAAATGGCAAAATGAAAAAAAGGTTGATTATGCTTCCAGGCTCAATGAATAAGGGACAAACTGAAACGGAAAAAGCAATCGAAATTATGACAGCGGAAAACTTACTCGGGCGGAAATAACGAAATGGCAACAACGTATATAGCTCATAGCTGGTCAGTTGCTTGAACAAAGTTAAGGCATATTTGGAAAGTCGCCAAATTTTCAAATTTGACGATTTACAAGAAAAAAGATAAATAGTAAAATTTAAAAATCTGACTCGTGCTTAATCCGAAAATAATTTCATAATTTACACGCTACGAGCCATATACGGAGACGTTACCTGCAAGCGCAAAAAATGAGAAAACTAAATTTAATCATATTATTATTACTAATAGCAGAATTGAGTTTTGCACAATCTGTAAACTTTGATTTAATCAAATATAACGGACTGAATTTCCATTCTACTAAATCGGAAGTAATAAAAAAATTAGGCGAACCGACAAAGACATATGACCCAAACTATGAATGTGGATTTTTATCAACGGATTCTCAAGATGGTGAATATTTCACTCTTGATTATGGTAAAATAAAATTCACTGGAAACGAAAAAGAACTTTATGTCTTAGAACAAGTTGATTTAGAAAACGACAATTCTATCAAAATAAAATACGGTAATCGAGATTTGACTTGTGAGACGGATTTAAAAGAATTAATTGAAATTTTTGGGGATAGTTTAGCTAAACATTTTGGAGAAAAATTAAAAGGAACAATAGTTCTCTTTCACGAAAAAGCTGATGACGGAATACGTATTAGTATAAAAAATGGGAAGTTAATCCGATTTGAATATTGGTCGCCATGTTAAAGAAGCCAGCAGGTAACAATGGCTATAATTTATAAGGGTTTTGGTGCTTAACCCAAAGTTTAGAGCTTTAAACCAAGTCCGCCAAATCTTTTGATTTGGCTTTAGAACAAAAAAGATAAAACAAAAATCAATAAGGTTAGAAACCAATCTAATGTAAAGTCTAATCTATAACTTGTGTAAACTATGTATCTTAACGAACATTAAAAAAAGTAACTCGAATTTAGAATTGTAAAAATTTGAGAAGATGTCGTCTAATAAAAAGACCAACAGACTAAACAACCAATATGAATCTCAACATTACCAATACAGTTTCAAAATCAACCAATTATAAAGGATTTCTTTTTGACCTAATTATTTACATTTCTATAATGTTTTTGGTTAGAGAAATATATATTCCAAAAGTAGGATTTATAGCAAATGGTCTTTATTGGTCATTCACAACCTTAATTATAGCAACGTGGAGAATGAAGGTAAGAAATGTTACTTGGAAAGAATTAGGCCTACGAAAACCAGAGAATTTATGGAGAACATTAGGAGTTTCATCTATAATTCTTGCTGCTACAATGTTATCATTAATAGCGTTTAATATTTTAATAGACCTTTTACCATTTTCCTTAGGCGCAGATACTTCATCCGAAAGCGCTGTTTCTAAATTTGGAAACTTGAAAGGAAATTGGGGACATTTTTTTCTAATTATTCCTTTCATTCTACTTGAGTCAATGTTAGAGGAATTATTAGATAGAGGCTTTTTAATGAATTGGATTGAAAAGTTGTTTTCTTCGACATCTTTCGCAACTGTTATAGCTGTGATACTACAAGCGGCAATTTTTGGTTTTAGACATTCTAATGATTTTTCCGAAAGGTCAATTACAGTTGGTATTATTGGTTTAGTTATGGGAATAGCATATGTAAAGTTTGGACGAAATTTATGGCCATTAATTATTGCTCATTGTGTACTTAATTCAGGTTCTATGATTGGCAGAGTAATTGATTAAAAACAAAAAACGCCACACAACAATGGCTATAATTTATAAGGGTTTTGGTGCTTAACCCAAAGTTTAGAGCTTTAAACCAAGTCCGCCAAATCTTTTGATTTGGCTTTAGAACAAAAAAGATAAAACAAAAATCAATAAGGTTAGAAACCAATCTAATGTAAAGTCTAATCTTTAACTTATGTAAAGCATGTTCCTTAACCAGCATTTTGAAGTAGTATGAAAAACTCACGAAAACATTTCAAAATTACCCTCCCAACATCCAAAAATATTCCTACCTTAGGTAACGCAATCAAATAAAAACAAACAAATGAAAGGAATAGCCATAGGTTTCGTAGTAGCAATTATTTTCTTTGTCCTCTTGTTCTACGTATTCAAATTCGTATTTATAACCTCACTCATCATTTCAGCCGCGATCATCATCATCCCAATCCTATACTTCGTGTTTAAAGCAAAAACCGATTAAAAGCACCTGCTAAAACGATAAACATGATTGCTGTTTTTCTACCTATCCCTGGAATGGTTTCTAAACATGTTAATAGATCTTGATGTACTTGTTTTACTATCAGTATGACAGAAAAAAATCATTGTTATGAAATCGTAGCAAAGCGAAGATTCGTGAATTCCTATAAAAAGAAATACTAAATCATGAACAAAATGCAATGGCAGAACGCGTAAACGCCATCTTAAAAGACGAATTTCATCTCCACCAGACCTTTGCAAATGTAGCACACGCCAAGAGAGCAACAAAAAATACAAATAATCTATATAACGAAATTAGATTCCATTTATCTTTAGACTATGAAACAGCTAATATGGTATATCATTTATCAGCCTAAAATCAATTTTAACCTGTAGCCGTATTTCAAGACGAGACATTAAAAAACAGAAATAACCATTATAAAATAGATATTATGAAAAACTTACTGATAACATTATTGTTTATTCTTGTGAGTCCATTCACTTTTGGACAAGATAATTCTGGCGTCGAACTGAAAAGAGTAACATCAAAAATTGACTCAACCAAAACGCCGGAATTAGTTTTAATTCAAGAATTCACAGTCAAGTCACCAATTGATTCAGTTTGGAACGCATACACAACTAAAAAAGGTTATGAAAGTTGGGCAGCACCATTAGCCGAAGTGGATTTAAAAGTTGGCGGATTTATTAAATCTAACTACAATAAAGAAGGTAAGATAGGAGACAGCACCACAATTATTACTCACATTATAAATTACGTCCCTAACAGATTGATTACACTCCAAGCTGAAATTACTGATAACTTCCCTGAATTTATGAAAAAAGAGGCGAAAGACTTTTATAATGTTATCTATTTTGAAGAAATGGAAGATGGATATACGAGTGTTAAATCTTATGGAATTGGATATAAAAATAATCCGAAATACCTCTCACTAATGAACTATTTCATTCCAGCAAACGAAAAGATTTTAATGAATTTAATAACTCATTTAGAAAGAGAATAATAGTAAAAACTGTTGGCAACAATGTGTAATTCATTGCTAGTTTTCACCTACTTACGAAAGTGCTCGCGGACTTTCTTGGTTGGTAATTATCTGCTAAATAGTTGCTTGACCAAGCAACTAATCATACACAAACACGTTACCATTCATAACAGAACAATCTCAAAAAAAGAATGAAAACTATATTCTTTAAATTACCTGAATATTACTTAATAGTTTTAGCCATTTTAGCTGGCTATTCACCACCATTTTACGTTAATCCAATTTTTATCGGAATTGTACTACTCTTAATGCTTCAAATTATTTTTAAAAATAGAATTTCAGGAATAATATTAGGAATTCTTTTCTTTTTAGTCAATTTGTGTTTTCTCGGAGCTTTACTTTCGGAATTAATTGAATTTAGTGAATTTAATAATAGTGCAAAGCAATTACTATTTGTAGGTTTAGCTATAGGGATTCTGAATCTCGTATTTTCAGCAACTATGCTTTATACATATTCAGTCAATAATTTTAAGAGAAGTTCTCAGATAAAATTAGAAAAACAAAATGTTTGACAAATAACGGCGTTAAATTATAAAACGTGGAATGCCTTACTCACACGAATTACGACTAAAAATCTGAATTGAAACTATTACGGAATAATACCCGGAACGAATTTACTCAAATGCTGAAAATCGGAAAACGAAATTTAGTAGACTATTTTAACTCTTAAAAAAAACGAAATGGCAACACCGTGTCTAATTAATTACTAGTTCACTGCCAACTTACAAACTTTCCTGCGGCATATTCTATTTGTGATTTATTTGCTAAATTAGTTGCTTAACACCCAACTAACCATTCAGATAACCGCTGGTATTCATAAAAAAGTAGTAAAATATGAATAAAAAGACACAATGGTAAAAGTTCCTGTAAGTTTCCCTCTAACAGATGCAGTTTTATCTAAGAGATACATTTAGACCTCTAGCATCGATAAATCTATTAGAAAATGGAACATTGAAAATGGCGAACTTGTCGAGGATTTATTAGACCATAAAGCAACTATAAGTTCCCTTTCATTATCCAATGATGAAACTGAGCTTGTATCAGTTGATTTAAAGGGAGGAGTGAAATTTTGGGAGTTAAAGAAAATCTAATGATTTGATAAGAACCTTCTATGAAAAAATCTGAAAATGAAAAAGTTCAAAAATTTTTGGACGAAATAATGTTGATCGCTGCAGGAAAGGCTGATACCCTCATTGAAATACGTGAAATCGTTTTTAATCATTTTCCAAAAACTGACGAAAGGATAATGTATGGTGGCATTGTATTCTTTCTCAATGACGAAATGTTTAGTGGGTTATTCTTAAACAAGAAACATATCTCCCTTGAATTTTCTAAAGGATTCCTAATGGAAGATCCTAACAGCTTCCTTGAAGGAAAGGGTAAATACCGAAGACACCTAAAGCTATTGACAAAAGAAGATATTTTAAGCAAAGACGTTTCCTCTTTTGTGAAACAAGCAATATAAATTAATTTACAACCTTGTTAAATTATGGATTCACTTTCACCCAACATATTTGTTAAAGACATAAGCGAGACTGTTAATTTTTATAAAACCATAGGATTTCAAGTTGTTATGACCGTTCCGGAAGAAAGCGAGTTTGTATGGGTGATGATGACTTGCGGAAAAGTAAGTTTTATGTTTCAATCATTCCAGAGTTTGGGTTCAGAACTACCAGAAATATCAAGACAAAATGGAGGTTCATTATTACTATACATCCAAATAAAACACATTAAACAATTTCACGATAAAATAAAGGGCAAAGTGAACGTCATAAAAGGCCTTGAGAAAACATTTTATGGTGCAACAGAATTTTCAATTTTAGACCTTAATGGTTACGTCCTTACCTTTGCAGAACATGAAAATTAAAACTCTTTTTATAGTTATACTTTACCTTTTATTAACAACGACTGTTTTTGGGCAGCATCAGGAAAAATACGCTAAATTGGTCGAAGAGGCCTTAAGTTTATTTGAATCTCGAGTCTCCCAACAGGCTGCTGAAAAATATAAAATAGCATTTGAACAATTTGAAGCACAGATAAACTCAAACGACATCTATAATGCGGCCTGTGTATATGCATTGGCACAGGACCCAAAAAACTCATTTAATCTTCTTTTTCATCTAGCAAATGAGGTCCAACACAAGAACTATTGGCATGTTCTCAGAAACGCTGTATCCGATAACAAAATAGTTGCCGGTGCTTTAGCTTAATTGGAAGATCATATAAATCTTAGACAAGGTAAGCGTCAGATTTATGGAAGTCTAGTTGCTAGAAACCCTGAAAGCGGAAAAAATTATGTATCTTCTTTCTTGGAACCAGAAAAAGTAAACGAAAGAAGAGCAAAAGTTGGTCTAGAACCAATTAAAGAGTACCTAAAAAGGAATCGATTGGGATGTAGAAAAGCATAAAGCACGCATTAAAAAGATTGAATCATCTGAGAATAATTAGTTGTAAAACCAATTATCTCTTTGGAATATAGAATAATCAAAGGCCATAAATAATACGATTGCCAATAACAGCTATACGCAATACCCTTCGGGATACTGCAGATATTACAAAAAACTATTAATTATGAAAAGAACATATCTCATACTTCCATTTTTATTGATATTATTTGGTTGTACTTCTGATAATGATGTTGACTACATAACTATCAATGGTAAAGTCGAACGAGCAATAAATGGAGACGGAATTCCTGACCATTTAGTAACTGTAAGAACAAGAAAATCACACGGATCAGGTTTGTTTGAAACTACTGAAGAGTTAGACCGCAAAGAAGTTGTTACAGATGTAAATGGAAATTTTTCAGTCTCTTTAATAAATGAAGAAGGTGCATTTGCTACAATTACCCATATTGGTGGTGAACATTATTCTGGTTCAAGTGCATATAAAGACTATTCCATTGATGAACCTATACTAATAAAAGTAGATAAATTAATTAAGTTTAAAATAGCGGTGAATAATACCAATCCAATTAATGAAAACGATTATATTAAAATTGATTTTTTTTCAGGACTACATCAAGCAAAAAGAACTGAAATTGAAAACTTTGGAATAGATAATACTTACCATCCTGAAGAACCACTTCCTGGTGGCGGTTCTTCTGGTGCATGGGAAGAAACTTCTTGGACAGGAATTAATGTAAACTCGATAGTGTATTATAGCGTACCTGAAAAGGCTGACGCTTTTAAAATTCAATGGTATATGACAAAAAACGGTATTGAAACCGATGGTTTAACTAACGATATTCCTTATGATATCGAAGAAATAAATTCTTACTCATTCGAATATTAGAAAAACAATTGAACATAAAAGACAACATACGTGCTGTAACTCCGTGACCTATGAAAAGTACGAGTTCCTCTTCTTTCTATTGTTTTACTAAAACCCTTTCATTTTCCTTTTATATCGTTTTCTGACAACCCGAGATTACCTTTATTGCCATAATGCGTCTATAAACCCTCCTTCAGGTCATTGGCATAATTTCCAGTCATAAAAATTTGGTTAGGTTCGTGATAATACTTCCATAATCCGGTTTTCTCATACGCTTGATTATACATTCCTACTCTACTAATAGTCCCATTATCTATATTCCCACTGAATTCACTGTATTTGCAGGTATCCTAATCAAATCGTGCATGACTTGCATACTGACCGAAGATAATTTGGACATAAAGCCATTCTCCCTTAGGGTTTCCGTTGGTATCATAAACGCCTTTGAAATAAAACATCTCCCAGATCCTGAACGTTGTGCCAGTCTGGTAGAAATATAGGGTTTTGTGCTGAAGCAGTTACTGTTATCTAGAAAAAGAAAACTATGAAAGAGACGAAAAACACCTTAGGTATAGTAATAAGAAGAAGCAAATTCATTTTTAAAGATGAGTGCGTATTATTTAATTGACTAGCGTTAAACTTATAATAGCTAACTTTTGCAAGAAAGCAATAATAAAAAATATTAATATGCTAAATTTCATCACTTTATGATTGAAAGAATGTCATTTATTTTCTGAATTTTTAGTACTTTTATTAAAAGGCTAACTTAAGTCCTGTAAAAAACATAACTTGTTTTAAGTTAAGCTTTTAGTCATTGCTTGTTTACTAACTCTAATTTTCCTGCGGAAGGTTCGCGCAAACAAACACACCACATGCCTCATTTAAAAACCTTAGCAACAATTTAAACGTAACCATCTAAACGAAAACAATTCGTGAATTTATCATCTCATTAAAAATGAAAAAGACTTATAATTTTATACTTATTTCAATCATTATTTTAGGACTATCAATCAGTTGTAATAAACATGAAAAGAATAATGAAGAAGACAAAGAATGCATTACAAACAAAACTGAATATGTTACTTCTGTCGATTCACCAGACACAGGAACCGTTAATCAACTTATTAATATTGAAGTGAAATTTAGAGTTATTAATGGTTGTGGAGGTTTAGGGAAATTTATTGAAACGGATAATGGAAATACACGCACTATTGCGGTTGAGGCAAAATATGAAGGTTGTTTTTGTACTCAAGTAATAGCAACAAGAACAGTAAACTATGAGTTTATTCCAAGTAACCCTGGAGATTACGAACTAAAATTTAAATCCAGTCCGACTGAATTTATTACTGTTAATTTGACAATAAACTAAAGGAAAACGGTTACCAACACCGCAAATAAATCATAGCTTGGTCTGCTGTTTAATGCCATGATGAAAACCAAATTAGCTGCTATTAAAAAGGCTATTGAAGGCATACAAATCCTTCACAGAATCAGTTTATACTATATATTTCCTGGTAGTATAAATAGATCCTAAAGCCACCCCAAAAGAGATAACAAAACCATTGTAAAAATCAGTTCTTATGAGACTATCCCGTATTAAATTTATTTATAAACTAACATTTACTTTCCTACTTATGTCTATTGCGGGTTTTGCACAGCAACAGCCAGATACAGAATTTAACGCTCATATTAAAGACCCTCGATTTACAAAGGCGGTATCCCCAGTAATAGCAATAGATGAAATGCACAACAATTTGCATAAAGTCAACAGCAATTTCGCGCCATTTGCAAAATTAGCAAGAGAAGATGGTTATACTGTTAATGGGTTGAAATCATGGAATAATCTCAACACAACAGACATACTCGTAATAGCCAATGCAATTAATAATAAGAATATGGGCAACTGGCAACGCCCTATTTATCCTGCTTTTCAGCAGAACGAAATTGATAAGGTGAAAAATTATGTTTCCCAAGGAGGAAGCCTCTTACTAATTGCAGATCACATGCCATTTTCTGGAGCAACTAACGAACTCGCTTTAGCCTTTGGATTCAATTTTTGTGATGGTTTTGCTCAATTATCTGAAAAAGAAAAAAATCAAGAGGTTTTTTCTTTAGCAAATTCCAGATTGGAAAATTCTATTATTACAGATGGGACTTTGGGAACTAAAATAGAACGAGTTGTTTCTTTTACAGGCTCCTCATTTACAGCTCCTGAAGAAGCCATTGGTGTTTTAAAATTTCAACAAGGGGATACTTGTTTAAAGCCAAAAATTGCGTGGCAGTTTGATGAAGACACAAAAGCCTTAGATATAAGTGGAAACTATCAAGGTGCTATTATGAAGTATGGAAAAGGAAAAATTGCAGTTTTTGGCGAGGCAGCCATGTTTACCGCACAAGCCATACAACAAAATGGAAATACCTTTAAGGTAGGCTTTAACGCTGCATTTGCACCACAAAATGTTGATTTTATCAGGAATGTGTTATACTGGTTAGCAAAAGATATAAAATTAACCCAAACGCAAAATAATGTGGAAAAGGAAATTTTAGAAATCAATAAACTTATGGAAGCGTCTTTTAATAATAAAGGTTATGAAACTGTTGCTAACTTTTATACGAATGATGCTGTAATGATAGGGTGTAACCCTAAAGACGTTATAGGTATAGAAAATATACAATCCTATTGGAAACTATTTTCAGGCAAACTACGGTGGGAATTAGAAAACATTGAAATAAAAGCACTTGGTGATGGTTATGCTTTACAAAGAGGCTATTCTACTGTATATTACAAGACGAGTGACGGTAATGAATCTACGTCTAAATCTATTTTTTCGCTCGTATGGAAAAAAACTAATGCAGGTTGGAAAATGATGCTTGATCATTTTGCTGGGAGATAATATAAACAGACAAAAGGCTGTATATAGCAAATAGGGCGCTCGGTGGTTTACTAAAGTTCAGTGCTATTTACAAACACCGCCAAATCGTTGATTTGGCTTTTAAGAATGAGTTACGAACAAAACAAAAATTAATAAGGTTAGAAACTAATTTAGTATAAAGTTTAATCTATAACTTGTGTAAAGCATGTGCCTTAACGAACATTACTCTAGACATTACGTGTCTTAATACATTAAAAGAAAATAGAATATAAATAATATTTACAATTTCTACTTTGAGATGCTATCTGACAAACAAGCAAAATGAAATAGTACAATTAAATACAATTACAAAATAAATATACCATGATAATATTCGACAACACTTTTTTACTACGATTTCCTATTATTGTTATTTTAATAGTTCACGGTGTAGGAGGAATGTTTAACGGAGGAGTCACAGATTTTGGTAATCTGTATTTAGATGAAGTAGGGTTTGCTCCTTTTGGAATAATTTTGGCTTGGGCCATTAAATGATCACATTTAGCTGCTGCTATTTGTTTATTTACAAATAAATTCGTGAAACCTGCTGGTTGGATTACGAATTTCATTTTAATAATGGGATTATTATGGTACACTTTCGAAAAGGTTGGTTTGTTGTAGGAGGCGGACGAAATGGTGTAGAGTTTAATTTTTTATTAATATTTACTATTTTCTATATTATGTACCCAAATTTATTTCTCAAACAAACAACGAACCGCTAACAATTGCTGCTATGAAAAGCCATAAAAAGATAATGGAGGCTTAATCACATCACAACTAAAAAAACCAAGCAACGCGCAAGCGCAAACATCGGTTTTATATTTACAGCTTACAATCTTAAAAGAATTTAGACCATCGCAAAGGCAAACAAGAGGCCCTTCTTTAACTTCTATAATATCATTTTCCTCCTTCTAAAAACACTTTACAGTTTTTTACAAACATTTTTAAAACCAAAGACAAATAATCTATTATTAATACCAGTCTAAAACTAATTCTGTAATTTAGTTCATGAATTAAAATTATGGCAGAGTTATTAAAAACACTGCCGCTGGTGATAATTAAAACATGAAAAGATTTTTAACAATAGACGATATAATTGATGTCTTGCATAAGATTAAGCAAAGAGGGCTAGGTTTTCTTTTATCTAAATTGAACATTTATGGCATAAAAAGGACTGAGAAAACTTTTAACCAATTAGACTATGAAAGTGCAGACTGGTGGATAATTCCAAAAGTTAAGCAACGCTGGAACCTACTAATTTCAGGAAATAAGAATTTGGATTATAAAAGATATTTAGTTGAAAATCATCTGCAAAACAGGAAAGGACTCAGATTAATATCTTTAGGGAGTGGTTCTAGTCATCATGAGATAGAATTAGCTAAATATTCGAATTTTGAAGAAATTATATGTGTTGACATTGCTGGAGATAGAATGTTAGAAGCTGAAGCTCGATCAAATAAACTAAACCTTAAAAATATAAAATTTGTTTGTGCTGATTTTAATAACTACAGTATTCCCAAAGAATATTTTGATATTGTTTTTTTTCATGCATCGCTACATCACTTTGATAATATAGAGAGCTTCGTAGAGTCCACAATTAAAAACAGTTTAAAAACAGATGGATTCCTGGTTATTAATGAATACGTGGGGGCAACTAGACTGCAATTTCCAAAGCATCAAATTGCAAAAATTAATGACGCTTTAAAAATAATACCAAAAAAATATAGAACTAGATACAAATCTAATTTGTTAAAAAGGAAATATTATGGATCGGGTATTTTAAGAATGATTATAGCTGACCCTTCAGAGTGTATAGATTCTGCAAGTATATTACCAGCTATTCATTCAAATTTTTATACAATTATTGAAAAACCATATGGAGGAAATATACTAATGAATGTATTAAAAGATATATCTCATCATTTTACACATTTAGATTCAAAAAAAAATCTCATATTAGAAGAACTCTTCTCGTTAGAAGATGAATATATAGCTAACAATTCTTCTGATTTTATTTTTGGAATATATCAAAAACGATCACCAACAAAGAATATAGTGCATTCATAATAACTACAGGAGTGGCACTATTATTAGATGTTGTTGTAAGCTTATACACATAAACATCTAGTCGCAAACCCTCCAATAACTAAATTTCCCAACATTCTAATCCTCAATGTAAAAAGAAGTAGTACCTTTGCACTCGATTTAAAAAAAACACCTTTAGTATGAAGCGTATTAACGAGTACAAAAAACTATTTAATGTAGAGCAAGACATGACTTTAAAAAGTTTAAAGTCGTCTTATAGAAATTTAGTTAAAGAATGGCATCCAGATAAGTTTCAAGAAGGTGATGAAAAAGCGCATGAAGCAGAATTGATGAGTCGTAAAATTATTGACGGCTACCACTTTTTAGTAAGTATGGCACCAGAGACTATCACAGCAAATAAAGAAGAATACGAGACAACGATTACCAGCGCAATTATGGACTGGAAACATAAAGGCCTATTACTTGAAGTGACTTTTTTAGATGGTAATACTTATGAATACTTTGGCGTAAATAAAGCCTTATACATTAAGTTTTCACAAAGTGACAAACAAACGCGTTTTGGAAAGCGTAGTATTTTCAATTCGTTTCCCTACAGAAAAATTAAAAAACAAGAAGTTACTGCTTAACCTAAATATTAGTCTAGATAAAAAAGAGCCAAAACGAATGTGTTTTGGCTCTTTTTTTATTTTATACAGTACCCTTTTTAGATTTGAACCTTATTCTTCGCCTCAATCCACCTGCTCATAAACTTAGTGCTTTGCATCGTGTGATGCATGAGCATGCTCCCTGTGAAATTACTTTTTCGGTGTGCAACTAAACCTTTTTGAAGCAATTCTAATCTTTGTAGAAAATCAGCAACAAAAAGTTGCTTATCAAAACGTAGATTAACGACATCCACACCATGTTTCTGTTTTCCTGTCCAGAAAATTTTATTGGTGTACAATTCTATCGCCTTGTTTGCAAAATTGATGGGATCATCTTCAATAAAACCGTTAGGCTCTAAATTACCGTACATCCCTTCTGCTCCAATACTGGTTGTAACACAGGGTATCCCATTTAACATAGCATCAACAAGCTTTCCTTTTAGACCAGCACCATAACGTAAAGGCACTAAACAAACGCGGTGCTGCTGCATGGCAAGGTTAATATCGTCTACAAAACCTTTAATAAAAAACCCCTGACTTTCATCGATTAAAGCTGTTCCTTTTTGAGATTCGTATGCACCATAAACATGCATTTCCGCTGTGGGTAGTTTTTTTCTAATCCTTGGCCAAATAGCGTCTTTTAAATATTTTACACCATCAATATTAGGTTCATGTAAAAAATTACCCACCGTAATAAAATGTTCCCGCTGTTTAAAATTAGGTAATGCTTTTTGTTCTTTTAAAGATATGGTGTTGAGTAAAAAAGGCAGGTAGTATAATAAATGCTCATTGACTTTAAACTGATGTATTAAAATATCAATTTCAACTTCCGAAATTATAATACTCAAATCGCATCTATAAATACTGGCTATTTCTCGTTTTGCGATTTCATTATAGAGATAATTAGTGTCAAAAACCGATTGTTCATCTAAAGCTTGTTTTCGGCCTTTACGTAAACAATGCAGATCTTCTGTATCTAGTAAACGAACAGCATTAGGACACTGTTGTGCCACACGCCATCCAAATTGTTCTTCAATCATAAAGCGATCAAAGAGTACGACATCTGGATTTACTTCTTTTATAAAAGCATCAAAACTAGCATTATTTAAGGTTATGCCTTCTGTTTTAACTCCTATGCTTTTTAAATCGAATGCGTTATCGCTTTTAGCGCAAGCGGTTGCAAACGTGATGTCGTAGTTTTTAGACTGGAATAGGTTTATTAAGTGCATCATTCTGCTTCCAGCAGCAGAGCTTTTGGGCTCAGGCCATACAAAACCTATAATTAAAAGGGTTTTATTCAAAAGGGAGAAAATTAATTAGTGTTTTAGATTACTCTAATAACTCTTATTTTAGAAAAATATTATTCAGGTCTGGGAGCCAGTGCATAACCCATTCTTACTTTATTTCCCCAAGCTACCATTTGCTTGATTTGTGCCTCTGTTAAATTAGCACCGCTATGCGTATAGGTATAACTAGGCAAAGGCATTTCTTTTTCTTCAACTTCCTCTATGAGTTCTTCAAACTTGTGATCCTTTTTCTTAATAGAATAATTATCCCATTGCGACACATTAAAATGTTTTTTACCATCAGCAACATGTTCTGCTAACCAATAATTCACTGGTGTAATCTTATTATACCAAGGATATACAGTGTGATTACTGTGGCAATCAAAACATGTTTCGGTTAAAATTGCCTTTACTTCTTCCGATGGCTTTGTTTCTGCTAAGAAAGCATTAACAGATTCCATAGACCCTTCATTTCTTTCTGGTCCAAAAAATTGGGCAATTATAAAGACTACCAGTAAAACCAAAAGTATTTTTTTTACTATTTTCATTTTTTATTAATTTTAAGTTCTAAAAGTAATAAATATCTCTTGACTACCGAAGGCTTATATAAGGAATTAGATAATGTGAATCACTCTCGCGATAAGCGACTCTATTATGCAAACCTAGTGATTGAAAATCCACATTTAATCCCTAAACTACTAGACATTCTTTTTAGGGTAGATGATAAAAGGTCACCACGAGCAGCTTGGGTGTTTGAGTTTATATGTGGCAAAGACTTAGAAGCGATTATTCCGTACTTAGATAAATTTACAGAACACTTGCATACGGTCCATTTAGATTCGGCTGTACGCCCAGTAGCAAAAATTTGTGAGTACTTGGCCAAAGCATATTACGGAAAAGAAAACACCAAAATAAAACAAGCGCTTCTCGCTAAGCATAAAGAAAAAATCATTGCAGCTTGTTTTGATTGGCTGATTAACGATGTAAAAATTGCGCCTAAAGCTTACAGTATGACTACGTTGTTTTTGTTTGGACACGATTACCATTGGATCCATCCTGAATTAGTTATAATCTTAGAACGGGATTTCCAAAAGCAAAGCGCTGGATTTAAAGCACGTGCGCGACACCTTATAAAAAAAATAAAAATTTAAAGTTTTAAAACAGCGTTAAGTTCTTCTGCAGAAATCACTAACAGTTTACTTTTCACCAAGCGACTGGTGAGTGTTTTCCAATTCTTATCGGCTTTATATATCTCTTTTAAAACAGGTCTTGCTTTCTCGTATTGCTTATTATTTAAAAGATTAATAGCATACCAAAATTTCATTTCTATATTTTCAGGAAATAGTTTTTGTGCATTCAGATATAAAGATTCAGCGGCTTTAGTATCGCCTTTTTCCATCGCCAAATCCCCTTTATTCATAAAATCATAGGCTTTATGAATGGTCACCAAACGCTCTAATTCCTGAATGGGGTTTTCATTATCTTCAACGCGTAAATCCATAATGGTATCCTCCCAACTATTACCAGTCGCTTTTCCCTTTACTATTAAAATAGCCGCACTTTGCTTACCTCTAATATCGCCTTTTTCATTTTCAGCAGCTTTTAAAGCAGCCAAAATGCGTGTGCTTAAATCGCCTTTAGTGCTTTCAAAAGCACTTGCCATAGCCGTCCAAACGGTATTGTTTAGCATCATATTGGCTTGAACAGAAAAGTTTTTACCCTGTTTATGCCCAGCGGCTTCAATACATAAATCGCCAGTATGTGTCGCCACATTTCCGTTCACATCCAAAAAGGCTACTTGACGGTAGGCATTTCCTGTATCTGTTTCCAAAAGCAAATTTAAAGCCTCTTGCGGTGCTTTTCCTTCTGCCATTAGCTCCAAGCCTTTTGGACCGTACATAGGATTCACCAGAGATTGTGTTGCCACAACACCCACACCTGCTTTTCCATAAGTAACCACGCTCCCAACACTAAACCAATGACTTTGAACAGCAACACCTATATCGCCAGTAACAGAATCGCGTGCGACAATAGAATAGGTATGTGTAAAAGGTTCTGATTTTTTATAGCTTTGAGCAAAAATACTTTGAGAGACTATTACAATTAATAGAAATTTAACGGTTTTCATTTTAAAAAAAATTTGTTCTAAAGATACTTAAAAAAAGTGTTGATTAATTATGAAATTTGTAAACCTGAAAGCTTTAGTCTTCTTTTAAAAACGACTATATTTATCCCTTGTTAAAAATCAAAACTCACTATGTCATTAACACACCTAAATGCCATCTCTCCTATTGATGGTCGTTATAGAAATAAAGTAGAAAAATTAACCCATTATTTTTCTGAAGAAGCGCTTATAAAGTACCGTGTTTTAGTAGAAATCGAATATTTTATAGCACTCTGCGAGCAACCTTTACCGCAATTAAAAGGTGTAAACCCTTCTGTTTTTGAAGCACTTCGTAATATTTACAAAGACTTTACAACGAAAGATGCACAAGCCATTAAAGACATTGAAAAAGTCACCAACCACGATGTTAAAGCGGTTGAGTATTTTATAAAAGAACAGTTTGACAAACTAGACCTCAACGATTACAAAGAGTTTATTCACTTTGGATTAACTTCTCAAGATATTAATAACACAGCTATACCATTAAGTATTAAGGAAGCCATGAACGACGTTTATGTGCCTGGCTATTTTGAAGTGGTAGAAAAACTAAAAGCGTTAGCTGAAGAATGGAAAGACATCCCAATGCTAGCGAGAACGCATGGACAACCGGCATCACCAACTCGTCTGGGTAAAGAAATCCAAGTATTTGTTGTGCGCTTAGAAGAGCAGTTTAATTTATTGAATGATATCCCAAGTGCTGCAAAATTTGGTGGAGCTACAGGAAATTTTAATGCTCATAAAGTGGCGTATCCGGCAATAGACTGGAGAGCTTTTGGAAGCACCTTTGTTCAGGACAAATTAGGCTTACAGCACTCATTCCCAACCACACAAATTGAGCATTATGACCATTTGGCGGCTTTGTTTGATTGCATGAAACGTATTAATACGATTCTCATCGATTTAGATCGTGATATTTGGACCTACGTGTCTATGGACTATTTTAAACAAAAAATTAAAGCTGGAGAAGTAGGAAGTTCTGCCATGCCTCATAAAGTAAATCCTATCGATTTTGAAAATTCCGAAGGTAATTTAGGGATGGCTAACGCTATTTTTGAACACTTATCTGCAAAACTACCAATCTCACGTTTGCAACGGGATTTAACAGACAGTACGGTATTGCGTAATGTAGGTGTACCTTTCGGTCATACTTTAATTGGTTTTCAATCGACGCTAAAAGGCTTAAGTAAATTATTGTTAAACGAGCCAAAATTTGCTCAGGATTTAGAGAATAACTGGGCTGTAGTAGCAGAGGCGATTCAGACGATTTTACGTCGGGAAGCCTACCCAAACCCTTATGAAGCTTTAAAAGGCTTGACAAGAACGAACGAAGCGATTACCAAAACATCGATTTCAAACTTTATTGACACCTTAGCCGTAAGTGATGCTATAAAAACTGAATTGAAGGCCATTTCACCAAGTAACTATACCGGTATATAAAATAGGTTTAGCAATTAGCAGCCTCTATTTCTAAGAGCTGCGTTGGTGCTGCTTTTTTTATGGCGGGTAGCGACGATTTGCAAGCTGTAGATTTCAAGATGCGAGAGCGCTTTATTGTAAAAATCATTTTGAGAATTCTGTTTTTTCTGATTGTTATCACTCTCCTTTTAAATAAAAGCTCAAAAGAACAGGATGGCATTGCAGTAGATTATAAAAAAGACAATACCCATTTAAAATAAAAAAAGGACTGCGCCAACAGTCCTTTTTCACATTAAACATATAAACTTTTAATTAAAAAAGCCCATAATAGCTTTCAATTGACTACCATCAACATCTGCCTTCTGCATGTTATTCATGATTTTCATTATTTTTTCAGGATTTATGTCATCACCTATAATACGCGCGACTCCAAAGCCAGTGTCTTGATTACTCATTAAAACCAAAATCTCATCTACAGCATCATTGCTACCAATAGCATTTACATTAATTTTTATACCATCCATACTAAAGTCCATAAGCTCGCTGTATTTTTCATTTTTAAAAACACGTTTCGCTTTTTCTAATTCTTGTGTATAAACTTCTTTATTCCCTGTGCTTCTATAGCCTAAAAAGCTAATTTTCTTAAGACTTTTAATGGCTTCCTGTTCTTCAGCAGATAAGTCGGCTTTTGAAAAATCTGCTAAATTAGCAGAAAAGTCAATTTGCTTATAATCTGGTAAATCCTGATGTTCTACAAAATACGTTTGTACTGAAGCTTCATCCTTACAACTCACTAATGCTAGCGAAAATAAAAGACTAAGGGTTATGATTTTAATTGATGATTTCATGGGTTTTCTTTTTTGTCTTTGTTATTAGATAAAACATCCATAACCAAACATGATGTTTATTATGGATGCTATATTTAATTAAACTACTTTTTGTTTTTATTTTTCTTCTCTAATTCGTCACCACCTGGTAAATCGAATTTCTTAGTCAATTTAGAAATCTGGTTTAAGTCAATATCTCCTGTAAAAGAAATAACTACGGTTTCTAAGCTTCTCTTTTTACCGTTAACAGAAATACCATTGTCTTTCATGACAGCATCAAGACCGTTAACAAACATTAATAGCTCGGCAACATGATCTTCATCTCTACCTTCCTTTACATAGAACTTAACAACCATACCATTATCTTTAACTTCCATGAGTTCTTCTAAAGAACCAGAGCGTCCGCTTACCCATTTTTTAATATCACTTGCAATCGTTTTATTATCTGTTGCCATGGTCTTAAAACTGGTAATACTATTTACCATTTTCAAAAATTCTTGTGCGTCTGCATCATCTGTTTCTATGTCCATCTTAGCTAACATCTGAAACATCTTCGGTTTAATAGAGACATAAGTAACATCATCATTGCCACTATACTTAGCAAAAATATCACTTTGAGCCATTGCTGTTAATGGCATTAATAGTACTGCTAACGCTAATACAACTAAGGACTTTTTCATTCCGTTTAATTTATTTATTGTGTTCATTTTTTTAGTATTTATTTGTTATTAATTTGTAAAACTGTGTTCGCGTTTTTATGTTCTTAAATAAGTATACACTTATCACTTTACGCACGGTTCATTTTTTCTTGTTAGTATTATCATTTTTAAGTTCTATTTAAATATTCTACCCATTGGGTCATTCAATTCTTTTAAATAGTCAACTTGTGTCCCAGCTTTCTCAATAACCTCCAAGTAACCTACTTGTGAAACGCCTTTGTTAAATTGTTTTGAAACCAAAGCTAAAGCTGCTTTCGCATTTTCGTAATCTGCTCTATCTGCCTCCGTAATCGCTAATTCGTCTTTTGCGAAGGGATTAGAAAAGAAAATACTCACCATTAGAACCGCAATTGCTGCAACAGATAACCACTTATAGTTAAAACTTTTTTTAGTGTTTAGTGGAAGTTGTTTCGTAAACTGTTCTTCTTGGTTTACCCGAAAATAGCTGAACATTGATTTATACACTTCTAAATGTGGCGCTACAGTTTGTTGTGAAAAATAGTCTTTTAACTGCTGCTCTTCTTGTAATGTAGTCTCTCCGTTCTCGTACTTTTCGAGTAATTGTTCTATATTATTTAACACCATAATCATGTGTTTTAGTTAATTGTTCTCTTATTGTTTTTCTAGCTCTGGATAGCGTAACTCTTACTGCTGTTTCCGTCATCTCTAACATTTTTGCTATCTCGCTAAAATCGTATTGTTCAATATCTCTTAATTGTATGACTAGCTTTTGTTGCTCTGGTAGGCTTTCCATTATTCTACCTACCCAATGAATACTATCATTTGCTTCTAATTGTTTTTGAAGTGCTACACTATGATCCTCATAATTACTATGCACTATTTTTAAATTCTGTGCTTGTTTAGATTTTAACTTATCAAAACAAAAGTTCTTTGTCATGGTCATAGAAAAGGCTTCAACGTTTTTATAGTCTTTAATCTTCTTTTTATTATTCCAAAGCTTAATTAATATTTCTTGTGTTGCATCTTCAGCCTCTTCGGTAGACACCAACAATCTTTTCGCTAGTCGGAATACCTTATCCTTAAAAGGCAGTACTATATTTAAAAATTCCGTTTGTGTCATGGTTAGTATATCACGTTAAAGTGGTTTTTATCGCTCTATGTTATTACGACGAGCCAATTTCTATTTTGTTACAAATAATCTTTAATTAAAATAAAAGTAACTACATTTATAGTGAAAAAGAAAAGCTGTAAAGATGAAAAACGTCCCAAAAGTATTAGCATACCTTTTATTAGCATTAGTTTCTGTAAGTTGTTTTGAAGACCGAGACGATACACCAGTAAGCGTAAACGACATCAATGATTTTGTATATCGTGGTATGGACGCTTATTATTTATACAGAGCAGAGGTGCCAGATTTAGTTGAAGATAAACAAGGGAGCAGTAACTATTCTAATTATTTATCAAGTTTTAATTCCCCTGAAGCTTGCTTTGAAAGTTTAATTTACAACAGAAACACTGTAGACCGGTTTAGCTGGATCACAAGTGATTATATCGCACTAGAACAACAGTTTAGTGGTGTAACGAAGAATACTGGTATGGCATTCGGTTTAATGCGTTATGTCGAAAATGGCAATGACCTATTTGGTTACGTACGTTATATCTTGCCAGGCACCAGTGCTGATAACACGGGCTTAAAACGCGGTGATTTATTTTATGCCGTAAACGGGACCCCCCTAACCTTGAGTAATTGGCGTAGTTTATTACGTCAGGACAGTTTTACACTCAATCTAGCAAGCTATAATGATAATGGTACTGCAGAAACTACCGACGACACCATAGATACAACAACAAATACTGTGAATTTAACCAGCATACCCTATACAGAAAATCCCGTTTTTAAAACTGAAATTCTTCAGGTGGAAGGTCAAAACGTGGGCTATTTAATGTATAATGGTTTTACCTCTAATTTTGATACAGCACTTAACGCTGCTTTTGCAGAATTCCGAGCTAATAATCTGCAACATCTCGTTCTTGATTTACGCTATAATCCGGGTGGCTCTGTGAATTCTTCAGCCATTTTGGGTAGTTTAGTCACCGGACAGTTTAATACTCAAGTGTATGCCAAATTAAATTACAATAACATTCAGCAAGACAATAATTTCGACTATCTCTTTGTTAATGAAGCCAATGGTGTGGCATTAAACAGCTTGAATCTGACCAAAGTATATATTTTAGCAACAGGATCTTCTGCTTCCGCGAGTGAAATGGTAATTAATAGCTTAAATGCTTATATTGAAGTGATCCAGATAGGAACGCCTACGGTTGGAAAATCACAAGCTTCGATAACCCTATACGATTCGCCAAATTTTAACAGAAGCGAAGCCGACCCGAGACATACGTATGCCCTGCAACCTTTGGTGGCCATTACCGTAAACAAAAATAACGATCAGGTCCCTATAGATGGTATCATACCTAATATGCTTTTAGATGAACAAATAAATAATCTAGGTATTTTAGGCGATGAAAACGAGCCACTTTTAGCTGAGGCTTTAGCAGATATTGCAGCTACAAATAAATCTGTGCCTCAAAAAAGTGGAAAAACCATTGAAGTCAGTTTTGACAGTAACGATTTGTTACTACATAAAAAAGAAATGTATATTGAGCAATAAAACCTATTTTAACTGGAGTTCAGGCAAAGATTCTGCTTTAGCACTTTATTATTTATTACAAGATTCTAATTATACTATAGGCAAGTTAGTCACGTCTGTTAATACCCATTTCAATCGCGTATCCATGCATGGATTGCCTTTAAACTTATTAAAAGCGCAAACAAATGCCATTGGTATTCCATTACAAACCATTGGTTTACCTGAGCAACCGAGTATGGAAGACTATGAGACTATAATGACCAAAGTGGTGAGTACTTTAAAAGCGGAGGGTTTTACACACAGCGTTTTTGGTGATATATTTTTAGAAGATTTAAAACGGTATCGTGAAAACAATCTAGCTAAATTCCAGATAAAGACCATATTTCCACTTTGGAAAAAAGACACGAGGGACTTAATCAATGAATTTCTGGACTTAGGCTTTAAAGCGGTGATCGTGTGTGCCAATGCACAGTATTTTTCTGAAGATTTTGTTGGACAAACCATCACCAAAGAGCTCATAGAAAATTTACCAAAGGAAGTCGATGTCTGTGGCGAAAATGGTGAGTTTCATACGTTTTGTTACGACGGGCCCATTTTTAAAAGACCTGTTTCCTTTGCTATTGGAGAAAAAGTCTATCGGGAATACAACAGCCCTAAAACCGATGACGCTATTTGCGATTCTGGTAAAACGGGCTTTTGGTTTTGTGACTTAGTCTTAAAATAAAAAATGCCGCTCACAAGCGGCATTTTTAATGCCTTTTTTGTTAATTATGTTTTAGTTCTAATAAACAAATTAAACCTGAATGAGAATAAAAGCCTAATATTTTCAAACTTAAAACCTCAACCAAAGGAATAACTTCGAGGAATTCTTTAGATTAAAGATACGAGTTTAACTGCTGACCCCTGTTAACAATATTGTGCATTAAACGCTTTTTATCGTTTAAGCTTTCTTCAAGAGATATCATAGTTTCAGTTCTATAAACACCATCAATATCGTCTAACATAAAAATAATATCTTTAGCATGCTCATTATCTCTAGCTCTTATTTCACAGATAATATTAAATTTCCCAGTGGTAATGTGTGCTAAAGTTACAAACGGTATTTCATTAATACGTTCTAAAACAAATTTTGTTTGAGAAGCTTTTTGTAAAAAAATGCCAACATAAGCAATAAAAAAGTATCCCAGTTTCCTATAATTCAATGCTATTGAAGACCCTTCGATAATACCCTCATCTTCCATTTTTTTAACTCTTATATGCACTGTTCCCGCAGAAACTAATAATTTCTTAGCAATATCTGAAAAAGGAACTCTTGTGTTTTCAATCAACATATCAAGAATTTGATGATCAATTTCATCCAATTTAAATTTAGCCATTATAATGTATTCTATTAGAGGTAGTTACCTATTATTTTTTTTTGATATATTTCATCTCCTTATACCATTTCTGTTACTGGGGTATTGCAGATTGTAGATTTAACTTGGCACATCGTTTCCTCATCGGTTAGTGGTGACGGTAGCCTCACGGCTTGTACGATTAGCAATGATGAACTGTAGGGATTGAGCATAGAATACTAATGATTTTTTCACAATTAAAATTTTGAATTAATTACATTTTGATTTCAATTTTAAAACTAGTAGTTAATTATTATTAATGGTGAAACCTTATGTTATTTTATTATTAATAATTGTGCTTAAAAAATTAATTGAAATATATTTTTGAAGCTCCCTCTTTTAATTCTTTTGTATCTATAACCGTATTACTAGATAAATCATAGACATTTAATTCTCCTGTGTCTGCCACGAAATCCGTTTTAGTTATTTAATTTTAGTTAAAATAAATTTGTCCTGGAATCAACCCGACTTCAATAGACTCTATTTCAATATTTGTAGTTAAATCATATATTTTCAATGTTCCATTACTAGTAAAATCTCCTGCGTCAACTCCGTAAAGTAATCCATCTTTTACATTCATACCATAAAAACTAACATTTGTAAACTCGGGTGTTGTCGGAAAAACTGTTGCTGTTTCATCCATTTTATATACTGAACCTCCTGCATATAAATACAGATTCCCACTATCAAAATTTAACTTAGAAGGAGATGAAATTGAACTATCAAATGTTACAGTTTTATTGATAATATTGGAATTAGTATCAATCTCTATTAAATTCTCGGAAGACAAAACCCATAAATCATTACTCGAATCCAATTGTAAAGAATTTGGCGAATTCCCAACAGTTATACTTTCCACTAATTCATCAGTTACTGAATTAAATACATCTACCTTATTTCCATTACCGTATATTCCTGTTGCTACATAAATTTTATTATCTACAGCAATAATTTGTTCTGGCAAGTAACTTGTAGCGATTGTATCAAGTATTGTGTTTGTACTTAAATCTACTACCAATAGAGCATCATCTGTTGTATCTGAATAATCGCCCCAAGCAGTAACATAACCTTTCCCATTGGAAATGGTCATATATCTTGGATTAATAACTCCTGTATTTATAGTCGCAATAGATTCAAAAGTATATCTATTAACAACTTCTATCTGATTTGATACATTTATTATTATATAAGCGAAATCTCCATTGAAAGCCATGCTTTGTGCTACAGTACCTAAATTCCTGTTATTTACATTAGAAAAAATATCATTTTCTATTGTTCTAAAATCATTTGATACGTATGAGACAGTTCCTACTCCTCCAGAAAAACTTCCTTCATGAGAAATTAAAATACCATTTTCATAAGCTCCTGATGCTACAATTGGGGCTGTATCATCATCATTACTACAAGATGTAAAAGTTAAGCCAAGCGTTAAAACTGCTAAGAATAATTTGTTTAGTTTCATTTTTTTTTTAAAATTTAATGGTTGTTTGTATTTGAAAATTTCTATTAGGCATTGGTCGCAATGCTACGTTTTCGTAATATTTATTATAACTATTATTTACTTTGAAATCTAAATGGTAGTTCACTTTTCCTTTCATATTTAAAACATAACTTAATCCTATATTCCCAATGCTGTACTCTGATAATGTATCTGTTCCAATGGTAAAAACCTCGCCAACGAATACATGCTGATAATACATAGAAAAGGCCTTATGGCCATAAGCAAAAGATAAATTCCCTTTATGAAAAGGCACATAAATTAATTGTTTTTGTGTTGCCTTGTTTTCAGAAACCGTATAAGAATAGTTCCCTTTAAGTTCTAAATGGTGTTTATTAAACCGCTTTTGTAAGCTTAGCTCTGCTTCTACTCCATAGTTTTCGGTTTTAGCAATATTTACTGGACTCCAAAGACCAGAAACAGTATTTGGTTTCCATTGAATTAAGTCTTTAGTTGTAATGTAAAACCCATTCAGTTTTAAGTTTGCCAACTTATAATTGAATTCTTGTCCTAAATCTATTTGATAAGACGATTCTGGTATTAACTCTAGATTACCTCCAGTTTGCCAGTACAAATCATTAAAGGTTGGAATTCTAAAGTTTTTAGAACCATTAATTTTTAAAGAATAATGTTTAGAAACCTCATAACCAGCATCTATAGAAAACAGAAATGGACTCTTAAAATCTGAAGCAAAATCTTTTCTAAGATTAACACCATAACTTAATCTTTTCGTTGGTTTATGATTTAATAAAGCAATTGCAGAGAAAGTCCGTCGCTTAGGATTACCAAAACTACTGCCCACCCCTTCAATATAATTATAATCTAAAATACTTTGAAACTGCAGTTTCTCAGAAAAGCGAACATTATAATTATGTTTTAAAATGAGTGTGTTTACTTTTCCAAAAGAATAATTAGCCTTATCCTTATTTTCAAAATAGCGAAACAATTCTTGCAAATGCGCCACCTTCAATTTAGCCGTTGTTTTGTTAACAATATGCGACCATTCTAACATTGTTCTAAAATTTTCATCTTCGTATTTACTACGAGAAGGCGCTACCAAAGTGCCCGACAAATTTCTGTCGCTAACAAAGCTTTGATGATATAGCTTTATAACATCTTTATCTGACAAAAAACAACCCCCATTTGCATTTATATTAAAGTTATTAAATGCGCCATTAGTATTGGTTTTATCTGTCCCCAGAAATTTGTAATCGTTTTCAGATTCATTATAAGAAACACCAATATTCCCAGACCACTTATCGCGTCCAAAATCATTATTATAACTAATATTTCTAGTATCAAAACTGCCATAAGCTAATTTAACAGCGTTATCAAAATGGGAATAAAAAGCAAGCTTATTATTTAAATGTATAGTTCCACCAATGCTTCCGCTGCCGTATTGCACACTTCCGCCTCCGCTTCTTATAGCTATAGAATTAAACTGAGAGGTGTTTATGGTGTTAAAATCAGTTTGCCCATTTAATTGCGAATTAATATTTATACCGTTCCATATCACTCCAGTTTGTGAGGCGTTTGTACCGCGAAATGAAGGAGAAGAGATCATCCCAAAACCGTTTTCTTTGAAATAAATATTAGAATTAAAGGCTAACAAACCTGTTAATGACGTTGCATTTTTAGAAATTACTGAATCATTAAGTTTTGTTATTTTAAAACCAGCAGCATAGTTTTTGAGTTTAGTATCACTCAATAAAACCTCCTCCAAATTCTGAATAGAATCCAGCTTAGTTTGCGCCATACAGCCAAAACTAAAAATCGCAAATAATAAAATTAGAATGCCTTGTTTCATAACTCTTAAAATCTTTCTCCCGAAGATTCTTTTGATGTTGAAAATGGCAGGTCTCCTGGCTTTCGTCTTGCTATTGGTCTTCCCAGAAAATTTTTCCAGTGACTTGAAGTTTAATAACAAGCATTCACAAAAGTGAACTAAGATTACAGTTGCGGGAACAGCTCAAGATTAATGACTTAAAATACACGATTTAAGTATTACGAATGTTTCACTGTTATGAAAGTCGTAAATCAAAAATCGACAATGCCAGTCGTTTCACTTGATTCCCTTTTAATCGACCGCGCTTAATTGCAAGGTCAAACCAAAATTCGCTGCAAAAATAATCTTTATTATGGAATATCTTATATGCAAAACATTAAATAATGTTATTTTTGGTTAAAAATCAGTCCTCATGAAAAACGGCATCATTCTATTTTTTATAATCGCTTTTATAGCTTGTAAAGAAGACAAAGGTATTCGCAAACCTTTACCTCCTTTAAATAAGACAGATAATAATAACATCGCTTACGCCGAAGGTTTTAGCATTGAAGACAACGGAAACTTTAGTGTTCTTGAGATTAAAAATCCGTGGCCAAAAGCCGAAGAGACCTTTAAGTATGTTTTAATTACTGCAGAAGAAGCCGCAAAAACAACGTTTATGCGTGATGCTTACGATGGCATTATCATAGTACCTGTTGAAAATATAGTAGTCACCTCTACAACACATATTCCAGCATTAGAGTTATTAGGCGTTGAAGAAACGCTGAAAGGGTTTCCTGGTACAGACTATGTTTCTTCAGAAAAAACCCGAGCGCGTATTGACAGCGGATTAGTGCGGGAATTGGGCAAAAACGAAGGGTTAAATACCGAGGTTCTATTAGACCTTAATCCAAATGTCGTGGTTGCTTTTGGTGTAGATGGTAAAAGTAAATCACTAGAAATTATTAAAAAAGCCAATATTCCTGTGATTTACAATGGGGATTGGACAGAAAAATCACCTTTAGCAAAAGCCGAATGGATTAAATTTTTTGGCGCCTTGTACAACAAAAACGAAAAAGCAGATGCTATCTTTAATAGCATAGAAAATAATTATTCTGAAGCAAAACAAATAGCAGCAAAAGCAACAAACAGACCTACGGTTTTAAGTGGCGCCATGCATAAAGATGTGTGGTATTTACCAAATGGCAGCAGTACAGAAGCACAGTTTTTAGAGGATGCCAACACCAATTATTTGTGGCATGATACCACGGGAACGGGAAGCTTAGCACTCAATTTTGAAGTGGTTTTTGAAAAGGCTAAGTCTGCCAGTTTATGGTTGAGTCCTTCTTATTATAAAAGTTTAGAAGATTTAAAAAACGCCAATGCACATTATACAGAGTTTGAAGCGTTTAAAAACAATGCTATTTATTCATTTTCAAATACTACTGGAAAAACAGGAGGTGTTTTGTATTATGAATTAGGGATTGCACGTCCAGATTTAGTATTAAAGGACATTATTAAAATAAGTCATCCAGAATTACTGCCAGACTATCAACCCTTCTTTTTTAAAGCTTTAGATTAAGTTGGTATCACAAAAATCATACAAATTCACCTTTGTAATTCTCATAGTGGTATTACTTGTTTTGTTTTTGGTAAACATTAGTTTAGGTTCTATTAGTATCTCTTCAGAAACTATATTTGAGAGCTTCTTTACAGAAACATCAAAGCTTAGCAGTCAAGAATACATCATTCAAAATTACAGATTACCTAAAGCCATTACTGCTATTTTAGTGGGGTCTGGTTTAGGAATTTCCGGATTGTTAATGCAAACCATGTTTCGCAATCCATTGGCTGGCCCTTTTGTACTAGGTATCACTTCTGGAGCAAGTTTAGGTGTGGCTTTGGTGATAATGGGCGCTTCGGTAATAGGTGGTGTTTTTGCCAGTGTATTATCGTCTCAATGGAGTTTGGTGATTGCGGCAAGTTTGGGTAGCTTTATTGTGCTTACTGCTGTTTTAATTGTTTCCTCCCGAGTAAGAGACACCATGGCGATATTAATTATTGGGCTCATGTTTGGGAGTATTACGTCGGCAATAGTAAGTGTCTTATCTTATTTTAGTTCTGCCGAAAGCTTACAACAATACATTTTTTGGGGATTTGGTAGTCTTGGTGATTTACAATGGCCTGAAGTAAGAATTTTTCTATTGGTTTATATTATAGGAATAGTATTCACCATTATTTCAATTAAATCATTAAACAGTTTGCTTTTAGGGGAAAGCTATGCTAAAAGCATGGGTTTAAATATAAAGAAAAGTCGTTTAATCATTATTTTAGCCACTTGCTTATTAGCAGGAAGCATCACCGCTTTTGCGGGTCCTATTGCTTTTATTGGCTTGGCTATCCCACACATGACACGACAACTATTTAACACCTCAAATAATAAAATACTATTACCTGCCGTCTTTTTATTTGGAGCCATCGTGATGCTAATTTGCGATAGTATTGCACAGTTACCAAACAGTGATTATACCTTACCCATTAATGCGATAACGTCGCTCATTGGCGCACCAGTTGTCGTTTGGTTGCTGGTTAAAAAGCGAAGGATGATTTTTTGAAGTTGACGTTAGAAGAAAAATATAAAATTTCAATAATCGCCTTCCTTAGGCTGAAGGAAGGTCGTTTAACCAAAAAAAGAGCCAAGGGATTTTTATACTTTAACAAACAAAGGATTAAAAAACAAGTCGTGAATTAGTGATAACAAACACAAGACATACCATACTTAAAACCGAAAACCTTTCTATTGGCTACCACGATAAGAAAGCAACAACTGTTGTGGGTTCTAATATAAATATTGAATTATATGAAGGAGAACTTGTAGGTTTAGTTGGTGCCAATGGGATTGGAAAGTCGACATTATTAAGAACCTTATCTCAAATTCAAAAACCTATTGATGGCTCTATTTTCGTGAATGACAAGCACATTTCAGACTATACTGCTATTGATCTCGCCAAGGTATTGAGCTTAGTACTCACAGAAAGTGTTGCCTCTAAAAATCTATCCGTTTTTGAGTTGATTGCCTTAGGAAGACAGCCTTACACCAATTGGGTTGGTAAACTGGTACCAGAGGATCTGGAGATTGTAACCAATGCTATTTCACAAACGCATTTAGAAATGATTGTTGATAAAAAATGTTTTCAGTTAAGTGATGGGCAATTACAAAAAACAATGATTGCACGTGCGTTAGCACAAGATACCTCACTGATTATTCTAGATGAACCCACAACACATTTAGACATGTATCACAAAGCCTATATTTTAAAATTGCTGCAAAAGCTAACTAAAGAAACCAATAAAACCATATTGTTTTCATCGCATGAAATAGATTTAGCCATACAGCTTTGTGATCGCTTAATTGTAATGACTAAAGATGCTGTGGTATCGGACACCCCTAACAACCTCATTAGACAAGGTGCTTTTGATAATCTATTCCCAAAGGATTTGATTGTTTTCGATGAAAATTCTGGCGCTTTCCGTGTTAAGAAATAAGTGTAAAACTTGAAGCTCCGGTCTTCTATCTTCCATCTAAAAAAATTATCTTTGATAAAATTCAATCCATAAATGAACGACAACCTCATCCTCATTCTTTCCATATTAATTTCTGCTATTGTTGGCGCTTATCTAGGTATGTTATTTTCAAAATTGAAAAGTAAAAGTGAAAAAAGCACCTTAGAAGAACGTCAAAGTCAAATGGGTTTAACGATTGATGCGCTTAAACAAAATGTAGATAAAATTGAACATGAGCGCGAAGAAATTAGACGTGAAAAAGAATTTCTAAATACAGAACTAACTCGAAAAACTTCAGAATACGAGAATCTTTTGCAGTTACACCATAAGCGTGAGGCAGAAGTGGAAGACCGTCAAGAACAACTGCGTAAAGATTTTGAATTGTTAGCCACAAAAATTCTAGATGAGAAATCAGAGAAATTCACCCTTCAGAATAAAGAAAACATTAAGAATATATTAAGTCCGCTACAAGAAAAAATACAGGTTTTTGAAAAGAAAGTAGACGATACGCAAAAGGAAAGTATCAGCATGCATTCTGCCTTAAAAGAACAGCTTTTAGGCTTAAAAGATCTTAATCAACAAATGACCAAAGAGGCCACAAACCTAACCCGTGCTTTAAAAGGAGATAGCAAAATGCAAGGGAATTGGGGCGAACTGGTTTTAGAACGCGTACTCGAAAAATCTGGGCTGGAGAAAGACAGAGAATATTACGTACAACAAAGTTTTACTTTAGCAGATGGTTCTCGGGTATTGCCTGATATTGTATTACACTTACCAGACAACAAACGCATGATTATTGATAGTAAAGTATCTTTAGTGGATTACGAGCGCTTTGTTAATGCCGAAGAGGAGGATCGTGCCGTCTATTTAAAGGCACATATCAATTCTATTAAAAAACATGTCGAGCAGCTCTCTGCTAAAAATTATCAAGATTTATACGACATGGAGTCACCAGATTTTGTTTTATTATTTATCCCTATTGAACCTGCCTTTGCCATTGCTATAAATGAAGACAATTCATTGTATAATAAAGCTTTTGAACGCAATATTGTTATTGTTACGCCTTCAACCTTATTGGCGACATTACGCACTATAGATAGTATGTGGAATAACGAAAAGCAGCAACAAAACGCGATTGAAATTGCGCGTCAGGCAGGCGCTTTATATGACAAATTTGAAGGTTTTGTACAAGATTTAACTGGGGTAGGCAAAAAAATGGACGATGCTAAAAAAGAGTACTCATCTGCTATGAATAAACTGGTAGAGGGTAGAGGTAATTTGATAACCAGCGTTGAAAAATTGAAAAAAATGGGTGCAAAGGCAAAAAAAGCCTTACCCGAAAAAATACTAAAAAGAGCACAAGAAGACGATAACGTTTAAAAAAAATAACCAATGAAATTTCTATTAAAATTCTTAGTCATTCTCGTTATAGCAGTCGCTATATTTTATGCTTTTGTCTATTTTGTTCCTTATAGTGAAGGAAATCGCTCTGGCGAACTCATAAAATTTAGTCATAAAGGTGTCATCATTAAAACCTACGAAGGTGAGATTAGTCAAGGCATCTCTGGCGCACAAATTTTTACTTTTTCTGTTTTAGATAAAAACACAGAAGTAATTAACAGATTAAAAGAATACCAGGGGGAATATGTAAAACTGACTTATATAGAACGCTTTGCAACATTTTTCTGGTTGGGAGATACTAAATATTTTATAACCGCTGTAGAAAAAGAATCCTCTCCACATTTTAGAAATTAATTTATGAACACCTATAAATCTGTCGACAAGTCACGCATCTCCATTTCAGAATTGATGTTACCCTCCCACTCTAATTTTAGTGGTAAAATACATGGGGGTTATATTTTAAATTTAATGGATCAAATTGCTTTTGCGTGTGCCAGTAAACATTCTAAAATGTACTGTGTAACCGCTTCTGTAGATACGGTTGATTTTTTGCTTCCTATTGAAGTTGGCGAATTAGTAACAATGAAAGCTTCGGTCAATTTTGTTGGCAGAACCTCTATGGTTGTTGGTATTCGTGTTGAAGCCGAAAATATTCAAACCGGAGTGATGAAACATTGTAACTCTTCTTATTTCACCATGGTTGCTAAAACTAAAGAAGGTGCTTCTGTTGAAGTCCCTGGCTTAATTTTAAACGATAACACCGAAGTAAAACGGTATCTCAAAACTATAAAACGAATAGAAACGAAAAAATCCAGACAAGCAGAATTTAATCATCAAGATTTTTCACACCAGGACTACTTAGAAGAATTAAAAGGGTATAAAGTAAAAATTGAGTTGCCTGAAAACCATAATTAAATAATATTCAGCAATTTAGGGCGCTTTTCTTTTTTTATTTATATATTAGTTTCCTAGTAAAATATTTGAATCCAAAATTAGATTGCTATGAAAAAGACCAACTGGATTATTTTAGTACTTATACTTACTGGTATTCTAGCGATTTTCGCTTATAATTTTGTGTATCAGGAGCATCGAAACATTGAAAGTGAAGCTACTGCATTTTCTTCAAATGCGGATGTATTCGTTAGTGAGTTTCAAGAAGACGCGACGGTAGCAGAATCAAAATACTTAAACAAAACAGTCCTAATTACAGGAGTCATTTCTGAAATCAATAGCTCAAATTTAACCTTAAATGATGCTGTCTTTTGTAGTTTTAGTTCAGAAAACAACCTGAAAGAAATAAAACCTAATACAAAAATTTCAATAAAGGGACGATGCATTGGCTATGATGAATTACTAGAACAAGTTAAGCTAGACCAATGCACCGTTTCCCAATAAAACCATTATGAAACACCTATTAATTCTCCTTTGTATTTTTCCGCTTTTATCATTTTCTCAAAACGATCTATTAGATGAAATTGATCAAGAATCACCAGAAGATAATTATGCAACAGCCACTTTTAAAGGCTTAAAAATTGTAAACTTTGAGTCTACTAAACTTACGGCTAAAAAGGAATTTACTTTTGTAGTGGCCCACAGATTTGGCAGTTTGGAAAGCGGGCTTAATACATTCTTTGGTTTAGATGATGCCGTGACGCGATTAAATTTTATTTACGGGCTTTCAGAAAACATTAATATTAGTGTATCCCGTAGTTCGTTTCAAAAAATATACGAAGCTGCATTAAAATACAGGTTGATTAAACAAAAAGAAGGCGGCTCACTGTTTACAATCGTTGGGTATCATTCGCTATTGGTTAATACAGCTTATGACAAAGCAAACTTACCCAAATTAGAGTTTAAAAACCGTTTAGGTTACACAACACAAGTGCTTATTGCAAGAAAGATGAGTAAAAATTTATCTTTAGAATTGGCACCAACATTTTTTCAGGATAATTTAGTATTAGATCCTAATCAGGACAATGCACAATATGCTTTGGGTATTGGTAGCCGTTATAAACTAGGAAAACGCTGGTCGTTAAATGCAGACTATGGCTGGCATTTAAACCGAAGCAGCACCTCTCCATTCAAAAATCCATTATCAATTGGTATCGATTTAGAAACGGGTGGTCATGTTTTCCAAATGCATTTTACAAACTCACAAGCGATGAATACTAATGGCTATTTAGGACAAGCCACAGGGGATTGGAGTGATGGTGATATTTATTTCGGATTTAATTTAAGTCGGGTATTTTAAAAAATGAAATTATGAAAAAGTTACTTTGTGCAACATGCCTTACTGGATTATTCCTTTTTAGCTGCGCCACTGATAGTATAGAAGACCTAGTGGAACCTACCGTTTCACAACCCGAAAACCCCATTAATTATACGGAAAACATTCAAAGTATTCTCTCCAACAATTGTACGTTCTGTCATAGTGACCCACCCGTTAACGGGGCACCAATTTCTTTAATGACCTACAATCAGGTTGTTAATGCAGTAAATAATAGTAATTTAATAGATCGTATTTCTCGGCAGACAGGAGAAGCTGGAGCCATGCCATTTGGTGGCCCGAGATTGCCACAAAACTTAATCGATCTAATTATTCAGTGGGAAGCAGATGGCCTTCTTGAAAATTAAAATTGGCAAATCATTTGCTTATTAATTAATAAATAAACTACAAAGAATGAAAAATTTAGCATTAGTTCTATTCGCATTAGTTTCAAGTCTTACGTTTTCTCAAGAGAAATATTTAACCAAAACTGGAACGGTAACTTTTGAGGCTTCAGTACCTTCTTTTGAGGAGGTAAAAGCCGAAAACAAAAGTACAACAGCCATTTTGAATACTAAAAATGGTGAATTTGCAGCCTTAGTTTTAGTAAAAGGGTTTCGATTTAAAAACGCCTTAATGGAAGAGCATTTTAACGAAAATTATGCGGAGTCTGATGACTTTCCAAAAGCGACCTTTAAAGGTACTCTTGTAGGATTCTCTATAGAAAAGCTTGCCTCAAAAACTAAGATGACCTACAATGGAAGCTTAAGTTTTCATGGTAAAACAAAACAATTAGAGAATCAAACCTTGACTATTTACCAAACTCCAGACGGCCAGATTCTCCTTTCAGGGAAATTTATAGCTAATGTCTCCGACTTTGATATTGAAATCCCAAGTGTAGTGAGCAACAAGTTATCTAAAGAGGTTGACGTTTCCTTTTCGTTTGAATTAGATAAGAAGTAATTTAATGATGTTCAAGGAAGTCCAAACCTAATCTGTGTATCGTTAATTCTATTCTCTAAAAATCAACTTACTAATTCTGCCATTTCCTGCGGCATAGGCCGTACTATCATTTACAAATCTTAAGGTATAAAAACCCTCATCGCTTAAATGCTTCCAAGTATGTCCTGAATCATTAGAGTAATCCACCCCTTTAAAACCTATAGCCACTAATGCTTTTGCATGACTATTTGGTACATATTGTACGCAACTGCGATAACCAGGATTTTGATGTTCTGCGACTAGTTCCCATGTTTTTCCACCATCTGTAGTTCTTATTTTATTGGCGGCATTATCGTCTGGTTTTGTGTAATCACCACCAATAGCGAAGCCATTGTTTTCATCGTAAAAATCAATAGAATACATGCCTGTAGTTTCTAAACCTTGTATAATTGGTGTCTCAAAGACTTCCCAGGTTTTACCTTTGTCTGGTGAGTATAATATGCGGCTTGCCTTTCCTCCTGTTGCCACCCAGGTCTGGTCGCCAACAATAGCTATATTCGTATCACTAGCAGCAAAAGCGGCTTCACCTTCTTTCGCTCTTGGTAAATTGTCACATGCCACTTTAGTCCAGGTTTCTCCTCCATCTCGCGTGATAATGACGCTCATACAAGCGTCTGTTGGATCTCCAATGGCTATACCTTCTTGATCGTTCCAGAAATTCATAGCATCGTAAAATGCTTTTTCATGATTTTCTTTATAAACTAATTCCATCTTACCAGAATCACCTGTTTTAAAAACTAAGGCTGGACTACCAACGCTCATCATAAAAAAATCTGATGTCGTTTTACCAACCGCTCGAAATTCAAGTTTTAAACTATCATAATTTTGTTTGGAAAACAACCATCTTTCTCCATTTGGCTCGAGCATCCCATAAGTATTGTTCGCTCCCGCAAAAGTTAAAGTACCGTCATCAAATATTTGAAAAGCGCGAACATTTAATGTCGAATCGGTTAAAGACTCCTCTATAATGACCTCCTTAATTTCTTTAGGATTAAAACTATTTTCTTTTTTTTCTTCCTCATTTTTACACGAAAACAAGGACAGAATGATACAAATAGTAATTATAAGGAATTTCATAAATTTTAAATTTCTATAAAAGTAGAAAAAGTTTTTTACAAAATCATATGAAGATTAATCGTTATAATACTCTTTTGCATCATACTGTTTAACAGTTTGTTTATTTGGTTCTAATTTATTTGGTCCTATAGGAAGACGCACGTCAACATGTTTTGAAGACAAGCTTCCATCGGCGTTTAAGGCATCTGCTCTGTTTGCTACCAAATTCCAAGAAAAATCCACATTAGATTTTCCGTTTTGCAATTCTTTTACTTTAAAACCATCTTTCGTTTTATCAGTCACATACACGCCTTTACAATCTCCTTCCAGTTGGATAAATACCTTCATAGGATGTTTTTTATCTACATAAATATTTCTTGATAAAACTGGATCTATTATAATAAAAGCTTCGCCGTTTACAAGTTTAGCTGTTCCGAAATCTTCAAATAATATCTCTGGAGTCTCTTTAGTGTGCAGAATTCTATTATTTCCATCCCTATCTTTAACCATTGTAGACACAGAACCGCCTCCCAATACTTTATAAGAGGTATTGTTGTTTCTTGCACCTACAAAAACGTAATCACTACTAGTCGTATTGGCATCAAAGTATCCTCCATAAGTCACATCTCTTCGGCTTGCTCCTCCTGAAAAATAATCATAATCCTTGCCTGCAATTCTAGCAAATGGACCAGTTGAAGTACCCGTATTATTGTCTTGATCATACTCAAAAAAACCAGCATAATAATCTACTGTACTTTTTCCAACACCTCTCACATGTAATCCGGTTGTTCCTTGTGCCGAAACCCCAACAGACTCCCCTTGTAATTCTGAAAAGGACGTTGTGCCTGATAACCCTAAGACCCCTGTTACTGTAGTTGTAGTATTTGCTGCCAAATTGGTACTTATACCTATGACACCTCTACCGCCATTGGCATCAAAATTTCCACCATCTATTACAAATGCTGTTCCCGAGACATTAGTAGCCCGTATGGTTCTAGGTGAATTTTGGCTAGAGGCATAAAGACCAATTTGAGTTCCTGAAGGGTAGACACTGGTTAAAGTATTATTCAAAGCGGTAGCATTATCACCAATAATTAAAGCTCCATCATTTTTAATAGTGGCTCGTTTAACGGCATTGGTTTTAAACTGTAAATCAACATTATCTGAAGTCCCAAGAAAATTCGTCCCTGGCGTGGTACTTGAGTTTCCTGATAGCGACCAAAAATCGCCACTTACAGTTGCAGATTGTAATGAAACCCACAAGCTGCCATTCCAGTAATAAAAACCTGGAACAACAACATTGCTATCACTACCCGCAGTTGCAGTATTGAACACCATAAGACCTGTAGCAATAGGAGACGGACTTATTGGTGATTCTAAATTTTTTCCTTGTAATGAAACTCTAGGAATTAGCATCCCTTTAGAGCTGCTTTCAATCTGCAAAGCGACTCCATTTTGAACATTAGTCGTTCCAATACCCACTTGACTATATCCCAAAATACTAAACCCTAAAATCAATAACAAAAATATTCTTTTCATAATTATTCTTTTTGGCAAACATACAAAAACTTTTATATTTTGTTTATCAAAATTAACAAAAGATTAAACAAAACAATCAAGTCGGTTACTAATCTTAAAAGTTGGTTTACAATTAGTCTAACTTAAAATTTATAAAAACCTTAGTCCTTATAATACTCTGTTGTATCGTACTTTTTGGTAGTTTGTTTATTGGGCTCTAGTTTATTAGGCCCAATAGGCAAACGCACACCAACATGCTTTGAAGACAAGCTTCCATCGGCATTTAGTGCATCTGCTCTGTTTGCTACCAAATTCCATGAAAAACTAACATTAGATTTCCCATCCCCTAATTCTTTCACTTTAAAACCATCTTTCGTTTTATCAGTCACATACACGCCCTTACAGTCTCCTTCCAGTTGGATAAATACCTTCATTGGGTTTTTGTCATCGACATAAATATTTCTTGATAAAACTGGATCTATTATAATAAAAGCTTCGCCGTTTACAAGTTTACCAATTCCGAAATCTTCAAATAAAATCTCTGGTGTCTCTGTGGTGTGCAGAATTCTATTATTTCCATCCCTATCTTTAACCATTGTAGACACAGAGCCACCTCCCAGCACTTTATAAGAGGTATTATTATTTCTAGCTCCTACAAAAACATAGTCATTGCTATTGGTATTGGCATCAAAATAGCCGCCGTAGGTCACATCTCTTGCACTTGCTCCACCAGAAAAATAATTATAATCTTTGCCTGCAATTCTAGCAAATGGACCCGTTGAAGTACCCGTATTGTTGTCTTGGTCATACTCAAAAAAACCAGCATAATAATCTACTGTACTTTTTCCAACACCTCTTACATGTAATCCGGTTGTTCCTTGTGCAGAAACGCCAACAGATTCCCCTTGTAATTCTGAAAAGGACGTTGTGCCTGATAACCCTAAGACGCCAGTTACTGTAGTTGTACTATTTGCTGCCAAATTAGTACTTATACCTATGACACCTCTACCGCCATTGGCATCAAAATTTCCACCATCAATTACAAATCGTGTTCCAGAGACATTAAGCGCCCGAATGGTTCTTGGTGAATTTTGGCTCGAGGCATAAAGACCAATTTGAGTTCCCGAAGGGTAAACACTAGTTAAGGTATTTTCCAATGCTGTAGCATTATCACCAATAATTAAAGCTCCATCATTTTTAATAGTTGCTCGTTTAACGGCATTGGTTTTAAACTGTAAATCAACATTATCTGAAGTCCCAAGATAATTCGTCCCAGGTGTTGTACTTGAGTTTCCTGATAGCGACCAAAAATCGCCACTTACAGTTGCAGATTCTAATGAAACCCACAAGCTGCCATTCCAGTAATAAAAACCTGGAACTACAGCATTGCTATCACTACCCGAAGTTGCAGTATTGAACACCATAAGACCTGTAGCAATAGGAGACGGACTTATTGGTGATTCTAAATTTTTTGCTTGTAATGAAACTCTAGGAATTAACATGCCTTTAGAGCTACTTTCAATCTGCAAAGCGACTCCATTTTGAACATTAGTCGTTCCAATACCCACTTGACTGTGGGCTATAAATGTTCCTGTGATACATAATAATAGTAATATTTTTTTCATAATAGTTGTTATAGGTTGCTATATCTACGCAATTACTGGAATGTTGGTTTTATTCCTATTAACGCCATTATAAAAGACTATTTACTATCGCTTTAAGACATTCCTTTTTAAACTAAATAAAAAATAACTATGCCCTTTTATATTTATCTAAAATCGTACCTTTGCAAGCTGAATTAAAACAACTATTCTGTTTTATTCACTTAATTGAATACCATGAGATTACATAGAAATTTATGCTTTGCCACAGTTGATGGGTTATTACAAATCTTTAATGAAGGCATGTACGCAGATAAAGTAGTACAAATGCTCCTAAAACGTGACAAGCGTTGGGGAAGCAGAGACAGAGGCTTTGTTGCAGAAACCACTTATGACATTGTAAGATGGAAACGTTTGTATGCAGAAATTGCAGAAGTAAAAGAACCTTTTTCTCGTGATGACATCTGGCGTTTATTTGCCGTATGGGCCACATTAAAAGGCATAAAATTGCCAGATTGGAAATACTTTGAAAACACACCTTCACGAAAAATAAAAGGACGCTTTGACGAATTGTCCCAAATTAGAAAAATTAAAGAATCTTTTCCTGATTGGATAGATGAATTAGCAGTCAAAGAATTGGGAGAAAAGGTATGGAATAAAGAAGCTATAGCTTTAAATGAGCAGGCTGATGTTATTTTAAGAGTCAATACACTCAAAACGACCAAAGAAAAATTACAAGCAGAACTTTTTGATTTAGAGATTGAAACCGAGTTTATAAAAGGGTATCCAGATGCGTTAAAATTAGCCGTTCGTGGTAATGTTTTTATTACAGAGGCGTTTCAAAATGGCCATTTTGAAGTGCAAGACGCTTCTTCTCAATTGGTTGCAGAATTTTTAGATGTAAAACCAGGCATGAAAGTTGTAGATACTTGTGCCGGTGCTGGTGGTAAAACATTACATATTGCCGCGCTTATGGAAAATAAAGGTCAGGTAATTGCCATGGATATTTATGATAACAAGCTTAAAGAATTAAAACGTCGTGCAAAACGTGACGGTGCTCATAATATTGAAATGCGTGTGATTGACTCCACTAAGCCAATCAAGAAATTATATGATAAGGCAGATCGTGTATTGATTGATGCGCCTTGTTCTGGATTAGGGGTATTACGAAGAAACCCAGATGCTAAGTGGAAATTACAACCTGAGTTTATTGAAAAAATCAAAAAAACACAACAGGAGATTTTAGAGAGCTATTCTAAAATGGTCAAGCCTGGTGGAAAGCTTGTATATGCTACCTGCTCCATTTTACCCTCTGAAAATCAGGATCAAGTTAAGCATTTTTTAGATTCAGAAAACGGAAAAGATTTTACCTTTGTAAAGGATAAAAAAATACTAAGTCATGAATCTGGATTTGACGGATTCTATATGGCTTTATTAGAAAAAAAAATATAAACTAAATTTAAATGAAACAAATCTACTTAATACTTATTTTTTTATTTACTACGTTTAGCTATGCGCAATTAACGCCTCCAGCCGAACTTCAGGACTATTATAATGATGTTGATTTTAATAGCACTGGCACTATTCTATTTAATGATTTAGCAGTAGAAACAGCTAGTAAGCATACTAATTACATTAGTTACACACCTGGTGTCTGGAATGCTAGTAAAATTACAGATGAAGATCCTAATAATTCTTCTAATGTTATTTTAATTTACGGCTATGATGATACTGATGGTAATTACGTCACTGATAGAAGTAGAGATAAAGATTTAAATGGGGGTACTTCTGGGACAGATTGGAACAGAGAACATACATTTCCTAACTCATTGGCGCAACCAAGTTTAAACAATAATGGTACAAATGTACCACCTTATGCAGACGCTCACAATTTAAGACCTTCAGATGTTACGATGAACTCTAATAGAGGTAATCGAAAATTTGCTGCTGGTTCTGGTAATGCCGGAATCGTTTCTGGTAATTGGTATCCTGGAGATGAGTGGAAAGGTGATGCTGCTAGAATTGTTATGTATATGTATTTAAGATATGGTACGCAATGTATACCTTCATACGCAGCTGAAGGAACGACTAATAGCGTAGACGCTAATATGATTGAATTACTGCTACAATGGAATGCTGAAGATCCAGTTTCTGATATTGAAATAAAAAGAAATGATTATCATGTGAATACCAGCAATACCTATGCACAAGGCAATCGTAATCCTTTTATAGACAATCCATATATTGCTACTGTTATTTGGGGAGGACCATCAGCACAAAACCGTTGGTCCAGTTTATCAGTTGAAACCTTTTCAAAAGAATCAGTCCGTGTTTTTCCTAATCCAATAACTTCTTCAATGTTAACTATTGAAACTAAAATGGATACAGCGTATCAAATTTATGATATTTTAGGGAAGTTAATGCTTTCAGGAAAAGTAAGTAAGCAAAAGAACAAGGTCAATACCGAAAATTTAAATAAAGGGATCTATATCTTAAAGTTAAAAACAGCTAGCGGTAGCCTTTCAAAAAAACTTATAAAACACTAATACGTTTTAAAAACATAATACCTCAAGCGACTTTTTAGTCGCTTTTTTTATTGTTTAAAACCTAGTGAATAACTCTAAAATTTAGTCTTTATTTTGCTAAAAATATCAGACTAAAAAACTTAAATTTGTGTTTTTAAAATCAACCCACAAATTAAATCAGCATGATTCATTTCTTCGGAAACCAAAACAGTAAAATCTTTGCTGTTCAAGCAACAAAAGAATTATCAATAGAAACCATTTCAAAATTGATATGGTTATTTGGCAACCAGCCTAAAATAAATGCAGCGTCTTTGGACGCTTTTTTTATTGGTCCACGTGCTGCCATGATAACACCTTGGAGTACTAATGCGGTTGAGATTACTCAAAACATGGGCATCGAAGATATTATTAGAATTGAAGAATTTGAAGCGTGTACAGAACACTTCGAAGATTTCGATCCTATGATTTCTGAAAAGTATAAAAGTCTGAACCAAAAGTCTTTTAGCATAGACATTCAACCTGAAGCAATTCTAAATATCGAGGATATTTCAGCTTATAATCAAAAAGAAGGCTTATCGCTAAGTGAAGAAGAAGTAGACTACTTAGACCGTGTTTCTAAAAAAATTGGCCGGCCGTTAACAGATTCTGAAGTCTTTGGATTTTCACAAGTCAATTCAGAACACTGTCGCCATAAAATATTTAATGGAACCTTTATTATCGATGGTGAAGAAAAACCAAGCTCACTCTTTAAACTAATTAAAGAAACATCGAAACAACATCCTAATACCATTGTTTCAGCTTATAAAGACAATGTCGCCTTTATCGAAGGTCCTAGAGTAGAACAGTTTGCACCTAAAACTGCCGACAAGCCTGATTTTTACGAAACAAAAGACTACGAATCGGTTATTTCTTTAAAAGCCGAAACCCATAACTTCCCAACAACGGTAGAACCTTTTAATGGTGCTGCAACGGGTGCTGGTGGAGAAATTAGAGACCGTTTAGCTGGCGGAAAAGGCTCGTTACCATTGGCAGGAACAGCGGTTTACATGACGGCTTATTCAAGACTAGAAGCCAATCGCCCTTGGGAACAAAAAATGGAAGCACGTCCGTGGTTATACCAAACTCCTATGGACATTTTAATAAAAGCGAGTAATGGTGCTTCAGACTTTGGAAACAAATTTGGGCAGCCTTTAATCTGTGGTTCTGTTTTAACTTTTGAGCATGAGCAAGATACTTCAACTTCGCTAAGCACAAGTTCACGAAAACTGGGTTACGACAAAGTCATTATGCAAGCTGGTGGTATTGGTTATGGTAAAGCAGATCAAGCCATAAAAGACACCCCAAAAACAGGAGACAAAATCGTTATTCTTGGTGGTGAAAATTATCGTATTGGAATGGGTGGCGCTGCCGTTTCTAGTGCAGATACTGGAGCATTTGCTTCAGGTATTGAACTTAATGCGGTACAACGTTCTAATCCAGAAATGCAAAAACGTGCTGCAAATGCTGTAAGAGGCATGGTGGAAAGCGATGAGAATTTTATCGTGTCTATACACGATCATGGTGCTGGCGGACACTTAAATTGTTTGTCTGAATTGGTTGAAGACACCGGCGGAAAAATAGATTTAGATGCACTACCCGTTGGAGATCCAACACTGTCGGCTAAAGAAATTATTGGCAACGAATCTCAAGAACGTATGGGGTTAGTGATTGCCGAAAAACATTTAGAGACTTTAAATAAAATAGCAGATAGAGAACGCTCACCAATGTACACAGTAGGTGAAGTTACTGGTGATTACCGGTTTTCTTTCGAGTCTAAGACCAAAGGGGACAAACCTATGGATTTAGCACTTGAAGACATGTTTGGTAGTTCTCCAAAAACCATTATGAATGATGTGACTATCCCTAGAAATTATGATAGCGTTTCATACAATCCAGATGAGTTTTACAACTATCTGGATCAGGTTTTACAATTGGAAGCAGTAGCCTGTAAAGATTGGTTAACGAATAAAGTAGACCGTTGTGTTGGTGGCAAAGTAGCCAAACAACAATGTGTTGGTCCATTACAAATCCCATTAAATAATGTTGGGGTAATGGCATTAGATTATAAAGGTATAGAAGGTATTGCCACGTCAATAGGACACGCTCCAATTTCTGGCTTAATTAATCCGGTAGCAGGCAGTCGTAATAGTATCACTGAAGCCTTGACCAATATTATTTGGGCGCCTTTAAAAGAGGGGTTAAAATCGGTTTCATTATCTGCAAACTGGATGTGGCCTTGTAAAAATGAAGGTGAAGATGCGCGTTTATATGAAGCCGTGCAAGCGATTTCAGAATACGCTATAGATTTAGGAATCAATGTTCCCACGGGAAAAGATTCGCTATCGATGAAACAAAAGTATCCTAATGAGGATGTGATTTCTCCTGGAACTGTTATTATTTCAGCCGCAGGAAATTGTAATGCAATTTCAAAAGTTGTAGAGCCTGTACTTCAAAAAAACGGGGGCGCTATTTACTATATTAACATCTCTCAAGATGAGTTTAAATTAGGAGGAAGCTCATTCGCTCAAATACTAAATAAAATTGGTAATGAGACACCAACCGTTACTGATTCTGCATTTGTGAAAAATGTGTTCAATACCATTCAAAAACTAATAAAAGACGAACAAATTGTTGCCGGACATGATGTCGCTTCTGGTGGTTTAATAACGACCTTATTAGAACTATGCTTTGCAGATACCAATCTTGGTGCTGAATTAGATATTACAGCATTAAATCAAAAAGCGTCGTACAAAGTACTCTTTGGGGAAAATGCAGGTATTGTGTTTCAAGCCAAAGACAAGACTGTAGAAACCGTTTTAGCAAATGCTAATATTGAGTTTTTTAACATTGGAAAAGTAACTGAAACAGATGTATTAAGTATCATTAATCATGATGAAGTATTTACAATGACTGTTTCGCGTTTACGTGATGTTTGGTACAAAACCTCTTTTCTACTCGACCAAAAGCAAACTGCAAATAATTTAGCTAAAGCCCGGTATAAGAATTATGCAGTTCAGCCTTTAAAATATACATTCCCTAAACATTTTACAGGAAAACTTGAAGACGTTATTGCCAACGCTGTGAAGCCCTCTTCTAACGGAGCGATGGACAAGTCGCAAGCACCTCGTAATGAAGGAAAGCGACCAAAAGCGGCAATTCTACGTGAAAAAGGTTCCAATTCAGAACGCGAGATGGCAAATGCAATGTACTTAGCTGGTTTTGATGTGAAAGATGTACACATGACCGATTTAATCTCGGGTCGTGAAGATTTAAAAGACATTCAGTTTTTAGGCGCTGTTGGTGGTTTTTCTAATTCTGATGTTTTAGGATCTGCTAAAGGTTGGGCAGGAGCTATTAAGTATAATGACAAAGCAAATAAAGTCATTAATGATTTCTTTAAAAGAGAAGACACCCTTTCTGTAGGTATTTGTAATGGTTGCCAACTCTTTATGGAATTAGAGCTTATTAATCCTGAGCATGAGGTTCATGGAAAAATGAGTCATAATGACTCTAAAAAGCATGAGAGTTCTTTTACTTCAGTGGCGATTCAGAAAAACAATTCTGTGATGTTATCTACTTTAGAAGGCAGTACTTTAGGTGTTTGGATTTCTCATGGTGAAGGAAAATTTAATTTACCAAGAAACGAAGAGGACTATACTATAGTAGCAAAATATGGCTATGAAGGGTATCCAAATAACCCAAATGGTTCCGATTTTAATACCGCTATGTTATGCGATAAAACAGGGCGTCATTTGGTAACTATGCCACACATTGAGCGTTCTACGTTTCAATGGAATTGGGCAAATTATCCTCAAGGCAGAAAAGATGAAGTGTCCCCTTGGCTAGAGGCTTTTGTGAATGCGCGATTGTGGATTGATAATAAAAAATAATTTCTGACTACATTAGCGATGATAGGCCATACGATTTTCTCATTTCACTAAAAACTTCAAAGCATACAAGAATAAACGTCCTAAAACTTGGTCTAAAAAAGAGCAGACACGCATAAAAAACAACTGAATAATAAAAAAAATACGATTATTTGCATAAATTATTTCTATAAAGCACTTAATTTTAGAGTAAACCCATTAACTTTGTAGCGGATTTATGAAAAAAATTTATTTAATTAAATGAAAGTTAAGGGATTCATTTAAAAATAGTTAGTTATTAAATAAACTTTAGTAAAACATAAATTCTTGCTATCAATCAATTAGCAGAGGAGCTGTTTTTTAACAGCTCCTTTTTTTTTCTAACATATTTGACAATCCTTTATTTTATTCCTATTTTGCAAGACTTTCTAATGCATAACTGTTCCATGATAAACGTTACACGCCTTTTCGATTTCCCATACTACCAACTTGAGAAATACAATCTTGACACTTCACTAGTCACAAAATATGATGGAAAATGGACGCCTATTTCCACTAAAGACTATCTTGATAAAGCCAATGCAGTGAGTCGGGCTTTACTAAGAATGGGGGTTCAAAAAGATGATAAAATAGCTATAATCTCATCTACAAACAGGACAGAATGGAATATTATGGACATTGGCATATTGCAAGTTGGCGCGCAAAACGTCCCTATTTATCCAACCATATCTGCTGAAGATTATGAGTATGTATTAAATCATAGTGGTTCTATTTATTGTTTTGTAAGTGATGCTGAAGTCTTTGAAAAAGTAAATAAGGTAAAAGCAAATACACAAATAAAAGAAGTGTATTCTTTTAATCACATTGATGGTTGCAAACATTATTCTGAATTATTTGAACTTGGTAAAGACCACGACAATCAAAATGAAGTTGAAGCTAGAAAAGAAGCCGTAAAGCCTAATGATTTAGCCACTATTATTTACACCTCGGGAACCACTGGAAAACCAAAAGGAGTCATGTTATCTCATGATAATATTACGAGTAATGTATTAAGTGCCGTAAAAAGATTACCGCTGTCTCAAGGAAATCCTAAAATATTAAGTTTTTTACCCATCTGCCATATTTTTGAGCGGGTATTAATTTATATCTATCAATATGCTGGTGTCTCTATCTATTATGCTGAAAGTATTGATAAAATTGGAGACAATGCTAAAGAAATAAAACCTAATTTAATGAGCGTAGTGCCTCGCTTATTAGAAAAGGTGTATGATAAAATTTACGCCAAAGGATCAGAATTAACAGGAATAAAAAGTAAACTTTTTCACTGGGCGATTGCTTTAGGAGAAGAGTGGGAACCTTATGGTAAAAACGGTGCTTGGTATGAATTTAAATTAAGTATCGTTAATAAGTTAATATTTAGCAAGTGGCGTGAAGCGCTGGGTGGCGAATTAACCACTATGGTTTCAGGGAGTGCAGCTTTACAACCAAGATTAACACGCCTTTTTTGCGCAGCAGGAATGCAGGTTATGGAAGGTTACGGCCTAACAGAAACATCACCAGTAGTTTCCGTAGGTATGTATCGCGATCACCATTTTAAAGTAGGTACCGTTGGCAAACCAATAGCGGGCGTTGAAGTTAAAATTGCTGATGATGGTGAATTGCTTATAAAAGGACCTAACGTGATGTTAGGCTATTATAAAGATCCAGAAAAGACAGCAAGTGTTATGACCGGGAACTATTTTCACACAGGAGATAAAGGTGAAATAGACGCCGATGGTTTTCTTAAAATTACTGGCCGTAAAAAAGAAATGTTTAAAACCTCTGGTGGAAAATATGTTATTCCAACATTATTAGAGAACGATTTAAAACAATCGCGTTTTATAGAGCAAATCATGGTAATTGGCGAAGGCGAAAAAATGCCTGCAGCGATCATACAACCTAATTTTGAATTTCTAAATGATTGGATAGATAAAAAAGGTAAAGCTATTGGCAAATCTGGAACAGAAATCGTCAACTCACAAGAGGTCATAGCACGTATCCAACAAGAAGTAGATACCTGTAATAAAAAATTTGGTAAATGGGAGCAAATTAAACGCTTTGAACTAACACCAGATGTTTGGTCTATAGAAGCTGGCCATTTAACACCAACGATGAAAATGAAACGTGAAATTATTAAAGGCATTTATCAAGACCTTTATGATAAGATTTATAGGAGTTAGGTTTTAGTTCGAACTTCAATTTTAAATAAATCAAGAGACGTTCCAGAAAAACACTAATGCTATTCAAAATATTTATTCTGAAACGTTTCATATTGTTTTCGTTTACACCTCTTAAAAGCGCATCAAAAAACTTATAAGATGTGACGTTGTATCTATTTGAGCATAATTAAATTCCAAACACTAATTTCTAGTATAAATTACGAAAAGACACTAGCTATTCTAATTAAAAAAGTAGGGCTCCCTGTTTTTTGGATTTAAAATGACTTAGCAGTAAGACTAATAAAAAAAGAAGGCGATTATCGCTTTGAAAGTTACTGTCCAAATGCTGTTAATCATAGCACATGAATACGTGCGCCAGAAAACTAGCTAAAAGAAGTCGTTATCATTTCAAAACAGGTTGCAATAAACTGCCATAAGAAGCAAATTGTAAATTACTATTAAATTTTTAGTATTCAATTTTTAACAATCCTTCAATAAATACGGGATTCCAAACTACATATTATTCATCTCTAACAGCTCTTTTTAACAATATCATAATATTTATGCAATTTATTATGCATGCATAGTATTTTTTCTTATCTTTGAATTCCCCAACCTTAGGAATCTAATTATGAAAGATAAAACTATAGATTATTTACTGCGTACTACATGGCTGGCAGTCAATAAAATGTATAATGAAGAAGCCGCTAAATTTGATACGACCATGGCCACCGGTTTTACCCTATTAAGTATCGATCCGGAGCATGGCACGCCTTCAACATCTTTGGGTCCTATTATGGGAATGGAAGCCACGAGCTTATCGCGTATTCTAAAAAAAATGGAAGAATTAGGCTTAATAGAACGTAAACCAAACCCAGAAGATGGTCGCGGTGTGTTAATCTATTTAACCGACTTCGGAAAAGAAAAAAGAGAATACTCTCGTGAGCGTGTTTTAACATTTAATACGGCAATTAAAGAACACATTTCTGAAGAAAAATTAAAACACTTTCAAGAAGTAACCGAAACAATAAACGAATTAATTTCAAACAAAAAAATATACAACCAAAAACAAACTGTTTTAAAATAATATGAGCACACGTAGAATTAAAAAAGTAGCTATTATTGGTTCAGGAATTATGGGAAGCGGTATCGCTTGTCATTTCGCCAATATTGGTGTAGATGTATTACTATTAGACATTGTTCCTAGAGAACTAAATGACAAAGAGAAAGCTCAAGGCTTGACCTTAGAAGACAAGGCCGTTAGAGATCGATTAGTTAATGAGGCCTTAACCGCATCGTTAAAATCTAAACCATCTCCTATTTACCATGCGTCTTTTGCTAACAGAATTACCACTGGTAATATGGAAGATGATATTGCAAAAGTATCAGAGGTCGATTGGATCATGGAAGTGGTCGTTGAGCGATTAGACATCAAACAACAGGTTTTTGAAAAACTTGAAAAGCACAGGAAACCTGGGACTCTAATAACGTCGAATACTTCAGGTATTCCAATTAAATTTATGAGCGAAGGGCGTTCTGAAGATTTTCAGAAGCACTTTTGTGGCACACACTTTTTCAATCCTGCCCGTTATTTAAAATTATTCGAAATCATTCCTGGACCTAAAACAGAGGCTTCTGTATTAGATTTCTTAAATGAATATGGTGAAAAATTCTTAGGAAAAACGTCTGTTATTGCTAAGGACACCCCTGCTTTTATTGGAAACCGCGTTGGGATTTTCAGTATCATGAGCTTGTTCAACACCGTTAAAGATTTAGATTTAACGGTTGAGGAAGTCGATAAATTATCAGGACCAGTAATAGGTCGCCCTAAATCGGCCACCTTTAGAACTGTCGATGTTGTTGGGTTAGATACTTTGGTGCACGTTGCCAACGGTATTAGAGAAAATTGCCCTGATGACGAACGCAAAGAATTGTTTGTGTTACCAGATTTCATCAATACGATGATGGAAAACAAATGGTTAGGAAGCAAAACAGGTCAAGGGTTCTATAAATTAGAAAGAAAAGCAGATGGCTCTAAAGACATCTTAACATTAGACTTAAACACCTTAGAGTATAGAGCTAACAAACGTGCAAAATTTGCCACTTTAGAATTAACAAAAACAATTGATAAAGTAGCCGACCGTTTTAAAGTATTAGTAAAAGGAAAAGATAAAGCAGGAGAATTCTACCGTAAGAGTTTTTCATCATTATTTGCTTACGTTTCAAACCGTATTCCAGAAATCACAGATGAGCTTTATAAGATTGATGATGCGATGAAAGCTGGATTTGGATGGGAACATGGTCCGTTCCAAATATGGGATGCCATTGGTGTAGAAAAAGGAATTGAAATGATGAAAGCTGAAGGTTTAAAGCCTGCAGATTGGGTTATGGACATGGTACAATCTGGAAGTGACACCTTCTACTCTATTAAAGATGGTGCCACATATTTCTATGATATTCCGAAAAAATCACAAGAAAAAATTCCAGGACAAGATGCATTTATCATATTAGATAACATTAGAAAAACAACAGAGGTTTTTAAAAATTCTGGTGTTTCTGTTCAAGATTTAGGCGATGGTATTCTTAACGTAGAATTCCAATCTAAAATGAACACCATTGGTGGAGACGTTCTTGCAGGATTAAATAAAGCGATTGATATGGCTGAAAAAGATTTTGCTGGATTAGTCGTTGGAAACCAAGGTCCAAACTTCTCGGTTGGAGCAAACATAGGCATGATTTTTATGATGGCTGCAGAGCAAGAATATGAAGAGCTTAACATGGCTATCAAGTATTTCCAAGATACCATGATGCGTATGCGTTACTCTTCAATTCCAACTATTTCTGCGCCTCACGGCATGGCACTTGGTGGTGGTTGTGAAATTTCATTACATGCAGATAAAGTTGTAGCCGCAGCAGAAACGTATATGGGACTTGTAGAGTTTGGTGTAGGTGTTATTCCTGGCGGTGGGGGTTCTAAAGAAATGACTTTAAGAGCATCAGATACCTTTAGAAAAGGCGATGTACAATTAAATACATTACAAGAGCATTTCTTAACTATTGGTATGGCAAAAGTATCAACTTCAGCATACGAAGCGTTCGACTTAGGCCTTTTACAAAAAGGAAAAGACATTGTTGTTGTAAACAAAGACCGTCAAATAGCCGTTGCAAAACAACATGCAAAACTCATGGCCGATATGGGGTACACACAACCCGTACACAGAGAAGATGTACTAGTACTTGGTAAACAAGCTTTAGGGATGTTCTTGGTAGGTACTGATTCTATGGAAGACAGTCATTACATAAGCGAACACGATAAAAAAATCGCAAATAAACTAGCTTACGTTATGGCTGGTGGCGATTTATCTGAACCAACTTTAGTAAGCGAACAGTACTTATTAGATTTAGAGCGTGAAGCTTTCCTTTCACTTTGTACAGAACGTAAAACGTTGGAAAGAATTCAGCACATGTTAACCAAAGGTAAACCTTTAAGAAACTAAGAAAAATGAAACAAGCATATATAGTAAAAGCATACAGAACCGCAGTTGGTAAAGCACCTAAAGGCGTGTTCCGTTTTAAAAGAACAGATGAATTGGCAGCAGAAACCATCAAATACATGATGAATGAATTGCCAAATCTTGATCCAAAGCGTATTGACGATGTTATTGTTGGTAACGCCATGCCAGAAGGATCTCAAGGATTAAATATGGCGCGTTTAATCTCATTGATGGGATTAGAAATTGTTGATGTTCCTGGAGTTACCGTAAATCGTTTTTGCTCTTCGGGAGTAGAGACCATTGCAATGGCAACAGCAAAAATTCAAGCAGGCATGGCCGATTGTATTATCGCTGGTGGAGCAGAAAGCATGAGTTCTGTACCAATGACGGGGTTTAAACCAGAATTAAACTACGATGCGATTGTAAAAGCGGGTCACGAAGATTATTATTGGGGCATGGGAAACACGGCTGAGGCGGTTGCCAAAAAATTCAACGTGTCTCGTGAAGACCAAGATGAATTTGCCTATAATTCTCATGTGAAAGCATTAAGAGCATTAGCCGAAAATCGTTTTCAAGACCAGATTGTTCCCATTGAAGTAGAGCAAACCTATATTGATGCAAACGGAAAAAAAGCGACAAAAAAATACACCGTATCTAAAGATGAAGGCCCACGTGCTGGAACCAGTAAAGAAGCCTTAGCGAAACTAAGAGCGGTTTTTGCTGCTGGCGGAAGTGTAACTGCTGGTAACTCCTCTCAAATGAGTGATGGCGCAGCTTTTGTGATGGTAATGAGTGAAGATATGGTTAAAGAACTAAATCTAGAACCTATCGCCAGAATGGTAAACTATGCCGCCGCTGGTGTAGAACCACGTCTTATGGGAATTGGTCCTGTAAAAGCAATTCCAAAGGCATTAAAACTAGCAGGCTTAAAACAAGACGATCTATCCTTAATAGAGTTGAATGAAGCTTTTGCTTCACAGTCTTTAGCTGTTATTAGAGAGTTAAATTTAAATCCTGATATCATTAACGTAAATGGTGGTGCTATAGCTTTAGGACATCCTCTAGGTTGTACAGGTGCAAAATTATCAGTACAGTTGTTTGATGAAATGCGCAAACGCGATATGAAAGGCAAATATGGTGCAGTCACCATGTGTGTAGGTACAGGTCAAGGCGCATGTGGGATATTTGAATTTCTCAATTAACATAGCGAAAGAAGCATACTAAAAACAGATAAAAAACAAAACTTTAAAAATACTAGAAGAAAAAATAGAAGAATTTCAAAGGATAATAATGGGATTTCAAAAGGGTCTCAATTAGCACCTTTTATCTATTCTCTTTCTTCTCTAATCAAAAAAAACATGGAAGCAACTCAAGAAAAAGATTTATTAAGAGGCGGTCAATTCTTAGTAAAAGAAACAAAATGTGAAGACGTTTTTACACCTGAAGATTTTTCAGAAGAACAAACGATGATGAAAGAAGCGGTTATGGAATTTAATGAGCGCGAAATTATTCCACACAAAGCCCGATTTGAAGCTAAAGATTTTGCACTAACTGAAGAAGTGATGCGTAAAGCTGGCGAACTAGGGTTTCTAGGTGTTGCCGTCCCAGAAGAATATGGTGGATTGGGAATGGGATTTGTTTCTACGCTTTTAACTTGTGATTATATTTCAAGTGGAACGGGTTCTTTTAGTACTGCTTTTGGTGCACATACAGGTATTGGTACTATGCCAATTACCTTATATGGTACAGAAGCTCAAAAACAAAAATACGTCCCTAAATTGGCTACTGGCGAATGGTTTGGTGCTTACTGCTTAACAGAACCAGGGGCTGGATCTGATGCTAACTCAGGAAAAACAACGGCTGCCCTGTCTGAAGACGGTAAGTCTTATAAAATTAACGGACAAAAAATGTGGATCTCAAATGCAGGGTTCTGTAGTTTGATGATTGTTTTTGCACGTATAGAAGACGATAAAAACATTACAGGATTCATTGTAGAGTATGATGGAAAAAATCCTAATGGTATTACTTTAGGTGAAGAAGAACACAAATTAGGTATTCGCGCTTCCTCTACACGCCAGGTATTTTTTAATGACACCGTTGTTCCTGTAGAAAACATGTTAGCGGGCCGTGGTGAAGGTTTTAAAATTGCAATGAACGCACTTAACGTTGGTCGTATTAAATTGGCTGGTGCTTGTTTAGATTCACAACGTCGTATTTTAACAACTGCTGTGCAATATGCAAATGAGCGTAAGCAGTTTAATACACCTATTGCTGATTTTGGAGCTATCAAAGTAAAATTAGCAGAAATGGCAGCAAGTGCTTACGCTGGTGAATCTGCAACCTATAGAGCATCTAAAAACATTGAAGACCGCATCGCTTTACGTCAGGCTGCTGGAAACACGCACCAGGAAGCTGAGCTTAAAGGGGTTGAAGAATATGCTATAGAATGTTCAATATTAAAAGTAGCCGTTTCTGAAGATGTACAAAACTGTGCAGATGAAGGTATCCAGATTTTTGGTGGTATGGGATTCTCTGAAGAAACGCCAATGGAATCTGCTTGGAGAGATGCACGTATTGCCCGTATTTATGAAGGGACAAACGAAATCAACAGAATGCTCTGTGTAGGTATGCTAGTGAAAAAAGCAATGAAGGGTCAAGTAGATCTTTTAGGTCCTGCACAAGCTGTACAAGAAGAATTGATGGGCATTCCATCTTTTGAAACGCCAGATTATTCTGAATTGTTTTCAGAAGAAAAAGAAATGATTAAGAAGCTTAAAAAGACGTTCTTAATGGTCGCCGGTGGCGCCGTTCAAAAATATGGTCAGAATCTTGAAAAGCACCAACAATTATTAATTGCTGCTGCAGACATCTTGATAGAAATTTATATGGCTGAATCTGCTATTTTAAGAACAGAAAAAAATGCTAAACGTTTTGGTGAGGCCTCACAATCGGTTCAAATAGCGATGTCAAAACTATACTTATATCACGCTGTTGATATTATAGAAGAAAAAGGAAAAGAAAGTATTATTTCTTTTGCTGAAGGCGATGAACAACGTATGATGTTAATGGGATTAAAGCGTTTCACAAAGTACGCTAACTACCCAGACATTGTAGATTTACGTAAGGAAGTTGCTGAGAAAGTTAAAGCAGAAAACAAATACTGTTTCTAAACATAATTATTAGTTTTAATTACCTTGAAAAAGCTGTTTCAGAAATGAAGCGGCTTTTTTATTTTTAGTACTTTAGAGAAAAATTCATTTGATGAAGTACTATCTTTTCTCTTTTTTACTTTTTTCAATAGTACTCTCCGCGCAAACCAATCAAAAAATTTATGATATCATCGGGGCGGTTTCTGCAGAAAGGATAGAAAAAGACATTCAAACCTTAGTTAATTTTGGCACAAGGAATACGTTTAGTGACACCCTATCAAACACGAGAGGTATTGGTGCTGCCCGACGTTGGATAAAATCTGAGTTTGATAGTATTTCAAAAGCATGTGATCACTGTTTAAAAGTCTTCTATCAAAAAGATTTGGTCACTAAAGAAGGTAATCGTCGCGTGCCACATGACGCTTGGGTCGTTAACGTTGTTGCGATTCAAAAAGGCACAAAATATCCAAACCGCTATATTATAATGAGTGGTGATATTGATTCTCGAGGTAGTGACACTATGGAATTTACAAAAGATGCCCCTGGAGCTAATGATAATGCTTCTGGAATGGCAGGCACCATTGAGGCAGCTCGGGTATTATCAAACTATACATTTGAAACTAGTATCGTCTATCTTGGGCTTTCTGGTGAAGAACAAGGGTTGTTTGGTGGTGCAGGATTTGCACAATATGCTAAAGCTAATAATTGGGATATTATTGGGGTGTTAAATAATGACATGATTGGAAACATTAAGGGCGTTGATGGTGTTATTGATAACCGCAGCTTCAGGATTTTCTCTGAGCCAGTGCCAGCAAACGAAACAGAAAAAGAACGAAAAAGGCGTCGGTTTTATGGTGGTGAAGTTGATGGTATTTCGCGTCAATTAGCACGTTATGTGCATAAGAATGTAAACATCTATATGCCAGAAATGAACCCAATGATGATCTACAGATTAGATCGTTTTGGTCGTGGCGGGCATCATCGCCCATTTAACGACCTGGGGTTTGCAGGCATTCGTATTATGGAAGCCCACGAAAATTATACGCAACAACATCAAGACCTCCGTGAAGAAAATGGTCTTGCATATGGTGATATTATTGCACATGTAAATTTTGAGTATGCAAAAAAATTAACGGCTGTTAATGCATTAAATCTGGCCAGTTTAGCGTCTGCCCCACCGGCGCCAAAAAACGTCACTATTGGTGGTATCGTAGAACCTTCAGTAAAATTAAAATGGGATAAAGTAGACGGGGCTGTAGGTTATAAAATCTATTGGAGAGCTACCACATCGCCAACCTGGGATTATAGTCGCTATGTTGGTGATGTATCAACATTTCTATTACAAGGGATTGTGATTGACAATTATTTCTTCGGAATCGCTTCCGTAGGAAAAGACGGCTTTGAAAGCCCAGTGGTATTTCCAAATCAAATCATGAAATAATTAGAAAAAAATGAATAAAACTTTTCTATCAATCGTAACATTAGGCCTTGTATTTTGTTCCAGTTTAAAAGCTCAGGGTTTACTTGAAGACAAAAACACTTTCAGCAAACAGGACACACTTCGAGGTACTATTACGCCAGAACGCGAATGGTGGGATTTAACCTATTATCATTTAGATATCGCAATCAATCCAGACGAAAAGACCATTTCTGGAAAGAACACCATACACTATAAAGTATTGAAACCAAATCAGGTACTACAAATAGATTTACAACCACCATTGGAACTTACAAAAGTGCTTCAAAATGGTAAGGAATTAGCCATAAAACACGATGGGAATGCGCATTTTATAACCCTCAAAGACCTCCAAAACATTGGTGACATTAATACCCTAGAAGCCCATTATAAAGGGCATCCCAAAGAAGCCGTCAATGCCCCATGGGATGGCGGTATTTCATGGAAAAAAGATGCTAACAGGAATCCTTTTATAGCCTCGTCTTGTCAAGGCCTGGGCGCGAGCGTTTGGTGGCCTAATAAAGACCACATGTACGACGAAGTAGACAGTATGCTCATTAGCGTAAATGTTCCAAAAGATTTGATGGATGTTTCAAATGGCAGATTGAGAAAAATTGAAGATAAAGAGGATGATACCAAAACCTACCATTGGTTTGTAGATAACCCCATAAATAATTATGGTGTTAATATCAACATTGGGGATTATGCTAATTTCTCTGAAGTTTATGAGGGTGAAAAAGGGGATTTAGATATGAATTACTATGTCTTAAAAGACAATTTAACGCAGGCGAAGGAACATTTTAAGGATGCTCCAAAAATGATGAAAGCCTTTGAGCATTGGTTTGGGCCTTATCCTTTTTATGAAGATAGCTTTAAATTAGTAGAAGTGCCCTATTTAGGCATGGAACATCAAAGTTCTGTAACTTACGGCAACCAATACCTGCAAGGCTATTTGGGTAAAGATTTGTCTCAAACGGGATGGGGGCTTAAATTCGATTTTATCATTATACATGAATCTGGCCATGAGTGGTTTGCTAACAACATTACCTATAAAGATATCGCAGATATGTGGATTCATGAAAGCTTCACTGCCTATTCTGAAAATTTGTTTTTAGATTATTACTATGGAAAAGAAGCATCGGCTGATTATGTTATTGGCACACGAAAAAACGTGAGCAACGACAAACCTATTATTGGTAAGTATAATGTAAATAGTGAAGGCTCGGGAGACATGTATTACAAAGGCGCAAACATGCTTCACACCTTACGCCAATGGGTTAATGATGACGAAAAATGGCGCAGTATATTGCGTGGTTTAAACAAAACCTTTTACCATCAAACAGTAACTACCAGTCAAATAGAAAACTATTTAGCCGAAGCTTCTGGTTTGGAGTTAAACGCCTTTTTTAATCAGTATTTAAGAGCTATTCGTATTCCTATTCTGGAATATTCCATAGAAAAAAAATCTCTTAGATACAGATGGACTAATACCGTAGCTGATTTCAAAATGCCCATACGCATTAAAACAGGCGACAAAGAACAATGGATTACACCAACTTCAAAATGGCAAAAATTAAAAATGGCTTCCAATAAAATGCCCTTTACTACTGACAGGAACTTTTATGTTGAATCTAAATCATTGTAATGGCATTAGAAGAACATTATTTTAAAAATGATAGCGCATGGCGTGAATGGCTGCATGATAATCATGATAATGATAATGGCATTTACCTCATCTTTTTTAAAGTAGCACACGACAATGAGAGTATGCGCTGGGAAGAAGCTGTAAAAGTTGCGTTGTGTTATGGTTGGATTGATAGTACCGTGAAAAGCTTAGGTAATGGAAAACGCAGGCAATATTTCTGTAAACGCAGTTCTAAAAGTGTTTGGAGTGCCTTAAATAAAAAGCACATTGAAGCATTACTTGCTGAAAACTTAATCCATGAAAGTGGTTTAAAAAGCATTGCGATTGGAAAGAAAAATGGTTCATGGACTGCCTTAGACGCTGTTGAAAACGGAGTGATTCCCAAAGATTTAAAACTTCAATTTGATGTAAACAAAAAGGCTTTAGAAAATTACAATAATTTTGCCCCGTCCTATAGAAAAAGCTATTTATATTGGTTAAACCAAGCCAAACGTGAGGAAACCAGACAAAAGAGAATTTTAGAAATTATTAAACTTTGTCATGAAAACGTGAAATCAAGAAATAATTGGTAAAATTTAAGTGTTCATTTTTAAATAAAATATAGTAAATTGAGGGAACCAACGCTATTAAAATGAAAAACCAGCCTTTTCTTCTATTCTATTTTTTTCTTTTATGCTGTAGTATCTCACTATTTAGCTGTACTTCTAAAACGCAATTATCGAAAGTAGAAGAAAATTACTTATCTCAAAATCCAGACATCACAGTTGGTATTTATATATACTATCCCCCTTTTGAATTTATAACTGAAAATGGGCAGGTTAATGGAATATTAATAGAATATTTTAATAAGTTAGAAAGTAATATAGGCCATACTTTTAAAAAAAAATACTATACCGATTGGCAACTATTAATAGATGATCAAAAAAAAAATAAGATTGATGTTATTCTTGAAATTCAAAGTACTGAAGAAAGACGCAAGTATTTAAATTTTACTAAACCTGTTTTTATTGGTAGGCATATTATACTAACCAAAAATGACAGTCAAAATAAAAAAATCACAGATTTATATGGTAAGAAGGTTTGTGTTTGCGAAGACTACTCTATAGAAGAATATATAAGGAACAAACATCCAGATATCATTCGTGTTTTAAAACCAGATGAAATAGCCTGTATTAATGCCCTTTTCAATAATGAAGTAGAAGCCGTGATTGGAATAGAAAGTGCTATTAATTATTTTATCACTAAAGAAGGTTTTTCTAATTTAACAGTACAAAATGCCATAGCTTATAAAAGTGAATTAAGCTTTGGCATTAGTAAAGGCAAGCCCATACTTACAGATATTATTAAGAAAGGTAATAACTCTATCACAGTTAAAGAAAAAGATGAAATTCTTAACAAATGGCTTTATGATTTACCCCAGCCTTTTGATAAAAAAGCCCCTTATTATAAAAAATTAGTCTCTGGTTTATCTGTTTTATTTGTTTTATCATTCCTATTAAACCTCTACTTAATAATGAAGTTAAAGGCATTTAAAAAAAAATAATCAAAGACAAGTTTTACTATTATTAGAAACCGTACTGAAAACTACATAACAACGATCTCAATTATAAATATTACAAAAAGAGCATAGCGGTTTCAGAGCTAATGAAAATATTAGTTTTTTAAGAGGTGACACAGTTTTTGAAACCAATACATATAAAAGGTTTTCTTTCTATTATTGAAGACTATAAATCTAAAATGATAGCAATTAAACAGAAACTAAGACCTGGTATCACTAAGGTCTTAAGCTAAATTTTAGTGCTTCAAAATGTTAGAGGAAATTATTTTAGACGACGAAGAGCTCGTGTGCGCAAAAAAAGAATTTCGTTACAATACAAACAGTGCTTAATTTTATAAAACATGAACATTCAAAACGTATCTTTTTTAAACTCGGAAAAACAAACACTGGTGGGGCGATTAGAACTACCAATAAATCAGCACCCTCATAACTATGTCATTTTTGCACATTGTTTCACCTGTACTAAAAACTTATCTGCCGTTAAAAACATAAGCCGCGCATTAACTGCAAATGGCTTTGGCGTATTACGTTTTGATTTTACGGGATTAGGTGAAAGTGACGGTGATTTTGAGAATACTAATTTCTCTGGAAACGTTGAAGATTTAATAAGTGCCGCAAGTTTTTTAAAAGAAAATTATGCTGCTCCTACACTGCTTATCGGACATTCTTTAGGGGGAACAGCAGCTGTTTTTGCCAGCGCTAAAATAGCGTCTATTAAAGCCATTGCAACTATTGGTGCGCCTTCCAACCCAAAACACGTTCAACACTTATTACAAAGCAGCCTTGCTGAAATTAAGACTAATGGCAAAGCGAAGGTTAATTTAGGTGGTCGCGAGTTTACAATAAAAAAACAATTTTTAGACGATTTAGAAAATCAGTCGTTACCTGAAGTTGCAAAAAACTTACGCAAAGCCTTATTAGTGATACATTCGCCACAAGACACCATAGTAGCCATACAGAATGCAGAAGCCCTTTATATTGCCGCGCATCATCCAAAAAGTTTCATTTCTATAGACGGAGCAGATCATCTGCTCATGCGAAAAGAAGACTCTAATTATGTAGGTCGTATAATTGCTAATTGGGCTAAGCGTTACGTCGATACCCCAAAAAACGAACAACCAGCAACAAAACATCAAGTCATTGCGAGCTTAGACGCAGCTGATGGTTTCACAACACTTATGAAAGTAGGCAATCATTATATGACCGCAGATGAACCTGTAAGCTATGGCGGAAACGATTTTGGCCCTTCACCTTATGAATTAGTCTCTGCAGGTCTTTCTGCATGTACAGCTATGACTATTCAAATGTATGCAACACGTAAAGGTTGGAAGGTAGAGAACGTAGAGGTCCATACCAGCTATGGTAAAGTGCATGCTGCAGATTGTGAAAACTGTGAAAACACTGCTGCAAAAATAGACACTTTCAATCGTGAAATTAAATTAACAGGGGCTTTAGACAGTAAACAAAGAGAACGACTACTACAGATTGCCAATAAGTGCCCTGTTCATAAAACCCTACACAATGAAGTGCAGATCATCACTAAAATTGTTTAAATGCCACTTATAAAACTACCATAAGGGTCTTTAAACTGAATCCCTTCTGTAAATCTGTATTTGCTTAATTGCTTGTACTCTACTAAAGCCCAAAGCACGAATTCTTTAACAAAATAGCTTTCTGCTTTTGTTGTATTTGGTTGATGTTCTGCTAACAAATCATCTAAAGGTGTTACCGTATCCAACAAGGCTTTATATTCTTTATCGCTTAAACCATCCAGCAACTCAAAACCGTCAGAATTATTAAAAAACCACGAAACCACATCATCATAAGGGCTTTCATCTTCTTGTTTCTTTAACTTTTCAATCTTCGGGAAAAATTCAATAAACAAACTCTTAACGGCTTCGCCAATTAAGTTATAAGCGACTTGTGCTGCACCTTCTTGTTCTCCTTCATATACCAACTCTACTTTACCAGTAATAGCAGGAATAATCCCTAAAAAATCTGATAGTCTAACCGTTGTTTTATCATCTCCTCCTTTTAAAGAACGCAATTCGGCAGTACTTAATAGGTTTTCATAAGCGGTAATACTTAAACGTGCACTTACGCCACTCTTTTCATCTATAAAGTCACTTTCCCGCGCTTCAAATACAATCTGTTCTAATAAATCTTTAGCTAATTCCGGGACGTGAATTTGTTCTTTTTGTCTAGCGTCTAACTTCGCTTCTTGTGCTGTAATTGTTTTTGCAGTCTCAATATCCATAGGATAATGCGTTAAAATCTGCGAGCCTATTCTATCTTTTAAAGGCGTAACAATACTCCCTCTATTGGTGTAATCTTCAGGGTTTGCTGTGAAAATAAACTGCATATCTAAAGGCAGGCGTAATTTAAATCCTCTTATTTGTATATCACCTTCCTGTAAAATGTTAAATAAGGCCACTTGAATTCTGGCTTGTAAATCGGGCAACTCATTAATCACAAAAATACACCGGTTAGCTCTTGGAATCATCCCGTAATGAATCACGCGATCATCAGCATAACTTAATTTCAAGTTTGCCGCTTTTATAGGGTCCACATCACCAATAATATCGGCTACGGTTACATCTGGTGTTGCTAACTTTTCAGCGAAACGCTCACTTCTATGTAGCCATGAAATTGGCGTATCTTCTCCTTTTTCTTTAATTAATTCTATCGCATAACGAGAAATGGGCTGCATTGGATCATCATTAATTTCAGAACCTTCCACGATGGGAATATACGCATCTAATAAATTAAGCATCAATCGTGCTAATCGCGTTTTTGCTTGTCCGCGTAAACCCAAAAAATTAATATTATGTCGCGACAAAATAGCACGTTCCAGTTCTGGAATCACGGTATTCTCATAACCATGAACCCCTTCAAAGGTGGTTTGCTTGTTCTTTATTTTTTCTATTAAATTAGCTCTTAACTCCTCTTTAATCGATTTGCTTTTGTATCCAGATTTTTTTAAATCGCCTAAAGTTTTAATACTTTTTATATCCATAGTTCTTTATATTCTTTTTCATTTGAGTAAGCAAAACGTGTACGGTTTAACTTGTAACTCTTAACTTTCTTTTATCCTTTTATTCTCTTTTTTCTATTCGTTTCGTAATCTTCAAAAATCATTTCACCTAAACCTTTTAAACCGGTATAAAAGGCTTTCCCTTGATTGGCTCGAGTAAACTCCTCTACAAACTGCATAAGATAATTATCTTGCGCAATCATAAAGGTAGTGATGGGAATGTGTAATCTTCTGGCTTGCTGTGCTTGTGCATAGCATTTATTAGTAATGTATGGATTAAGCCCATTACTATCTTTATAATACGTCCCGTCTGGCAATCTTAAACAACTGGGTTTTCCGTCGGTAATCATAAAAATTTGCTTGTTGGTATTCCGTTTTCTACGGAGTAAATCCATAGCTAATTTCAAACCTGCAACCGTATTAGTATGATAAGGCCCCACGTTTAAATAGGGTAAATCTTTAATCTGAATGGTCCAGGCATCGTTTCCAAAAACCAAAATATCTAAAGTATCCTTTGGGTAACGCGTGGTAATTAATTCAGCTAAAGCCATGGCTACTTTTTTAGCCGGTGTAATACGATCTTCACCATATAAAATCATACTATGACTAATATCAATCATAAGTACGGTACTCATTTGAGATTTATGAGTCGTTTCTTCAACCACTAAATCATCTTCTGTCAAGTTAAAATCTGCAATACCATGATTTATTTGTGCATTTCGAAGACTTTCGGTTATAGACACTTTATCTAAACTATCCCCAAACTGATAGTTTCTAAAATCACCGGTGTGCTCATCTCCTATGCCAACACCCTTACTTTTATGATTTCCAGAACCACTTTTTTTTATTTGTCCAAAGATTTGATCTAAAGCCGACTGGCGAATGGCACGTTCTGTTTTTGCAGTAATACCAGTGCCTTTTGAGCCGTCTGGTTTAATTTCTTCGCGAATATATCCTTTCGCTTTTAAGTCTTCAATAAAATCATCAATAGTATACTCTGGTGTCGTTAAATCGTATTCTTTATCCAACTCTCGCAACCAATCTATGGCTTCATCAAAATCCCCTGAAGTATGGGTAATTAACTCTTTAAAAATATCGAAGAGTTTCTCGAAAGGCGACTGTGAAGGTGCTTCGTATTGTTTAAATACAAACCCTTTTCGCATGTTTTTTTCATTTTTCATAGAAGTATAAAAATACGACAATTTTATAGTCTTCTACTCCAGCCTTAACAAGTCTTTATGAAAAAAGAGCCAGATTTTATTACCTTTAGATTCAAATCAAAAAAAAACCGAATGAAACGCATTTTATCGCTAATACTTTTTATTTGTATTACCACCCTTTCTGCTCAAGAATTCTCAATGAACTTATTAAAAAACAATCCGCCAAGAAACATTGGTCCTGGAGGCATGTCTGGTCGTGTAACAGCCATTGATGCTGTGCATAGCAACCCAGACATAATGTTTGTAGGTACTGCCTCTGGCGGCCTGTGGAAATCAACGTCGGGAGGTGTAAAATGGCAACCTATTTTTGACAAGGAAGTAACAGCTTCCATTGGTGCTGTAGCTATTCAGCAATCCAATCCTAGTGTGATTTGGGCAGGTACAGGTGAAGGTAATCCCAGAAACAGTCTAAATGGTGGTTATGGTATTTATAAGTCTTTAGATGGTGGAAAAAACTGGTTGTCTATGGGCTTAGAAAAAACACGCCATATTCATCGTATCGTTATAGACCCTACCAATCCTAATATTGTTTATGTTGCCGCTATTGGAAGTCCTTGGGGAGAACACAGTGAGCGCGGCGTCTATAAAACTAATGATGGAGGTCTTACCTGGAGTAATATCTTATTTGCTAATAACAAAACGGGAGCGGCAGACCTAGTGATGGATCCAACAAATCCAAACAAATTAATCGCCACACTATGGGAACATAAGCGCGACCCTTGGTTTTTTAATTCTGGCGGAGCAGGTTCTGGTTTGCACATCACACATGATGGTGGGAAAACATGGAAAAAGATGACTGAGAAAGAGGGGTTTCCAAAAGGGGATTTAGGGCGTATTGGCGTGGCTATTGCCAGAAACAAACCCAATATCGTCTATGCTTTAGTTGAAGCCAAAAAGAATGCGCTTTATAAAAGTGAAGATGGTGGTTTTAATTGGAAAAAAATCAATGAAAAAAGTGATATCGGGAACAGACCCTTTTACTATTCTGAAATTTATGTGGATCCACAAAATGAAAATCGCGTCTATTCGGTTTTTACTTATATCAATGTTAGTGAAGATGGAGGAAAGAATTTCACACAGTTGATGCCAGCTTACGGCGTAAGTAATGGCGTACACCCAGATCATCATGCCTGGTGGATTCATCCTGAAAATGGAAATTTCATGATTGATGGTAACGATGGTGGTATGAATATTACCAAAGATGGTGGCCAATCTTGGCGCTTTGTAGGTAATTTACCAGTCGCCCAATTTTATCATATTAATGTCGATAATGACTACCCATACAATGTTTATGGTGGCATGCAAGATAATGGTTCTTGGAGAGGTCCTGCTTATGTTTGGCGTGCGCAAGGCATTAGAAATAGTTATTGGCAAGAGATTAGCTTTGGTGATGGTTTTGATGTGATTCCAGACCGTGACGACTCGCGTTATGGCTGGACCATGAGTCAGCAAGGTTACGTCAGTCGCTACGATTGGCAAACGGGTGATAATTATGGCGTAAGGCCAACACATCCTGAGGCCAATGTTTTATTACGTTTTAATTGGAATGCTGCTATAAATAGCGATCCTTTTAATAATAGCACCCTTTATTTCGGAAGTCAATTTGTACATAAATCTACAGACAAAGGAGAGACTTGGACTATTATTTCTCCAGATTTAACTACTAATGATCCTGAAAAACAAAAACAAAAAGATAGTGGCGGATTAACCATTGATGCTACGGGAGCAGAAAACCATTGTACTGTTTTAGTTATCGAACCCTCTCCTATTGAAAAAGACATGCTTTGGGTTGGTACAGATGATGGGCGTGTGCATGTTACTCAAAATGGCGGTAATAGCTGGACAGACGTTAGTAAAAATTTAGTCGACTTACCTAAAGGAAGTTGGATTGTTCAGATAAAAGCCTCTAACAAGAATAAAGGGGAAGCGCTCTTAGTTGCAAACGATTACAGACGCTTTAATTATGCACCCTACGCCTACAGAACAAAGAATTACGGAAAAACATGGGAACGCATTGTTGATGGCAATGATGTAAAAAGCTATGCCCTATGTATTATTGAAGATCTTGAAGCATCCAATCTGCTCTTTTTAGGCACAGATGATGGCCTCTACGTTTCTATAGACACTGGTAATACATGGCTAAAATGGACCGAAGGATTCCCTACGGTTCCTGTAAAAGATTTAGTGATTCACCCACGTGAGCATGATTTGGTTATTGGAACTTTTGGTCGAGCTGCCTGGATTTTGGACGATATTCGTCCGTTACGCGCCATTGCTAATGACCAGCAGGTTTTAACTAAAAAACTAGCCTTGTTTACACCACCAACGGCTTACAAAGCATCTTATCAACAAGCTTCAGGGAGTCGTTTTGGTGGCGATGCAATATTTAGTGGCAACAATCGTGGTTCTGGTGCCCGTTTTCAATACTATATACAAGTTAAAAAACCAACAGAAGACTTAAAAGATAAAGAAGCTAAAAAAACAGAAGATGATGAAGATCTGGATAGTGAAGAAACTCCGAAAGATGAAAACCAAATTAAATGGGATTCAATAACCCTAAATATTTATAATGGAGACAAGCTCATACGTACCCTAAAACAAAAAACACCAGATACTACAGGATTACATACCTGGACCTGGCGTTTACGTGAAAAAGGGGTCGATTATCCTTCCAAAGAGATTAATAAAAATAAAAGAGAACCTGGTGGCATAGAAGTAAAAGCAGGGACTTATCGTACAGTAATAACCTATGGCAATCAAACTGCAGAAACACAGATTACTGTTAAAAACGACCCCCGAATTGCGGTTTCTGAACAAAATGAAGATGCTGTTTATTCCACTTTAAAAACTATAGAAACTATGAGGCAAACCGCTGCAGATGCCATGCAGCAACTAGCCGAAAGTAAAGAAATAGCCTCTAAATTTCAAAAAGAATTAAAAGCCTTAGACGCAAAAAAATACAAGGAAGAGATAACGGCTTCAAAAGACATTATCAAAAAAATTGAGGAACTTCAGGATATTTTCTTCGGAAAAGAAGATGAAAGACAAGGTATTACGCGTAGTTCTATTCCAACGGTAAATTCTAGAATTGGTTTGGCTTCAAGCTATATAGGTTCACGTAAAAATGGCATAACAACTACTGAAACAACCTTACTAAAGCATGCAAAAACAGCACTAGATGATTTACTTTCAAAAATTAACAGCTTCTATGAAAGCGATTGGAAAGCATACCAACCTAAAATGGAAGCCTTAGACCTTTCCCTTTTTAAACCCACTAAAACTTTTAAATTAAAATGAGAAGTCCTGCTCTGAAGAACAATAACAGGTTTTTTTGCTGCGTAATTAAGCGCAGTAGCACAGATCACAAATCGCTCTTAAAAGTCCTTTAGAATTTGCAATTGACTAATTATCTCGTTAACTTTCAGACTTAATCAAAACAAAAGATAACATGAAAAAATTAATTCTATTAGCTTCAGTTTTTGCTTTATTATTTACAACTGGCTGTAAAAAAAATGTTAAAGAAAAAAATGAGCCCATTACAGAAATAGAAAAGGATGAACCTATTGTAGAAGCAGTAAAAAATGCAAAGGTAAGATTAACAATGGCGTCTAAGAGTGAGAGCTCTGTAAAAGGCAATATTGTCTTTAATCAAGAAGATGGCAAAGTTGCTATGGTCGCATTATTAGAAGGTTTAGATCCAGGACAACATGCAATACACTTACATGAAAAAGCAGACTGCTCTTCAGACGATGGAAAATCTTCAGGTGGTCATTGGAACCCCACAAACCAACCGCATGGAAAATGGGGAGATACTGCGGGTTACCACAAAGGAGATATTGGTAATTTTACTGCAGACGATAAAGGGATGGCAGTAGTTAATTTTTCTACAGACGAATGGTGTATTGGTTGCGGTGATGCAAACAAAGACATTCTTGGAAAAGCAGTAATTGTACACCAAGGCGTAGATGATTTCACCTCTCAACCTAGTGGTGCTGCAGGAAGCCGTGTAAGTTGTGGTGGAATCATTCAATAAAAAGTAATATTAAATAAAAATAGATGCAATTAGACACCCTAATCGTCAATTTTCAGAATAAAGATGAAAAAGCATTTGAAGCACTTTACAATATGTATAGTGAAAGCATGCATGGCGTAATTTACAATATCGTAAGAGATCATGATATTGCTCAAGAACTTATGCAAGATGTCTTTATAAAAGCTTGGAATAAAGCCGATAGCTACAATGCCCAAAAAGGGCGTTTTTTTACTTGGATTCTTAATATCGCTAGAAATACAGCCATAGACAAGACCCGTTCTAAAAGCTTTAAAAACAGTTCTAAAAACCTTAATGCAGAATATTTCGTAGATATACTGCCTACGCATGAAAGCCTTAACGATTCTACCGATGCCATTGGTATCGCAAAGTTTGTGACAAAGCTAGCCGAAAACTGTAAAAAGGTCATCGAACTTTTATACTTTAAAGGCTATACACAGAAAGAAGCATCAGAAGCGCTAGACATGCCAATAGGTACAATTAAAACTAGAAATAGAAATTGTATTAGCGAATTAAGACAAATGGTTTTAGAATAATGGATACACAAGATTATATAAACAGCGGAATTTTAGAGCTCTATGTAGCTGGAAAATTATCAGATGAAGAAAATCTGGAAGTTTACAATATGATGTTAAAACATACTGAAGTCCTTCAGGAAGTTTTAAATATTGAATCTGCAATTGTTAAGTTAACGGCACAGGTTTCACCTGGAAACTCACAACAAATTTTTAATACCATAAAAAAAGCGTTAGGTTTTAACGGTGATTCAAATGAAACGAAAGTCGTTTCTATGACTAACAACAAATCCAATTGGTTTACTTATACCGGTTGGGCAGCTTCTATTGTATTGGCGGGTGGATTATTATGGATGGTTAACCAAAACCAGTCTTTAAATTCACAAATTGAAACGGTACAGACCTCTAAAGAATTTTTAGAAATTCAAATAGAAGATTTAAATTCTGATTTAGTAGATACCAAGCAAATTCTAAACGTCTTTAGAGATAAAAATATCATAACAATACCTCTGGCAGGTCAGGCTGTTTATCCTGAAGGCTATGCAAAAGTGTATTGGGATAAAACAGATGACACCGTCTATTTAGATTTACAAGGCTTACCAGAACCCCCGGAAGGAAAAGTCTATCAGGTCTGGTCCTTAACACTAAATCCATTAGCGCCAACGAGTTTAGGTACTATTGATGATTTTAAATCGGATACTAATAAAATATTCCGTTTAGAAAACACGAACGAATCTCAAGCCTTTGGTATTACTTTAGAGCCAGCTGGTGGTAGCGCTTCGCCAACTATGGAACAATTGTACTCTTTAGGTGTGATTGACGCTTAGAAAAGAAATAACCTTATATAAATTAGCGAAAAGCTCAGACTAACCTCTGAGCTTTTTTTATGACTGAATTTTATTCGTTTTATAACGTAAGGAACCACTAACTTAAGTGTAATGACTACTGTTTTATTTTATGGGTTTAAACCCCTCCTGAAAGCTTTAAAGAACCATGCACGTTCGATAGACGATTAAAATAGTGACGATTGAGCAATAAGCACCAAAACTATTATACCTCCCGAATTAACCCAACAAATAGAACTCCCATAGAGTCCGCTATTTTTGAAGCTTTACCAATTCTAATAGACCAATAAAGAAACCATATTATTAAAAAAACAAAGCCCAGACAACTTGTCTGAGCTTTTTTATGAAATGATTTTATCCCTTAAATTAAATACACCTCATTGAATTTAATTAACACATTGCATTTTAATTTTTCGTTATGAAGGTAAAAGGAAAGTCCCTGCGTATCTCGTTAGATAAATAAGCAGGAAACTTTCACATCAACCAACAAAAAACAAACAAAAATTATCTAATTCATAGCGTTAGAATTATAATAGTGTAGGTTATAATTTTTGTAATTTAATATACCTACGTAAAAAAAACGCAGGCGGTTTTATATTTTAAAAATTATAGGTTAAGGTTGCTTTTGCACTAAACGGTGTCCCCGGAGTGAAATGAATTTCTTCTACAGATGCTACTTCGTTTTCTAATCTTGATTCCGTTAAGAATTGTGTTTCATTCCATTCTGTATCAAAAATGTTTTCGACAGAAACACCTAAACTCAAATTTTTATTTACTTTATAGTTTACATTAAAATCGGTTACAAAATAGCCTTCAGCGGTTACAGAGTCTGTTTCATTTGCGGCTCTATCTCCTAGATAACGATATCTCATACCTCCAGAAAAACCTTTGTAATCATTTAATGCTAAGCCTCCAACCCATGTGAAAACGGGTGCTAGCGGAATATAATTTTCTCCCTCTGGCTCCTCAATACTTCGCGCTTTAGTTAGTGTGGCATCTGTATCGAAATAGAGGTAATCGTTAAATTGATAGCGCAAGCCTAAATCGACACCAAGACGACGTGTTTTACCGCTAGGCTCCACAATTCCTGCATCACCCACGTAAACAAATTCCTGATCTAAATGTAAAAACCAAGCCGTTGCATTAACTACCAAATCTGGTACTGGCTTATAAACTGCACCAAAATCAACGCCGTAAGCTTTAGGTAAAACATCTTCACCGTTTCTTTTCACCACCACTCTGGTGTCATTAGAATGAAAACCAATGCCTGATTTTAGGAACCATTGCAACTGTTCATTTTGTTTAAATAAAATATTAAGTTTTGGGAGTAATGCGGTCTTCGTTTGAGATGCTGTTTTATAATTCTCTGCCAATGCATCGTTATACAAGAATTTGAAATATTCCAAACGTAATCCTGGAGTAACTTTAAACTTGCCAAAATCGAATGCGGCTTTATAAAATCCGAAAAAATTAGTTTGATTTATATCGCCAAGCTGAATAAAATCTAAAGTTGTATTTCTATTTAATGTATGTGATAATTCAATATCATCCACAGTATCAAAGCGCAAACCTATTCCGGCTGTAGTATTTAGCTTAGAAAAACTTAGGTCTTTTTTAGTGTTCAGTTGTGCGTTAAACCCAAAAATATTCCGATCTTCTTTTTGTTTAATCTGATCTCCATTAATCGCATCTTCTAAAAAGAATGTGAAATTTGAATACAATTCGAAATCATAATGCGAATAAAACACGTTTGATTTTATTGATGTCGTTTCATTAAGGGTTGAAAAATATTCTACGTTTACGTTAGACCTGCTTGTATTTCCACCTTCTGTATCGTCTACCGCACCAAATCTATCGATGGTGCCATTTTCTACCAAGCGTTCTGGTATTTGACCAGACGCATCCCAACGACTATTAAAATGAGATAAAGTAACTGCTACCCTATCATTTTCATTGATAAAGGCAGCATATTTTCCAAAGATATTTAAACGATTAAAATTTTGTGGTGATTTAAAAGGGCCATCTGTTTCTATGTACTCAATACCTATATAGGCATTATCACTTTTAGCATTATCTATTAAATTGAATAATCCTAAAGTGCGTATACTGTTGAACTGACCATATGATAATTTTATGGTATTCTCATTGAGTCTATTCTTCGTTTTAAAATCGACATAGCCTGCTGTAGTGAAATCTCTGGCTTCAGCGTAATAGGGGCCTTTTCCAAAATTTATATTTTGAATGGTCTCAGGAATTAAAAAGTGTAAATCACTATACCCTTGCCCATGTGCATGTGACACATTGTTTACAGGGATGCCATCTACATTAATTGAAATATCGGTACCATGATCGATATCAAAACCCCTAAGAAATAGTTGCTCTGCTTTACCTCCACCAGCATGCTGCCCTATAATTAATCCAGGAACTTTTCGTAAAATTTCCTGAGAAGAATTAATTGGGTTTGTTTCAAGATCTACTTTTACAAGTGCATTTAATACACTTTTTTCTTGCTTTAAAACTAGCTCATCCAGTTTAAAAATATTTCGTTCAAGAGCGACATATAGTGTTTTAGTCAAATCTTCTTGAGATAGTACGATTTTAGTTTTTTTAAACCCTAATAGTCCTATGGATAAAGTATCTCCTATCTTATTGTTTTCAAGTACAAAATACCCGTTTTCACTGGTGTGAGAATGGTTTTTACTATTTAAGTTATAAACATACGCATTCCCAAGAGGTTGTGTATATGTATCGTATACAACTCCTTTTATTTGTTGTGCAGTACTAAATTTTGAACTTAGAAAAACGGTTAAGATAAAAGCTACAGACAGTAAGCTTTTATATGATTTCATTAGTTGATTGGGATTAGAGTTATTTAAAGTTGCTTTATTTTTAATGCCATTACAGGTCCTAGTTCATAAGCCGCTGACAAAAGTTCTTCCTTTAAAGGTTTTACTTTTTCTTGTCTATTGTTCGCCTTATAAACTTCAGCTAAATGATAAAGAGCCACTGGTTCGTAGGTTTTATCAACAACATGATTTTCCATAATCTCTAATGCTTTAGAGCTATTTCCTTTATGTAATTGTGACCAGGCTAATAAATCGTAGGATTGTGCTGTCGCTCTGTTTTCAATTTCACGTTGCGCAATAGCTAGGGCTGAGTCTGGTTTTTTTTCAGCGAATAATTCTACATTATAGGCATTATACATTTCGCCATACTGTTTGTTTTTAACGGCTTCTTCATAACGGTTTAAATAAGCGTCCTTCATATTATCATCCTTCAAGTATTCTGAAATCTCTGCTTTTAGTAAATAATAATCTGGAGCGTTATAAACTGTAGTAATAGCATTTAAAATACGTAATGCTTCCTCAGGATTTTTTTCATGAGAATACACAATCCAGGCAATACCTTTTTTAGCGTAGGCATCGTTAGGATTTAATGCTAATGCTTTTAAGAAATAATTGTATGATTTCTGGATTTGACCGTCATGACCATAAAAATCTGCAATATTGGTGTAAGCCCATTGCATGGTGCTTTTTATCTTTGATGATTCGGCTTTAGCCATCGCTTGTTCCATATATTTAATAGCAGCAGTCAGATTCCCTTTATGGTCATTCCATTTTGCCGTTCTTATTAAATAATCGAAACTATTTAAATCTACTACCTGTTCTAAATAGTGTTTTGCTTGATCGTCGTTACCTAATTCCATATGAACATCAAATAACATTTTTTGTGTGCTTTCAAGGTCTTCAGAAAGCACTTCTGCCTTCTCTAATAGCGTTAAGGCTTCCTTAAAGCGGTGCTGAGAAATATAATTTCTGGCTAGTGCACGAAGGTAAGAGGATGTATTATGGTTTGTTTTTTCGTTTAACAATTTTAAACTGTTTTCAGCTTCAATTAAATAGTTAATATCACCTGTAATACTGAACAACTGTGTTTGTGTTCCTGAAATTTTAGCTAAATATGAAAACTGATTAGGTGCTTTTTCTAACTTATTTACCCAAAAAGTATGATCGGTTTTTGCATTTACTAAAGCGATGTTCTCAGCTGTTAAGAAAACATTGTAATCTTCAGCCTGCGTTAGCTTTTCGGTTTTAGTGTTGCAACTAAAAAGTAGTAACACCAAAAGTGCATATAGACTTGTTTTCATTGTTTTGTTTGTTTGTTTTGTTGTAAAAAATAAAAAAGCTAGAGCATCTCGAAAAAAACACTCTAGCTTTACATTTAATCTTCTAGAAAGGAGAAGCTAAATATGGAAATGAGCTTAAGAATGTTTTATCGTTACCATCTACATGGTCATCACTTAATGCTGGATTCTCAGTAAAATCTTCACCTCCAAAAATTAATAATAACTCTACAGTAATAACATCGTCTGCAAGCGCACGACCTGTTAACACGTTGGTGCCATCATAAAATGTTGTGGTTCCATCTAAAGAGATGTTTAATACATCTGTAGCTAATAAACTTGTAAAAGCTGCTGCATCTTGTCCTAAAGCATTTTGATCGCCAGGATTAGCAAATGCAGGACTTAAACCTGTTAGATTTGTTTCAAACATGCTTTGAAATGCTGCATCTTGAGCAGAAGGTATTGTTGTGTTAAATGAATTTTTACTTCCCGCAGACACAAATACTGTATTAACTGCTGGTCTTCCCATTTGGTCATCTTGTGTGTAAGTTCCAGAAAAGTCAATACCAGTTGGTCCTTGTGGTGTCGTGGTGTTATCGTCATCATTAGAGCAATTAAATGCTACCGCAGAGATCAATAAGGCATATACTATTGTTTTTATATTTTTCATGATTCTATATTTTTATAAGTTGATTATTATTATTTAGACTTAGTTTCTACCCAAGCACTAATGTTTCCTGTTCCACCAATTAATGTTTTTGGCACTTCAATAACAATCGACATTACATTTGATCCAGCAAAAGTATCTGTTCCCGGATTGTTAAAGCCTCCTGGTGCATTACCACTAAGAATTGCAGAATATTGATTAAAGTCAAAGAAGAAAGGATCATCTCTTGGTCCAGCAAATACCATGACGCCATTACTACCTGTTGCCGTTACTGCAGTAGAGCCGTAAGCTGTAATATCAACAGATGTTTGTACAGCACTCGTTTGAATAACACTATTCAATCCTGTAGTTGAAGGAGCTACTGGTCCGAAAACATACAGCTTTCCATTTCTAGGAATGGCTTGTAAAACTAAATCCTCGACATTATCGCCGTCTGTATCAATATTAATTTCAACTAAAACGTTTTCATCAAATGCTGCAGCAGCTGTTGCTGTAGGACTTAATAATCCTTGAACATTTGCTACAAAAGCAATATTGTTTGTGTTTTCACCTTGAAAGGCATAGAAATCTGTGATATCACTTGTACCACCTTGTACTGCTGGAGCATCAATGTGATCTGCAGCTACCATAAAGAAACCTGCAACCGCGATTGCTGAAGCTCCTAATAAAATTTTAATTTTTTTCATAATAAATTGAGATTTGTTGTTAATTATTTTTTGGTTCTCGCCTATATTTACGCAAATAAGTAAATAGCGGTTTTGTTAAAATTGTGTTAACACTAAAAACCATTGAAAATTTATTAATAAATCAATTAGTTTGATAACTCTAATGAAATAATTGTGAACCCATCTGCTAACGGTTGGATAAAAAAAATGTTCTCTTTTATTAAAAACAGCGACCCTGCGTTTAATAATTACAATGAGCTGTACTATAGTCTTAGGGCGAATGGCTTTATTTATGGTCTGGTAAAATCTATACCAGATTATATTGTTCATGAGCACCAATACTCTCAAGATGAAATTATAAAAGTGAATCTTTTTGATGCGCTATACCATATCTATTGTTTTCATACAAATACAAAAACGATAGACTTTGAGAGTTTTGTTAATACACTGCTTGCATTCTATAAGGAGATGGAAGTTTCAGACTTATCTATTTGGGACAAATTATTAATAGGAAAGAATAATTTTTCAATTTTAGAACGTATTATTCATACAAGAGTCTTTATAGACAATAATTTTATTACAAAGAATTTTAATAAGGCCACAACAAGTGCGCTATTATTTATAGATGTTCTTGCCTTTCAAAAGTATTTAAACACACCAACTAATATCAACATCTATGCTGCAAGCATAGAAACTATGGTGGTAAACATTACTTATAATGCTTTAAGTTTTAGGCAGAAAAATGCCATTGCAGACAGAGATGTTTTAAAGAAAATAAAAGAATCTATCGCGTATATTAAGACCAATAGGAAAGATTTTAATTTATTCTATCGCAATGCATTAGAAACCGATTATAGTGCTGAGGAAAAAAAACACTTTCTTGATATCGCTTGCTTGGCTATACGGCAAGACCTGTCTACCTCGGAGCAAGACAATTATTTTATTAAATCTATTGGTACAGATATGCACTTATCTGAAGAAAGCATCAATGATTCTCTAGAACATATGGCCAGTTTTTATACTGAAAACAAAAACTTATTTCTACTATTTAAATCCTCAGACCCTTTAAGCAATTTCTATTATAATTCTACGCGATTGGCGTCAAAACTCATCAAAAGAAATAGCAAACGCATCTTTAAAGAGTTAACTCAAAGCAAAGAGTTAATGATTTTATTAACGCAAGCTACTACCAGAGAACTAACTAAAGAAGAGCAGACCAAAGTACAGCTACAGCTATTAGAAATTTTTAAAACCATTCCTAGTTTAGCTATTTTCATATTACCTGGTGGTGCTATTTTATTACCCATAGTTATGAAGTTGATTCCTAAAATGTTGCCCTCTACTTTTGATGATAATAGAATTGATAAAGAGTAATTCTTAAACAAGCTAAAATCTTATTTACTCAATAAAAAGCACACGTCACGCATTCAAACGGGCTGTTCACTCATTTTGACTTTTGTTTAACAATAAATTAATGCAATTTAACACTCTGAAAATCAGTTTATTAACCAGTTAAACCATTAATTATGAAAAAAATTATTCTTTTAATTGCAGCACTATGCTGTTTATTAACCAATGCACAAACCGTATCGACTTTTTTAAACGACAGTAATAGTATTGTTGATGACGCTATGACTTTCGACGCACAGGGCAACTTATACGGCTCTAATTTTGCTGGTAACAGCGTCTATAAAATTACTCCAAGTGGAGAAGCCAGCGTTTTTATTTCTGGCTTAGCAAATCCTAACGGTTTGGCTTTTGATTCACAGGGCGCCCTTTTTGTTGTAGAATATTCTGCTTCAAAAATTCATAAGTATGCACCAAATGGCACGCTTATAGAAAGTTTTAATGTCACAGACGGTGTCGCATCAAATCTCATTAAAGCGCACGATAGTGATGCTATGATTTTTACTAATGTAGTAGACCACAGTATCAATAAATTAGAAACAGATGGCACTATTACCAAACTTTTTACGGGAGCACCGTTGGATGTTCCTGTTGGTTTAGCTTACGATAATAACGGAAAACTTTATATTGGAAATTATTTAAACCGAGAAATTTATCAACTAAAAAACAACGGGACTGTAAAATATATTGCTACCATTCCAGACTCTGGAACAAATTTCCCTTATTTAGGGTTTATAAGCTATGCCAACAACCTGTTGTGGGCCACCAATTATGGAGAACACAAAATCTACACGGTTAAGCCTCACAAATTAGACGATGTTGCTGTTTTTTCTGGAAGTACAATTGGAACCACGGACGGAGATATTTCTGAAGCGACCTACACGTATCCTGCCGGAATTATTTATAATCCTACCGAAGATGCATTATACGTGAGTCAATATTTTAATGGGAGTGTGAGAAAAATTTCAGAGATCTCAAGTTATGAAAGACCAAAATTAAAATTTAGGCTCTTTCCTAATCCTGCTCACTATTTTACTATCGTTAAGGGAATATTGCCAGATGCAGGCGACTATACTGTCTCTATATATGATATGTCTGCCAACTTAGTATATGAAGCCAACGAAACCAGTAATTTTGGAAGGCTCTTCTATAAAAAAATAAAGATTAGTGATTTAAACTTAGTGAGTGGCAGCAACAATCCAAGTGGTTCCTATATTGTGAAAATAACTTCAGGAATTACAAGCCAATCGAAACTATTGCTAGTGTATTAATTTGTTTGTTTTAGTACTGCTGCTTTACTTTATAAAAAGAAAAAGAAGAGCAGCAGTACTTATTCTAACCACGTTTTAAAATCCTTTACGCGCTCCCGAGCGACAATAACATCCTGTTCCTTATAACTGTTTAATTTGATCTGAAGTCTAGAGTTGGTATAACTCACCATGTCTTTGATAGCATGGATGTTTACAAAGAATTTCCTATTAACCCGGAAGAACTGAGTGGGCATGAGCTCTTCTTCTAAAGTATCAAGTGAGAGATCTATTAAATAATTTCGGCCTTCATTAGTATATAGGTAGGTCCCTTTATTTTCACTAAAAACACACTCTATAGCATCAACATTAATTAACTTTAAATGCTGACCGACTTTTACCGAAAATCGTTTTTTATACTCCCGTTCTACAGGGTTTACCAGTAGTTTTTTAATATCATTAAAATCTAAAGTCACCTGTTGCTTCTCTGGTAATCTGTCTTTAAATTTTGAAAGAGCTGTTTCTAGTTCTTCATCATCTATTGGTTTTAATAGATAATCAATACTGTTTAACTTAAAGGCTTGCAAAGCATACTCATCATAAGCGGTGGTGAAAATTATTGCAGACTTTATTTCTACAACATCAAAGATTTCAAAAGACAGGCCGTCACTTAATTGAATGTCTAAAAATATGAGATCCGGGTGTTCGTTTTGCTTGAACCAGGTGATTGCTTCTTCTACAGAATGCAATAGCGTTTCTGCTGTAACACCTATAGTTTGTAACATACGCTGTAAACGTCGTGCTGATGGTTTCTCGTCTTCTATTATAATTACTTTCATAGTGGATTATTCGGTTATTGGACTGTTGGGCTGTTGGACTGTGGGATTAGTGGGTGACAAATTGGTGTTACCGTTTTCTAATAATTTTTCAACTTTTAGCTTTTGCCTAAACATATTATTCCCAACGCCTTTTATCATCATCCATATACTTCTCAATCTGTCGCTGTTCCCACTCTTTTCCAAATATTAAATTTTTTCCGAAAATGCTCAAAAAATGAAAAAACAAGCCAATACCCCAAAAAATGGCAGTAGAAAAAGTTGTAAAACTAAATAGTGGTTGACTTGAATTACGTGTCATGGTCACTATTAAGAAGATATTTATGACGATGTAGACTACTGCATGGATGTACAGGCCTCTTATCTTATCTACTCGCTTTTTAGCTCTTAAATAGGCCTCTTCTTGCTCAAAATTCTTATGTGAATCGGCTTCGCGGTATGAATCTATTTTATAATTGTCCATTGTATTTATTTTTAAAGTGAATTGTGTCTACTACGTTCTTCTTCCATAATTTTTTCAATCTTACGTTGTTCCCAATTACGTCCTAAGATTCCATCATTTACAAAGACTTTATAGGCATGAAAAGCCAGACCTAAACCCCAACCCAATAGTGGGAACAAAAACCATTTAAATTCCCAATCCGTTTTATAATTTATAATTATTAAAAACGGGATTACAAAGCAATAGGAGATTAAATTATAATAAAACTCTTTTAATTCCTCAACGTGTTTACGTGCTCTCACGTAAGCGTCATCCATTTGTTTTTTTGGTAATTGTTCCATGACTGTTATTTGTTTGGTAAGCATAGGAATTGCGACTTTAAAATACTTTTTATCGGCTGTAATACTTACTTTTTTGTTTGTTAATAATTGGTAGCGTTGTGTAATATTATTTAAACCTACACCACTACTCTTCTTGACCACCTGTTTGGTTTGTAAATTGTTTTCAACAACGAGACGCCCTTGATCTTCATATATTTTAATATGCAATGGCTTACGTGAAGTTACGATGTTATGCTTTACTGCATTTTCCAATAATAGCTGAAGTGCTAGAGGCACGACCTTAGCTTCTGGGTTTTGAGCCTGTTCTGGAATATCAAATACAATACTATCTTCAAAACGCATTTTCAATAGTGACATATAAGTTTTAGCAAATTGCAGCTCTTCATCTACAGTTACTAAATCTTTATTCTTTTGTTCTAAAACATAACGATAGACTTTAGACAGACTGGTGGTAAACTTTTGTGCGTTCTGCGGATTTTCATCTATTAAACTCGTTAATACATTTAAGCTATTAAACAAAAAATGTGGATCTAATTGATTTTTTAAAGCATCAAATTTCGCACTTGCTGTTCCAGCAATAACTTTTTGTTCTTTTACTTTATTTTCCTGCTTGTATTTTTGATAATAAGCAATATAGAATATGGCAGTTACCGTAATGGATATGGTTAAAGAAAACCAGTAATTCATAACAGACTCATTGGAAAAGAACGTTTTAAACGTTTGCTCGTAAACAACAACTTTCGTGACTAAGCGCAATAAAAAAATGGCTAAAAAAGAAATGAGGACAGAGAAAAATGCTGCAGAAACCATATTCTTCAACTTGAACACCTCGCCTTTATACTTAGAAATTAAAATATTAAATAGATAAGCATTAGACATATACAGCACTACAGAATATATTTGGTTGTATATGAAGGTTTCTAATAACCCTTGATCAAATTCTATATCATTACCTGTGAAATAAATTATTATTCCAATAATTAAAAATATCAAGACACCTATTGAAAATGCGCGTCCTAAGTGTTTAAAAAATGCTAACATAGATTATTATTTACATGATTCGGCAATAATTTGCACGACTCTTTCCTTTCCCCAATCTGGGTGGAGTTTAGATTTTGGTTTAAAGTTAGCAAAAAGTTCAAGAGCTGCTTTTAAATCTTTACAAAAAGGTGTCACCTCTTGCCCAAAATATTTAGCACTCCCCATACCCCAATCTGCTCTCATATAGACCACTCTTGGATTATCTGGTGCTATTTTTAAAGCGTCAGCATAAATTTGAGATACTTTTGGTGCTAAGGTCATGCCATACTTTGCGCCATCACTAGCAACGTAAACTGTATGTAATAAGGCTTGCATAACCATAATTTCAGGGTTTTGTTTTGAAATCGCGCTGGCATCATTAATAAAATCCTGTGCCCGTTTTAATTGTGCGTTTAAAGCCTCTGTGTCTTTCATTTTGGTAAATCCGTCAAGAATTAAAACCTGAGCAGCGTAATAAGATGGCAACCAATTATCGGTTTCTGCACTGGCAATACGCTCGAATAGATTTGCTGCGTCACTGGTTTTGTTTTCTTGCCAAAGGCCAAAGGCTTTTTTCATGCCTTTTTCATAATTAGTATTCACAGCTGTTTCGGTCTGTGCTTGTGTTTCTATATGCGTTGATAGAGACATGATGATTAAAAAAGCTAGTCGGTACATAATAAATGGTTTTAAAGTTTAAGCAAATATCTTTTAGAACACGCGCTTTTTAAAAAGGGATTGGCTGAATTGTCATTTTTTGATGCTGAATTGTTTTTTGAATCAAAAACAGAATATAAAAGACAGAAGTTTAAATCCAGAAACCTAGAATTTATAGTACCGCAAAACGATTAGAATAGTCGAAATCAAGCTTTCACTTGGCGTTTTTAAAGAGAATAGCACAAAGAATTTTCTAATTTCTATCTTGATCTATTGGTTTGCTTATTCGTCTCTCTTTATTTCTAATATATCCCATGATATGCTGCACAGTTTCCTTCAAGACAACTGAAGAGCATTACCGAAAAAAAAAGGTGTGAATAAAAGAAACAAAGAAAACAAAAAAAGAGCTAGCATGTTATAAATCAAACTACAACATGCCTTTTACATAGGCGTCTACTTTCTTTTGTTATACTGAATCATAAAATTTTAAAGATAACAGACCCTAACACTACGCGAAGTGTAACAAAAAATTCCTAACTTTAAGTCAGTAAAGGAATCAAACCAAAAAGAAGCAATGGATTTCACCCTCATCGTACAAATAGTCATTGGCATTACCATTATATTTCTTATGCTCTTTAATATCTATCTCTATTTTAATGACGAGAAAGACGATACTGTAAACTTCATTATAAAAAAGTGGGCCTACAACAAATACTTTTTTTTACCGATGGCTTGGGGCATTTTAGGCGGACACTTCTTTTTAGGAAGTCAGGTGCCCATACTCGGCCCCAATGCTTGGGTACCTGTAATTCTGGTTGTTATTTTACTGTTAGCCATTTTAATTGTTGGACTTAAGCAACCAAAAGATTTTGTTATGAAACCCAGTATTCAGTTTCTACTCCTTATTATAGGCGTTTTATATGGTCATTTTTTCTGGTCACAACGTCATTTAGACTATTTTGAATTTTTTAATTAGCATCCATGCAAAATTTAGACACCTATATAAAAAAACATCCCGGAATAGTACGCATGGTGCAATACATCCTTATGGGGCTGTTTGTTTTTTTAATACTATTTGATATTATTTTAGCAGCAACAGACAATATTACCATTAGCGAAGTGATAAAAGGTGAAACCGAAAAAGCCTTTTTTGTACTCACCTATTTTTGGGGCGCTTTAGCCATGAATTTATTTATTACCAGAAAAAGCAAAAAGCTAGTGAGCGATGTGGTGGGCACTATTATTCTCTTTGGAATCGCTGTGCTCATTTTCTTTTTAAAATTAGGCCCCTTATTAATTGACGCTATTTCTCAAATACCATCACAGCCTACACAAAACGAAATCAGAATTGCACATGGTACTTCCATGGCTTTTGGTATTCTAATAGGGTATTTATTTTGGAGACAATTTCATGTAGAATGAAGTGAGAAGTGAGAAGTGAGAAGTGAGAAGTGAGAAGAAAAATAGCGAAGCTTATTTTAAAGGTGTCACAAAAAATTAGGTAGAGCAGAGTATTAAATTTTAAATAAAAATGATGAAAACAACAAAATATAAATTTTTAAAACACCTACTTTTAGCCTGTTTCTTTTTGCTATTTGCGAGTTGTAAAACAGCATTAGCACCAAAGTATGACGCTATAATAATAGAAAATCTCAATGCGAGCGCAACCGAGACCCTCAGTTTTCTGGCAACAATTTCTGATGGTACAGATAGCGATAGCTTTGTAAAAAGAGAAGCGGTATATAATGCACTCATTGGTGCTTTTGAAACTTTAGAACTTCTGGCCAGAGCAAGACCATTGCCAAAAAACAATGCCACCAAAAGAATAAACGTCATTTTAAACACCCGTGGTAAACCGAGTATAGAAAATGATTACCCAAGCGCCTTCGCCTTTAAACGTATAGCAGAAAATATTAAAAAAATGAAAGACACAGACCGCACTTCTGGTTTAAAACCATTCGCTATTGCGGCCTTTAAAGGTGAACTATTAATTTTCTTAGACCAAGCCCTTACTTATGAGAGCTTTTTAAAACGATAAGTCATGACAGATAACACAAGAAACCTTATTCAAGAAATAAAAGCTATAGCAACTAGTATTATTGAAAAAGACATCACAACGGTTCGTGGTTTTAGCGAGCGTCAAATAGAAGCCATTGCCAAACAAACCGAGTTAATACAAATAGGTGTTCTCTCTGGTGATATAGACGAGGATTTACTAGACTTCTTTTTAGAAGGTCTGGAAGCCATGGTACAAAATTTTATTAATACCCTTAAAGGCCTTTTATTGGTCACTCTAGAGAAACTCTGGAATAGCATTATCGTCTTATTATATGAGGCTATTGGTATAGATATTGAATAAGGGGCGCACACTGTCTTTAGCGATAAAGCAGATACCAATTTGAGGAAACACTGTACAAAACTCACACGTTTAGCACTGAGAAGAGATCTTTTTATCAAAATAGGTGCCCATTATAATGTCTATCAAAAATTGCACGAACCAATGAAATAACAGTGTGAATTTATCATGATTTCTATTAAAAAATAAAATAAACAACAAATTACTAACTCAAAAAACAGGTGATTATACCTATTGTCTTCTGCTCTTTTAAAGTATAACTTAGTGGTACTAAAAATTAAGAATCTAATTTTATATAATAATCAATTTTAAACCATCAACCAACCCGTATTCATTATGAAAAAACTAATTTCCCTCATTTTTGTAGTCACCTTTATAGTAAGCTGCAAAGAATCAAAAAAAGAAGACCCCTCATTAAAGATAGAAAACACACGTGTAGAGCCACAAACTAGCCCAGCCGATTTCGTATTTAAAACCCCTGCTTTACAACAGGATTTTAGTAATGACCCAACAAAGCAGGACGCTTTAAATGCACAATGGAATATTAATTTAACCGGTTTTACCAATCAAGGCTTAGTGGGCAATCCCTGGAATGCCACGAACGACACGGGTATTACAAATTATTTCAATCCAGCTATTAAAGGCATTCCGGCAGGAAGCCAGAATGTAGCTATCGAATGGAATGCCTTACCTGGAAGAATTAACTATTACTTTCCTGACCTTTCAAAAAACGACCAATATGCTATTGCAGATACTGGTTTATTAGCTAATGGTACACCACCCCCTTTAATCCCTTCAAATCCTTGTGATGCTACAGATACTTCTAAAATTAAATTTGGCCCTTATGGCCCTAGAGGCTTTCAAGATGAGTATTGCGAATGGTCAGTGCGCCGTGATGCTAAAGGAAATATTACACGTATTGACTTTACGTGCGAAAATCCAGAATACTGGAATTCTGTATGGAATGTAGACCCTAATAAAGTTTTAGAGTTGTATCAAAACACCTTAGACCTACCAAACATTGCCATGGAAGACCTTTACATTAAAGACGCCTCTGGCAAGGGCGTTATTGATCCTTCAACAGGTAATTACCTTTACAATCCTTTAAACAAATGGAACACTGGTTCTAATGGCGCTATGCATCTTACCAGTACACCAAATACGATACAAACAGAAATTGGACTAGGAACTTCAGCGTCTTTAAGTCGACAAAATTATGGTTCAGGAAATGAAGCGCTTTTATGCTGCGGGCAATTTGGACAAAAGTTTAGAAATAGTGATCCAACCATTGGCGGGAATGTAAATGCTTATGCTCAAACAGGTATGAATGTGACCTTGGCTAATCCGCCAGGCTTATATATTCAAAAGCCTAATAGTGCAGACTTTGCCAACTTCAGTACACCGGACGGTACAGATCCTTCAAGTTTTTGGACCACCGTTCGCGGTCAGGAAGCATTAGCAGATGTTGATGGATTAACTATGCCTGGGAATTTTATTCTCCACGCAAAATACGAAGTACCTGCAAGCTTAGGGTACACCATTAGTGATATCAAATATAATGGCAATGCTGTTACTTGGGGAAGTCAAATTGCACAGCTTATTAAAATGCATATTATTGCAACCGCCTATACGGGGTCTAAGCCAATAGCTATGGATTGTGTAGGTACCGCTTCAACACTATATGCAGAACCGTTACAGTTGTTTTATACCGCTGTTTTTAATGGCTACAACACTACCAAAGTCATGAATCCTGCACAGTTTCCTATGACGACTTTAAGTAACAGTACCTATGTAACACCAAAGGTAAAACAAGGCACTCAAAACGCTTCAATGACTCTAACGGTTAGCGGCTTAGACACTTCAAAAGGGAATCCTAGTATTACTTTTGATGGCACAGATATAACCGCAACTCCGGTTAGCTTTGGTACTGTAAATTATGCCGTACCAGGAAACTCATATCCAGGAGATTATCAAACCATTGTTATTAACCTTAGCGCTAGTGCTAATGCCACTACAGGACTTAGAAAAGTCTATGTTACTAATGCCGGACAAACCCCGTCTGAACCTATGCCTGCACTTTTATACATCACCAACTAAAATGATTCATATGAAAAATTTAAAATTAGTTGTCACCGTTATGGGTGTGTTAATACTCTCCTTTGTTCTATTTGTTTCATTAGGAATGACATCAGCCACCACTACTTATGTTGCTGCAACACCAAGTTGTGAATGCACCACATTCGACACCCTCTATTTTCAAGGGGACGTACCACATGATAGCGGACAAATTCCTAATCAGGCTTATGCCAATTGTTTTGCATGGAAAGAGTTTGTAGCGCTTAATTGGCCTACAGATGGAAGTAGCAATTTTGGAGACCCAAAAAACACCAATAAGGTAGCCTGGGAAACGTATATGACCAAAGAAGTACTGATGCCCGCAAATGGTCAGGCACCACCAGCCTGGAACACCACACACCCACTGTTAACTAAAAAAAACAGTCATAAACGGGTATTGATGCATGTTTCTAAATTCACAGCATTTAATGATACTATTGTCGTTACAGAAACAGGGCAAGCGGCGCCATCAGGTAGCCCAAACTGGCTGGGCACCCATAATAATACCAACCTCTGGTACGAGGTATTGGTTAATAAAGATGAATATGATTACATCACAGATCCTAAGCACCAATTTTACAACGCAGATAAGCAGTTAAGTTGGACCACTAGTGGAAACGCCATTCACTTACCAAAAGGATCTAATACCAACACGACTATTGGTGCCATGGAAATAAAGGCGGCCTGGATGGAACTGTCATCACCACCCACAGTAGATGTAACACGTTATAAAATATCAGAAGCGGTAATTATAGATCCCAACACAGGAAAACAAAGAGCTGCTAAAGTGGCATTAATAGGATTACACATTATACACAAAACAGAATCGCAACCCACCTGGATCTGGTCTACCTTTGAGCATGTAGACAACGCCCCAGACAACGGCGCCAACCCAAGTGGTGGTCATTATAACTTATACAATGTTAATTGTAAAGATAAAACCATGGAAATACCCGCCGCATATTCAGCAACAAAAAAGGACACCACCGTGACTATTAGTTGTAAAGACGCTAATGTTTCACCCCCTTACTATTTAGGTTTAAACGGACCAAAACCAACACAGTTACAGGTAACCAGAACAACCCCTTTAGATGATTCATCAGTACAAGTCAATAACACAATACAAACGGCCATAAAAAAATACTACCCAGAGTCTGTATTTCAGTACTACGAGCTGGTTGATGTGATTTGGTCCAGTAATCCCGTTCAGGACACCAACCAACCGGCGAAAGTACCGTTGTCTTTAAACTCTTTAAACCCTAATAATAATGTAGCGAATAGCGCAATGGAAACTTATGCACAACAGACCAAGTGTACAGATTGCCACCAATTTGGCTCTATCGCAGGAAAAAGCAACTTTGCTTCAGACTTTAGTTTTGTGCTGTCTGCCGCTAGTGCGGCTTCTCAAAATTAATTTTTAAGCCATATAATAAATAGGAAGTCTCTTCCAAGTAGTGAGAGGCCTCCTATTTTTTTTAACTACCCTGTGATAAAACACTTCAATTACATCTAAAATCTGATTTTTTTTTAAAGCTTTCCCCTTAGTACTTGTGTGTTAAACACCTTACACATTGTAAGGGATTCCCGTACTCCTTTTTCATTTCCTTTTTATTTCTTTACATAACGCAAAAATCAATTTCAAAAATTCGCGAATCCCTTTCCGGTTTTTAAATGTATTAACCATTATCATGCTCTCTAATTTTCAAGATTTGGCCAATGAATTAGAACTCACGTTAGGCACCATCTCTAATTTTAAAATAGGAAAAACAGAACAAAATATAGCAGACTGTTATCATGGACAGTATGCCCATAAATATAGCAACTATAAGATTATTACGTATTCAAAAAGTTTAGAAACTATTACTGCTTTCGAGACTTATTTAATACAACGTTTTAAAAACCTAAAGGCTTGCGATAATAAAGCCATTAATCATACCAAGCTTGCAGTGGCAGCACGTTATATTTTGTATTTGATGTACAATGATTAACAAAAAATGCGTAAATTAACGTCTATGTTTTTTACAAATTGTGTGTAGTTTGTAGCTTGCATAAACTAACCAAAAATATAAACTAATTAATTATGAAAACCGCTTTTCTTATTTGTTCCCTCTTTTTTATAACCTGTTCTTTTGCACAGCAGTACTCTTTACCTACTGATCTGGTTTTGGAATTTATGAAAAATAAAGATCCTAAAACAGGGTTGGATATCATCATTGAAACAAAGTTAGGGACAGATAATTTTTATGAAACCATAGTGAAATATGCTGACAATGAGGAGTCCTTTAAATTAAGACCTCTAACCTATCCTAATTTCGAAGTAAAGCTAAAACAGGCCATAAAAGATGTCATCGAAAAAACCGAAATCGATGGCAATGGTTTAGAAACAGTGACTCCGACGGATGATGTAATAGATAAAACGATGCCATATGTTTTTACTCAGATTGTGACCTATCACAATTCGGAAGAAGAAAAACCAATCGTGGCAACAATTCACCTCAAATCATCAGAAATTCCTGTATACTATGACGATGAAGAGGAAAGTATCTTTAAACCGCTTAAAAAATTAACTGTAGAAATTTCATTCTATGGTGGTTTTATAGAAAAAATGCAATTACAGGGCGTTATTGGTGATACACCAATAACCTTTAATAACAAATATTCTATTGGTATTAGCTCAACAAAAAACATCCAAGAATTAGACACTTACCGTCTATTTTCCGACGATGCATTCAGTGATTCTGAAATTAATGCTTTGCTAAAGACTAATGTATTAGAATCGAACGAAAATGTACAGACATTAAGAAAAGATCAGGAACAAACAAATAGTAACAGCAAGCTACATGTAAACGTCTCAGATATTATCCGCTATGTGAAAAAAGTAGATGTTAATGCTAACGACGTAAGCCCGGTTCCTCAATTATTAATATTAGACGACAATCAAAAACAAAGTAAACTCTATCGGGAAGAAACTTCAAAATTATTTGAAGCGGTTGTTTATACTGATTTTTTAGGCCTTTTTGACGAAGATAATCCTAACGGGATAATTCAAACTGAAATAAACAAACGGTTTAATATTAACACCAAAAGAGGAGATGTAAATAAATTATTTGGTCTAATATTTCCTCCTGTTGCCATTAGTGAAGGCTATGGTTTTTTTCAATTTATAGATGCTAGTTTTCAGTATTCTAAAATAGAATCTGATAGTAAATTTGTTATCCCCAATACGTTTGATGTTTTAGATGATACTGATCAAATAATTGAATCTTTTGATTATTATTCTCCTATATCGCTAATGCAACGCAGAAACTTTGCTATTGGAGGAAATTTAAATTTAATAACCTTAGAAAATCAAAACTCCAAACTGAACATGTATTTAAATGCAGGCTTTCTTTTTGGCAGAACAGGTCTTAAAGAAGCTATTGATGATGTAGAGGGTTTTTACACCAATAACTTAGAAATACCACTAGAATATCAATTTCACTTTTTACCTGAAAAACGGGTGAGTTTTTCTATCTCAGATCGCTTGTCTTGGTTTGAAACCTTCGATTCTAATATTAATTTAAAATCGCTAGAAGATAACAACTTGGTATCTAAAAACAGGTGGTTAAATACCTTTAATATCGATTTAAATATTGATATTTCCAGTACAGGAAGACTCTTTTTGCGCTATAAACTAACTCACGAATTGGACAATATTAATAATAATTTTTCCAGACTCCAGTTCGGGTATTCCTTTTATTTATTAAAAAACAATGGTGTAAAAAAGAATTTGAATTAAATACCAAGAGAAAACACCAATATTAGTTCTAACCGCGTTACGCATTATATCCTAAAAACCAATCCATATAACCCTAATTAGATGACCATGAAAAAAACAACCCATTACCCACTTACGCTCTTAGTCTTACTTTTGCTTTTAGCTTCCTGTGGGGATAAAACAAAAAAAACAACGGTTGAAGAAAATACCCCTACCGCAACTTCATATACCTATTCAGTAGCGATAGAAGCTGTTACTGAAAAATATCTTGCGCCTGCCTTACAATCTTATGCTAGCGCCATGATAAACGAACAGTGGCTCCTTTTTGCAGGAAGAACAAACGGCAATGATACCATAGGCGGACTACACAATCTAGATGCCGATTACTCGCTAGTCTCTTTTCCTCCTAAATCTTTTAATCCCTTTATATATACTTTCAATCCAAAAACTGGAAACCAATCGCTTCTTAACTATTGGAACATGTTAGAGACCATTCGTGTGATGGCATCAGGTGGCAATGGCGAGTCTGATGACATTAAAGCGGTTTGTAAAAAAGTGGGAGACATCCTGGCCAATTATGAGAGCATCTTCATCTGTTCAAACCCCCAGGTTATTCAATCGGGAGATTACCTCTATGTTATTGGCGGCTATGGACCTACACCAGGAGAAACACCAACAGCAGGAAACTATATAACCTATGATGCCATTGCAAAAATAAATGTCCCACTATTACAGAGAATCACGAACCGCGATTGGAGTCTAAGCGTTTCAGAATGGGAAGATTTGTTCCGATTTGGAAACAATCCAACCTTAAGATGTACAGGCGGTGAATTAAAAAAAATAGACGACGACTTTTATTTAGCTGCAGGGCATAATTTTAACAACAATGAGCAGGTCTATCTAAACAGTGTGTATCAGTTTGGCTTTTCAGAAGACGCCAGTACATTGGCGCTTACAGCGACTGTAACCGATACTATTAGTGATATTTCACCAAAAATTTTGGCAAGCGATCCAAAATTAGCAGACAGCACGTCTGCGTTTAGAAGAAGAGATTTACCTATTGTTCCTTCGGTGTATCTGGATAAAAACAACAACATTGCGCCCAACTTTGCGCTTATGGGCGGCGTATTTAAGTATGGAGAAACTTTAGCCGCCTGGAACGATGCTATTTACATTACGCCTAACGGAACAGAAAAATACACCTTTGATACGCAGCATGACCAGAAAAATTATAATATTTATTCTTGCCCAGATTTTGCAATCTATGACTCACAGACAAAAGAGCTTCACACCTTCTTACCGGGAGGGATTGGCAATGGCAAGCCCGACAGCCACTTGTCTGGATTTACAAATACTTTAGGCTACTCTAAATACAATGTGAGCAGCAAAGCAAGCAGCTTTGAAACCATTTCTAACCTGTTTCCATCTGATTATTTTTACGGTGCAGAAGCAGAATTTTTCCCGAATAGTAATGCCAAATATCTTACTATAAATGGAAAAGAAACCGATGTCATTGATAGCGACAGTACGTTCGAGACTGCGGCAACCGTTCATATAGGCTACATTTATGGTGGCATTGAATCTTACGAAGTATCGCCATCTACTTATGGTAGCGGGAAATCTGGTGCTTCTAATAAAGTTTGGAAAGTCATAGTAACACGTAATCCAATTAAAGGAGAAGAATAATCAGGTTTAAAGACTATATTACAACGCTATTTTAGAGTAAATAGTGAAATAATGAAGCTTACGGTTAGCCGTAAGCTTCTTGTTTTAAGCGGTTACCTTACTTTTAATGAAGGAAACAACCTTCAAGACAAACACCTCCGTACTAACGCGACTTAAATATCTCATTTTTAGTTAATTAAAAAAATACGTAATTCAGCGTATTTTTTTTATGCCTAATAGATTGTAGCTTGCACCTGTAAAAAGGCATGAATTTTACACCCTCTTTTTTTTTGATGTCTAAAAAAAATCTTGTGCTTTTAAAACGCTAATTAATCTATTTAAATAATCATGAAAAAATTAATCCTAACCGCCCTCCTCCTTGTCTTTAGTTTTACTGTTTTTAGTCAGACTACAAAAGCACAACCAGACGACAAAACGCCAACAGCAACTAGCCAAATAAAAGACGTCATAACGATTAACACTTTGCATGCTAGAGTAACTCCTATAAAAACAAGTACCGTAAAAATCAAAATCGCTAAAAAAGACAGATTAAAACCGCCATCAGCACATATTTTAACGCAGTTTTATGGTCTTAGCCGCAAAAGTATTCATAGGGTGTAAGTTGCTCTAAAGTTGCTTATTAGCTTTAATGGTTAATGTTATCATTTTGTAAAACATCACAATACTGTAACATATTAACAATCAATATCTTAAAAAGCAATGTGCTTTTCAGCCGATTATCGATTAAAAACAGCATCTTACAGAAAAACGTTGAACTTTAAGCGTTTAAGTCTGATTTTCATCTAGATTTTAGTATCTTATGTAGGCTATTTAATCAAATCCTTACAGTATGAAAAATCTAATACTCACCTCCCTCTTTTTGGCGTTAGGCTTCACAACCTATAGTCAAAATAAACCCGCTCTATTACACGAACAGACAACAACGGTCACATTGGCCGTGATTCAAAATCAAGCTATGGTATCGCCGTTTTTTTTAAAGTCCTCTCCTTTAACATGTGATTTACAAAGGCTGAAAACTAAAAAAACACCGTTTAAAAACTTAGGGATTACTGGTTTTCAAAGCCAATCTAAAGATTTTTTTAGAAAATTTTATGGTCGTAAAGTCATTCGCCTTAGCTAAAATCTGGCATCAATAACTCATGTTTTTATTGCTCTACTGCACTGCAGAAGGCATTTTACGCGGTCTGTTTCTAAGAACAGAATACACTCTTATTAAAGCAGATTTAGAAAAAGTGTCAGTAGATACATTGTCTTCAAAATTTGAAACATTCAAATATTCCGAAAAAGATAACTTAAAAATTAGAGTTCTGTTTATAAGGTTTCTGCTCCCTACAGCTTCACAGTCAAAGATGGTTATAAGTTATCCAACTGATTATCGGTCCCTTTTTCACTAATAGTCCAAAAGAAACCTACAAAGAAAAATTGATCTGCTGCTGGTCGCAAGGCACGACGTGCAAAATTATTATTACCGTCTGCTGTGTTTGCATATTGATAGCCGTTCACATTTTTTGTGGCTAATACATTATTAATAGAAAAGTACAAAATCTTTTGCTGACTCAATAAATAGGCCCAATTCACACTCAAATTACTATAACTTTTTGTTTTCTCATTCAAAAACCCGTCTAGATTTGGATTAGTATAGGGCCTTCCAGAAGCTAAAGCATAACTAAAACCAACTTGACTTTTCCAGTCTGAAATCCAGTATTTCCCAACAACAGAAAGATTATGGGCATTCGCAAAATTGGGTTGTGCCGCTATGGGGAAATTTCGATAGTCGCGTTTAGTATCTAAAAACGAGTAACTCACCCAGTAATCGATGTTTTTAATGCTTTTATTGTCTCTGTAAAACAAGTCTAAGCCTTTTGCAAAACCGCTGCCTTGATTGTTATAATTGCTCTCAAAGCCCGTAAACTCGGTATCATATTTTACTAAATGCGTGTAATTTTTATAATAGCTTTCTGCTCTAAAAATGCGCCCATCGTTATTGTATTGGTAATTTAAAATATAGTGTTGGGTGTGCTCGGCTTTTAAATCTTGTTCAAACTTTAAAATAGCACTGTTCGGATTCTGGTAGAAATCGCCATAGGCCAACGACAACTGACTTCTTTTTCCTGTTTTATAAGCAAAAGAGGCTCTTGGCGAAATACTCATCTCATTTAAGAGCGCACTTTTTTCTGCTCTTACCCCCACTTTTAAAGCTAGTTTTCTGGAGAAAATAATATCGGCTTCTGAAAATATGGCAGAGATGTTATTGTTGAATCCGTAATCCACTGGCGCCGTTACCTCATCCTGATAGTCTTCATTAAAAGCGGTGGCTAAATACTCGGCGCCAAAATTGAGTTTAAAGCGGTTGCTAAAACTTTTTCTTAGTTTAAATTTTGAATGAAGTGAATTTTCGGTAGCTTCTATAGCACTTGTATTAATACCTGTATTAGTATTGGCATGGGTATAACTAAAACCTGTCGCTAAGGTCCATCTGTTTTGCAGTTTCGCCTCATAAGACCCATTAAAATAGAGATTGTTATTATTGAGTTTAAAACGCATCCCCGCTGGACTATTAATATCTTCTTGAATCAACTCAAAATTAGAGGCATCAAAAGCCGTATATAATTTTAGTAATCCGCTATTGGTTTGCTGTCTGTAAACCGCTTCACCAGACCCCGTCTGAAAGGGTTTAACCCATTCATTTCTGTCCTTAAACACTTCCAAATAAGGTGCTAAATTAATATAAGATGCATTAACACTTAAGGCACTTTTATCCCATTTTTGAGTATTTCCTAAGCTGGCACCAACGCTCATAAGGCCAATATCTGTTTTTTCCTGGTCAGGTTCATCTATAGTATTCAGTAATAAAATACTTGATAAGGCTTGTCCGTACTCTGCAGAGTAACCACCCGTTGAAAAGGTAATTCCATCAAAAAGAAATGGCGAATAGCGCCCGCGTGTTGGGATATTATTTGTTGTTGGGGTATACGGTGTAAACACACGAATGCCATCTATAAAAATCTGGGTTTCTTCGGCTGCTCCACCACGTACAAAGAGCCTCCCATCTTCGGCTACCGTTGTCGTTCCTGGCAAAGTTTGTAATGCCCCAACAAAATCACCTAAGGCACTAGCTGTAGTGACCACATCCAACGGTTTTAAAACAGACACTTTACTGTTATCGCCTGCAGCAAAAGTGCCTGCAGAGAGTACTACGGTGTCTAGCGTATTCACATCGTCTCGCAGTTGTATCTTTAAATTTTTCAAAGTACGCACCTCACTTGCCATTTGGTAGCTTTCGTAAGAAACAAAAGAAACAATAAGTACTTGTGTTCCTGTTTCGTTTGTTGTAAAAGTAAATGCGCCTGTTGCATTAGTGGTGTTTCCATCATAAGTGCCTTCTAAATAAACATTCGCACCCGCAATAGGATTGTTTTTATTATCTGTTACGGTACCGCTAATGGTATTTTGCCCTGAGAGTTGTAAACTTAGTAATGTGATTATGATGGGTAATACTGCTTTCATCCTGTTCGTTGGTTTTAATTGATGCTACAAAGGTGTATTTGTAGTCTCTTTTTTAAAACTTATACTTGCTGAACTGTGATTTTTTAATGCTGAATTGAAGGCTTCACATTAGAGACGATTTTATAAAACTAACTTACTATGCTTTTTGTGTAGCATTAAACAGCTACTTCTATTGTAACTACAATTCATACAAGCAATACAGCACCTTTAGAATGACGGTAAGATTGAGTTTACCGAATATTAAGAGGAATTGCATATTTTTACTAAAAAAGTATCCTACCGAGATGAAATTATTTAAAAGTCCGTCTTTCTATTTAGTATTTGCCATTTTGGTAGGTATAGAAACCATAATAGCAAACCTTGAAGGCTTAACAAACATTCACTTTATTTCTAAACCTTTACTAGTAGTTTCGTTACTATTTTACTTTATTAACAAAAGCAAGCACCTGAGTAACAGCATACGAAAGCGTACCGTATTTGCCTTGATTTTCTCTTTAATAGGAGATATTCTTTTGCTCTTCGTTTTTAAATCTAAAGCCTTCTTTATTGCGGGCTTAGTGGCATTCCTAATGGCCCATATAATGTATTGCTTGGTTTTTTTAAAACACAGAAATAAAAGCAAAAAACCCTATGGTTTTATGGCAATACTTATAGTATATGCCTTAGGCTTGTTTTGGTTTTTAAAATCTGGATTGAACGGTTTATTAATTCCCGTCATGCTATACATGCTTGTGCTATTAACCATGGCAACTTTTGCTTTTTTAAGAAAAAGGGGTGTAAACACGCTAAGTTATAACTTGGTGCTTTTAGGCGCACTGACTTTTATAATCTCTGATAGTTTATTAGCACTTAACAAATTTTATACTCCAGTGCCTCTGGCCGATTTTAGTATTATGTTTACTTATGCTTTAGCACAGCTGCTTATTGTTATTGGTCTATTGCGGATTAAGCCTTCTTAAAAGGCCTAATAATTAAACGCGCAGCCTTATCAAAATTAATATAATTATAGGTCCAGTTAAAAAAGACAATCACCTTATTACGAAAACCAACCAGCGACATTAAATGAATAAACATCCAGATAAACCAAGCAAAAAAACCTGCGAATTTGTAATATTTTAAATCAACAACGGCTTTGTTCCGTCCAACTGTAGCCATTGAACCTTTGTCTTTATAAACAAAAGCTTTCATTGGCTTACCTTCAATTAAACGCAATAGGTTTTTACCTAATAATTTACCTTGTTGAATCGCGGGCTGCGCTACTTGCGGGTGCCCTTTAGGAAAAGTTTTTGTTTCCATCATGGCAATATCGCCTACTGCAAAGATAGAATCAAAACCTTCTACTTGATTGTATTGATTAACTTTATAGCGATTCGATCGGTCTTCAAGCACCTTTGCTTTTATGCCGTGTACAGGATTACCAGTAACACCTGCTGCCCAAATAAGAGTTTCAGATTCTAAGGTTAACTCAGAATTGGTTTGCACCGTGGTACCGTCATAGTCTTTAACCAATGTGTTACAATGCACTGTAACCCCCAACGCTTTTAAAAATAATTCAGCTTTTTTAGAGGCGTGTTCACTCATTGGTGGTAAAACTCTAGAGTCTCCTTCGAGCAAGTGAATGTGCATATTACTCGCATCTAAATCTTTATAATCTTTAGGTAGAATATGATTTTTAAGTTCTGCAATGGCGCCAGCCAGTTCAACACCTGTTGGTCCACCACCAACAATAACAAAAGTGAGTAAGCTCTGACGTTCTCTTTTAGTCTCGGCAATAGCTGCTTTTTCAAAATTTTGTAAAATTAAACTTCTAATATCAAGTGCTTGTGAGACTTCCTTCATGGGCATACTATGCTTCTCAATGCTTTTGTTTCCAAAATAATTCGTTTTGGTTCCTGTGGCCAACACCAAATAATCATATGAGAGGTTTCCAATAGTGGTATGGATTTCTTTTTTTTCTGCATCAATCTGCTCTACCTCTGCCAGACGAAAAAAGGAACTGTTTTGTTTTTTTATAACTTTACGTAAAGGGTACGCTATCGAATCGGGTTCTAACCCCGAGGAAGAGACTTGATATAATAAAGGCTGAAAGGTATGGTAATTATGCTTGTCTAATAAAACCACCTGAGTCTTTTTATTAGCGAGTTTTTTAACGAGACTTACTCCTGCAAAACCACCACCAACAATAACGATTCTGGGTAAGTTAGATTTAGGAATATTCATATAACGCGTTGAAAGGTGTTGTTCCCAAAGATACAATTTATGTGTTTTAAATACTAAAATGCAGTACTATTCCTGAGTGGTTTTCATTATAAAAATTTGCTAGTGTTTAAAACTATGGGGCGCTACACCTTGGTTTATGACACAGGTTTTCATACTTCGCCTGCGCGTAATACATGCTCATCCTCATACTTTAAATGACCTTAGGATTTAGAATTCGAGCTTCTACGTTAGCAATTGCTATGGCCCCTTTTTTAGCCTGTTCAGAGAGGCCACCCAAGGGAGTCCTGAAGCTTCAGGATGTCTCGAACAAGTAAAAAATATCGTGAAAAATGCGCCCTTTTGTTAAGTTAACTGCCGTTAGACAGGCATCGAAATAATTATTTTTGATAATCCTGTAACATATCTTATGTTTACGCTACTTATATGATGAAGAAGAATTTTTAATTAAATGCTATTTCAAAACCTAACTAATGACATTGAATAAAGAGCTAGAACATAGTTTTGTGGAATTGCTGGAGAAACACCAGAATATAGTACATAAGGTGTGCCGCTTATACACAAATAATTATGATGCCCATAACGATTTGTTCCAGGAAATTACGATACAGCTCTGGAAGGCCTATCCGAAATTTAGGGGGGACTCCAAGTTCAGTACTTGGATGTATCGTGTGGGGCTAAATACAGCTATTACGCTTTATAGAAAGTCTAAACGGACGATAAACACATTAGAATTTGATGCTGTACAGTTTAAAATTAAAGCCGAAGATTATGACGATACAGAAGAACAACAGTTAAAATTATTGTACAATGCTGTATATGAATTGAATGATATTGAAAAGGCACTCGTTTTCTTGTATTTGGAAGACAAAAATTATAGAGAAATTAGTGAAACAATGGGTATTACTGAAGTAAATGCAAGAGTGAAAATGAATCGCGTGAAAACGAAGTTAAGAACCATTTTAAATCCGTAAAGCTATGGATGAATTAGATGTATTAAAAAAACACTGGCAAAAAGATGCCGTTGGGGAGAAGCAACTGTCTTCTTCACAACTCTACCCGATGTTGTTAAAAAAGTCCTCTTCGATTGTGAAGACGCTGTTCTATATTAGTATTGCAGAATTGGTATTCTGGGTTTTAATTTCCTTTTTACCCATGCTCTCTACATCTTACAGAGCAAAAATGGAAGCTTCTAACATGAATGAAAGCCTGTTAAACGGCCTCACTATTTTGAGTTTTGTTGTTATTCTTGTATTTGTATACTTATTGTATAAATCAAACAAAAAAATATCGGTTACAGATAGTGCAAAAAAATTAATGGAGAGTATTTTTAAAACGCGTAAAGTGATTAAGTACTATGTGGGTTATAACTTAATCATGGCGTTTATAACTATGGTAGGGATGTCTTATTACTCCACAACAACGAACCCTGAACTGGCAGGTGCCATGACGAAATTAGATACCAACGGAAAAATTATAATGTGTATTATCGTATTACTTATTACGGTGGCTTTCGTTACTGTTATTTGGCTATTTTACAAATTATTATATGGTATTCTAATGAAGCGCTTAAATAGAAATTATAACGAATTAAAGAAATTAGAAGTTTAGTTTGACTACTAGAAACTAAAGCCAGTAGACTATAGCCTGAAAACTGCAGACTAACTATCCAACCACTCGCGTTGTTTATTCAACTCTTCGCGTGCTTCTAGTTCTTCTTTTGAAATTACCTTTAAAAACGAAGGATGTTGCTCTATAGCATATTCTATTTTTTTTATAATATCATCAAAAGATTCATTGTCATAATCTATTTCTAATGGCGCTTTAATTTCAAAGGTTTGGTATACGTTTTTCTTTTTTACCCGTAATCCTTTCTTATCGAAAGAGCGTCTAAAACCATCAATAACAATTGGCACTACAATAGGTTTGTAGCGCTTTATAATGTGTGCTGTTCCTTTACGAATAGGTTTAAAAGGTGTGGTCGTCCCTTGTGGAAACGTAATAACCCAGCCATCATCTAAAGCCCTACTAATAGCAGAAATATCACTCATTTTTACCTGACGATTTACATCTTTACCTTCGCTTCTCCAGGTACGCTCAATACTTATAGAACCTACATAAGCCAGTATCTTTGGTAAAAGTCCAGATCTCATTGTTTCTTTTGCCGCGACGTAGTATAAATTCAGTTTTGGATGCCACAGGTAACCCACATTTTTAATCGAGTCTTCTCTGCCACTTAAACTTGCGTTAAAGACATGAAACATTGCTACAACATCAGCAAAATAGGTTTGGTGATTTGAAATGAATAACACATTCGTGTCTGGTAAATTTTTTATAATTTCAGAACCCTCAATTTGTAATTCATTAAAGCCGCGAAAGCGTCTGTGAGACAACACACCCAAAATACGGATGAGCCACTTCTTAATGAATAAATTGTGTCCGAAAGGATTTTTTTTGAATAATCCCATAGTAATTTTAGCTATTAAGTCTTACAAATGTAAAGAAAGCATCTTATTTAAGCGCAGTGTTTAGCAAGTCTTTCACTTCACTTAATATCATTGCCGTTGCTCCCCAGACAGAATGACCATTCAATTTAAACGCAGGAACATCTACAGAAACATCATAAGCGGTTGATACTGTTTTAGTAATCACGTGCGATTCATTTAAGAAATCATTAAGATGTACTTCCAATAAGTCCTCAACTTCATCATCTTGTTTTGTGAAAATTGGAGTGCTCTGGCAAACCCCAATAAAGGGTTGCACGTAAAAATTGCTTGGTGGAATATAAATTTGTGTCAATTGCTTAAGCACTGTCATGTCCTCTTGTTTTACCCCAACTTCTTCTTCGGTTTCACGAATCGCTGCTTCTTCTTTTGTTTCTCCTGCTTCCAATTTGCCACCAGGAAAACCAATTTGGGCAGAATGTACACCTTTGTATGTTTTTCTTAGAATAAGTATAATATGTGTTTCATTATTGAGGTCTGGATAAAACAAGGCCATTACTGCAGCCTGTCGCGCATTCTTTATCTTATCAGCTTGCAACTTTACTAAGTGTTCTCGGTATGGCGGAGACATTTTGAATTGAGAAGCCTGACCTGGAAGTTGTAAATTTTTAATGCCTTTTATCGCTTTAGAAAATGCATCAAATTTCATTTATTATGAGTTATGAGGGTTATTAATTAAGGGATATTTATTAGTGAAGATACTAATAAATAGTAAAGTGAATGCATGTGTATTAGGTAAATATCAATTTTAACGCTTAAAAATAAAAAGTTATTAACGCGAAAACGTTGTAGTAGTTTTTTTGTTAAAAAAACCGTTAAATAATTGCTACATTCATAAAGAATTAATTAATAAATCCGAAAAATATGACACCCTTTTTTACTCACTCACTCAAAAATTTCTCAGGTAAGATTTTGTTTTACTGCGCTTTTTTTGTTCTGTATTTCTTACAAACAACAACTCAGGCGCAACAAGCAAATGACAGTCGTGTGATGCTTCAAGGTTTCTACTGGGAATCTGCAGCAAACAATCCAAATAACTGGTATAACATTGTCAATGGAGCTAGTCAGGAAATTTCAGATATTGGAATAGACATGATCTGGTTACCACCACCAAGTGATGCTGGTTCTCTTGAGGGGTACCTGCCAAGACAATTAAACAACTTTACTACAAATTATGGAAGTTTAACGGCACATAAAAACATGCTAAATGCCTTAAATAATAAAGGTATTGAGCCTATTGCTGATATCGTGATAAATCACAGAGTCGGCACTACTAATTATGCTGATTTCACAAACCCACAATGGAATACAGATGCAGTGACTTCTAATGATGAAATGTGGAGCGTTCCAGAATTTTTTAACGTTTATCCCAGAGGAAATAACGATACGGGAACACCTTATGAAGCAGCTCGCGATATCGATCACACGAAGCAGTATGTTCAAAACAGTATTATTCAATTTTTAAATAATTTAAAAACTTTGGGCTACAAAGGCTGGAGATATGATTTTGTTCACGGATTTGACGAATATTATTTCACACTTTATAATAACGCGACAAATCCTACTTTTTCTGTAGGTGAAAATTATACAGCAAACAAACAAGTAATACAAGATTGGATTGATGCTACCGGTTCAACCGCTTTTGATTTCCCGACTTACTTTACCTTAAAATCGGTTATTAGAGATAACAACTATTCTTATTTAAGTAATAACGGTTCTGCTTCCGGCGGTATTGGATGGGATCCAAGAAACAACACAACGTTTGTTGAAAATCATGACACACCAAGATACGATACACCAAATAATGTTTTAAACGCCGGGAATGTTAGTCAGGCCTATGCTTATTTACTAACGCATTCTGGAGTTCCATGTATTTACTGGCCTCATTTATTTGATTGGGGAACTAGCGTGAAAACGGAAATTACAGATTTAGTAGCAATTAGAAAAGCTGCGGGCATCCATAGTCAAAGTAACGTATCTATTAAAGCCTCACAAAATGGTCTGTATGCCGCTGTAATAAGTGGAGATAATTATGAGGTTGCTATGAAAATGGGACCTAACAATTGGAATCCACAAGGTAGTGGCTGGAATTTAGTAGCGTCTGGAAATAACTATGCCGTATGGACAAAGGCAACAGTTATACCCCCAAATACAGATTCTTTTACCGTATTTGTTCAAAACTATTCTACTATCTATAGCTGGGATGATAATCAAAACGCAACTAATGAAAATTGGCCTGGAACAACATTAACTAATTTAGGTAATGGTTGGTCATCTGCAACTATTCCTGGAAACTGTTCAAATATAATTTTTAGTAATAATGGTAGCAATCAAACAGCAAATTTAAACACCTGTAGTGATTTACCATACTACTATCAGGGTAATTGGTATGCAAGTGATCCTACCAATAACACAGGTTCAGGTTCATTTACAGTCTATGTTCAAGGGTATTCTAATGTATACAGTTGGGATAATAACCAACAAGCCACCAGTGGAAATTGGCCAGGAACTACTTTAAGTAGCGCGGGAAACGGTTATGTATCTGCTACAATTAGCGGGAATTGCTCAAATATTATCTTTAGTAACAATGGTGGTAATCAAACTCCCGATTTATACACGTGCAGTGACAAACCTTATTATTATAATAATTCATGGCATAGTAATCCTGTAAATGCAAAACAAGCTATTGAAACTCCATTATCATTAGTAAAGGGCAAAGGATTCTCCATATTCCCAAATCCTGCAACTCATTCATTTTCAGTATCTTTTACAGAAAGTAAAATACTTAATTTAGAATTATATAACATCCAGGGACAACGCGTACTTTCTGAAAATAATTTACAGAAAGAAAGACATCATATTAATGTTGAAAGTTACCCAAGAGGATTGTATTTAATAAAATTACAATTAGAGGATGACTCGACTCAGATTAAAAAGATTATTTTAGAATAATGATTAGTCAATATTTTAGTAAAAAGCTGGTTTTTAAAGCCAGCTTTTTTATTTTTGATCATTCATTCCATTCTATTTATGCGTTTACTTCTTATTTTTTGTGCTTCTATTTTATTGTTTAATTGCGGAGAAGAACGTTCTAAGCAAAAAAAGAGCACTGCTACTCCAACTAAAAAAAATACTAAAATTGTTAAAGACACTATGGAAGTGGACATTAAAATCGACAGTTCTAAATTAACCTTAGAAGAAAGATATTTACCGCTAGATGATGATAATGCCATGGCATTCTTTCGGGAGTATGCAGAAGTACACCCCGAAAATAAAGTTAGAATTTATACTGAATATGGAAACATTACGATACAATTATTTGAAAACACCGAATTTCACAGAGCCAATTTTATCTTTCTTACAAAAAACAAGGTTTTTGATGGTACGCAATTTCATCGTGTGGTAAAGAATTTCGTCATTCAAGGCGGCAGTTCAGACGATCGAGACGTTGTAAAAAAAAGAAGAGAAATAGGAAGATACCTATTACCTCCTGATGTTAGACATGACTACAAACATCATCGCGGGGTAATTTCGATACCCAGTAGTGAAATTGAAAACGCCTATAAACTAGCCTCGCCGTTTGAGTTTTTTATCACCCAAACCAATCAATACCATTTGGACGGAAAGTATACTATTTTTGGTAAAGTCATTAACGGTTTAGATGTTGTAGACAAAATTGCAGCAGTAGAAACCGATAGCGGAGACTGGCCCATTCGTAATGTTTATATTACCAAAGTAGAAGTATTGAAATAGTGGTTAGGTATTAGCTATTGGTCAAACTGTTTTTTTATACAAACTAGGTAAACTAATTTTAAACTTTACCGCAATAATTCGAATTACAATGACTACCAAACCAGCAATTATAAAGACGAAGTCGCCTTCAATAGGGAGCCTTTTTATTAAAAAATAAGCGATACCTCCAAAAATACAGGCCGTTGCATACACTTCTTTTCTAAAAATTACTGGGATTTCATTACATAAAATATCACGAATCACACCGCCAAAGCAAGCAGACATTGTGCCTAAAGCAATACATATTATTGGATGTAATCCTGCCGAAATTCCTTTTTCTACACCAACAACGGTGTATAATCCAATACCAATGGTATCGAATAAAAACAAAGATTTTCTTAGGTAATCGATTTTCGATTTTAAAACTACAGCAAAAATAGTGGACGCCAAAATAACATAAACGAAGGTGATGTTCGTCATCCAACTTACTGGCGTATCACCAATGAGTACATCACGCAATGTACCTCCTCCAACAGCAGTAACAAAGGCTATTATTAGGATTCCAAAAGCATCCATTCTTTTATTTAAAGCGACTAAAACGCCAGAAATTGAAAAAGCAATGGTTCCTAAAATATCTATGATGTAAAACATGGGCTATAATTTAATGTCATGCTGACATTTGTATTTGATTTAATGGCTACCGAAGCACTCTCGGAATAAGTAATTTATATACGTTTTGCTAAGGCAAAAAGTGGTTCTCTTTTTTTTCCTTTTAGATTCCGCTCTGCAGCGGAATAAGCGATTCACACACGTTTTGCTAAGGCAAAAAGTGGTTCTCTTTTTTTCTTTTAGATTCCGCTCTGCAGCGGAATAAGCGATTCACACACGTTTTGCTAAGGCAAAAAGTGGTTCTCTGCTTACATTTTTTGGGTATAGTAATTGTAATCTTTAATGACTGTGTTTATAAACGCCATTGGCTTTTCAACCGGCTCTACTTGCATCACCTCAGTCACGCGTTTATTGAGGATAACGATAATATTATGATTCCCATTTTTTTTTGCTTCATCATAAAGGTTCTTAATGGTTTGCATTTCTGAATCACTAAAAAGCGTCACTTGACTGTATTTTGGAATGTACCCTGGATCTATATCTCTAAGAATAGTATCGCTTAGTGTGATTTTTCTTTTTAACGAAACCACAGTAGTACCAGCTGCTATATCACCTAAACGTTGTCCGTTTCCTTTTAGTAAAATAACTAAGACTGCTAAGCCACCAGAAGTGATTACAACATCTACAATACGCAAAATCCAACGCACAAAATAGTTGCCAAAACCTGGCTTGGAACCGTCTAATTTCACCACTTTTATCTTTATTAAATGCTTACCAACGGTTTGACCATTCCAAAAGGTTTCTAATAGGACATAATATAAAAACGCAGGTAAACTAACAATTAGATATACTGCCCAAGCATCACCAAAATCAAGATCTAGTGCTACCAATAATAATATACTCATGATGAGGTAAGCAAAAATTATAGCACTGTCTATAAGATATGCCCACATTCTATCAACAATACTCGCTGCATTTTGCTGTATTGTTACATTTTGAGCGGTTTCTATTTGAAATTCCTTCATATTTTCTTTTCTTTGAAAGCAAAATAGGGTACTATATGCGTGAGGCTGCTTTCGTGAAGCAAAATAAGGATAAATGGTTAACATTTGAAAATGTTCTGTCAAATAAAACAGTAATTTCTCCAGATGATTTATCAAGTTTATATATTGAAATCACAGACCATCTTAGTTACGCTAAAACTTTTTATCCCAATAGCAATACTGAAAGCTATTTAAATGGATTGGCTTCTACTGCCCATCAAAAAATTTATAAGACTAAAAAAGAATCTAAAAACAGACTCATCACTTTTTTTACTCATGAGTTTCCACTTATGTTTTCTCAGCACCATCGGGAATTATTGGTTGCCTTTCTGGTCTTTTCATTATTTGTTATTGTTGGCGCTTATTCGGCAGCGAATGAAGGTGATTTTGTTCGTGGTTTTTTAGGTGACAATTATGTAAATATGACATTGGAAAACATTGAAAAGGGCGACCCAATGGGGGTGTATAAAGAGCAAGGCGAGTTTCATATGTTTTTAGGTATTACCATTAATAATATAAAAGTGGCACTTATGGCTTTTGGCTATGGGATTATGCTAGCCATTGGTTCTCTTTTTATTATGATGCAAAATGGAATCATGCTTGGAAGTTTTCAGTATATGTTTTATGACAATGGCTTATTATGGGAATCTGCAAGAACCATTTGGATTCATGGTACCATTGAAATTTCAGTAATTATTATTGCAGGTGCTTCTGGTTTAGTTTTAGGAAACAGCATGCTATTTCCTGGTACTTATACAAGATTAGCGTCTTTTAAACGCGGTGTACTAAACGGCCTTAAAATTTTAATGAGCACCATACCTTTTTTTATTATCGCAGGCTTTTTAGAAGGTTTTGTTACCAGGCATACAGAAATGCCAGATTGGCTGGCCATATTTATAATAACAAGTTCAATGCTATTAATATTATTTTATTATGTCTTTTATCCCATAGCTTTGAGTAAAAAAGAAAAACAAAAAATAGCGTCACAAGAACAAGAATTACTATTACTTTCAACCAAATTAAACTAACACCATGAAAACCTACATTGAATTTAAAAAACAACGCGAATTAGGCGACATTTTTTCAGATGCTTTTGCTTTTATCCGTAATGAATACAAGCCCTTATTTAAAACCATTATTTCTATTGCCGGCCCTTATTTATTGTTCTTTTTATTTGCCTTAGTATTTTACATTTATACTATTGGCGGACAGTTTAAATTTGATTTTACAAATCCTGAAAGTAACGCTGGTTTATTTTCAGGCGCTAACGCACTTATGTTTGTTTTAGCTTACTTTGTTTATATTAGCGCTGCCATTTTAGCTTATGTCTTTACAGTATCTACCGTGCTGCACTATATGAAATCTTATGAAGAAAATAAAAGTGTTGTAAATTTACAGGAAATTAGAGAACAGGTAAACCGTTCGTTTTGGGGCTTTTTAGGTCTAACTATTTTAAAGGTCTTAACCCTTATTGTTGCTTGCGTATTATGTTGTCTTCCAATACTCTACTTTATGGTTCCTATGGCAGTAGTGATGCCTATTTATGTGTTTACAAAACGAGATGCTACTGATTCTTATAGTGAAAGCTATAGTTTGATAAAAGATGAATTTTTAATGACCTTTTTAACCGTTTTATTATTTTGGATTTTAGTTATCGTGTTGAGCTCTATATTTACACTACCAGCAACGATATACACCTATATAAAAATGGGTGTTTTCTCTGGCGAAATAGATCCTACTTCTCTAAATTCAATTGTTGATCCTGTTTACATCATTCTAAATGTCTTAAGTCAATTCTTTCAATTTCTGTCTAATATTGTGATTGTAATTTCTTCTGTTTTTATCTACTTTAATTTAAACGAAAGAAAAAATTTCACAGGTACTTTTGAACGTATAGAATCTCTAGGTAAAACAGAATAACACATGCCGTTCTTAAGAGTTTTCTTTTTGTTTTTTATTCTTTGTAGCTTTAGTTTTGCGCAACAAGACTCCTTAGCGATAAAAGACGCTTCGTATTATAAAAAGCAGGACATCTCTAAAGAAGCGTTACAAGACTATAAAAGTGATAAAGCCTTTAACTATGAAATTAAGCCTGAGGATAAAGATTCATGGTGGGCAAAATTTAAACGTTGGTTTTACAATGGTTTAAAAAAAATAGTGGAAGCTATTTTTGGTATGGAGTCTGCTGGTGGTGTTTTATGGTTTATACTAAGAGTACTGCCCTATATTTTGCTTGCAGGTTTAGTCTTTCTATTGATTCGCTTTTTCCTAAAAGTCAATTCAAAGCAGCTTATATATGGTGAGACAAAAAAAGGAAGTGTTGCTTTTACTGATGAAGAACAAATTATCAGAAATGAAGACATAAGCACATTAATTTCTGAAGCACTCAAACAAAATAATTACCGTTTAGCCATTCGTTATTATTATTTATTGTCTTTAAAAGAGCTAACCGAAGCTAATATTATTGATTGGCAACCGCAAAAAACAAACGAGGATTATAAAAGAGAAATAGTAATCAATACCATACAAACCCAATTCGAAAAAATAACCAGAATTTACGACTATGTCTGGTACGGTGAATTCGAGGTTGATGCGCCAAAATTTGAAAAATTAAAATTAGAATTCATCACCCTTAATAAACAGATTAATTAACAGCTATTGAATAAAAAAGGTAAAATATATGTTATACTCACTGCTTTAGCTATACTACTTATTGTCGTATTAGAAGCTAATAAGCCCGAGGAATTGAATTGGTTTCCCTCGTACGCCAAGCATCATAAAATACCGTTTGGAACCTTTGTTTTTCATGAACAAATGGAACGTTTGTTTTCTGAAGAAATGATTGTTGATGTAGATCGTCCACCTTTTGAGTACCTTCAAACGAATAGCATTTCTGGTTCCTATTTATTTATAAATGATCAGGTCACTATTGATGAAGTCGAATTAAACAAACTTCTGGACTGGACGACTAAAGGCAATACTTTAGTAATTGCATCGCAAAGTATGAACCAAAAATTACTAGATACATTAAAACTAGAACAATCTTTGATGAGTACTTTTGAGAACTTCAATTACCGTTTCGAGTTTCAGCTTAAAAATGAAGACTTAAAAACAGAAATACCTTACACATTTAATAAGGTCAATTTCATGTATTATTTTAAAAAGCCTGATAGTGATATTTCAGAAGTTATAGGCGTGGTCAATAGCGCTTCAGACACCGATTTCGATGTAGATAACAGCTATTCAAACGTCATCAAAAAACCCTTTGGAGATGGCGATATTATACTATCTACTTTTCCGCAGGCCTTTACCAATTATTTTATTTTAGAAGCACCAAACCAAAACTATACGGCAGGTCTATTATCTTATTTAGATCCTACACGACCTATATATCTGGATAATCATTATAAATCTGGAAAAAAAATAAGCACCTCTCCGTTGTATGTTTTCTTAAAAGCAAAACAACTAAAATGGGCCTATTATATAGCACTCATTGGTGCCCTTTTTTATATCATTTTTGAAGGCAAGCGCAAGCAGCGTGCAGTCCCTGTGATAGAACCACTGCGTAATCAAACCTTAGCTTTTACACGTACTATTGCAAATATGTATTACGAAAACGGAAAACATATAGATATTGCCCAACATAAAATTCAACATTTTCTAGAGTATATTCGAAATCATTTACATTTAAATACCAACACCATTGATCCTACTTTTATAAAACATTTAGCAGCGCGGAGCAACAATACTTTAGAAGATACTCAAAACCTTTTTAATACTATAGAAATAGTTTCTAACAGCAACAATATTACAACAGAGGCATTGGAAAAACTCAATACCGCTATAGAAAAATTCAAATCCAATAACACATGGAAGAGCAAAATTTAGATTTCAATAATAGAATCCCATTGGAGGATTTAAAAAACGCAGTAGCACAAATAAAAAATGAACTTGGCAAAGTCATCGTTGGACAAGAACAATTTGTTGAGTTATTAATTGTCGCTTTACTTTCAGACGGTCACGTACTCATTGAAGGAGTTCCTGGCATTGCAAAGACCATCACTGCCAAACTATTTGCTAAGGTTTTAAAAACAGATTTCAGCCGTATTCAGTTTACGCCAGATTTAATGCCCAGCGATGTTCTAGGTACTTCAATTTTGAATATGAAAAACGCTGAGTTCGAATTTAAAAAAGGACCAATCTTTTCCAATATTGTGTTAATAGATGAAATTAATCGTGCACCAGCGAAAACACAAGCCGCCTTGTTTGAAACCATGGAAGAGCGACAAGCTACAGTAGATGGGACCACCTATCTTTTTGAAACCCCGTTTATGGTTTTAGCGACGCAAAACCCTATTGAACAGGAAGGCACTTATGCATTACCCGAGGCACAATTGGACCGTTTTATCTTTAAAATAAAAGTGGATTACCCCACCATTGAAGATGAAGTAAAAATCATCCAGACGCACCATGAGCGTAAAGGCGAAAAGCCACAAACACTAATACAACCAGTATTAAACGCTCAGGATCTAGCAAATTATAAAACGAAAATTCAATCGGTTTTAGTAGAAGAAAAAATCATTAAATACATCGCCGAATTGGTCTCTAAAACCAGAAACCATCCGCATTTATATTTAGGCGGCTCACCAAGAGCATCCATTGCTATTTTAAACACTGCAAAAACCTTTGCCGCCATTAACGGAAGAGATTTCGTTACCCCTGAAGATGTAAAAAAAGCATTGATTCCAGTACTAAACCATCGTATTATATTAACACCAGAACGCGAAATGGAAGGCATGACGACAGAGAATGTCGTGGAAATGATTGTACAATCTGTAGAAATACCGAGATAGAAAATAGTTAAAAAGCATGACATTCATTCGCTCATTATACTTACACAAAGGCTTCTTCATTTATATGGCTAGTGCATCGGCGTGTTTTTTGTTGTCGTATTGGATTCCTATTCTATATGCTGTAGCCTGGATTATCACTATTGCCATTTCGGTATTATTCTTATCCGACTTAGTATTACTCTATCGTTTTAAACATCCCATTAAAGTGAGACGTTTATTACCGGATAAGTTTTCTAACAGCGACGAAAATCCAGTACCCATTACCATCACTAATTTCTATCCGTTTAAAACGAGTATTGCTGTAATAGATGAGCTACCCGTTCAGTTTCAAAAAAGAGATTTTAATTACGAGACGCATTTAAAAGCTGGCGAAGTTCATGATTTTAGCTATAATGTTCGTCCGGTAGAACGTGGCGAATACACCTTTGGGTTCCTTAACCTCTATGCCTCTTCAGCGTTGCGAATTGTTAAACGGAAATTTAAGTTTCAGAATGCCCAAATGGTGGCGGTCTATCCTTCCTTTATTCAAATGCAGAAATACGATTTTCTGGCCATGAGTAATAACTTAACTCAATTTGGTCTCAAAAAAATAAGGCGTATTGGGAACACTTCAGAATTTGAACAAATTAAAGATTATGTTCAAGGAGATGATTTTAGAACGGTGAATTGGAAAGCCACAGCAAAACGCGGCGAATTAATGGTAAACCAATACCAAGACGAAAAGTCTCAGCCTATCTACTCTATTATAGATACTGGACGCGTAATGAAAATGCCTTTTAATGGCTTAAAACTATTGGACTATGCCATAAACTCTACTTTAGCTTTTAGTAATGTGGCCTTAAAAAAACACGATAAAGTGGGCATGTTTACCTTTTCTAAAACGGTTGATTCTTTTCTGCCTGCCACACAAAAATTAACCTATTTAAACACCATTTTAGAACGACTATACAACATAAACACACAGTTTACAGATAGTGATTTTAGTTTGTTATATGCACAATTAAAACGAAAAGTAACGCACAGAAGTTTATTAATGCTCTACACTAATTTTGAACATATTAGTGCACTAAAACGACAATTACCCTATTTACAAGCCATTGCAAAAAAACATTTATTGGTGGTGGTTATTTTTGAAAATACCGAACTTGATGCGCTAATCGCTCAGGATGCTGAAAGTCTTCAAGCCATTTATCATAAAACCATCGCTGAAAAATTTTCTTATGAGAAACGCCTAATGGTAAAAGAACTTCAAAAACATGGGATTCAAAGTATTTTAACTGCGCCAGAAAAATTATCTGTGAACACCATAAACAAATACTTAGAAATTAAAGCAAGAGGTTTGCTTTAGTTTTTGTTTATATAGTGATTTTGTCTGCTATTTCTAGCACTTAATCCACAAAACAAACTTATCTTTTTCAGTATTCTATTTTTAATATATCTTGTCATTGCTATTAATTAAATAATATACATTGATGAAGCCTTTTGGTTATCTCTTCTTTATTTTCGTTTGCACTCTAAGTTTTCAAACGTCTCATTCTCAAACCGTAAATAAACCCTGGACGATAAGTTTTGGAACGCATGCTATTAATAATCCGGTACGTGAACAAGAAGCTGGGTTGGGCAGGTTTAAAACGTGGAATCAAAACCCTGCTGGATTTAGATTATCTGCTGGTCGTTTAATTAAAAACAGATTCTCTTTTGAAGGTGTTGCTTCTTTAAATAGTATTAAAGAGAATTATCCTAATCCAGATCCTGAAGTTCTAGATCCAGACTATCCATACATTTCATTAGATGGTATGTTTAAGTATCAATTTAGTAATGGCTTAAATGTTGTTGATCCATACCTTACTATTGGTGCTGGTTATGCATGGTTAGATACTATTGGAGCAGGAACGATAAATGGAGGTATTGGTTTTAATTTATGGATAGGTCATTCGTTTGGCTTCAATGTACAATCGGTTTATAAGCATGCTTTTGAAGATTACGGATTAAAACATTATCAACATTCAGCAGGAATTATTTTTCGTTTTGGTGGGAAAGACACAGATAATGATGGGATCAATGATGCTGAAGATGCCTGTCCAGAATTATTTGGCACCTTTGAAACCAAAGGTTGTCCTGACACAGACAAGGACGGTGTAATAGATTCAGAAGATTTATGTCCCAACGATTTTGGACCAGCAGTTATGCGTGGTTGCCCAGATAATGATGGCGATGGTACACCTGATAAATATGACGATTGTCCAGAAGTACAAGGTGCCATAAATGATGGTGGCTGTCCGCTTTTAGACACGGACAAAGATGGGGTTATTGACAGCAAAGATAAATGCCCGCAGCAACCCGGCTCTCCAGAGAATGGTGGATGCCCAACACCACTCCAACTCCAAGAACAAGCCAACTTAGTGTCACAGCAACAAAGGGATCGAAATAAGGCTATAAAAGAAGAAGTCACGACTAAACTAAATGTATTATCTCGTGCTATAACGTTTAATAATGGTAATGCCGTTTTAAACCAAGAAGACAAATTGGCTATAGAGGAAATAAGTAAAATTATGGAATCGCAGCCAAAAATGAAATTCCACATCGCTGGGCATACCGATAGTACTGGAAGTACTCAAACCAATTTGACGCTATCAGAACAACGTGCTAAAAGCGTTAAAGAGTACTTGATTTTTATTGGTGTTGATGGTCAACGCTTAACGTCTCAAGGCTATGGTGAAGTTAATCCTATAGCAGATAATAATACAAAAGAAGGCCGTTTGGCCAATAGACGTGTTGAGATTTTCGTTGTCAATTAACCGTTCAGTCTTAAAAAACGACAGTTGAGTGACTAACTTTGGTACACCTTTTAGTTAAATATGATATTTGAACCATCATTAACTTAATAACACTAAATCATGAAGACATTAACAATTACATGCGCATTTATTTTATCAACATTCCTTTTTTTTGGCCAGGAAACTAAAAACCACAGTATTACAATAACTATAGAAAATGTAAAAAGCAACACTGGAAAAGTGGTTTTAGGCTTACATACTGAAAATACCTTTATGAAAACCGAAGCAATCAAGACTGCTGAAAGCAAAATAGAGGATGGAAAAATAAGCGTTACTTTTAAAGACGTCGCCCCAGGAACATACGGGATTATGGCACTACATGACGAGAATGAAAATGGCAGAATGGATTTTGATACTAGTGGCATGCCAGCAGAGTCTTATGGTATGTCTAATAATCCTTTAAGTTATGGACCACCACAATATAGTGATGCCAAATTTGAATTAAAAAATGAAGACTTAAGTTTTAATATTAGATTTTAACCCTTAATACTATAAGCTAAAAGCGGTTGTCTGAAACGTTGTTTTACTTAAATTACTTTTTAAACAACCGCTTTTGCTTTTATTATATGCTGTTTTCTAACCAAGCATTCATCATCCAAACGGTCTTTTCTTGCTCTGTTATAAAATCACTCATCATAGCGTTTGTACCTTCATCACTAGCCTCTGAAGACTTATCTAAAATTTGACGCTCTATTTTAAGTAATTCGGTTAAAGAGTTTACTATTAATTCAACTGCTTTCACATCTTTTGAAACATTTTGACCAACGGGCACTTTAGCTCTGCTCGTATAATCTTCAAAAGTATGAAGTGGCGTTTCTCCTAGAGTCAATACACGTTCTGCAACTAAATCGACCTTCAGATTCGCATCGGTGTATAATTCTTCAAATTTAATGTGTAAATCAAAAAAATTCTTTCCTTTTATATTCCAGTGTATCCCTCTTAAATTTTGGTAATAAATTTGAAAATTAGCTAATAATTCGTTCAAGTCTCCAGCTAAATCTTCAGTTTTTTTCTTGTCTAATCCTAGTATATTAAGTGTCATAATTTTAATTAATTTATGGTTACCCAAAGTTAATTTAAAATAAATCAAAATAACCATAAATTTTATTGATAGATTTTATATTTTTATAGCTTAACGCTATATGAATGACAATTACACAACTCAAATATGTTCTAGCGGTAGCAGAACACCAAAATTTTACTAAAGCTGCCGAAAAATGCTTTGTAACTCAGCCCACCTTGAGTATGCAAATTCAAAAATTGGAAGACCAGCTAAGCATTCAAATTTTCGATCGTAGTAAAAAACCAATTGAATTAACAGATGTTGGTAGTAAGATTGTAAATCAGGCACATAATATTGTCAATGAATCTTATCGTATTCAGGATATTGTAGACCAACAAAAAGGCTTTATTGGTGGCGAATTTAGAATAGGCATTATTCCAACGGTTATGCCCACGTTACTACCTATGTTTTTAAAAAACTTTATTAAAAAATATCCTAAAGTCAAACTTAAAATTGAAGAACTCACCACTGAAGAAATCATTACCAGAATTAATGATGGGCATTTAGATGCAGCTATTGCAGCTACACCTCTAGAACATGCCAATATAAAGGAACGCGTGCTTTATTTTGAGCCTTTCGTAGCGTATATACCCAATAATCACCGTTTAAAAGACAAAAAAACACTAGAGGTTTCAGATTTAGATATTGATGATATGTTACTTCTGGAAGACGGTCATTGTTTTAGAGACGGTGTGATTAATCTGTGTAAAGGCTTTAAAAATCAAACTGACGAACATTTTCAATTAGAAAGTGGAAGCATAGAAACACTTATTAAATTGTCTAATGAAGGTATGGGGATGACGCTACTTCCCTATTTACACACTTTAGATATGAGTGAAAATTCGAAACAAAATTTACATCATTTTATAGCACCCTCTCCCGCCAGAGAGGTGAGTATTATCTATCATAAAAGTGAACTAAAAATGCAAATAATTGAAGCGATGCAAGAGGTAATCGCTAGTGTTGTTCGTGGAGCAATAGCCTTTCAAAATGTACAAATTATTAGTCCATTAGGGAAATAACAGATGATTTATAAATAACTAAAATGTTTTACTCTGGACGCAATTGAAAACTATAGTCTATACTATTTTAGACTATTTCAACGGCGTCCAGAGTAACCCATTTTATGCGGTTGATGTTATAATGCATAATTGATGTAAACAGAAATACGCTGCTTAGATTTCACATCGTGACCAAAAAGGTTTTGATTCACAGGTAAGGTATAACTTGCTCCAAAAATAAAATCTTCAACTGCAAATTCTGAACCTAATGACGCATTGATTATACTACCATCTGTGTCATTTAAAGTTTCTCCATATTGTTTAATTGAACTATAAATATCACCTGAAACTCCTAAAAAAGGCATAATATTCATTTTTTTAGTTGACAATGCAGTATATAGATTAGTTGTATAACTGAATTGGTTACCAAACTGGTATTCATTTTTATTCTCTCCTTTTAAATAATAACTAAAAAGCGTATTAACACCTAACGTGTTACCTCCATAATTATAACCAAAAGATAGAATACCATCTGTACTTCCTGTTCCTACTTGAAAACCTGGGTTAATATTATCTGCCAACCGTTCTTCAAATTCACCTGTGGGTAATTTTAAACCTAAACCAAATTGAATAGAATGACCTGAAGCCTCTTTTTTTACATCAAAGTTTAAGGTTTCTTCATTCTGTTTCTTGTAAAAAATCAATTTATACCAGCCTATTAAACTACTATCGCCTAATCCATATATGTTTTCAGTTATTCCATTAAATGTTCTGCTTAAATCGTGATAAGGTACATTCGCACTTAAGTAAAATGTTTTTATAACAGGAATTTGAGCCCATAATTGATAGGTACGAAATACCTCTTTACTTGTTGGTGAATTTTCAAAAATTCCATTTTTAGATTCGAAATTTTGATAAAGATATCGAACACCAACAAAATTAGCATTACTCAAAGTTCCAAAACCAAAGCTACCACTACTTGTAGAACAACCACATAAATCACAAAAAAAAGTGTGTTTATAATGATTGTTACAAGCTCTATTTTTCTCATGAGCACTTAAAAATTGTGCCTGTGCTATACTAATAAGAAGTAATACTGTTATTTTTCTAAAATTCTGCAAAACGTTCATCATTTAAAAATTCGTAATCTGTTAGTGTTTTTAAAAAGGCTGTTAAACTTTCTTTCTCGTAATTAGAAAGTGTAATACCATAAGTCCCATCTGGCTTTTGTAATATGGAATCAACATTACCATTATCTGTAATTCCTGAACTATAAAACTCCAAAACGGCTTCTATAGTTGCAAATCTACCATCGTGCATATAGGGGTAGGAAACCTCAATATTCCTTAAACTTGGGACTCTAAATTTATACAGATCATTAGGATTATTTCCAACATTAAAACGTCCTTTATCATTTAATTGTGGGTTAATAGATAACCCGTTATTTCTAAACTCTTGATCTGTAAATAAATCTGTTGCATGACAACCAGCACATTTTGTTTCGAATGTACTTAAGCCATCTAATTCAAGTGAACTCAATGTTGTGTCATCTTCATTTCTAATAAATTTATCATATTTAGAATTTGAAGACACCATCAGCAACATAAACTGAGACAAAGCCTTAAGCATGTTTTCTGTATTAATCTCACCGTCATCAAAGGCTCGCTCAAATTGTTCTTGGTAATAAAGGTCTGAACTTAATTTTTCTATTACGTGACTTAAGCTTTCTCCCATTTCTAACGCACTAGTTATGGGAATAATTGGCTGAAGGTCCAAGTGTGTCGCTGCACCATCCCACATGAAAGTGCTTTGATAAGCTAAGTTTTGAATTGGTTGCGCATTTCTAAAACCAATACCTCCATTAACACCATGACTTAAATTATGTCCGTGATGAGTAAAAGCAAACGCCTGTTCATGGCAAAAGGCACAAGCAATAGCATTATTTGAAGACAATTTCCCTTCGTAAAATAGTTTTTTACCAAGTTCAAAACCAGCTTCTGTAAGCGGGTTATTTTCTAAATTATAAGTGGTCTCTGGAAAATTTGAAGGTAATTCTAGAGCTATTGGAAATGGTTCATAAACCAAAACATCAGCCTCGTTAGAACATGATACAGATACAAGAATACTTAGAAAAAAAAGAATTATTTTTTTCATAATTGTATGGATTAAATAAAAACCATTGAAGATGTTTCGTTCTCCAATGGTTTAATTATTAATTAATCGTTATGTACATGATGTACTATAAACATTCTGCTAATGTTATTAGCCACTATTGGTGTTTCAACCGCATCAACATGTACTTGATCATATCCATCCGCAAAATTGATAGTCGTTATACCATCAAATACTTTTGAGATATCAGATTTTATATGAACTTCAGGTGAAGTATGTTGTCTTATTCTTACCGTATTGGTAAAACTTAAAGTGACTTCACGATAATTATCCAAAGAAGAGCCAACACTTCCCATGTGTATATTTAATGGCTCATCTGTCACTGAATCGTTAGAAAATGTCCCGTCTATTCTAATAAATTTATAACCTGCAGCCCAGCTCCAGAGCATACCTTTGGATTCTGCCAATTCTAAAAAATCTCCCTGACCATTTGCCCCTAAAGCAAAACGCTCTTGGTCTATTCCAATTCCGAAAGTAATTTCAGTATAGTCTGCTGCATCAATGTTATTTAAAGTTAGTAAAATTTCGCCTGCATTGTTGGCCTCTGCTTCATCAATAATAAAAGCATTGTCTTGTTCGGGATTCATAACCAAATTTCCCTGACTATCTTTAATTCTAATATTACTAATGATATACTTTAAGTTATCAACTTTATAGGATTCATTGTTAGATTTACTGTAGTTAGTACCAAAGATAAAATCCTGATCGCCAATACCATTATCGAACTTAAGAATTAATTGTCCTTTTTGACCTGAAAGGTCTTCCGCAATGCTGTCATCGTCATTTGATGAGCATGAGAATATTATTGCGCATAGTAAAAGCGCAAATGTAAATTTTAAAGTTTTCATTTGTTTAAATTTTATGAATTGAAATGTTTGAATTTCAGTCTTAGATAACGACTGACAAAAAATAAAATCTAAACTATTGGAGGTCTAAAGTGTGTGTTTTCAAAACAAAAAGAATACAACTTATTATCTGATAAAATCTTGTCTAGATTAATTTTAAAATCAATTTTAATAAGTTTCTTGTAATTATAATTTAAGTAAAAAACAGGAAAGAAAGATTCTACTAAATTATTTAATGCTAATTCATTTTCAAGATCTATTGAAGAGGGCACAGAGGCCAGTTGTTTCGCCAAATGACATTTACCATTACATTGCAACTGTGGTTTTTCTTTGTTAACACAATAGTTTTCAATAATGTAATCGATGTTTAATTCAAAATAAGCTACATATCCAGCGAAAAATAATGGACGAGCGGCAAATGACATAAAAAGTAATATTGTAAAAAATGATTTCAGTGTAACATATCTTTATGCAAAGATAAACCCGAAACTTTAGTTTTACTAATTATAGAATAATAAAAAAGCGACTCGAAAGTCGCTTTTTTATTTATGGTTTTAAATAAATTAAACATTGATTTAAATTGGGATTCTGGCTAACCAAAGATTCAATATAAATCTTAAGTTCTTCAATTTCATAAGGTAATAATCGTTGAAGTGCTTTCTGAACCTCTTTACAAAACAAGTTAACATCAAAACTAACTTTACTGAGTATCGTCTTGGTATACTCGAACATTGCTCTTGCCATAATTTAGTAATAGGGTTTGGTTAAAATAAAAAGTAGATGTGTAAATAGGCAAACGGTTTATTAATTCGATTAAATGTAATAAAAAAAAGAGTGCAAAACACAAGAAACTCCTTTTTTAACAGTTAATAAATTCATAATTAATAGCATTTAGAACCTATTATCACCGTCCAAAATATCGCCTAATCCTCCTAATAGACTACCTTCTCCTTTACTGTTTCCGCCCTTCGGTAAACTTGCGATAATACGATTAGCCAACCTACTAAATGGCAACGATTGTATATATACAGTTCCTGGCCCTTCTAATTTCGCAAAAAACAAGCCTTCACCTCCAAAAACAGTATTTTTTATACCGCCTACAAATTCTATATCATAATTTACATCTTGTGTAAAACCAATAATACATCCGGTGTCAACACGAAGCGTTTCACCTGGTTCTAAGACTTTTTTAGCTGTGGTACCTCCGGCATGCACAAATGCAAGACCATCACCTTCTAATTTTTGCATAATAAAACCTTCTCCTCCAAATAAACCTCGCCCTAATTTTTTGCTAAACTCAATACCTACGCTAACGCCTTTTGCAGCACATAAGAAGGCATCCTTTTGGCAAATAAACTTTCCACCGAATGCCAGTAAATCAATAGGGATAATTTTTCCTGGATAAGGTGATGCAAAAGAAACGTTTCGTTTACCTAGTCCTACATTGTAAAAGGCTGTCATGAATAAGCTCTCTCCTGTTATAATACGCTTACCAGCACCCAAAATCTTACCTAAAAATCCCGTGTCTTTTTTTGATCCATCACCAAAAATGGTTTCCATTTTAATCCCGTCGTCCATCATCATAAAACTTCCAGCCTCGGCCACAACGGCCTCTTGTGGATCCAGTTCTATTTCGACATATTGCATTTCTTCACCGTAAATTCTATAATCTACTTCGTGTGCATTCATTTCTTTTTGTGTTATGATTAATACGGTTATTTGTAACCATTTTATTTAAAATGTTACACTTATTTTAAAAACTTCCAAATTCAGTAAAGCCTGAACTCCCATCTCCATTGAAGAAAAGAATTAAAATCTCAACAGTTTTGCACAGGAAATTACAAGCGTAGTCACTCTGTCTTTTAGTTTTTAACTCTCACAGACCATTCAAAATTAAAGGTTGAAACCACAACACCATCCGCATTGGTTCCTATAGATTGCATCCATAGTGTTTGTCCTTCACCAGTTTCAAAAGTCTTTTTTAGTGCCGCATCTATTTTATGACCGTCTTTGCATGTAAAGGTGATTTTACCAGTTGCTTTTTTTGAAAAATTAGCATTATTATTAGACACTAACATCGACACTTTTTTTCCACTTTCTTTAATTTTCATAAGCACTAAAGCACCAGTTGTTAACTCTGCAGCCATCCCTTGTACTGCCCAAAACATCGAATTAAATGGGTTTTGATTAATCCATTTGTGTCTTACTTTAACACTACATGAGTCTTCTGTTATTGCTGTGACGCGAACGCCCATGAGGTAAACTGAAGGCAATTTCAGTACATTAAAAAGGTTGATTTTTCTAGGTGTAAGCTTCATATTTTGGTTCTATTTTTACCAAAACTATAGAAAATAATCCAGATTACAATATGTTAATTTTTTGTTAAAAATTAGTACTATGCGTAACATAATACCTTTTTTTAGACATATATTTGTATAAGAAACTATTATATGCTTTTAAAATGACTAGAAATAACCATCAAAATATCGCAACCTTTATTCATTTATCGACCTTTTCGAGGTTCCTTATTCCCTTTGGTAATTTTATTGCCCCATTGGTTTTATGGATTGTTAATAAAGATAAATCTGAATTTATAGATGAACACGGAAAGCAAGCCATTAATTTTCAGATTAGCATTTTACTCTATAGTATTATGATAGGTTTAATTACTGTACCGTTTTTTCTATTTACAGTTTTTGGAAACATAGATTTTATAGATTTTAATCTTTTTGATGGTATCAACCTCAATATTAGCAAACCTACCCCGCTGTTTTATATTGGAGGCTCCCTGGGATTTTTAGCTGCTATAGGCTTTATCCTGGAAATTATATTCGTCATAAAGGCTAGTTTAAGTGCAAAAGAGGGCGAATATTACAAGTATCCATTAACCATTAATTTTTTAAAATAAATCAGTGCTGGAGTGTTTCAGCAAAACAATAATCATCAATTCAATCAATCAAAAAATGAACAGTTTAACAAAATTCAAAATGAGACTATGATAAGAGCACTCAAAAAAAGTAGAAATCAACCTAAATGTTTACCATGCCATTCGCAGGTCTCATTTAAAAATATAAGAGCAATCAAATGAAAATAGAAAACACAAAAGCACAAATGCGTAAAGGTGTGTTAGAGTATTGCATCTTATCGGTCTTAAAAGACGAAGATGCCTATGTTGCCGAAATTTTAGGCACCTTAAAAGACGCCAAATTACTTGTTGTAGAAGGTACTATTTATCCGTTATTAACACGTTTAAAAAATGCGGGACTTTTAAATTATCGTTGGGAAGAATCGACTTCTGGACCCCCAAGAAAGTATTACGGACTAACAGAAACAGGACACTTATTTTTAAAAGAACTAACAACAACGTGGGACGAATTACAAACTGCAGTTAACATTGTAACCCCCTCAAAAACTAAAACAAAATGAATAAAACAGTCAACATAAATTTAGCAGGTCTATTTTTTCATATCGATGAAGATGCATACTTAAAATTACAGCGCTATCTTGAGGCTATAAAACGTTCATTTACAGACTCGCAAGGACGCTCTGAAATCATTTCAGATATTGAGGCACGTATCTCAGAATTGTTTACTGAACGTGTAAAAGACAACAAACAAGTAATTAGCACAAAAGAGGTTGATGAAGTGATTTCGATCATGGGACAACCAGAGGACTACATTGTGGATGATGAGATTTTTGAAGATGAGCCACAACGTCAATACACCAACAAAAGTGCTCATAGAAAATTATACAGAGATACTGACAACTCTTATGTTGGAGGGGTATCAGCAGGATTAGCACACTATTTTGGCATTGATGCCATCTGGATTAGACTCATCTGGTTAATTCTAGTTTTAGGATTTGGTACTGGTGTTTTAATTTACATCTTACTTTGGATTTTTATTCCTGAAGCTAAAACGACTTCGGAAAAAATACAAATGACAGGAGAAAGTGTAAACATTTCTAACATTGAAAAAAAAATTCGTGACGGCTTTGGAAGTGTTTCAGAAAGTATAAGACCAAACCTTCAAAAAGCGGGAGACAAACTTAAAGAGGGTTTTGAACACGCAAGTGAAAATATTTCAGACTCAGTAAAACGTATGGATACCAACCGTATTAAAAATAGTTCTCAAACCTTCTTTGATACTCTTGCAGAGCTCTTCAGCTTACTATTAAAAGTCTTTGCCAAGTTTATTGGCGTTATTTTAATGATAACTGGTGCTACAGGTGTCATTGCAATAACTGTTGCTTTTATATCGGCAAACTTTATAGATCGCGTACATTTGGGTAACACAGACTTAAGTTGGTTATCTCAGGCTTCAGAAACACCCTTATGGTTAATTTCAATGTTGTTGTATTTTATAATAGCCATACCTCTATTACTATTGTTTTACTTAGGCTTAAAAATATTAATAACCAACTTAAAATCCATAGGTAACGTTGCAAAGTTTACGCTTTTAGGGGTATGGGTTCTCTCTATTATTGGAATTTCGATTATAGGTGCAAAACAAGGCTTGTCCTACAGTGAAGAAGCTCCAATTATAATTAATGAAACATTCGAAAACATAACAGCGCAAGACACCTTAATCATTGCCATGCGTAATAACGACAACTATGCTGAAGATTTTAGGCGATTTAATTCCTTTAAAAAAGGATACAATGTAAATGGTGATAGAGTAACCTATTCGCAAGACGTCAACTTAATGATAAAATCTACACAAGACAGTATCGCAAAAATAAAGGTCATACAAAGTGCTAAAGGGAGCTCTTTTCAAAATGCGAAAGATCGCGCGGAACGCATTGAATATAAGTATGAGTTAAAAGGTAATACCTTGTATTTAGATAACCATTTTACCATACCAAATGATGAGGCTAATAGAGACCAAGAAATTAATATCACCGTGTATTTACCTGTAGGAAGTGTTTTATTTCCAGATAAAAACACGCACAAATTTCATACGAGTCGTGATTTATTAGCTGAAACAAAAGAAGGCTACTATCAAAAAGTAGAAAATGGGAAGCTACTTTGTATAGACTGTCCAGATGAAAACACGACAGATGACGATTTTGAAATCGATGTTAACATCAATAACGAAAAAGCAAAAATCAAAATTAATTCTGAAGGCTTTCAGGCTGAAACAGATGAAAACACACTTAATATTGACGAAAACGGAGTTAATGGAAGTACTAAAAATGTAAAAGTTAATATTGATGAGGATGGTGTAAAAATCACTTCTGAAAAGGAAGAGTAAACAGAGCCATTATGAAATCAATCAAAACCATCTTATTAACAATTTCACTTTCATGGAGTGTATGTGCTAACGTATTAGCACAAGAATCTACTTCCTCTGAACTGTTCATCACTTTAAAACAAAAAGACAGCTTACTTTTTAATGTCGGATTTAATACTTGTGCTATCAAACAGTTTGAAATATTAATTGCTGAAGATTTTGAATTTTATCACGATCAATCTGGTATAATACCATCTAAGGAAATATTTATTAATGGCACGAAAAAAGGATTGTGTAGTTCTATGAATTCATCCAAATCAAGGCGTGAACTTGTGAGTGGCAGCCTTTCTGTCTACCCCTTATATAATAAGGGAATTCTTTATGGAGCCATTCAAAAGGGAGAACACCAGTTTTTTGAAACACAAGAAGGGCAGTCGGAACAAAAAAGAAGTCTCGCAAAGTTTATGCATCTATGGCTAAAAACAGATAATAACTGGCAGATAAAACGCGTGTTAAGTTATGACCATAGAATGCCTGTAGACTAAAAAAAATCATCAATCAATCAAAAAAACCAATCAAAATGATAACAATCGCTAAATTTATTACGAGTATATTAATTGCTATTTTCTTGTGATTAACCTCTAAAACCACTTAGAAATAACCAATACTAAAACCATTTCAGGCTTTTTAAAAGTTTGGGATGGTTTTTGTTCTATCTTTGTAATAACAATAAACGATACCAATGAAATCAAGACTACACCTATTTATTTTTGCAATTTTTATAACTATTTCAGGTTTTTCACAGAGTAGTGAAAAAGTAAAAGGCAATAGAAATGTCACCACACAAATCACTGAAATATTAAATTTTAACAGACTAATTGTTGGCGACGATTTTAAGTTAAAAATAAAATATGGCGATCAGGCTGCAGTACAAATAGATACTGATGACAATTTACATGAAGTTATCGATTTTGCGGTTGATGATACTGGCACTTTGTCTTTTAGAACTAATAAAAAAATCAGGTCTAGTAAAATAATGGATATTACTGTAATCTATAAAGATTCTCTCAAAATTATTGAATTAAAGGAAGATGCTGAAATTACTGCTACTGTCGATTTAAAATTAAAAGATTTTATCTTGAAAACAAAAGAATCGTCCAAAGCCTATATGACGTTGGAAGCCGATAATTTTACCTATATCACTGCTGGTAGAAGTAAAGCTGAATTAAATGTTACTGCTAACACTATTACATTAGAAATGAATGATAATAGTAATTTGGAAGCTCTATTTAATGCTTCAACAATAGAAATAAACATGTTGCAAGATAGCGATGCAAAAATTGAAGGAGATGTGGATGATCTAACTATTAAAGCTGATAATTCAATCACTTTAGAAGCGGATAAGCTTGAGGCAAAAAACTGTAATCTATTAACTGAAGGCCGTTCTGAAATTTACATTCAAGCAACAAAAAATCTAACTATTGAAGCTTTGGGTGATACTGAAACTTATATTTATGCGCGACCGACAATTGATTTGAAAAAATTTGAAGGTGATGCCGTATTAAGAAAGAAATAGACGCCTATTAAACTCCCTTTTTGTTTAATTTATGATTCGATAATGCTTCAAAAAGTTTATCAAGTTCTAAGGGTTTCCAAAGTATCGCATCAAAAAGATGTGTACTATTGTTATCCTCATTAGTTAAAACATCGGCAGTTACGGCAAACACAGGTGTTTTTTTGTTTTTATTAGCTAGTGTTTTAATCAGTCGTGTGGCTTCAAACCCATTCATTACTGGCATATGCACATCCATGAGTATAAAATCGTAGGTATTCTTTTTAGCAGCTTCGAGAGCAGCTTTACCATCCTTTGCATGATCTGTATGAACCCCCCAATTGGTCAATACCTTTTTCATTAACATGGCATTTAAAGGCGTATCTTCTGCGATTAAAGCGCTTTTACCCTTTAGCGATTCAAAATCAGTAATCTCAATGGCTTCTTTTTTAGCAACACGCTTTAATTTAATGGTAAAATAGAATTCTGATCCTTCATCCAGGTAACTCTCTACTTCAATTTTTCCAGCATATAAAGACACTAATTTTTTTACTATGGCCAGGCCTAAACCAGTACCGCCTTGCTCTCTGGTTGTTATGGGTTTAATTTGTGAAAAGCTATCAAAAATGACCTCAAGATCTTGTTTAGAAATGCCTTCACCAGTATCTTTTATACCAAATCTAATCTTATCGTGTACAGCATCTTGGGCCATTAATTGCGTTGTAAACACAACTTCTCCATCCCTTGTAAACTTTATAGCATTGCTAATTAAATTACCTAATATTTGAGCCATTTTAGGCTGATCTATTAAATAATGCTGCTGTTTTTGTATGTCGTTTCTTAGAATAAGCTTGATGCCTTTATTATTTGCTGCATTAAGATATAGGTTTAAGACATTTGAACATAACACATCAAAATTTATATTATTCTCTTCTATAACCGATTTATTAGAATCTAATTTTGTAAAATCCAGAATATCATTAACAATAATAATTAGGTTATTAGAAGCAAACTGTAAGCTATCAAACAATTTTTTATCTTCTCCCTTAATCTTATTTTCCAGCAAGGACACAATAGTGGTTATCGCATTTAAGGGCGTTCTAATTTCATGACTCATGATGGATAAAAAATCCTGTTTCTGTTTTAAAATATTCTTTTGGTCTTTGTTTTTTTTATCTATAGCTTTTTGCTTTTCTTTTTGAATCTTAGCCTCGCTCTCTAAGGTATTCATCCTATTTATCAAGTCGTAATTCTCAATAATTCTCAAGGTTTGATTATTCATTATACTTTCCTTTTCCCTAATATAAAGCTCTAGAAACTGCAGAGATGCTATTATATTATTAGCGCCTTTATAGACTTGGTATAGCAAATGAAAATTTTTAATTTTTATAACCGATATGTTATAGCTTAACGTAATAGCCAAACTCTTCTTAACGGTTCTTTCTGCTTTTGTATAGTCCCCTAATTCGAAGTATAACTGCCCTAATTTACTGAGAGACATAGAGGCTCCCATATTTTCCACTGCGTCTTCATGAATACGGATAGCCTCAATAAAATCACGTTCTGCTTTTTCGTATTCACCTGTTCGTAAATATACTTTTGCGCGACCATAAAGTGCAAAACCATACCCTCTTATATCTCCACTTTTTTGCTTTAAGTCAATAGAATGTGTAATCATTCTCATAGCAATAGTGGGCTTGCCTTTTTTTAAAACTAAACCCGATAAATTATTAAGAGCATTGGACTCTAGATTAATATTGTTGGTTTTTCTTGCATTCTGTATGGCACTTTTATAAGTTTTAAATGCATTTACGGTATCTCCTAGATATTCATAGGTTGTTCCAATCGCTTTTTCAACTTTAGAAAGGTTTGTTAAATCATTATGCGATTTATAAATACTTAATGCTTCTATCAAATAGGATAAGCCCTTGTGATAATTATCAGACTTGTAGAGCACACTTCCTAACGTATACTTCGCATCTGCAATTCCTATTTGATATTTAATAGCTGTAAAACATAGTATAGCCTCATTTGAGGCTGCATTAGACTTTTCAAAATCACTAATGATCATATAAAAAAGACCCAGCTTGTTTAAGCTATTACCAATTAATAGTTTATCGCCTAAAGATCTACTTAATTTCAAAGCTTCTTCTGCTAATTCAATACTCTTAGGCAAGTCTATTGTACGACCTAAATAAGCTTTCTCCAAAAGCGAATTGACCTGTTCAATTTGAGGTTGATTAGTAAAAGCCATTAATTTCTCAGTATTCTCTTAGTTTTGGGACTTATTTTTAATTTTGCAAAAATAGAGAAATTATTCTATTAATAGTTAATTGTTTTTAAATCAGAAGCTTAAAATAAAAAAAAAGCCGAAACAGAGTTTTGGCTTTTAACTTTTATAAAAATGGTAGTTAGCTTAGTTATAGGTCGAAGTACTTACCTCAAAAGTAGAGTCTTTTGCAGCTAAGTAGCGTTCTGCATCTAATGCCGCCATACAACCTGTTCCTGCAGCAGTAATAGCCTGTCTGTACACATGATCTGCTGCATCTCCACTCACAAATACTCCTGCTACATTTGTTTTAGAAGTCCCTGGTTTAGCATTTATAATGTAACCCGTTTCGTCCAAGTCCAAATACTCTTTAAAAATATCGGTGTTCGGTTTGTGACCAATAGCTACAAAAAACCCTGTTGCAGGTATTTCATGCTTTTCATTCGTTTGATTATTAACAACTCGTACGCCAGTAACCACTTGCCCATCACCTAAAACCTCCTCCGTTTCTGTATTAAATAAAATTTCGATATTTGGTGTGTTTTTTACGCGAGTCGCCATAATTTTAGATGCTCTAAATTCATCACGCCGCACTAACATGGTTACTTTCTTACATAGTTTAGACAAGTAGTGTGCTTCTTCACAAGCGCTATCTCCTGCTCCAACAATAACAACTTCTTGATTTCTGTAAAAGAAACCATCACAAACGGCACAAGCAGAAACACCTCCACCTAATTTTAAATATTTTTGTTCAGAATCCAAACCTAAATATTTAGCACTCGCACCAGTAGATATTATAATGGTATCACAGTGTATTTCTTTTTCATCATTTACCCAAACCTTATGGATATCACCAGAAAAATCAACTTTAGTAATCCAGCCGTTTCTCACATCTGTTTCAAAACGCTCTGCCTGGCTTTGTAATTCCATCATCATTTCTGGACCAGTAATACCTGTTGGGTAACCTGGAAAATTTTCAACATCATTAGTAGTTGTTAACTGCCCACCAGGTTGTGTTCCTTGGTATAACACCGGTTTCATATTCGCTCTGGCTGCATAAATCGCTGCGGTATAACCTGCAGGTCCAGACCCTATTATTAAGCATTTTACTTTTTCTATTGTATCAGACATGTTTCATTATTTAATACAGCAAAAGTAGGATTTTTGACAGAAAACTTACAGTTAAGTTATCAACAGATAGTATTAAACGATAGTGATTATTTATTATAAGCCAACAAGACGACAGTAAGCTTATGTTTTAAAACATAAGGGGTTTTCTTAACATAGGGTAAAGTCAGGATAATTACAACTCTCAAAAGTGAAATGAGCTATAAATAATAGGGATTGTGCTATGTAAAATATTTCTTTCTATTTATTTTTACTTAAATAAATCAAAGACACGCATTATTATGGGAACTATAGCTACAGATGAACGGAAAACAACCTTGTTTTATAACTCTGAAAACTCATTGGGAAAACAGACGTATTCCTATGTCTACGGTTTAGATGAAAATCTTCAAGCCATAGACCTTTCTAAAACGAAAGTTACGGGCACCCAATGGGCTACCATAGCCGAAGGACTTGAAATGCCTATTTCTAACTTGATCAATACTAAACATCCAGATTTCAATTCTGAATATGACAATACTGCGACTTTAAGTGACAACGATTGGATAAAAGTATTAAACACTAAGCCCAAATGCTTAAAAGCTCCTATATTGATTTTCCAAAACACTTACTATCTTATTAACACACCTTCAGAGGTAGAAAATATTATAAAAGGTAAAAGCGAAGCCTTTGATGCCAGGAACTCTGATTAATATATAACATAAATTAGCTAGAGCTTGTAACAAAACACCAATTTATACTTCCCTAAAGCCGATTATAAAATTAGTTATAACTGCAAAACTTATTTCTAAAAATTTACTGAGAGGCTATAACACTTTGCCTATATATAGTTTACAAAGATAAGATGAACAATAATACTAACTAACTAATGGTATATCTTGATCACTCACAGGTTCTAAAATAGAATCATAAATAATATCATTTTTATAAAACTCTTTAGCTATCGGACGCCCTTTTAAAGCTGTCTGTTGCGAACAGTAAATAAAATAGTCTAAGTTTTTTAATTTTTTATCATCTAGCCATTCTTCACGCTGCTCTTCATTAATAATGAGTGGCATTTTTGAATTTATATTATGAATCGTACGAATAAAACTGTTTGCACTTGTGAGAATTGGTGAACATGTAATAAAACCGTCTTCAAGAATATTATATATTCCCCCTAATGTAATTGTAGATTTTAGAGGCGAATACACCAAATAAGGATATACTGACCCATTTTTTAAATAAGAGGTAAAAAAACCTGTAATAATGATAAGGCATCTTCTTTTTAAGAACGCATCCTTACACCATTTGTTTTTTCTTAAGTCTGACCTATTAATATTAAGGGTATTACTCACCTGCTGAAACGTTTCCCAGTCATCCTTAAAAGGCATCGGTAGAATGCCCCAAATTCCATATTCAATAATATGTGGGTTGTCTGAGGTAATGACACTAACCGTGTTTTCCTTAAAACCGTTAATAATCTTCTCAGTCTCATAGATTTTCGGGTATTTAAAATGACGCTTTAATTCATTTTCTACCGTATCTATTTCAGCCGTATTTGAAAGTTTATAGTACATAATTTACACAAGTGCAATTACGTAAAAATCAATTAATAATAGTATTAAAATCCCTTTTATTAATAACTCTTTCGCTATTATAATGTTAATTTTCTTTCAAAAAAACAAAATTATTATTAATTTAATATCATTAGAGACACACTTAATCCCAAAACCGTTAACTTTATAAAACTGTTAAATGTATTTTTACTAACAAAGAAAAAAAAACATGAATGATCCCTCTAAAACACAGTGCACTCTCCCCCCATTACAACTCATTAAGTTTCAAGAAGAACTTGGTGGCAAAATAACAGAAGATTATGGCCTCTTCAAATTGACTTTCAATACTAATCTTGGTTCTGGAATCATTCAGTACGCCAATTTTAATTATGGAATTTCAGTTTTAGATATTGAGGTTCTCCTTACTAATGATTTTACGTTTAGATTAGGAGATCGCGATGCTCATTTACTTTATTTTATATATTGCGCAGAAGGCATAGCACAATTTAAATCTAATAACAACGACAAATATCAAAAAATTGAAGAGCTTAAATCTGGTGTATTATCCTGTGATCATAATTCTGAAAATAAAATAAATATAAAAAAAGAAGTGCCATTTGCGATTAATATTATTAGCGTCGATAAGGCATTGTACTTTGAACGATTTAATAACAACACCTTTAGCAATACAATCAAACTTCAAGAATTGTTTAAATCTTTCGATGGTTTTAATTCTTATGTATACCAATGTGCTTATAACCTAAAAATAGCAGAGCAATTACGTTGCACTAAAGACTCTGGTATTTCTAATGCGCTTACAGAAGTCATGCGTTTTGAAAGTCAGCACCTGTTAATACTCGCATTGCATATTGAAGAGCTATATAAAGAAATACACCAAGAACGAACAACGACCACATTAAATAAAACTGAATTACAGAAAATCATACAACTTACTGAATACATCATGGAAAGTCCAGAAATTCAACATTCAATTAGTAGTCTGTGTGGGAGAATTTGTATGTCACCTGCTAAATTGCAAGAAGGTTTTAAAGAAATGCATGATACTACTGTTGCCGACTTTATAAGAAATGTTCGAATAGAAAAAGCAGAAGAACTTTTGAATGAAACCGATTTAAATATCTCTGAAATTGTTTATACCATAGGATTAACCAGTAGGAGCTATTTTTGTAAGATCTTCAAGAAAAAATACGATTGCAGTCCTAAACGTTACAGAAAACTTATTCGTAATAAAGCATTAGCTTAAAGCATTATGTAAATTATAATAAAAAAAAGGATGCCAAATGGCATCCTTTTTAATTAGCGCTAATTATCAATCAACCAATGAAAATGATAATTAATCGACTAAATCTTCTAATCTTTTAATTCTAGACAAACTTGTCTCGATTTTACCTTTTTGCTTTACTAATACATTTTTAGTAGACATTGGTAGACTTGCGTCCTCCAAAACATCACCATAATCATCTATAGCTGCTTTTTCGCCTCTTATAGACTCTTCCAACATGCTTTCCTCGTTTTCATTAGAAAACATTGCCTTAATATCCATCCAAGCCCTATGCGCTGACCCTGTTAAACTTCCGCCTTTATCTACCTCTTGTCCAAAAGATTTTATTTCTTCTTTTAATTCATGACCAAAGTCATAACGTTGTTGCGCCTGCTTACTAAAATATTTTTTTAGTCCGGCGTGGTCAACATTCTCTGCTGCTTTCTTATATCCTTTTTCAGCATCGTATGTTCTTTCTAATAATTCGTTAAGTTTTTTTCCAACTTCTTCTGTGTAAGTGCTCATAATTTTGTGTGTGTGTTTGTTTTGTGATTCTGTAACTTTTTTTTTTAAGATGCTTACATGTTTAACATCTACAACACTAATTTACATTTAAAACATAAAATTATTTTGCTCAAACAAAAGCAATTGTATCTCTAAAAAGTGTTAATGATTTTAAGATATAAAGCAAATTACCAGTGGTTATCTTTAAACAAAATCTGGTTTGAATTGCTTTAGGAGAAACAACAAAGCGCGCTCTGTACTTGAAAAGTTACTGCCCTCTTTTTCAGAGTTATTTATGATTTGAAAGGCGTCTTCAATCGTTCCGTTTTTATAGCTTTCCGGAATAACAGGATGCACATAAAATTTCCTACAGACCTTTCTAGTGTTACCTAAGGCTTTTGCTGAAGCAGCATAGCAATGTATAATATTTTTATCCTTCGTTTTCACATCTTCAGTTGGATCCAAATCATATAAGGTATCTAAAAACACCACTGAAGCCGCCCATGTTCTAAAATCTTTCGCAGTAAAATGCTCGTTACATATTGCATATAAATAATCGTTTACCATTGTACTATCAATACTACGCTTATTGCCTTTTTCATCATAAAATTGAAACAATTCCCAGCCTGGTAGTTCCTGACATTTATTTACTAAATGACGTAAAGATTTATTACGAACTCCAATGGAGTACTTTTTCCCCTTTTTACCTATAAACTCAAATTTTATTTTATCTTTTTCAACGTGCAGATGTTTGGTTCTTAGTGTTGATAACCCATAGGTTTTGTTACGTTTAGCATATTGTTCACTGCCAATTCTTATGTGAGTTTCTTCCATTAATTTAATAACAAGTGCCAAGGTTTTATTTTTAGGCCAACCCTTTTGGTTTAAATCACAATCTATTTGTTCTCTGATTAATGGTAAAAACTTACCAAAAAAACGCATTCTATAGAATTTGGTTTGATTCCTAATCTTATTCCATATGGGATGGTATTTGTATTGCTTTCTGTATTTATTATCGCGACCTGTAGCTTGTAAATGTGTGTTCTCTAAATGCGAAATATTTACATTTTCCCAAGCGGGAGGAATAACCAAGTTGAGGATACGATTAATTAGTACTTCATCTTTAATAATAGCACCATCGCAAGTGTATAAAAAATCATTTTTTTGCTTCTCCCTTTTTATTTTTAAAACTGCTTCATTGGCATAAACTAAGTTCAATTCTTCTATAGCAATTTCTGGCTCATACCAGAGTTGTCTTAAAAACTTTTCTTCCTTAGTAAGTTTTACTTTCATTTGCTACTTATAAATTACGCTGCTCTTCTATATAATTTATGTACTTTTTAGCTAAAGCTATTTTTTCCGTTTCTTTTAAAACTTTACCTGCCATTTGAAATATGGTATGCTCTTCTTCCTTTAAATGATGTTCTACTTTTTCTTTTAACTGTTTTGCAAACTTTAACCAGCCCGAAGAATCATAAGCTGTTTCTTCTAATTTGACTATAATTTCATCTATTTCATGATGTTCTGCTATACCATGCCTAGCTTTATCTTGCGTTAAATCTTTCTCAATTAATGGCACATAAAAAAATCGCTCTTCAGCATCTTCATGTATCTGAAGCTCATGTTTAATTGCCTTAAAAACATGATCTCTATGCGTTGTATCTCCAGAGGTTGCAATTAATTTATTTAATAATGTGCGTTGGATCTCGTGGTCTGCTCTTAGTGCTTCAAATATTGTCATTGTTATATATATTTTAGGGTTAAAAAAAGCCTTAATAGATTAATGATTAAGGCTGTTTATTGTTTTTATCAAATGGTATTAGTATTAATAAATAACGGTAGTATTTTCTATGTTTGCCGAATTTTATTGGCAAACTCTTTTGGCTTATCTAAATCAACATGAAACACACCAATTGCAGTTTATTACATAACAGTTGCGAATTACCGTACTTTCACTATGGTTGTTTTTCTTCCCACAATTAACATGACCTGAATGAAATCAAAAAATGGTAATTGCCCAAGTTATAGCTCCGTCCGTTTTACATTTACTCTAGGAAGCTCCGCTTCCTGAGTTCAATCTATTTAAAACCTCCTATTTACTAGACTTATAATAGCATGGCTGCCATTTCTTATATTTTAATATTTAAAACTGGGGTATTACATTTTACACCACTGAAGATATATCGTAAAAACAGAAAGGTAGTGCTCTATTAAAATAGATATTAGCTTAAATAGCTAACAAAAAAAACAAAAAAAAACCAACATTAAGTTGATTTTTTCTTGTTTTAGATTTTAGACCTTACCGGAATAACTTTTTAATTAATAACATTACACCAAATCTACCAGCAAATTTAAGACCGGTTTGTATCCATTGCGATAGTCGGAAACTTTCTTGAAATTCCCCTTTAATACCTCTCATTTCTTCCAAGGCTATTTGCCGCTGAAGATTAAGCCGTCTTAAGTCTGTCTCTATTTCATCAAAATTAGAATATTGCTTCATTTATTTAAAAAAAGTTTTAGATAATTTCTTTACGACTCTCCTATTAATAACGCCTCGCATGAAGAATAGCAATACAGCTAACAAAACAAACAGTCCGCCCACTATAACAAAGCCAAGAACCTTATCGTTTAATAATGTACCAATAAAAAAAGCCAGTGATACAGCCAAAAAAGTAATGCCAATTAAAGCTAGACCACCTATTAACATAGTTTTAAAAACCATACTAATGGAAACAGATACTTGCTTAAATATTTTAAGTTTGTAATACTCGTAAGACGTTTTCAACAACCTCTCACCGGCATCTACGGCATGGCTTGATGTGTCATTCAAAGAATCGAATACAGACATATATTATACTGTTGTATTACTTAAATCTGATTTCTGAAATTTTTTGTTCTTAGCTTTTAAATCTGCCAATTTCTTTTCTAATGTAGAAATAACGTCATCTGCTTTATAACTTGCATTACTAGCTATACTTTCTAATTGACTTTCAAGCGTTCCTTTTCCAGAGGCAACTGAACTCATTACTTGATCTCTTAAATCGACAGCTCCTGTTGCTACTCTATCTTTTACATGAATCGCTTCTTCTGTTAATTTTTTTCTTGTATTGGCACCTTTATCTGGTGCAAATAAAATTCCTAAGGTTGCTCCTATTGCTGTTCCTAGTAATAATCCTAATGCGGTTGTGCTGGTATTGCTCATAAATTTATTTTTTTATATTAAACATTATTTTATATAAGTTTGTTACCTTATACTTGTCTTACAAAGATAAGATTTGTCTCAAGAAAACGCTTAAAGGAATTATTAAATCTTTGTTAATTCAATAACATATGTATTGAATTTAAGAAAAATTATAGAAATTTATCAGCATATTGCAAATATTATGAATAATTCCATAACAACAAAAAATCCATACAATGGTGCTCTATTAGAAAAATATTTGATTCATTCTAAAGAAAAGATAAATTCTATATTAGAGGTCTCTGAAACAACTTTCAATGATTGGAAACAGGTTAGTGTTAAAAAACGAACAAAATTACTAAGAAATCTGGGAGATGTTTTAAATGAGAATATTGAAAAATACAGTAAGCTCATGACAGAGGAAATGGGAAAACCCATTACACAAAGTCGTGCTGAAATAAAAAAATGCATCAAACTGTGTGATTTTTACGAAACAAATGCTGAGCGCTTTTTATCAGATCAACTCATAGAAACTGAAGCTCACGAAACGTTTATAAGCTATGATCCTTTAGGTCCAATCTTAGCCATCATGCCTTGGAATTACCCTTTTTGGCAAGTGTTTCGTTTTGCTATACCCACATTAACAGCAGGAAATACAGGATTACTAAAACATGCCTCAAATGTTACGGGGTGCGCTTTAGCCATTCAAGACGCATTTGAACAGGCGGGTTATCCTATTGGTTGTTTTCAAACACTTATAGCCGATCATAATAGTATAGAAGAAGTGATTTCAAATGATATCGTAAAAGCAGTCTCCTTAACTGGTAGCGAGAAAGCAGGTATTAGTATTGCGTCTTCTGCCAGTAAAGTTTTAAAAAAATCTGTTTTAGAGTTAGGTGGAAACAATGCTTGTATTATTCTAGATGATGCAGATTTAAAAAAGCATATGGACACCATCGTCAATGCACGCTTTCAAAATACAGGACAAAGTTGTATCGCAGCAAAACGTTTTATTGTAACCGAAGGCATCTATGATTCTTTTTTAAAACGATTTAAATCTAAAGTTGAAGCGTTGCACTTTGACAATCCTTTAGAGGAAGACACGACAACTTCAACATTAGCAAGACCAGATTTAGCAGAAGACTTACAGAAACAGGTAGATGCATCTATTAAAAAAGGCGCTAAAGTACTCTTAGGAAACAAAAGAAAAGAGGCCTATTTTTCGCCTACCATCTTAACAGATATTACTGAAGATATGGCCGTTTTTACCGAAGAAACTTTTGGGCCTGTTGCACCAATTATAAAAGCAAAAAACAGTGACCATGCCTTCGCATTAGCAGCAAACAGTAGATTCGGATTGGGAACCATGCTTTTTACAAAAGACATCAAGGCAGCTAAAAAACGGATTATAGATATTCCTGATGGCGCATTCTTTATTAATGAGTTAGTAAAATCTGATCCCAGATTACCTTTTGGTGGAACCAAAGCATCAGGCTACGGCAGAGAACTGTCTCAGGAAGGGATTCATGAGTTTGTAAATATAAAAACAGTATATATTAATAAATAAAACCAATACATTATGATAAAAGACGAAGACGAAAAAACAAACGACTATATTTTACAGAAAGACAAAACCACTAAAAGTGTCTCCACCTTTGTTATTGTAGCACTAATTCTTTTAGTTGCTGCAGTAGTGATTTCAGGTTTTGTATTTAAATGGTTTTAATTAAAAACAGATATTGAAAAGCCTCTACAATAGAGGCTTTTATGCTATAAATACATTGACGCTTATCCTGCATCAAAAATCATAAAGTTTCCTTCCCGTGATAAGCGTACGGCCATCAAATAGCTGATGGCCGTTAAAGTTGTCTTTCATAGTAATTAGAGTGCTAGTTCGGTTCTGACTAATTCTTTCTTTTTACTTTTTTGAACAGCTGCACGCTTGTCCTTCTTTGAAATCAAGACCCATTGTAATGCTTTTTTATAGCGGAAGACCTCATTCTTTTGTTCAGGATCCATAACCATTAAATAGATCCATTCATTATCGAGCAAGGTCTTCAAATTACTATTTTTCAACAGAATTTCTGACACACGATTAATTGGTGCTTGAATGAGCACCGACAATCGTAAGGGTTGATGGTACATCGTATCATCTGAAGCGAATACAGATTGCAACGGGAGACCCATTTTAAGATCACCACCATTGCCTTGTACTACTCCAAATTTACCCGTAATGTTGTGAGTGATTTTAGTGCCGCCTCCAAAGGTGTCATTATCCACCGTAGAAAAGTAGTAATGGTTATTAATCCATTGTGTCACCACCATTGGACCTTGCATAATACCTTCCAGAGCTTTGCCTGTAGTATCTAATTCCCATTCATAAGAATGTAAGAAGCAACGACTATCAAGATTTTTATTTTTGGTCAGGTCTCGAGGCCCGACAATGAAACCTGCATTTTTTGCAAGTCCCCATTCTGGTCTTGTTTCTCCCCAGTGGCTCGCTTTTTGTTGTGCCACGGAAACACTTCCGTTAAGAACACCTAGTCTATCTTGAGTAGCCGTTTGCTGCGCTTTTAATAGATTTAGTTTTAAATTTTTGATTAGCTGTTCGTGCGCTTCTGGCACCTCCGAATCAAACAAAAGGATGTCATCTGTCGTGGTACTATGTTCCGCGCCTATAAACACCGTATACTCTGGAATGTCCACACCGTGAATTTCGGTTAAAGCCTGCCTAACGTCTGGTAAATTGGCAAGCTTTGCCAGCATTCTTGCATTGTGTCGCCCATGACTTGCCGCACAAGCGCCACAATCTAAACTCGAACTGAAAGGGTTGTTGGCAGAATGACTTCCGTGGCCTACAAAAAGAACTATAGGCGCAAATTGTTTCCACCCCATAAGATCGAAAGCTGATTTTACAATGCTTACTTTTTCTGCTAATGGAATTCCAAGCGGAATAACATCCTCCTGTTTAACCTTATTGATATCTGGTTGACAAATGGCTTCCACATGAGAAGTCTTCCGTTGATTCTTCCGATAGATTAAACCTGGTATTAAGGTTCTTCCAATCAATGACAATCCGTAAAAAAAACCTGCTCCTTCAACATAACCGAAAGCAGACGGCAACATATTCTTCATGCGCTTAAAAAAATAATCACCGAATTTCATTTGGTTAGTTTTCCTTTTATGACGCCGTACACTTTTATCTTTATTTTCTTGAGCTATTTCTGAAACATGATAAGCAGAAGATACAATTGGCGGACAAGATTTGCGTGTAATACCATCATTGAAACGCTTATAATCCATTGCAATCCCAAAAAAACCAGCATAACCATAAGTTTCATAATTACCTGCAGCTTCCGCATGTCTTCGAATGAGTTCTGATCGTGTATCGATACAAAATACCATCTGAGCTTCTGGAGCTGCAGTTGTATTAGAAGTTTGCGTTGCAATCGATTCCTTTTCCAAAGTTTTAACCAATTGGTTTTGCCAACTTTCTTCCCAAGCTTTCAACAAAATGTATTGTACCTTGAACGTAAGGGCATCTGAAGTCTCTTCATGCACTTCTGGCAGTATAGAACTATTCAATTTTTGTGCCGTCCATAACCGTGCAGCCAGATAATCCATAAGGCTTATAGGATACTCTTCTTGCCAGTTCGAATTGGATTCTGTCCGGTGGTTAATGTAGCCTGTCCATCCCGGTAGTGCCGCTAAATGATGGGTGAATATTGTAAGATAATCAGCTTCTGAATAGTCTTTCAAGAGCAACTCTAAGGCTAAAGCACTTGTTTTTGGAATGTCCTTCAGCCTTGTCTTTCCTATTTCAGAATCGTAAATAACCAAAAGTCTCCAAGCCGCATAAAACCCTTCAGTTTTATAGGGCATATCCCATTCTGCAAGTCCTTCATCCATAAAGGAAGAAAGCCATTTAGCCATGATACGGTCTACAACGTGGTTCTTGTTCAATACTTCCCATTGCTGTTGTAATTCTATATGTGCTAAATAGTGTTCTGGTGATTCCGATAATCCGTTTTCTTTTAGAAGCGCAAGCAACACATTCGTGTCAATACTTCCCTTTTCCCAAGCTTCACGATAGCGTTTTGCTGCTGGAAAAGCATTGGCATTAAAATGCTTTTGAGCTAAACCTGCTGCTTCTTGAAATGTTGCGTTTTCATAACCAGATAAGGGATTGGATGCAACAAAGGTGTACAAGGGCCAAGTTTTACCAATAACTTTAGAGGCTTGCGCAATACTATTTAAAATATGCTGATTCATATCGCTTTTGATTTATACATTAAAACTGAATTTTTATAAGGTTGAGAAATGTTCATCAACTTGACATAGAGCCAAGGAAGTTTTTGATAAACCCCTAATTTCATGATAAAAAATCCAACCAAAAATATGACTCCGAAGATAATTTGTGGCCAAGATAACGGCAGTGGTTTGGCAATCATGGGCATATCAGACATCAACATAGTAACACCATTATACATCAGCGCATAGATGCCTATCCCTGAAGTAAAAAGTATCGGCAAAACAATCATTTTTTGCAAAATAGATAGACTGTACTCTTTAACAATGTTGTACGTAGCTTGACCTACAGTGATCGCTACTATGAGTGTTAAAAACACACCACTATTCATCTGCATTTCTTTTCCGGTCCAAAAGGCGAAGAGTATTGCCCCAAGGCTACCGAAAAGTAACACAACAAGTGCCTGAAGTGGCTTAATTTTTAGTAGAATTGCTTTTTTAGGTGTCGTTTGCGCTATTTCCTCTCCTGAGGATAAAAATAAATAGGCTTTATAAAATCCGTGAAGGATTAAATGAACAACGGCTGCATTGAAAAAGCCCAAACCACATTGCATAATCATAAAACCCATTTGGGCAATAGTGGAGCACGCCAGTTTTTGCTTTACATTCACTTGAAGTAACTTAGTAAACTGCGCGATAATTGCTGTAAGACCTCCAATAACAAATAAGATGGTTAATGTATTTGAAGCGAACAATAAGGTGGCAAACAAAGCCAACAAAATTCCGGCACCATTAACGAAACCTGCATGCATGAGCGCAGAGGCAGGTGTTGGTGCTGTCATTGCAGAAAGCAACCAGCGATGAAACGGATAGATTGCCGATTGAACTATAGCTGCCGCAATTACACACAATGCCGAAGGTAAAGTAATGTAAAGTGGCAACTCATCAACTACAGAAGTCAATCCGCTCACTGTAAATTCATTACTATTAAAAGCCAGTAGTAATAGACCAACTGTAAGAAAAAATGCCCCTGTTAAAAAATATTTTTGAGTAAATTTTGAAGCTTCCCGCGCTTCTCCCCAAGTCTTATCGATACCAATCAATCTTGACATAAAAACCCCCATAATCAACCAGCTAAATAGCAAGAGAATGATATGATTAGACATGACCAAGAGCATTACCGATAAGGTAAAACCCAAACAAAGGATCATAAATCGAGAGTGAAGCCTAAACCCCATGAGATAGTTGCCTGCGTAACTGCTTACAATAGCACTAAAAAAGGTAACGGTCGTCCAGATTAAAATAGTAAAACCATTGATTCGAAAAAGACCGCCCCAACCCCATTCTGGTAGGGTAGAAAAATTAAGAATAAGGAATACCAAGTTTGCGCCAAACAAAAGCCACAACAAAGAAGTCACTAGCTGCCAAACCATTGGCTTCCTAATGTTTTCAACGTCTTCTGCGGCCCATTGGGCTGAGTTTGAATCTAAATTAGTTTTAAGAGTCATTTTAAATTTTTATTAGATGCTTTTATATTATAGGATTACAAAATCATACGATTACTATTTACCCATGAATTGGGGTATTAAAATCGCATTTTGAACGACAGTTTTTTAGTTCGTTCTGTCGGTATTAGAACCTCTTCCAATGCTCTCACTTCGCATTTTGGCGAAAAAGACCATTCCCAAAATAAAACTACATAGGATGATTTTGTCCAAGAAGACATGATTATTTAAATAGGATATTCCGATAAAGAAGACTAAAATGATTAGTCCTAAAACTGATGAAAGTATAGATTTTGAAAATTGCATGCTCTGATTTTTTTTTGTTAATGTTGATGTTAATTCGCAACAGTAATTTCTAGAGTACCATTAATTTTTAGGTTTTGTCCATGACCTCTTGAACTATTTATAAATTCACGAGCAATCTCTTTTTCTTTTTGAAGCTCTTTTATACGTTCATTAAGTTGATCTGTGTTGCACTTATGGTTGCCTTCCCATAACTGTAGCCTTTGTAATTTATGAAAGTTGATTTTCTCATCAATCAAATTCATAATGATGTGTGATGCTTCCGAAGGTGTAAATTCACCCGTAACTAATTGGATGTTTTGAATTTCATTTTCTGTTTTTGTTAATGCTTTTGCTTCCATTTTACTTGACTTTTTTTTTAGTAATTAATGTTTATGTAGTTATTTTCTGGGACAAATATTAGACATATTATTCATTAATTTTTATTTATATTTGTTATACTACGTATAAATTATATTTATGAATTACACACTCCACCAACTACATATATTTCTCAAAATAGCTGAATTAAAAAGCATTACTAAGACTTCAGAAGCATTACACTTAACACAACCAGCGGTATCGATACAGCTTAAAAATTTTCAAAATCAGTTCCCGATTCCACTTACTGAAGTGGTAGGAAGACAGTTATATGTTACAGATTTCGGAATGGAAATTGCGCATGCCGCAGAAAAAATTCTGAATGAAGTTCATGCGATTAATTATAAAACATTAGCCTACGAAGGGCAACTTTCAGGTCGGCTTAAACTTTCAGTAGTTTCCACTGGCAAATATGTGATGCCCTATTTTTTGTCAGATTTCATGAGACAAAACGAAGGTGTCGATCTCATTATGGATGTAACCAATAAGTCCCAAGTGGTCGAAAGTTTAGAACTAAATGAAGTCGATTTTGCGCTGGTATCAGTCTTACCAAAGAAATTAAAAGTCAATAAAGTATCCCTAATGCAGAACAAACTTTTCTTTATTGCCAGTGGTGGATTGGAAGTAAAAAAAAATCTTTCGAAGAGAAAACTTTTTGAAGAACACCCGCTAATCTATAGAGAACATGGATCTGCCACCAGAAGCGCGATGGAGTCTTTTCTCTCAAAAAACAAATTTTCAGTGCGGAAAAAAATTGAACTAACCTCCAATGAAGCTGTTAAACAGGCTGTACTATCCGGATTAGGGTGTTCTATCATGCCACTTATAGGTATTGGTAATGAACTCAAAAAAAAGGATTTACAAATTATCCCCGTTAAAGGATTACCAATAAATACGGTATGGAATTTAATCTGGTTGAAATCAAAAAAGATGTCACCAACGGCGTTGGCTTATTTAAATTTTATAACTAAAGAAAAGGATCGCATTATAAATGAAAAATTCTCTTGGACTAATATAGGATCAATCTCAAAAGTTGTGTGTGAATTAATATAGTTTTCGGATTTTTGTAAAAAAAAAGACTCTTGGACCATTATCGAGAACTACTTAAACTTATCCTTCCAGAATTTCTGATTAATCACTTCGATTTAGTTAACAACACTAAAAATGGCGAAGTCATGCATCTTTATTTTGAAGAACGAAATGTAACTCCTAAAGAAGAAGCTAAGCGTATATTAATCGCTCATGGATTCCATAAAGAAGTGACTATTCAAGACTTTCCTCTTAGGGGAAACACAGTGTATCTGCACGTGAAACGGCGTAGATGGCTAGACAAGACCACCAAGCAAGTGGTGCAGAGAGACTGGAATTTAGTAGCACAGGGAACACGTATGACCAACGAGTTCGCTGCTTTTTTAAAAGAAATTAGTCAATACTAGAGCCTCAGATTGTCATACCATTGGTCATTTTTATGGTGTTAATGGAAAGAAACTTGGGCGACAATATAAAGACCATCTAAGCGACTTCAAAGACTGGAAGCAAAAGTCCCACGCTAAAGAGTGGCTTATCTTTCCAGAGAATATAGGAAGTTATTTATCTATTGACGAAACAGCTTTGTCTAAGGGAGAACTCTATACAATCATTACTAACAAAAAAGCGAAAGGTAAAAAAGGAAGTATTGTTGCCATCTTCGCAGGAACCAAGGTGGAGCCCATTATAGAACAACTATTGAAGATCTCTGCTAAGAAAAGAGCTAGAGTTAAAGAGATTACACTGGATATGGCAAATTCAATGAAAACGATAGCTAAGAAATGCTTCCCTAAAGCCATACAAGTTACAGACCGTTTCCATGTACAGAAACTAGCCCTTGAAGCATTGCAAGATATTAGAATTAAACACAGATGGGACGCCATAGATTTAGAAAACGAACTAATAAAACAGGCTAAGCTCACAAATAAAAATTATAATTTACAAGTATTTAGTAAGGGAGATACAAGAAAACAATTACTAGCAAGAAGTAGATACTTACTCTACAAAGCACCGTCTAATTGGACAGAAAGCCAGTACCTAAGAAGCAAAATAGTGTTTAGTGAATATCCAGATATTAAAACCGCTTTTGATTTAGTTCAAGGACTTAGGCATATCTTTTACTCAGCAAAATCAATAAAGATAGCGTATACCAAACTTGCACATTGGTACAGGGAGGTAGAAGAATCTGGATTTAGAGCATTCAATACAATTGCAAATACAATACATATAAACTATCGCTCTATCTTAAACTATTTTATCAATCGAAGCACCAACGCTTCTGCAGAATCTTTCAATGCTAAAATAAAAGCCTTCAGAGCGCAGTTTAGAGGTGTAAAAAATGTAGAATTTTTTCTTTATAGATTAACCACAATTTTTGCATAAACACAACTATTAGGCTTGATCCATAATATAGCTTAATGATGTCTTATGCAGCACTGAATATTATTCAAGTATAATATAAAAAGGATCCCTCTCAAGCACCATCAGACTGGGTTACAAATGAAAAAATCCAATCACAAAAATGTGATTGGATTTTTTTGGTCGGGGTGGCAGGATTATACCCTTTCCCCATAATATTATATATATCAACCAGTTACAGATTCCGAAACTTTACTGTTAGCCGATTTGTTGACGATATTATAAATGAACTTAAAGTAAAATGCTTTACTTTCTGATGGTGCAAATATATAATTTGTATTAATTCAAACCAATATAAAAAGTCATTTATTTTATGACAATAAATACTTCTTCAAATTACGTTTTTTTTAACCTTATTATCCTCATAATATCTTTTCAGATTTGCATTAGTAATACACCAAAGACCAAGTAATTAACTATTAATCATAGGTCTATTTCACGGCTAACTTCTATACATATTTAGAGGAAGAGAGTATTCATACAATATTACCGAAATATAAACGTCGCAAAATATTTTTCGGAAAAGGGACGGCATAAAGCCAACGCTTCTTCCCAGGCTCATTTATTCCGTTTCCTTTCCACTCTAAAATTTTGTCTTCCGTTTGGGTTGTGCTCAAATATTGTTTAATCTAAAATCATTTAATTATGGAAACAAAAGTAAAATCGAACGGAACAGCAAAAAAAGTAAATGCAACCGTTAAAAAGGAAGTTCAAAAAAAGTTAACTGAAGAAGCTATCGGAAAGACCGTAGTACCTGAAAAGACTAAAACGGTTGAGAAACCTACAATTAATTTGGATGACAGAATTCAAAAGTTTGAAAAATTGAGAGGTCTGGCCAATCAACGTGAAAGGCTGACTGAAACATTGAACGAGCTTACCAAGTTCAATTATAATCAGGATGGTTCGAGTTCATTTCAAATTAGGGACTCACGTAATCTGGAATTCAAGACGACCAATACGAATTTAATCAAGTTAGTCACTACACATTTACAGTCCACTTTGGAACAACGTAAATCAGAGATTGAAGAACAGATTGTACAATTTGAACTTTAAAGAAGCCAATGTCTTCAAATGTGAAAGCCTGCTCGCAAGAGTAGGCTTTCTTTTTTTAATCATATCTGTCATTCGACAGGTCTAAAATCAAATATTATGTATTTAAATCGTTTACACCAAGATGAAATTTTCGTTTCAAACGAAATGAAATCGTTAAAAAACATTACCGGAATGGATTCTCGAAGAGGACTTGAAAACGCTATTATTTCAAATGGAAAAATTGTGAATGTGGTCTCGAACAGTTATGGCCATATTCCAAATGAACTGTTTTTCAAAAAAGCCGAACAGCTATTACTGGATGCCAATCTGAAATATCATAAACGCACGATTAACAGAAATGACAGGTCTTTCATTACCGACTTTATAATCGAGGACCATAATCAGTTTTCGTTGAAGAATGAACAGGATAAGATATTACCGATGTTGCGTTTCAAAAATTCCTATGACGGAAGCGAAAAGACTTCCGGGCATTTTGGATTTTATAGAGAAGTATGCACCAATGGCTTGCACGTTGCTCAATCAGAAATAGCATTTTCAATAAAGCACAGCAAAAACAATACAAATTTAATAATGCCGAAATTGAATTTTCTATTCGAGAAGTTCTTGGATAACGAATACTACGAAATCACAAGAAAATTCAGGGAAATGGAAGAAATCGTACTTATCGATACCAAAGCATTCGTAAAGGAAATATTGGAAAAAACGAAACTGTTCCGATATGAATGTAGCGACAAAAACGATAATCCTTCAAAGAAATCCAGGGAATTATTGGATATGATAGCCGAAGAAGGACACGATTATTATACAACGCCCACATTATGGGATGGGTATAACGCCTTTAATTGGATGCTTCACAATACCTTGAAAAAAACTTTTTCACAACAGGAAAAGTTGGACAAGGTATTGTTTGATGAAATTTATGCAATGGCTTAAAGAATCATTGTAATAGGTTTATCCAGTACCTCAAACTGGATTTATTTACTTACTAAAAGAGATTGAAGTATTATAAATTTTCCTAGACAAGAAATATTGCTATCTTTGCCAGCGATGCAAAAATCAAAAAAAATATCGGCATTTTTCTTTTTGGGCTTATTTAGCCTAATGATGCTGCATCAGGTTTTTCCGCATTTACACCATCAGCACGAGGATTCTCATTCACATTTAGATATTGCCCATACTGGCGAGGACAATCATCACGATGATAGTTCCCAAGAGAAAGAAGATTCACCTTACGGGTTTTTTGGGTTCGTTATGGATATGCATACCCATTCCACGGTGTCCAGCGATATAGTCTTACTTGAAAGAAATACAATCGAGAAAAAGACCGTTGTTGACAAGGATGTTCTAAAGAGTGTTGTTGAAACTAAAGGATTTTTTTCAGTTGAATATAGGCAAAATAGTAAACAGCCTGTTTATTATCCGCCCAGTAATTATTTCAATTCTTATCTCTCATCCCTCGACTCACGAGGCCCACCTACCTGTTAACTCCACTTTAGTTTAATAAAATTAGACAGATACATTAATAGTATCTGCAAATTTATTATGCTTTGGTAATAGTAAGCTTCGCTTTAATTACCATTTTACCATATTTATTTTTTAAGAATTAATCCTTGGTTTGTATAGCTCAAATCCATAGATAACCTGTATGGTATTTTCATTTTTATTATTTACGACTTAAAAATATTTTAAACATAATGTTAGACAAAATCATTGCATTTTCGATAAACAATAAACTTGTTATCGGATTATTTACGCTGGCTCTAATTGGATGGGGCACATATTCGCTAACACAGCTACCCATTGATGCAGTTCCAGACATCACAGACAATCAAGTTATGGTTATTACCATATCACCCACTTTAGCGGCACAAGAAGTAGAACAATTAGTTACGTTTCCAGTAGAACAAACAATGGTTAGTATTCCTGGTATTAAGGATATGCGTTCCTTTTCTCGATTCGGGCTTTCTATAGTAACTATTGTTTTTGAGGAAAGTGTCGATTTATATTGGGCAAGGCAACAAGTTCAAGAGCGATTAACGCAGGCTGCCAAAGATATTCCTGAAGGCATCGGAAAACCAGAAATGGGACCCGTAACTACTGGATTGGGTGAAATTTATCAATATGTAATTCACACCGAAAAAGGATATGAAGATAAATATGATGCCACCGAATTAAGAACTATACAGGATTGGATTATCAAAAGACAACTATTAGGAACACCAGGTGTTGCAGAAGTGAGTGGTTTTGGTGGTTTGGTCAAACAATATGAAATTGCCATAGACCCAGATAAACTTCAAAGTATGAATGTTACTATTGAAGATATTTTTACCGCTCTGGAAAAAAACAATCAAAACACGGGTGGCGCTTATATAGATAAAGGTCCTAATGCCTATTTTATTCGGAGCGAAGGACTTGTGAACAATTTACAAGAATTGGAAAAAATAGCTGTTAAAGTTAATAACGGAACACCAGTACTTGTAAGGGATGTTGCCAAAGTACAATTTGGTCACGGCGTGCGCTATGGAGCGGCTACGCGAAATGGAGAAGGCGAAGTTGTTACAGGAATTGTAATGATGCTAAAGGGAGCAAACTCTTCCGCAGTTATCAATGATGTAAAAGCTAAAATTGAACAGATTAAAGAAACTTTACCCGAAGGCGTAACCATTGAGCCCTATCTGGATAGGAAAGGTTTGGTGGACCGTGCAATAGGGACTGTAACAACTAATCTTACGGAAGGTGCTTTGATAGTAATTTTTGTACTAATCCTCTTTCTTGGAAATTTAAGAGGTGGTTTGATAGTGGCTTCGGTCATTCCGCTCTCAATGCTTTTCGCAATCGCGATGATGAACCTCTTTGGGGTATCTGGAAACCTAATGAGTTTGGGTGCCATAGATTTTGGTCTTATTGTAGATGGGGCGGTAATAGTTGTTGAATCTGTAATGTTTGGAATTCATACCAGTAAAAAGAAGTACGCAGGCGTTGAAAAGCTAACATCTAAACAAATGGATTCCGAGGTAAAATTATCTGCTGGGAAAATGATGAATTCCGCTGCTTTTGGACAAATCATTATATTAATTGTTTACGTGCCTATTTTGGCTTTGAGCGGGGTTGCAGGAAAAATGTTCCATCCAATGGCACAAACGGTAATGTTCGCTATTCTTGGAGCATTGATATTATCGCTTACCTATGTTCCAATGATGTCTGCCCTTGCACTGGGTCGCAAAACGGAACATAAACGGAATTTTTCCGATAAAATGATGGATTTCTTTCAGCGTATGTACCAACCTATTTTAGAAGCTGCCTTGCGCACAAAACTATTGGTACTTGGATTGGCAATAGGATTTTTTGTTATAACACTAATAGTTTTTGCCAATATGGGTGGTGAGTTTATTCCCCAATTAGACGAAGGGGATTTTGCGGTTGAAACACGAGTCCCTGTAGGAAGTTCCATCGACCAGATGATTGATGTTTCTCAAAAGGCGCAGACCATATTATTACGTGAATATCCAGATGAAGTGAAGCAAGTTGTAAACAAGATTGGTTCAGGGGAAATACCAACAGACCCTATGCCTATTGAAGCAGGAGATATGATGGTTATTTTAAGTCCAAAAGCGGAATGGACAAAAGCTAGCGGAAGAGAAGAACTGGCAGCAGTGATGAAAGAATCCCTTTCCATTATCCCGAATGCTACTTTTAGTTTTCAACAACCCATACAAATGCGTTTCAACGAGCTTTTGACAGGAGCAAAACAAGATGTTGTAATAAAAATTTATGGCGAAGACCTCAATGTACTTTCAGATTTGGCTGGTAATGTTGGGAGCAAAATAAAATCGGTAGAAGGAGTTGAAGATTTATATGTTGAAGAAGTGACTGGACTACCACAGATTAATATCCAAATGAACCGTGATAAGATTTCTCAATACGGAATGAACATCGAGGATGTAAACAATGCTATCGAAACTGCGTTTGCGGGTACTTCGGCAGGACTTGTTTATGAAGGGGAACGTAGATTTGACCTTGTTGTGCGGTTGGACAAGAACTATCGAACCGATATTACCGATGTACAAAATTTGTATGTGAGTACACCACAGGGAAATCAAATTCCATTAAGTCAGGTGGCGAACATTTCATTTGAACCAGGTCCTGTGCAAATTCAGCGTGACAATGCAAAGCGTCGAATTATTGTTGGCTTCAATGTACGTGACAGGGATGTACAAAGTATTATTGAGGACATTAAGCAAATTATGAATTCGAAGGTCGATATGCCAGCAGGTTACTATGTAACTTATGGCGGTCAATTTCAGAACTTGCAAGAAGCTAATCAACGTTTAATGATTGCTTTACCTGTCGCTTTGTTGCTGATTTTGGTGCTGCTTTATTTCACTTTTGGTTCAATGAAACAAAGTTTGCTCATTTTTACGGCAATCCCTTTATCAGCCATTGGTGGTGTTTTTGCACTAATCATAAGAGACTTACCTTTCAGTATTTCAGCTGGAATTGGATTTATTGCCCTATTTGGTGTGGCCGTTCTAAATGGAATCGTACTGGTGGCAGAATTCAACAGGCTTGATAAAGAAGGTGTAAGCGATATTTATGAACGCGTCATTAAAGGAACTCGTGTGAGATTGAGACCTGTGTTAATGACAGCTACCGTAGCTGCTTTAGGTTTTTTACCTATGGCATTGTCAAATTCATCAGGTGCAGAGGTACAGCGACCATTGGCTACCGTTGTTATTGGAGGATTGATTACGGCGACTGCATTAACACTTATTGTCTTGCCAGTCTTGTATATCTATTTTACTGAAGGAAAAGTAAAATTGAATTTAGGAAGAAAAAAAATAGCTACTACTTTAATCGTGATTGGCGGTCTATTCTTTCCAGCAATGCAGCTACAAGCACAAGAAACAAGTATGGTGCAAGAACGTGAAGTTACTTTGCAGCAGGCTATTGAAATGGCACTTCAGAACAATAACCGTATTAAGATTGCTCAATATGAAATAGAGGTTGAAGAAAAAGGGAAATACGGTGCTATAACTATTCCGAGAACTGAATTTACATATCAAAATGGCGAATTTAATACGCCTACGGTAAAGGATAACCAATACGGAGTTACACAGCGAATCAATTTTCCAACAGTTTATACCAGTCAGTTTAAACTCGCAAAAGCAAGAGTTAGTAGCAGTGAGCAACTAAAGGTTATAGAAGAAAATGACCTGATTGCGGATGTTAAAGCTGCCTATTTCAGAGTTGTGTTTTTAATGCAGAATAAACAATTGTTGCAGCGTCAAGATAGTCTATATGGCAATCTCAACCGTTCAAGTTCGATGCGTTATGAATCTGGCGAATCCACAAAATTGGAAAGTGTAACCTCGGCAACGCAATCGATGCAAATAAAAAACAAGCTTCAACAAAACGAAGCCGATATGAGAATCGCTAAAAAGCGGCTTCAGGTAGTTTTGAACACAAACGATGACATTCGCATTACAGATAGTGAACTGGTTCGTCGTGAGATAGATTTAGATATTGAAAACCAGTCTGTGGAGCAAAGTCCGTTTTACGTTTATTTAAAACAACAGTTGGAATTAAGGAAAAGGGAGACCAATGTAGAAAGGAATAAAGTGTTACCCGATATTATGTTCGGTTATAATAGCCAAACATTTATTGGGGCTCAAAATAGCGGTATAGCAAACCAAAATTTTAGTGACAATGACCGATTTTCATTCTTTCAGTTAGGTATTTCAATTCCTCTTTTTCCTGGTGGACATCGTGCCAAAATTCAAACTGCCAAAATCGAAGAGTACATCGTCCAATCTCAAATTGAGTTAAATAAGACGCAATTACAAGGGGAACTACAAAATTTATTGCAAGAATATTACAAACTTCAAGGTACTTTAGATTACTATCAAAATGAAGCTCTGCCACAAGCGGAACTTATCATTGATAATTCAGAAAAGAGCTTTAAAAGCGGTGATGTTTCCTATACGCAATACTTGCAAAACCTCACTTTGGCGAACAGTATTCAAACAGAGTATCTAAACACACTATATCAATATAACCAGTCCATCATAGTAATCGAAGCCTTATTGGGCTTGTAAAAAACTTGTGATATCACATTAAAACATAAAAAAGATGAAAATTAAATTCAATACAAAAATTTCGCTGCTCATTTTATCCACCCTATTTATGGTGGCTTGTGGCAATAAGGATTCCGAAAAAATGGAATCTTCCGAAGAATCTTCGATGAAAGAAGAACAACCAGTTTCAACTGGAATCAAACAAATCACTTTTACCAAAGACCAATACAATCTCGCCGGAATTGAAACCGGTGCGATTGAAATGCGGAATTTAAGTAATATCATAAAACTAAATGGAACCATAGATGTTGAGCCTGAAAGTATGGCTTCTGTATCTGCACCTTTAGGAGGTTATTTAAAAACGGCTGGCAGGTTGCCCGGTGAAGCAATTCAAAAAGGGCAAGTCTTGGCAACCATTGAGAATCCTGAATTTATCCAAATCCAACAGGGCTATTTGGAAAGTTTAAGCAGACTTCAATTTCTTGAAGAGGAATTTAATCGACAAAAAAAATTGAGAGAGGAGGACATCAATTCTGCAAAAACATTTCAGCAGGTTTCTTCGGATTATAAAATAACACAAGGAAGAGTGAAGGCATACGAACAGCAGCTTGCGCTTGCGGGAATAAGTAGAAGTTCTGTCCAAAATGGCAATATAACACGAACCGCAAATCTTTATGCACCAATTTCAGGTTTTATAAAAGCGAGTAATGTAAATATCGGTGATTATGTTTCCCCACAGGATGTGCTATTTGAACTGGTCGATTTAAACGATATTCATTTGGCATTGAATGCCTTTGAGAGAGATTTAGAAAAGTTAGAGATTGGCCAAACCGTTAAATTTTCGCTTTCTGATGACAATACCTTCAATCGTACTGCCGAGATTTTCTTAATTGGAAAAGCGACTGGTAATGACCGTATGACGCCAGTTTATAGCCATTTAAACAAAGAAGACAAAAAAGGATTATTACCAGGAATGTACGTAAAGGCTTGGGTAGAAAGCGGCACAAATAAGCAAAATGCAATCCCTTCAGAAGCTTTAGTTCAATATGAAGGAAAAGATTTTGTAGTTCTTCAAACCGAAGAAACCGAAGGTGGTTATACATTCAAATTAGAACAGGTTAAAAAAGGAATTGAGCAGGAAGGGTACACGGCTATAACATTTGCTGATGGTGCTACTGTTCAAAATTTTAAACCTGTTGTTAAAAACGCATATTCCATCTTGTCTGCATTAAGAAATTCTGAAGAGGAAGAATAATTTAAAAATCAATAACAATATAAATTAAACATTATGAAAAAAGTACTTTTTATCGCAATCATTAGCTTAACGCTATTAGCATCTTGCAGAGAAACCAATAAAAATAAGGACGTAGAAACTCAAAATACTGAAATAACCTTAAGCCCAGAAGAAATGAGCCAAAGAGAAGATAGCTTGAAAATGGTAAGGGAAGAAAATCGCAGATTGGACAGCATCCAACAAGTCAAATCCCACGGGCACGCCCATTAATAATCAAAGTCCCATTGTGCTGCAATGTGCAATGGGATTTAAATAAGTAAACTATGAAAATCAAAAAAATATATGCCTTTCTCATTCTTTTTCTATGTGGAGCATTTGGTTCAATGGCGTATGCTCACGGAGTAGATGAAGACACACAAACATTTTTATTAGGAAACAGTGGCGTGGCATTCGGCCCCTTTCTTTATATAGGAGCTAAACATATGATTACAGGTTATGACCATCTGTTATTTTTGGTCGGCGTTATTTTCTTCCTGTATAAACCGAAAGAAGTGCTTTTATATGTTAGCTTTTTTACCATTGGCCATAGTACAACGTTACTGTTAGGTGTTTTAGCCGATATAAATATTAATGCATATTTAATAGATGCTATCATTGCGCTATCCATTGTTTATAAAGGATTCGACAATTTGGGTGGCTTTAAACGTTTCTTTGGCAAACAACCTAACACGAAAGCAGCAGTTTTGATATTCGGTCTGTTTCACGGTTTTGGTCTTGCCAGTAAACTGCAAGAATTTAAATTTGATAAAGACGGCCTTTTTACTAATCTAATTGGTTTCAATATAGGTGTAGAAATAGGACAATTTATTGCTTTGGCAGTTGTGTTAATCCTTATTACAATTTGGAGAAGACAACCCAGTTTTATGAAATTTTCAACAATTACAAATACAGCACTTATGGCAGCAGGGTTTTTATTGCTCGGCTTCCAATTAACAGGCTATTTTACATCTTAAAAAAAAATTATTATGTCAGAAATGAAACATCCAATCTTGGAAAAAAGTAAAATTATAAAGGCAACCGTCATAGCATTAGTTGTTGGAGCACTTCTTTTGGTTGTAGCAGTATTACCTGCGGAATATGGTATAGACCCAACAGGAGCAGGTAAAGTTTTAGGGTTTAGCAAACTCTATATGCCTGAAAGCAATCAAACTGATGATTTGGGAATGATGGTCTCAACATCAAATCTTCCATTAATAAAACTCGAAAAAGCTGGGTCGGGACCCGATGTCGCTCGACCCGTTGAGGCAGATTTTCCAGCACCCGAAGAGCAATTAGCTGCACGCGAGGATGAAACTACAGTGATAGTTCCGGCAGGAAAAGGCATTGAATTTAAAATAAATATGCTCAAATACGGAACAATGAAATATGAATGGACAACAACCAATAACGAAGTTCTTTACTTTGATTTTCACGGCGAGGTAAAACAAAAAGAGGAGGTTAAAGAAGTTTATTTTGAAAGTTATACGATTTCAAATTCCCATAATATGGTTGGCACTTTTTTAGCCCCTTATGAAGGCAAACACGGTTGGTTTTTCAGAAATACGAGTAATGAAGATGTAACAGTAAACTTGAGGCTCAAAGGTCAGTATACATTATAACCTAAAGTCCTGCAATGGAAGGTCAATTTCTACGCCCAATTGAAATACCCTTCCATTCAGCAGGCACAAATTAAACTTTTGAACTCAATTAATATTTAGAGAATTAATGAAACTGTCAAAACTATTAGAGCCATTCCAAGCTTTAAGTAATCGTTTATTCGCAAAACTTTATTTGGCACAGACCATCAGTTTATTGGGCGATGCCTTTACGTGGGTCGGATTGGCTCTTTTGGCATATCAGTTTGGCGAAGAAAGGGCTGCGGTCATATTGGCAACAGCTCTTACTTTACGAGTTACTGCATTCATTATATTTTCGCCTTTTGCAGGTGTATTGGCAGATAGGGTAAGCCGAAAGAAAATTCTTTACATTACACACTTCATCAGAATGGCCATCGTAGGCTGCTTGCCTTTTGTAACTGAAGAATGGCAAATTTATGTGCTTATTTTTTTGATGAATATTTTCAATGCGTTTTTTAGCCCCACATACAGGTCTATCATTCCACAAATCGTTGATAAATCAATTTATAGACAAGCCATAGGCTTGTCGGCAGCCACGTATCAGCTTTTAGGTGTGTTGGGTCCCGGATTGGCAGGAATTTTAGCCATTTGGTTAGGTGCAAGGGAAATATTTTTTGTTGATGCTGCCACATTTGTTATCGCAGGTATTTTATTGTTAAGCCTTCCAAAAAGTAAGTTGGATGTTGTTCCAGACGAAATCGAGGGTAAGATAAAGCCAACCACTTGGCAAGATGTTTTAAAGGGAATGAAGTTATTATTTTCCAATCAATATGTGCGTTTCGCACTATTTATAGAATTGGTTTCTGCGGTTGCAGGTGCTCTTATTCTGGTCAACACTATAGTATTGGTAAAAGGCGGTTTGCAACTAACAGATAAGGATTACGGAATCATTATGGCAGCTTTCGGAATAGGTGCAACCGTAGCGGCATTTGTTTCCGGAGCAATTGATAAATCCAAATCAAGACGCATCTCACTTATTATTGGCGCACTTGTATTAGGAGTTGCTATTAGTGCTGCCAACTATTTGAATTTTTCAATGCTCTTCATAGTGTGGATTGTCGCAGGACTTGGTCAAAGCCTCGCAGAAATACCGTCCGAAACACTTATAGGCGAAACAGTTCCAGTTGAAGAACAAGGCAAGGTTTATGGTTCTCATTTTGCATTTTCCCATCTATGGTGGGCGTTTGCATATCCACTTGCAGGATTTTTAGGAACTACATTTCCCAATCAAAGTTTTTTATATGGTGGTATAATTACATTAGCAATATTAGTGCTGGTGGTTATTTTTTTAAGACCTAAAAACATTCATCGTAAACAATAAAATTATGGCAGATTCTAAAAATAACAAAATCATCATATATCGATGTGACGGCGTAAATTGCCGAAAGAAAAAAGGAAAGCTTTTAGATTATTATATAAAGAAATACAAGTTAAAAAATAAAATTGAGGTTGACGATATGGACTGCAACAACAAGTGCGAACAAGCACCCGTTATGCACCTTCATCCAGAGAATATATGGTTTTCGGAGAAAGATTTAGGAACAATAGTTAAAAGGCATATTTTAAATAAATAATCGGTTTAAATTCTGGAGCAAAAACATCTTCTTACTCTGGTAGGGAGGTTTTTTTTATGCTATCAAATTCAAAAACCCATTCAGCCCATTCCCCTGCATTTCGCGAAAAAGCTTCATTTCGGAAAATGAGCTGCTCTCAAAAAAGGTCTTGGACACAACTTCAAAGATTCCGATTTCCATTCCACTTGCCCACTCATTCCCGAGAAAATTCGGGAAGTGGTCAAACTCTATTCCAATCTACATCTTTAAAGTCAAGTCCGCTTTAAATCCTACTTCAAAAGAATAATTTGGTTCTATAAACCGTTCAGCACTTTACCGCTACATTTCGCGAAAAGCTACATTTCGGGCAAAGAGCTTCTCTATAAAAAATCTTGGACCCAATCCACGGTTTTGGTTTTTCATTCCGCTTCCCCTTCCCGCTTCGCTGGGAAGGAACGCTACATTCCCAAACCAAAACCGTGAATCCAGTCCGCTTGTAATCGGAAAGTCAAAGCATCAATTTTCTTAACAGAATTAACGGCAAAGCCTACTTTGGTCTTTGCTCGATAATTCTTAAAAACCGAACCTTTGCCTTACACATTTTAAGGGGTTTATAATAGATGAAGCCTTTATTGTTTTTCGGGACAGCGAAAAACAGGTATGGCATAACCAATTCTAAAATAAAGCCATTTGCTCTGTTCGCTTAACTGTCGGTACGCTCTCGCCACAAATGGCTTTATAAGAATTGCTAATACCATTATGGAACTTGTCAAGACTGTACAAGTTTTAGGCAAAAATAAGGTTTCTACTTCCTTGAAAATCCAAGGATTTTACTACGTCGCAAACACACCAGATTTATTCCCTAAAAGTCTTGACAAAACCCACTTCATCCATTGTGCGGAGCACGAAAGAAATCATACAAACACCCCTTAAAATTTAATTAAGTTTAAATCCAAAAGGGAAATATTAATCTTTTAAATCTTTTATTATGAGTACTATTAAAAATCACGTACAGTTAATCGGAAATGTTGGGCAAGAACCAACTATTACGAACCTTGAAAGCGGTAAGAAAGTAGCACGTTTATCATTGGCAACCAATGAATACTACAAAAACGGCAAGGGCGAAAAGCAAACGGACACCAATTGGCACACCGTTGTCGCTTGGGGAAAGACTGCTGAAATTATCGAAAAGTATGCCGAAAAGGGAAAAGAAATCGGAGTTGTTGGAAAACTAAAGACCCGAACCTATACCACGGACGATGGCAACCAACGCTATGTTACCGAAGTGGTAGCCGATGAAATCCTATTGATGGGTAGTAAGTAAAAAGTAAAGAGGGCACTAATACCAGTTTTCAATTAGTTTGTGCCCTCTTCTTTTCATCATTAAATCTAAAAAAGACATTACAATGAAAGCACAAGTTAACGAAATAAAAGAAGGATTGCAACATTTTCAAGGTTCTGAAATGTTATATCAAATCCCATTGATACGCACCCGATTTACAAACGGATTGAAATATTTAGCCAATGTGGCGGAATGCTTTTGGTTGATTACCGATACTTCTGTAATTGCCAAAAGTTTGCTGAACCGAAGCCATTTTATCACAATAGATTTTAAAAGGCTATCGGAAGATGAACAAGATTATACAGGCTATGAAGCTGAAATAATTTACAGCGATGGAAATGGAAATGTTTTTGAAACGCATCAATACAACTTTACTGATTTTCCTTTAGATGAATTGCGTTTATATTTTGTGGATAATACGCTGATGTTACCAAGTGAATACTAAAAACAAAGGCGATGATTTATCTAAATTATAACAATCTCGATGACGAAACCCAACAGCATCTACTTTCCGTTTCAAAAGAAGATATAGAAAGTAAATTTGGGAACGACCTTAAAGCCTACGCCAATAAACACCACATAGATTATGATAAAATATTGGACGAAGAAGCGATAAAAAACCTATACACTTATACCTATGTTTTTAATATCTAAATTGAAAACAAGAAATTGGACCTTTGAACTTTCAGAGGTCTATTTTTGTGCCTTATTTTTTCAAAATTTCAAGAGCCAATATTCCAAAACTCGACGTCCTAAATTTACATTTTCATAAAAATCCTATTTTTTGGTATCAAAACCTACCATTTGAAAACAATCCGTATTTGAATATTATTTGCAAATAGAATATCTTTAAAAGGCTTTTAAGCAGTACCATTTTAAGTATCGTTATCCCATTTTGATTTGACTTTCGCAGATAATGATACCCATCAAAAATTAAACATATCGGAATTTTTTATTCCGAAAAAAAGCAACTGACTTTTTAGTCAGGTTGTTTGAAAAATTTTGTCCCTGCGGGATGAATTTGGAGAAGCAAGAGGGTAACACGCCAAGGCGGTGTTAACGATTGGTTTTTAGTTGTAATTATTTGATATTCAAATAATTACTGTTTATATGAAATAGAGAAACAATAAAGTTTTACAGTAAATCCTTTTGAAACCCCTATAAAACGGCAATTTTTTACAGTAAATGAGTTCAAACCATCAAAAGAAATACAGTTTTTCTGCCATTAGTATCAAACCTAATGTGGCAACTCGTTTTCGGAAATTTTCCAAAAGAATTTCACGTTCGCATACCGATACGCTGGAAACAATGATGAACTTTTTTGATGTGAACGAGCTATCCCCAAATGAATCTTTGGGTGCGAATATGAGAACTTTGGAGAATAGCTTAAAAAAACGAATCAATGCCCTTGTAGCCATTATTAGGGATATTGAAAAAAACCAGACCAAGCCCACCAATGCAATGTTGGAATTGCTTTTCCAAGAAAACCCAAATGAGGAAGAACCCCAAGAAGAACTATATGAATTTGAGCAACAGGAACTGATTACGGAAAACGAGGAACTGAACCATTACCGAAATCGGTACGAAGAAGTTCGGCAACAATTCCATTCGGTAAAATATGATTTAGAAAAAATCATCAGTAAGACCACTTATGTAAAAGGCAGTTTTGGAGGAGGCTATTTAAAAGTGGATTTGAGCAAAGATGAATTTGAAAACATTAAACAAAAAATATAAAATGTATATCACGGTAACCAAACAGACATTAGACGGTAATTATGCACAGAGCGCTTCCGATTTTGTCGCATATCTCGAAAAAGAGAATGACGGAAAATCCATTGATGAAATGGAACATTTTTTCAATCAATATGGCGAAGAAATATCAGGAAAGGAAGTCGTCAAAGAAATCGACGGAAATACCGCTAAACTCAAAAAGACCGAACCCAAGTTTTATTCCATCACGGTTAATCCAAGTGCTTATGAATTGAAGCGATTGCAAAATCATTCCGAAGAACTAAAACAGTACACCCGAGAATTGATGAAAGAGTACGCTAAATCTTTTAATCGGGAAATAAACGGACGAGCTGTAACCGTAGATGACATTAAATATTACGCGAAGATTGAACATCAACGCACCTATAAAGGAACGGACAAGAAAATTCAGGAGAACCAACCTTATGCCACCAAGATACTTCAAATTAAGAACGATATCCGAAAAATTGAAAGTGGCGAATTAGAGGGAAATATTAAAAAATTACAGCAAACGATGTCCCGATTGGAGAAAGAAGCACCACATCAACAAGACGGAAAACGCATTGTTAGAGGGATGCCAAAAGATGGCTCTCAAAGCCATATTCATATTATTGTGAGCAGAAAGGATATGTCTAATAAATACAGTTTATCCCCAGGAAGCAGGTACAAGGCTTCGGAAACAGTTTTTAATGGCAAACCTGTAAAACGTGGTTTTGATAGGGACAAATTCTTTAAGGCATCCGAAAAGACCTTTGACACTTTATTTCAATACAAAAGAAATTATGTTGAAACCTATAAGGCACGCAAAACATTCCTTAAAAATCCAAAATTGTATTTCTCAATTCTTTCGGGATTGCCAACAAATGAAAAAGCTACAGCCTATAAAATACTTGCTAAAGCAGGTGTGCCCATAATGAATATTCCAACGAACAAAGTACAGTTAGCATTGAAGATAATTAACAAGTTTAAAAAAGGGATTGACCGAGCCATACAGTCGGGTTCTATTGGGATATGAGTATGTCAATACCACATATCATCCTTTTTATTGTTGTTCCGGTATTGTTTATCAGTACGGTTTTATATGTGTTTCTTCATCAAGAAGAGCCCAAAAACGGAGATAAGAAATATCAGGTACGCTTTAAACTTCGTCGTGGAAAATTTCAAATCGAAAATATCAAGCGAGGTGCATCGATTATTGGCTCTGCGGGAAGCGGTAAAACAGAAAGTGTTATCTATAATTTTTTACAGCATTTTAGTACCCATCAATTTTGTGGTATCATACACGATTACAAGGATTTTGAGCTTACGGAAATTGCCTATCCATTATTTAAAGAAAAGGATATTAAATTCTACACCATTGCCTTTGACCAAATCCATTATCGTGTAAACCCAATTGCCCCAAGATATTTGCCCAATGAGGAAAGTGTGAATGAATTATCCAAGGTACTCATTGAAAATCTTTTGGAGTTTAACGAATCCGATACAAACAGTACCACAAAATTCTTTAGTGATGCTGTTGAAGGTTTGATGGGTGGAATGATTTGGAAACTTAAAACGTCCTATCCTCAATATTGCACTCTGCCCCATTTGATTGCTATTTTTCAATCGATGACCACCAAGCAATTGATTTCTTTTTTGAGCTCAAATATCACATCCAAAAGTATGGCAAGTGCTTTTATCAATGGAATGGACTCTGACAAGCAAACAGCAGGTGTAAAAAGCACATTGGCCAATGCTTTTAAAAAAATAAGTTCACAGCAGTTGTTTATGGCGTTGTCAAAAGATGAAGTACCATTAAATATAAATAATCAGGAAAATTCAGCGGTAATTTCGATTGTAAATCATCCCAAATATGAATCGGCTTATTCGCCTATAATCGCAGCAATTATGCACACAGTCATCAAACAAATGAGCGTCAGAGATCAGCAGTCGTCATTTTTAATGATGGAAGAAGCCCCAACCATTAAACTACTCAATATGCATCGCATTCCAGCAACTTTACGAAGCTATGATATTGCCACAATTTACGTGATGCAAGATAAAATCCAGAATGATATGCTATATGGCGATAAAGCGAGTAAGGCTATTTTAAGCAATCTTTCCTATCAGTTTTTTGGTAAAGTTAATGACCCAGATACCGCCAAATACTATGAACGATTTTTTGAGATTGTCCGCAAGGAAACAACAAGTATCAACCGTGGCCATAACCTGAATTTTGATACAAGGATTACTACAGGCGAAAAAGAGGTTTCCAAACGTAGAGCAGATGTATTTTTCCGTTTAAAACAGGGCGAATTTATCACTTTTGCAGATGGTAAGGATAAAAGAGTTCAATTTAAACTACAGTATATTAAAAGGGAGATTCCTAAAATACAGCAACAATACACAGAGAATGAATTGAAACTGAACTTTGAAAGAATCTATCGAGAAGTTAAATCCCATTTCAAACTGAACTAAATTTCGATTTAACAAATTTTTTAACATAAATTATTTGAATTTATTTAACTTTGCAAAATTGATGAAACAAGCATTTTATAAAATATCATCCTTTTTAATGGCGATTGTAGTCCTGTTTTCTACGTTGTCATTTACTGTTGATATGCATTATTGTGGAGACACTTTAGTTGATACTTCAATTTTCCATAAAACAAAAGGTTGTGGAATGGAAATGCAAAACCCTTCCACCGAAGATTGTTCAGTTAAGGTAAAAGATTGTTGTTCGGATGAACAGCTTGTTGTTCAAGGTCAGGACGATTTGAAACTATCTTTTGACAAACTTACGTTTGACCAACAATTGTTTGTTGCATCATTTGTTTACACTTATATTAACCTTTTTGAAGGTTTAGAAGAAAATGTAACTTCATACAGAGATTACGTCCCCCCACTCGTCATAAGGCAAATCTACAAACTTGACGAGAGTTATTTAATTTGATTTTTAAACAGTAAAATTTTTGCCCTGCGGTACTTCCGTGTTGGGCTTGTTTTGTTGTGTTCAATTTCTTGAATTCAAGCTAAACAATCATTTTCATAACTGTTTAATTATCATAGTTTATGCTAAATAAAAGCATCAAATTTCTTATAGAGAACAAACTCGTTGCCGTTATATTGCTCGTCGTATTTGTGGGTTTTGGAACGGTGTACGCACCTTTTAAATGGGACACTGGATTTTTACCGACGGACCCCGTGGCAGTTGATGCCATTCCCGATATTGGCGAGAACCAACAAATCGTTTTTACCAAATGGGACGGTAGGTCGCCACAGGATATTGAGGACCAAATAACATATCCGCTAACTACGACCTTATTAGGTATTCCAGGAGTTAAAACTATCCGCAGTTCTTCAATGTTTGGCTTTTCGAGCATTTACATCATTTTTGATGAGGATATTGAATTTTACTGGAGCCGAAGTCGGATTCTGGAAAAACTCAATTCCTTGCCAAGTGGTCTTTTACCTGAAGGTGTTAACCCAGCTTTGGGTCCCGATGCTACGGGATTGGGTCAAATATTTTGGTACACGCTTGAAGGTCGCGATAAGGACGGCAACGTCACGGGCGGATGGGATTTGCAAGAACTACGAAGCATTCAGGATTATTACGTGAAATATGCCCTTGCTTCTGCGAGTGGCGTTTCCGAGGTGGCATCGATCGGTGGTTATGTAAAGGAATATCAAATAGATGTAAATCCAGAATTGATGCGCCAGTACAACATAGGTCTCAATCAAGTTGTAAAGGCGGTTAAGGAAAGTAATAAGGATATTGGTGCACAGACTTTGGAAATCAACCAAGCGGAATATCTCGTGCGTGGCTTGGGTTACGTAAAGTCCATTGAAGATATTGAAAATGCCGTAGTTACTTCCGAAAATTATACATCCATTAGATTAAAGGACATAGGAAAAGTGTCTTTGGGCCCAGCCACACGCAGGGGAATTTTGGACAAGGAAGGTGCGGAAGTAGTGGGCGCAGTTGTGGTCGCCCGATATGGCGCAAATCCATTAGAGGTCATAAATAATGTGAAGGAAAAAATTGCCGAGTTGAGCAAAGGGCTACCTTCCAAAGTGTTGAGTGATGGCAGGACTTCGCAATTGACAATCGTCCCTTTTTATGACCGAACAGAACTGATACAAGAAACCTTGGGAACGCTCAACGAGGCGTTAACCTTGGAAATCCTTATTACCATTTTGGTCATTATCGTAATGGTATTTAATCTTCGGGCATCCATACTTATATCTGGGTTATTGCCAGTTGCGGTGCTGATGGTCTTTATTGCAATGAAATTTTTTGGTGTGGATGCCAACATCGTGGCACTTTCGGGAATTGCAATTGCCATTGGTACTATGGTAGATGTGGGTATCATACTTGCCGAGAACATCATCAGGCATTTGGACGAAGACGATAAAAAAACACCAATAAATACCGTAGTGTACAATGCCACTGCGGAAGTTTCGGGGGCAATTGTTACCGCAGTAATGACCACCATCATCAGCTTTATACCTGTATTTACAATGATAGGTGCAGAAGGCAAATTGTTCAGACCCTTGGCGTTTACAAAAACCTTCGCATTGACGGCATCCATAATTATAGCTCTTTTCTTAATTCCACCGTTTGCGGCATTTTTCTTTAAAAACAGAAATATCCGAAAATCCACAAATTATGGTATCAGCAGTTTGTTGATTTTAGCTGGTTTTATTGCAGTCATTTTTGGCCATTGGATTGGTCTTATCCTTATTGGCTTTGGTTTTGTGGCTTTGGCGGTACTTAAGGAAAAACTTTCAAAAGAAAGGTCAAACAAATTCAATATTTATCTTTCCGCAGCTGCCATTGTCTTTCTATTAGCAGAATATTGGCGACCATTAGGTGTTGATAAAAGCGTTATCTGGAACCTTATTTTTGTGGGCATAATCTGTTTTGGCTTATTGGCAAGTTTTTCTCTTTTCAAAAACTATTACACCCAAATATTAAAATGGGCATTGGCAAATAAACTTCTGTTTTTGACCATTCCCACAGCCTTGCTAATTTCAGGTTTCATCATCTATAAAAATACCGGCAAGGAATTTATGCCTTCGTTGAATGAAGGCTCATTCCTCTTGATGCCCACTTCAATGCCACACGCTGGTATTGAGGAAAACAAAAGAGTGTTGCAACAGCTGGATATGGCCGTGGCAAGTATTCCCGAAATAGAAACTGTAGTCGGAAAATCAGGTAGAACGGAATCTGCCTTGGACCCAGCGCCACTTTCAATGTATGAAAATGTCATTCAGTATAAATCTGAATATATGTTGAACAGCGATGGAAAACGGCAACGCTTTCAAGTTGATGACAATGGATTTTTTATTCGGAAGGATAGCACGTATATCGCTAATCCAAGTACAGAAATAAGTTCAAGCACCATCGAGAACTACCGTGAAGATGGTAAAAAAGTTGTAGAAACCGTGGATGTTCCTTCCGAAAAATTAATTCCCAATGATGATGGCGAATTTTTTAGGAACTGGCGACCCGAAGTCAATTCGCCCGACGATATTTGGAACGAAATCGTAAAGGTTACCAAATTGCCTGGCGTTACCTCTGCCCCAAAATTGCAGCCCATTGAAACCCGTTTGGTTATGTTACAAACCGGAATGCGCGCACCAATGGGCATCAAGGTCAAAGGTCAGGATTTAAAACAGATTGAGGCGTTTGGCGTAGAATTGGAAACCATTCTAAAACAAGCGGAAGGCGTAAAACAGGAAGCCGTTTTTGCTGACCGAATTGTGGGAAAACCTTATTTGCTTATTGATATCAATAGGGAAAAATTGGCACGTTATGGCGTGACCATTGAGGAAGTTCAAAATGTACTGAAAGTGGCCGTGGGCGGAATGGTGTTGACCCAAACCGTTGAAGGTAGGGAACGTTATGGCGTTCGGGTACGCTATCCAAGGGAATTGCGGGGCGACCCATCCGATTTACAGAATATTTATGTTCCAGTTGAAAAAGGCAGTCCTGTACCATTGAGCGAGCTGGCAACCATCCGTTACGAACAAGGTCCGCAAGTGATAAAAAGCGAGGACACCTTTTTGGTAGGCTATGTATTGTTCGATAAACTTGACGGTTTTGCAGAAGTGAATGTGGTGGAAAACGCACAGGCACTCATTCAACAAAAAATTGACAGTGGCGAATTAATCGTTCCAAAAGGCATCAGTTATAAATTCACGGGAACCTATGAGAATCAATTACGTGCCGAAAAAACACTGTCTATTATCGTGCCTTTGGCCTTGTTGGTTATTTTCCTGATTCTATACTTCCAGTTCCGTTCTGTGTCCACAACGTTTATGGTATTTACGGGAATTGCCGTTGCCTTTGCAGGTGGTTTTGTAATGATTTGGCTGTATGGCCAAGATTGGTTCTTGAATTTCAATTTCTTTGGCGAAAACCTGCGAGACCTATTCAATATGCGGACGGTCAATTTGAGCGTTGCAGTTTGGGTGGGTTTTATTGCACTCTTTGGTATTGCAACGGACGATGGCGTTGTAATGGCAACCTATCTCACACAAACATTCGATAAAAACGACCCAACGGATAAAAATGAAATCCGCAAATCAACTTTAGAAGCTGCATCCAAAAGAATCCGCCCTTGTTTGATGACTACGGTTACGACTATTTTGGCATTATTGCCAGTATTGACATCCACTGGAAAAGGAAGTGATATTATGATACCAATGTCCATTCCAATCTTTGGCGGAATGCTACTCGATACCACATCTTATTTCCTCGTTCCTGTGCTTTACAGTTGGCGAAAAGAACGACTTGCAAAAAGAAGGTTAAAGCAAGAATCACAAACCATAACTATTGAGCAATGAAAAATAAGAAATCAGTTATAAAATATATCGTGTTTGTTGGGATTTACATCTTAAGTGTCAACAGCTATGGTCAGGATTTACAGACCTATATTGACGAAGCCATTTCCAACAGTCCGGAAATCCAGAAATTTCAATTGCGATATGATATTTCTTCTGAAAAGGTCAATGAAGCCAACTGGATTCCCAACACAGAAATCAGCGCAGGATATTTTGTAAGTGAGCCCGAAACACGAACAGGAGCACAACGAGCACGATTCTCATTAAAACAGATGTTACCTTGGTTTGGTACCATCACGGCAAGGGAAAATTATGCAAGTTCAATGGCGGAAGCGGACTATGTGGAAGTTACCATTGCCAAACGTAAACTTGCACTTTCAGTATCCCAATTCTATTATCAACTATATGAAATCAACACAAAACAGCTTGTACTTGACCAAAACATTGAGTTGTTGAAAACCTACGAACGCCTTGCCCTCACTTCCGTGGAAGTTGGTAAAGCATCGGCTGTGGATGTGCTTCGGTTGCAGATTAGACAGAATGAACTGCAACAGGAAAAAGAGGTGTTGACACAACAATCAAAGGGTTTCCAAGCTGCTGTGAACAGTTTATTGAATCGTGATTTTGATAATGACATTGTAGTGGTTGACACATTGGAAATGCCCATTGAAGATATTCAGTTTTCTTATGATGCACTTTCACTAAACCCTGAATTGTTGAAATATGACAGACTATACGAATCGGTTACGCAATCTGAACTGCTCAATCTTCGAGAAGCCCAGCCAATGTTTGGCTTTGGGTTGGATTACATTCCCGTTTCGGAACGCCCGGAAATGAATTTTTCTGACAATGGAAAGGATATTATAATGCCGATGATTTCAATTACAATTCCCATTTTCAACAACCGCTATAAGTCCATTACCAAACAGAACGATTTGCGTCAACAGGAAATCAAATCCCAAAAAGACGAACGCTTGAATATTTTGGAATCAGAATTGGCAAAAGCTATTTCACAACGAAACCAAGCAAGAATCAAATTCAACACCCAACAGAAAAATCTTGAACAGGCCGAGGATGCAGAGGAAATCCTGATAAAAAATTACGAAACGGGAACGATTGATTTTAATGATGTGCTGGACATTCAGGAACTGCAATTAAAATTCCAGATGAGCCAAATAGAATCGGTCAAGAGTTATTATGTACAATCGGCATTAATCAATTATCTAATCAATTAACGATGGAAAAAACTTTTTACATAAAAAATATGGTCTGTGATAGGTGTATCAAAGTAGTGACGGACGAATTAAAAGATAAGAATATCGATTTGCTCGAAATTGAATTGGGAAGAATAAAACTGAATATCAAAGATGCCAAATATCGAGAAACCTTGGTTTCGATTTTAGAGAAAAACGGATTTTCCTTGATAGAAAGCCCCGAAAAACAATTGGTGGAACAAGTAAAAATTGAGTTGATTAAGCTATTGAAAAATTTACCGTTGGATATAAACAGGAAACTTTCCACGTATCTCGAAGAAAAACTAAACAGGGAATATTCCAAAACGAGCAAATTGTTCTCAATAAAGGAAGGTATTACAATAGAAAAATATTTTATCAAATTGAAAATCGAAAAAGTAAAAGAGCTCATTCAAAACCAAGAATTCAATTTCACTGAAATTGGCCAGATTCTTAAATATAGCAACATAAACCATTTAAGCAGGCAATTTAAAACCGAAACAGGAATGAGCCTTACCATTTATAAATCACAACAAATAAATGACCGCACATCGTTAGACCGAATTATATAACTATGAACCAAGATTATGACACAAGCTACTGAATATCAATATTAATTTTGAAAAAAATGAATAATCCAATGAAGAAAATATGTTATGCTTTTATGCTCGTATTCTTTTACGTCAATACGGCATTCACACAAAATGAAGGAAATACAGATAATTTGCCAGTTCACGAATACACATTGACCATCAAGGAAGAAATGGTCAATAAGGCTGGTAAAGAGGTTAAGGGAATGACCGTAAACGGAACGATTCCAGGACCAACTCTGGAATTTATCGAAGGCGAATATGCCGTCATTTACGTAAAAAATGAAATGAGCGTTGAGACTTCCGTCCATTGGCACGGAATCTTATTGCCCAATATTCAAGATGGCGTTCCTTATTTATCCACGCCACCCATTAAGCCAGGAACCACTTTCAAATATGAATTCCCCATCAAGCAATCCGGAACCTATTGGTATCATTCCCATACGATGCTACAGGAGCAAAGTGGAGTTTTCGGTTCATTATTGATAAACCCCAAAGAGAAAACTTTGGATTACGATAAGGATTTGGTCTTGATGTTATCCGATTGGACGAACGAGAAACCAGTAAATGTAATGCGTAACCTAAAACGAGGTAATGAATGGTATGGCATAAAAAAAGGAACATCTACGCCGCTCAATCAAGTGATTGGACGTGGTGCATTTGGCGCACAGCTCGATTTTTGGCGACAACGGATGGAAGGTGCCGATATAGCGGATGTCTATTATCCGGCATTTCTGGTCAACGGGAAGCAAAAGCCTGAATATCCAGAATTTAAGGCGGGCGAAAAAGTCCGGCTACGTGTAATTAACGGCTCATCTTCCACACAATTTTGGATGACATTTGGAGGTGGAATACCAACCTTGGTTTCTGCCGATGGAAAAGATGTTGTGCCAGTAGAGCATAATAAAACCTTCATTGCCACCGCCGAAACGTATGATTTTATAGTGACAATTCCTGATAGCGGTAAAATTGAGTTTAGGGCAATGGCACAGGATGGTTCGGGAACTGCGATGGCTTACATTGGTAACGGAGAAATCCTTCCTGCTGAAATTGTACCACGGCCAGATAAAATAAAGATGATGCAGCAAATGGCAAAAATGGATATGAAAATGGGTGCACACGCCCTAAAATTTCAACCCAAAAAAGATGAACGATTTGAAATGAAGGAAGAATATGGTATGCAGATGGACGGAATGAACCCGCCTGCTGGACGGGCAGGAATGGATGGGATGAATGGAATGAAGATGAACAATGAAAAGATGAATATGCCAAAGGATTCAATGATGAACAAAAAAATGGCCCACTCTAAAATGGACCATTCAAAGATGGAAATGAAGAAGGATTCAACTGCAACTATGGATGAAATGAATATGAAGAATGATGATATGAAAATGAACCATTCAAAAATGGAAGGAATGAAAATGGACGATATGCAAATGGATGGAATGGATATGAATGCGGAATACAATTACGATTATTTGAAATCGCCAGAGAAAACAAGTTATGATAAGAGTCTTCCAGTAAAGGAAATATTGCTCAATCTTACCGGAAATATGCAACGTTATATTTGGAGTATGAATGGTGTCCCATTAAATGAGGCAGACAAAATAAAAATCAAAAAAGGAGAAATTACAAGAATTACCCTCAATAATCTCACGATGATGCACCATCCAATGCACCTTCACGGACATTTCTTTAGGGTTATCAATAAGAATGGGGAGTATTCGCCTTTAAAACACACCGTGAATGTTCCACCAATGAAAGAAGTAACCATAGAATTCAGCGGTAACGAAGGGGATGAATCTGGAGATTGGTTCTTTCACTGCCATATACTTTACCATATGATGAGCGGAATGGCCCGAATTTATAGTTACGATACCCCACGCGACCCAAGAATGGCAAATTATCCCGTTTCAAAGTTAATTAATGAGGGCGACAAATTTTACGCTTGGTCAATGGTTGATGCCGCTTCGCATATGACGGAATTTAATTTTGTGGCTTCGAATATTCGAAATCAATTTAATGTGATGGCAGAATACGGATGGAACCAAAATCTGGAAGCCGAAGTAACCTACGAACGCTACCTGCACGATTATTTAAGGGTTTTTGGTGGTGTGAACATTGAAAATGAAATGGAAGATAGTTTAGATGAAATTTCTACCACAGCCATTGCGGGTGTACGATTCTTAACCCCATATTTATTCAATCTCGATGTGCGAATGGATAGCAAATTACGGCCGCAAATAAGTTTGAGCCGTGAAATCATGATTTTCCCAAGAACGGCAATTTTCGGGATGTACGAGTACCAAGCAGATTTCGGGTGGGTAGATGACCTTCCAATGGGAGATAATTTCAGCAAGGAAGTCACTTGGAACGCAGGAATCGAATATTTTTTATCAAGAAACTTCTCATTGATGGCAAGCTACGACAACCGTTTTGGTGCAGGTGGTGGGCTTTCTGTGAGATTTTAAAAATAAGTTAAACACAAATATTAATCTTAAATGTAAATCAAAATGAAAAAAGTACGAGTAACAACAGTAATTATGCTAATGGCTTTTGTAAGCCTAACAGCAATGTCCTGTAAGGACAGTAAAAAAGAAGATTCGCAAGATGCAATGCATTCGGAAATGAATGAAGACGCACATCACGATGATTCGGCAATGGACCACGATAAAATGAGTGCGTCCGATGGTATGATGGATTCTAATGCACAGACTTCTGATGCAAAACAAGTATTGACAGATTATATGGCACTTAAAAATGCATTGGTGGCAACCAATAAAGAAGATGCCGCAAAAGCCGGAACGAAATTGGAAAGCACTTTGAACGGTTTTAATATGAGCAGCTATACTTCCGAAGAACAGAAAGAATTGAAAGACATTATTGCAGATGCAAAGGAACACGCAGAACACATAGGCAAAAGCGAAATGGACCACCAGCGCGAACATTTCAAAACATTGAGCAAGGATATAACCGATATGGTTGCCATTACTGGAACAGAAAATACGTTGTACCAACAATTTTGTCCAATGTATGATAAAGGCAGTGCGTGGTTAAGTATGGAAAAAGAAATCAGAAACCCCTATTATGGAAGCAAAATGATGGCTTGCGGAAAAGTGCAAAAGGAAATCAACTAAATGAAAATTGTAAAAATCATAGCATTGGTTTTATTGGTGGTCTTTGTGGGCATACAGTTTGTGACCACAGAGCGTAACCAAAGTGATGTCATACCAAAATCAGATTTTGTGATGGTCAACAAACCACCAAAAAATGTCAGTATGATATTGCAAGAATCCTGTTATGATTGCCACAGTAACAATACAGATTATCCTTGGTACAATAAAATTCAACCTGTTGCTTGGTTTTTGGAAGACCACATTAAAGAAGGCAAGGCCGAACTTAATTTTAACGAATGGGACTCGCTTTCAAGCCGAAGAAAATCAAGTAAACTTCGTTCAATTATCAAACAGATAGAAAGCGGAGAAATGCCTTTGTATTCTTACACTTTGATTCACAGGGATGCCATTTTATCAACATCTGAAAAAGAATTGGTTATAAACTATATGAAGCAAATAAAAGACAGTTTACAATAAAGTCCTGATGTGGGAAGGGAATGATTTTTTTTTCATTGATTGGTTAGTTAAAACCCTTCCCAAGTCAGGCACAAATAAATATAACGATATGGACAATTTTCTCAAACAATGGGCAGAAGCTGCATTTACCACCACAGGCTTTTTTTGGATGGCACTTTGGGCATTTGCACTTGGTTACATTATTAGTAGTATGATTCAGGTTTTTGTAATCGAAAAAAAGATGCAGGAAACAATGGGAGAAAATGAAGGCAAGGGTGTTTTGCTCGGTACATTTTTTGGCTTTATAAGCAGTTCGTGCAGTTTTGCTGCACTGGCATCCACAAAATCCCTATTTAAAAAAGGAGCAAGCTTTGTATCTTCCATTGCCTTTCTTTTGGCGTCAACAAATTTGGTCATCGAACTCGGAATTATCATTTCAATTTTCCTCGGATGGCAGTTTGTGGTTGGCGAATACGTTGGTGGCATTTTGTTGATACTGTTTTCTTGGCTATTGATACGGTTGATAAATCCAAAAAAACTCATAGAAAAAGCAAGAAAGAATTTAAAGGACAAGGATGATGATGAAATGGACGATTCCAAATCGTGGAAAAAGAAAATCCAATCTGAAAAAGGCTGGGCAAAGGTTTCCAAACAATACGGTATGGAATGGAAAATGGTGTGGAAGGACGTAACGGTAGGTTTTACAATTGCCGGAATTGTGGCAGCGTTTGTGCCAGATTCCTTCTTTCAAACCTTGTTCATCAATAGCGGTAACGGCAATACAGATTTCACTTTTTTTGAAATCCTCGAACATATAATCGTTGGACCTATCGCAGCATTTTTGACCTTTATTGGCTCAATGGGTAACATCCCGTTGGCAGCTTTGCTTTTTGGGAAAGGCGTAAGTTTTGCAGGTGTAATGGCATTTATCTTTAGCGATTTGGTCGTCTTTCCAATCCTACGTATCAATGCAAAATATTACGGCTGGAAAATGTCACTATTTATCCTCTTTTTGCTTTTTACGGCACTTATAGGAGCATCCTTGATTTTGCATTATTCTTTTGATTTGTTGAGCATTCTGCCAGACCCATCACAGGTAAAAATTCAGGATAGCGAATACTTTAAGTTGGACTATACATTCTATTTGAACATTGCCTTTTTAGCACTTTCTGGGTTTTTGATTTACCTCGGATTTTTCAAAAGAAAGGATGTAAAACAAATGAAGGAAATGGCACCAAAAAGCCAACTGTTGGAAAACATTTTAAAATACGCTGCATTGACGTGTTATGTTTGGCTTGCTGGCGGATTGATTGTTAAATTTTTTGTGAATTAATAACATAAAAAATGAAAAATTATGATACGCTTTCAGAAGCAATCACAGGATTACAGGCTGATGGCTACGTTTACGATTTTAACCTAAAATCGCATTGTTTGGAATGTGCAACATTAAAGCTGGAATTGAATCCAGAAGATTTTGAGGTCGATGGTATGTTTCGTTTTGAAGGAATGAGTAGCACAGATGACAATAGTGTACTATATGCCATTTCTTCCAAAAACGGAATAAAAGGTTTATTGGTGGATGCTTACGGAGTTTACGCCGAAAATATTTCTGAAGCAATGCGAAAAAAATTAAGATAAAATGAAACACACATATCATATTCACGGAATGACCTGCAACGGATGTCGCAGTCACGTAGAAGCCACACTTTCTAAAGTTGAAGGTGTACAGAATGCATCTGTAGATTTGGAAAAAGCCAACGCAGCTATTGAGATGAAAACCCATATTCCCATAGAAAAATTTCAAGAAGCCTTAAAAAAGGATGGTGGAAATTATAGCATCCACAATATGGGCGAACATCATCACGATTCAGAGGTAAAAGTAAAAGAAAAGCCTAAAGGGAAAGGAACTGGCACTTTCTATTGCCCAATGCACTGTGAAGGCGACAAGACCTACGACAAACCCGGCGATTGCCCAGTTTGCGGTATGGATTTGGTTGAGGAACAAAGTATTTCTTCGGGAGCATCACACCAATGGACTTGCCCAATGCACCCAGAAATTGTTCGCGATGAAGCTGGAAGCTGTCCCATCTGCGGAATGGATTTGGTGCCTATGCAACCAGACCTATCCGCAGAGGAAAAAACATATAAAAAACTATTAAAGAAGTTTTGGATAGCGGTTGCCTTTACCTTGCCCATTTTCCTGATGGCAATGAGCGAGATGATTCCGAACAATCCGTTGTACACTTTGATGGAACAAAAATATTGGAATTGGGTACAGTTTGCACTTTCAATTCCCGTTGTTTTTTATGCTACTTGGATGTTTTTTGAACGTGCCTACCGTAGCATCAAAACTTGGAACCTTAATATGTTCACACTTATCGGAATAGGTGCAGGTGCAGCGTGGCTTTTCAGTGTATTTGGAATGTTTTTCCCTGATTTTTTTCCACAGCAGTTTAAAACAGAATCAGGTGCTGTGCACGTTTATTTTGAAGCTGCCACAGTAATCCTAACTTTGGTTTTATTGGGACAAGTATTGGAAGCGCGTGCCCACAGCAAAACAAATTCCGCAGTTAAGGAATTGTTGAAGCTCGCACCCAATAAAGCAATTCTTGTAAAGGATGGCAAAGAGGAAGAAGTAATGATTGATACAATTCAAAAAGGCGATATACTTCGTGTAAAACCCGGCGATAAAATTCCCGTCGATGGAATAATAACCGACGGCCAAACTACTGTTGATGAATCGATGATTACTGGAGAACCCATTCCTGTAAATAAAAGTATGAATGACAAAGTAAGCAGCGGAACAATCAACGGCAATCAATCCTTTTTAATGAAAGCCGAAAAGGTAGGTTCAGACACCTTGCTGTCGCAAATCATCCAAATGGTCAACAATGCGAGCCGCAGTCGTGCGCCAATTCAAAAGTTGGCCGATACTGTTTCGGGTTATTTCGTTCCCATTGTAGTGCTTGTTTCTGTAATCACATTTATTGTATGGGCTATTTTTGGCCCAGAACCCGTTTATGTATATGCCTTTGTAAACGCCATTGCAGTCTTGATTATCGCCTGTCCGTGCGCCTTGGGATTGGCAACGCCAATGTCCGTGATGGTAGGTGTTGGCAAAGGCGCGCAAAATGGTGTGCTAATCAAAAATGCAGAGGCTTTGGAAAAAATGGATAAAGTGGACACACTTATTATTGATAAGACAGGTACAATAACCGAAGGAAAACCAACGGTTGAAAAAGTTGGTGCTTTTGGTACTGATTTTTCTGAAAATGAGGTTCTGCAATATATAGTGTCCCTAAACAAATCAAGCGAGCATCCACTTGCCGAAGCGACCGTTAAATATGGTAAAGAGCAAAAAGCAGATTTTTTGGATACTAAAAATTTTAGTGCCGTAACAGGAAAGGGCGTTGAAGGAACTATCAACGGAAAAAAAGTGGATTTGGGTAACGCCAAAATGATGGAATATGCCAAGGCTAAATTGACTTCAGAAATGGAAACTGAAGCACAAGCTTTTCAAAAGCAAGGGAAAACAGTTTCCTATTTATCCATCGATTCAAAAGTTGCAGGCTATGTTGTAATTGGCGATAAAATAAAAGCCACAAGTGCTAAAGCAATTAGAGAACTTCAAGATAAAGGTATCGCAGTGATTATGCTTACAGGCGATAATCACGACACCGCCCAAGCGGTAGCAAAGGAACTTAACCTTGCCGATTTCAAAGCAGGAATGTTGCCCGAAAACAAACTTCAGGAAGTAGAAAAATTACAGAACAGCGGAAAAGTTGTGGCAATGGCTGGCGATGGCATCAATGATGCACCAGCTTTGGCAAAAAGTGATGTGGGTATCGCAATGGGAACAGGAACTGATGTCGCCATAGAAAGTGCAATGATAACCTTGGTAAAAGGCGATTTGCACGGTATTGTAAAAGCTCGAAATTTAAGTGATGACGTAATGAAAAATATTAAGCAAAATTTATTTTTTGCTTTGGCATACAATGTTCTGGGAATACCAATAGCTGCGGGAGTATTATTTCCCGTTTTCGGATTGTTATTATCCCCAATGATTGCAGCCTTGGCAATGAGTTTTAGTTCCGTTTCAGTAATTATGAACTCATTAAGATTAAGAAATGTAAAAATTTAACCAACAAAAAATAAAAAAAATGGAACATTCAAATCAACACACAGGAAAAGGCAATTACACAAAATTTATTTTGATGCTCGCCGCATCATTTATTGCAATGTACATCACGATGTACCTCAATACATATTCAATCGACCACGTATATTTCAGTTTAACACGGTTTTATATGAGTTGTTTGGGCATCGCAGCAATGGCAGTAATAATGTGGTTTTTTATGCGAAAAATGTATCAGAATAAGAAAAAGAACATCGCCATTTTATTGGGAAGTTTGGTGCTTTTTGTTAGTGCACTTGGTTTGGTTAGGGCGCAAAGCCCAATCATTGGCGACATACTTTGGATGAAAGCAATGATTCCACACCATTCTATTGCTATTCTAACAAGTGAAAGAGCCGATATAAAAGACCCGGAAGTACGAAAATTAGCTGATGATATTATCGAAGCACAACGAAAAGAAATCGGCGAAATGAAAGAAATGATAAAGCGTTTGGAAGCAGCTAAATAATATTGAAAATCAATCCTGCAAGGTGTTTCCGCCGCAGCGGACACTTTGTAGGTTTAAACAAGTTAATTATGAAAAAATATATCATCTATATCGCCATATTGGTATTGGGCTTAATCTTGGGCTACGTGTTTTTCGGCAGTTCTACTGATAGTCTCGAAAACACCAAAAACGTTTCCGATATGAGCGAGAATTCAGCGACCCAAAAACAAATGTGGACCTGCTCAATGCATCCACAGATTATGCAACCCGAACCAGGCGATTGCCCTATTTGTGGTATGGATTTGATTCCTGCGGAAACAGGCGCAGACGGATTGGCAATGAACGAAATAAAAATGTCCGAAAACGCAATGGCATTGGCAAATATCCAAACAACAATCGTTGGGAATGTTTCCGGAACAGATGACAATACAATGCAACTTTCAGGAAAGATTATGGCAAACGAAGAAGCCAACGCAGTACAGGCAAGTTATTTTGAAGGCCGTATTGAAAAGCTGAATGTCAATTTCACGGGAGAAGAAGTTCGCAAAGGGCAATTGTTGGCAACTATTTATGCACCCACACTTGTTGCTGCACAACAAGAATTATTGACGGCAGCCTCAATGAAGGAATCCCAACCTGCACTTTACAATGCTGTTAGGAATAAGTTGAAACTATGGAAACTCTCTGAAAGCCAAATCAACCAAATTGAAAGCTCTGGGAAAGTGCGGGAAAATTTTCCCATTTACGCCACAGTTTCGGGCACGGTTTCGCAAAAAATGGCAGAGGAAGGTGACTACGTAAAGCAAGGACAACCCATCGTAAAAGTAAGCGATTTGGGAACGGTATGGGCAATGTTCGATGCCTATGAAAACCAAATTTCACAACTCAAGGAAGGTCAAAAAATAAAAGTGGCCACCAATGCCTACCTTAATAAAGAATTTGAGGCAACGGTATCGTTTATAGACCCAACCTTAAACACAAAATCAAGAACAGTTGCGGTTCGTGCCACATTGAACAACAAAGAAGATTTGTTGAAACCCGGAATGTTCGTTACTGCGAAAGTGCAGATGTCAAAAGGCAATGCCAACCAATCACAGATAACAGTTCCAGCCACAGCGGTTATGTGGACAGGCGAACGTTCATTGGTGTACGTAAAGACCAATCCCAACGAACCCGTTTTCGAAATGCGAGAAGTAACCTTGGGAACAAAAAACGGAAATGTTTACACCATTGATGAAGGATTGAACAACGGCGAAGAAGTAGTGACCAATGGTACATTTACAGTGGATGCAGCTGCACAGTTACAGGGCAAAAAAAGTATGATGAATGCCAGTGGTGGCAAGACAATGACAGGCCACGAAGGGCATTTGGGTATGGAAAATACAAATGACAGTACATCAAAAGACCATTCCTCAATGAACAAAAGACTGGAAGTTTCCAAAAAATTCAAGGAACAGCTCAACACTGTTTTTGAAAACTATGTTTTAATTGACCAAGCACTTGTAAATGATGATGCAGAAAAAGCGAAAAAATCTGCAAATGGGTTGCAGAAAAGTTTGGAAAAAATGGATATGAAGTTATTAAAGGGCGATGCGCACAACCATTGGATGACCCTTGAAAAGGAATTAAAAGCATCCACAAACGCAATGGCCAACACTTCTGACATCAAAAAACAACGGGGACATTTTGTCCATCTTTCGGCACATTTCATTAACACATTAAAAACTTTTGGCATCAACGAAAAAGTGTATGTGAATTTCTGCCCAATGGCAAACAATAATGTAGGAGCTTATTGGTTGAGCAAAGAAAGGGAAATTCGCAATCCGTATTTTGGAAAAGAAATGCTCGATTGTGGGAGTGTAACTGATGAAATTGAATAGACCTATCTTTGCACAACCTGTGCATCGATTAATTTGTATCTTTGTGAAACTTTATGAAAATATTCTTTTCCATATCAATGTCGTTTCTATCCTTTTTTCAAGGAATTAGCATTGATATGGATTTTTGTGGGCCAATTAAAGAAATTTCAAGCATTATTACCCATTATCAAGACCATAAAGTTTATGGAGACTCTTTCCTTGAATATGTAGTTGAAGATTACATTGACAATGATGCAAAAAATGAAGGGCATCATAATAACCCAGATAAGGAGAATACACCAGTCCATTCCCATCATCAATGTTGTCACCCTCTAGTATTAATTATTGCGAACAACAATTCGGCTTTAACCAATCAACTAAAGTTTGAAGGGAAAAAACAGTTTACCTTACATAAAGTAAACTTCACTTCCAGATATCTGGAATCGCTTTTCCAACCCCCTAAAGTATAATTCAGTTTTTTAAGGATAGCTATATCCTTACGTGATGCTTTTCAAAGTAAGCATCCCATTATAAACGCATTGCATCTAATTGCATTGCGAGGTTTAAACTGAATTAATACTTTTTCTATGATTAACAAAATCATTTCATTTTCCATTAATAACAAGTTTATTATTGGGCTCTTTATAGTGGCACTTGTAGGTACGGGCATTTGGTCTATGGCCACTATAAATCTGGGTTCTGTACCCGATATTACCAACAACCAAGTACAGGTTATTACAGTTGCCCCAAATTTAGGTACTGAAGATATTGAGCAATTTGTTACCTATCCGGTAGAATTGGCAATGGCAAACCTTCCTGATGTTATCGAGCTGCGTTCAGTATCCCGTTTTGGGCTGTCCGTGGTTACCATTGTATTTAAGGACGAGGCAGGCACATATCTTCCCCGGCAATTGGTACAAGAGAAATTAACCGAAGTTGCTGGAGAAATCCCCGAAGGCTTCGGCACGCCATTTATGGCACCAATAACTACAGGGCTTGGCGAAATCTACCAATACACCTTAAAATTAAAAGAGGGCTACGAAGATAAGTACGATGCAATGGAGCTTCGTACCATCCAAGATTGGATTGTAAAACGTCAAATGGCATTAGTCCCCGGAGTGGTCGAGGTCAATGCTTTTGGAGGTTATGTAAAACAGTATGAAGTTGCAATAAATCCTAATAAGCTGAAAAGTTTCGGTATTACAATGAATCAGGTCTTTGAAGCCTTGAAAGTCAACAATGCCAATACTGGTGGTGCTTACATTGAAAAAAACCACCAAGCCAATTTTATCCGTGGCGAAGGATTGGCACGAAGTATCGAGGATTTGGAAAACACAGTTGTGACGACTCAAAATGGAAGTCCTGTTTTAATCCGGGATGTCGCCGAAAAAGTAGGCTTTGGTAATCAGGTACGTTATGGTGCGTTTACCCAAGATGGACACGAAACTGTTGGTGGACAAATTTTAATGCTGAAAGGCGAAAGCCCAGGCAACGTAGTCGAAAATGTGGAGAAGCGCATTGTAGAAATACAAAAATCCCTACCCGAAGGCGTTTACATAGATACATTTTTAAGCCGAAGTGAACTCATTGGAAGAACCACAAGCACCGTTGAAAAAAACCTTATTGAAGGTTCATTGATTGTGATTTTTGTGCTTGTCTTGCTTTTGGGAAGTTTCCGTGGTGGCTTGATTACCGCTTCGGTAATCCCTTTATCATTACTCTTTGCATTTATCTTGATGAAACAATTTGGTGTATGGGCAAACTTAATGTCCTTGGGTGCAATCGATTTTGGAATCATCGTGGATGGTGCTGTAATCATTGTAGAAGGAATGGTATTCCACATTCATCAACGGATGAAAAAAACCACAACCGCCATAGACCAGTCTGAAATGGATGAAATAGCCTATGAATCGGCAAGTACGATGATGAATTCGGCATTTTTCGGACAGCTTATTATCCTTATCGTCTTTACACCAATTCTCTTTTTAACGGGTGTAGAAGGAAAAATGTTCCGTCCAATGGCATTTACCTTTGGATTTGCAGTTTTAGGAGCGATTATCCTTTGTCTTACGTATGTTCCAATGATTTCTGCAATGTTCCTAAAACCTGCTAAAAATCAGAATAGTTGGTTTGCCAAATTTGAAAACAAGATTGATAGGTTTAGTGATAGAATAATGTCCGGTTTAAACAGAGGTTATGTACCATTGCTCAATTTTGCACTTCGCTTTAGGGCTGGAGTCGTTATGGGCGCTGTTGCCCTGCTATTGATTGCGGGATTTATTTTCAGCAATATGGGTGGCGAATTTATTCCAAAATTTGATGAGGGCGATATTGCGTTTCAAGCGTTGATAAAACCGGGGAGCAGTCTAACAGAGTCCATTGAAGCTTCAAAAAAACTTCAAAATCTAATTAATGAATTTCCAGAAGTAAAAACGGTAGTTTCAAGGATTGGTGTGGCCGAAATACCAACAGACCCAATGCCTATGGACATTGCCGATAGTTACATTATTCTTGAAAAAGATAAGAGTAAATGGACTTCCGCAGATAGCAAAGAAGAACTCATAGAAAAAATACAGGAAAAAATTTCAGTCGTTCCCGGCGTAAATTTCGTATTTACCCAACCCGTAGAACTTCGTTTTAATGAATTGCTTACCGGTGTTCGTGAGGACGTGGCAATTAAATTGTACGGCGAGGATTTAGAAGTGTTAGCCGACAAGGTACAGGAAATCGCAGCGGTCATCAGAACCGTTCCCGGAGCGGCTGACCTCAATGTGGAAGCTACAAGCGGTTTACCTCAAATGACGGTGGAATATAACCGTGCAAAAATGGCCCAATATGGTGTAACCGTTGACAAGTTGAACGATTATGTAAGTGCATCATTTGCAGGCGAACAGGCAAGTGTGATTTTTGAGGGCGAAAAACGATTCGATGTGGTCATTCGTTTGGCAAAGGAATTTAGACAGGACATCAACAGCCTTAAAAATCTTTATATCGATTTGCCAAACGGAGCGCAAGTGCCTTTAAAGGAAGTGGCAGATATCAGCTACAAACCCGGGCCAATGCAGATTTCAAGGGACAATACCTCTCGTCGTATTTCGGTTGGTGTAAATGTTCGTGGGCGCGATGTGAAATCGATGGTCGAGGAAATACAGCAAAAATTGGAAACGGACGTGAAACTACCGCCAGGTTATTTTGTAACCTACGGAGGTTCGTTTGAAAACCTTCAACGTGCTTCAGACCGATTGATGATTGTAGTGCCTATTGCACTTTTCCTAATATTCATATTGCTCTATTTTGCATTGAGTTCGTTCTCACAATCCCTAATGATTTATATGGCAGTGCCCTTGGCGGCTATTGGTGGCGTGTTTGCCCTTTGGATAAGGGGAATGCCTTTTAGTATTTCTGCCGGAGTAGGTTTTATTGTGCTCTTTGGAGTTGCGGTTTTAAACGGGTTGGTACTGATAAACAAATTCAATGAACTAAAAGAAAGTGGAATGACAGACTTAAAAAAACGAATATACGAAGCAACGCACGAACGTTTACGACCAATTCTGCTGACGGCAACAGCGGCCATTATGGGCTTTATCCCGATGGCGATTTCTACCTCTGGCGGTGCGGAAGTGCAACGGCCTTTGGCAACAGTGGTTATTGGCGGTTTGATAACCGCAACATTTTTAACGCTTGTGGTCCTTCCTGTATTGTATTATTGGCTCGAATCGAGAAAGAAACGAAACAATAACGATGGAGATGTAAGTTATGTCAACAAATCAACGAACATTGTAACTGTATTATTGATGGTTGGAGGTTTGATGGCTTCTGGAACTGCGTTTGCCCAAGACATTAATCAAGATGGTACAATTCCAAAGACATTGACCATTGATGAGGCCATTGCTCTGGCAAAACAGAATTATCCATCCCTTAAAGAGAGCCAAGCTTTTATTGAACGGGAAAAAGCACTAAAGGGAACGAGTTTTGACCTTGGTAGCACCCAAGTTTTCACAGGCAAAGAAGAATATGGTAATAATCTTCCTGGAGTACAAACAACCGTTGGTGTGCAACAGGGCAATATTGATTTGCTATCCGGATTTTCAAAATCGAAGTTTTATAAGGAGCGTATTGCCTTGGGAGAAAAGTTTTATGTGGCCAGTGAACAACAATTGGTGCGTAATGTGATGCAAGCGTATGACCAAATAAATTATTATAAGGCGCAGTTGCGCTTTGCAGACCAACTGGACAGTATTTATGCCAATTTTAAGACCGCTGCCCAACTTCGGTATGATACGGGAGAAACAGGCAAATTGGAATTTATTTCAGCCTCTTCCGAATTTCAACAGATTCAAGTATTAAGGCAACAAGCCTTTGATGATATTGAAATAGCCAAACGTGCCTTAAAACAATATTTGGGAACGGATGAATCCATTGAAACGATTAGTGAACCATACAAAACATTGGATTTTATGGCGACATTAGATTCCACTTCGGTAGCGAATAACCCAATGTTGCAATATGCCTTGCAAAATGCCGAAGTAAGTAAAGCAAACGTGGGCGTTGAGAAATCACAATTCCTACCGAAATTCAGCTTATCGTATGGCAGACAGGTTGTGGATGAAGTGTCAGGCTTCAACACCTATCAGGCAGGTATTAGCATTCCGTTATGGTTTTTTCCCCAGAAGTCGAGGGTCAAGGCAGCCAAGGCAGACGCAATGGTAGCAGAGAATCAATATTTGGAACAAAAGGCGGTCACGGAAAGTCGTGTGTCGCAATTGACCAAATCCCTTGAAAAAACAAAGAAGATTTTGCAATATTACGAAGAAGGCGCACTACTCTTGGCAGAAGAACAAATTACCACCGCACAATTGGCATCTAAAGAAGGCGAAATAGATTACGTCAATTACATCACGATTCTCAATAGTGCCATCCGCATTAAACAAAACCATTTACAATACATCAATCAGTTTAACCAGCAGACCATTGATATGCAATATCAATTGGGCAATTTATAACCTTAAAAAAAGAGAAATGAAGAATATACTATTAGTAAGTACCGTATTATTTACACTTATGTTTATGAGTTGTAATGATGCCCCAAAATCTGAACTTGGGCATAACGAAGCCGAAGGCGTATCAAAAACCAATGAAGCTGGAGAAGATGCACACGGCGAGGAAGGCCACAGTGAAGGAGAAGAAGAAGGTCACAGCGAGGAAGAAGGCGTTGTGGAACTCACAAAGCAACAGGCCGAAACCATAGGTTTGGAAATGAAACTTTTGGAGGAACGCAATTTAGGGAACAACATTAAGGTAACAGGAACGCTGGAACTTTTCCCACAGGACAAGGCGAACATAAGTCCTTTTGTTGGTGGAAATGTGAGTTCCATAAAAGTAATACCCGGAGATAACGTAAGCAAAGGACAGGTGTTGGCATATATAGAACACCCTGATATCATTGCAATGCAACAAGATTATCAGGAAAAAAATGATGAATTGGTCTTTTTGAAACAGGATTTTGAGCGCAAGCAGACTCTTTATGATAAAGGTGTTTCTTCTGGCAAGGAATTTCAAATGGCACAGTCAAAATTTCGTTCTACAACATCCAGCGTCAATGGTTTGCGGTCCCAATTGAGACTGTTGAGCATTAACCCGGACAAAGTGGCGGAAGGACAGATATATTCCGCTGTTCCCATTACCTCGCCTATAAGTGGGTATGTGGATGAAGTAATGATTAGCCTTGGCGATTACGTGGCACAACAATCCAAAATGTTCTCGATAAGCGACAACTCAAAAATTTATGTCAACTTCAAAGTATATGAGAAGGACATAAAGCAAATCAAGCAAGGGCAACAGATATATTTTTCCACGGCCTCTCGTCCAGATGAACTGCTTAAAGCAACCGTTCGGTCTGTTGGTAAAACCTTCAATACAGACCCAAAAGCTTTGGAAGTTCTGGCAGATATTGAAAACAAGGATAAAAACCTATTGCCGGGTATGTATGTGGAAGGGCGAATAGTGCAAGGCGAGAAAAAGGGTTTTGCCGTACCGGAAGCTGCCATTATAAAAGAAGGCGAGCAATCCTTTATTTTTATTTTGGATGAAGATGAAGAAATGGAAGCGGACAAAATGAAATTTAAAATGATACCCGTAACGGTTGGTATTACTGATTTAGGCTTTGTTGAAGTCAACCTGCCTGCCGAAGTTTCAAAGGATGCCAAAGTCGTGATAAACGGAGCTTATAACCTGTCTTCGGAAATGGTCAAGGGCGAACTGGAACACGGACATTAATTCAATAACAATCAAAGATTTTGATTCCGAGTTTGTTTATCGTCTTAATTAGTTAGTTAAAAATTAAAAAACAGGCTCGGTTCAAAATCGATTAAAAATTTAAAAATATGAAATGAGCTATAACAATGTGGATACCAACCACAATGTTGATTGGGGAATTACATATGACCATTAAAAAACAAATAAATATCAACAGATGAAAGAAATAAAAGCATTTATAAAACCAAACCGAATCCAAAGAGTCATTGAAGCACTTTCTGACAATGGATTTGAAAGTATGACCCTTTCACAAGCAGAAGGCACGGGCGCATTCAAGGCAAAAGGTGCAAGACCGTCGCTAGATTTTCACGTAACAGATAGTCCTGTGGTAAAATTGGAATTGGTCTGTCAAAATGAGGAAGCCCAAGCGGCCATTGAAACAATTATAGCCAACGCCAAAACCGACGGGCCTGGAGATGGTATTATTTATATAGCAAATATTGAAGATGCCTTTCAGATTAAAACAGGAGATTCCTTAAAACGGCACGACCTGTAAATCTCTTTTTAAACAAATGGAAAAAATAGTTCAATTTTTAGAAAGCAAAGGAATACGACCTACAGCTATGCGCCTTATGACATATAAGCGGTTGGCAGAGTTGAATGTGGCCATCAGCCTTGGCGACTTGGAAAAGGATTTTAAGGTCAGTGAAAGAAGTACCCTATTTAGGACTATGAAAGCGTTTGAAGAAAAAGGTATTGTGCATCAAATCGAGGATGGTACGGGAGTTATAAAATACGCCCTTTGCGAAGAAAATTGTGAATGCGAGGTCGGCAACGACCTTCATTTGCACTTTCATTGCAACAATTGTAATGAAACGGTCTGTTTAACAGAGCATAAAATCCCTCACATCAACTTACCTGATGGTTATATTACCGAGGATATCAACTTGGTGGTAAAGGGCATTTGCGAAAAATGCAGTGGCAATTAGGATTAAACGTTTGGTTTTTAAATTTAATTATCATTTATAAATAGTGAGTAATGATGTCAATCTATAAAAAAGAAGCTACTGTATATATGGTGGCAGAGAAAAAGCTGGATGCCAAGGATTATGAAAACTTGATACCAGTCTTAACAGAACATATAACTGCCCATCCGGAAGTTTTCTGGTACATCGAGATGGAAAATTTTGAAGGTTGGACAGCAGAGGCACATTGGAAGGGAATTGAATTAGACCTTCCGAATGAAAAGCATTTAAAGCGTGTTGCTTTGGTGGGTAGCGTTAAATGGCAGGAGCAATTTACCGAGGTATTGCTTCCTTTTTCAGAAGCTCATATAAAATTTTATAAGACCGAAGAAAAAGACGATGCCAAAGAGTGGATAAAATAAAAATAAAAAATGGAAAAACTACAACTAAAAATACCGGTCATCCTTCCGCAAGTTCCTAACGAAAAAGATTCTTGTGTTGAAAGGCTTATTCAAAAACTACAAGCTAAAGAGGGCATCGAAAAAGTGCACATTGCCGATGCAAACGGAGATGATGTGCCGCAGCTCTGTTTTCATTATGACCCAGATATCATTTCCATTGACCGCATTCAATCCCTCGCCGAAAGTACTGGTGCCGAGATTACCGAAAAATACGGGCATTTGCTCATTGAAGTTAAAGGAATCAGACACACAAGGCAGGCTCGTTCCATAGAGAAAAGCCTTTTGACAATCAATGGAGTTTTGGAAGTTTCCGTTTCAGGCTCTGGAATGGTACGACTTGAATTTGATAAAAAGCAAACGAATTTTGATGAAATAAGTAAACAAATTGAAAAAGAAGAGCTTCAGATTCAGCGGAGTTCTTCAAACGAAAATGATTACACCAAAGCATCCAAAAAACAGGAGCGTTCAAAGAAGGAAGATACTAAAGAACAAACTTCCACAGAGGGCGAGACCCACGATGAAGGAGAAGATCACGCCCACGGTGGTATTTTCGGTAAAAATACGGAGCTCATTTTTTCCATTATCTGTGGGGCACTTCTCGGAATAGGTTTCGGACTTTCCTATGTAGAATCCATCCCAGATTGGGTCAGTCTTACTTTATATATTGGTGCTTACTTTTTCGGTGGTTTCTTTACGGCCAAGGAAGCAGTACAGACCGTCGCCAAAGGCGGTTTTGAAATTGACTTCTTAATGCTTGTTGCAGCCATTGGGGCAGCCATTTTGGGAGAATGGGCAGAAGGTGCCTTGTTGCTGTTCCTGTTTAGTTTGGGTCACGCCCTTGAACATTATGCAATGGAAAAGGCCCGAAAGTCCATTGCGGCACTGGCAGATTTAGCACCAAAAACGGCATTGCTCAAAAAAGATGGCAAGACCGAAGAAGTTGGAATTGAGGAATTGAGTATTGGCGATATTATAGTGGTCAAGCCCAATAGTAAAATATCCGCAGATGGCGTCGTGGTCAATGGAAAAAGCAGCGTCAACCAGGCACCTATTACCGGGGAAAGTGTACCCGTGGACAAAATTCCCGTGGAAGATACGAGCAGGGACTATTCCGCAGATGATGATATAAATGATGAAAACCGCGTGTTCGCCGGAACTATCAACGGTAATAACACGCTGGAAATAAAGGTAATCAAAGAAGCCAAAGACTCTACGCTGTCCCGACTGGTCAAATTGGTCAACGAGGCACAGACCCAGAAATCCCCAACCCAACTGTTGACCGACAAGTTTGAAAAATACTTTGTACCATCCGTACTGATATTGGTGGGTATCCTACTCTTTGCCTTTTTGGTCATCGACGAGCCATTTAGTGCCAGCTTTTATAGGGCGATGGCGGTATTGGTCGCAGCAAGTCCCTGTGCATTGGCCATTTCAACACCAAGCGCCGTATTGAGCGGTGTGGCACGGGCAGCACGGGGCGGTGTACTTATTAAAGGTGGGCGACCTCTGGAAGACTTGGGCGAATTGACCGCCCTTGCTTTTGACAAAACAGGCACGCTTACCGAAGGAAAGCCTAAACTTACCCAAGTTGTTCCACTTGGGGATATAGAAGAAAATGAACTTATAAAAATAGCCGTAGCTGTTGAAAATTTGAGCGACCACCCTTTGGCAAAAGCCGTTGTAAGGGATGGAAAAGAACGTCTGGAAGGCACTTCAATACCCGATGCGACCGATTTGGAAGCTGTTCTTGGAAAAGGTATCAAAGCTTCTTTGGGCAAGGATAAAATCTATATTGGAAACCTTGACTTGTACGAAGACCTCGATGAAGCAAAACCACCCGAAGAAATATCGAATAAAGTAAAAGAACTTGAAGGTGGTGGAAATACCACAATGCTCATAAGAAGGAACAAAGAATATATCGGTATCATCGCCCTGATGGATACCCCACGGGAAGCGGCCAAGGAAACACTGAAAAAATTAAAGGAAATCGGCATCAAACGGATGATAATGCTAACCGGGGATAATCAAAAGGTTGCCGATGCCGTTGCTAAAGAAATTGGGTTGACCGATGCCTGGGGAAGCCTGTTGCCAGAGGAAAAGGTTGATGCCATTAAAAAATTAAAAGAACAGGAATCCAAAGTCGCAATGGTAGGCGACGGTGTGAACGATGCCCCTGCAATGGCAAACAGCACCGTAGGAATCGCAATGGGTGCTGCGGGCAGTGATGTAGCATTGGAAACAGCTGACATTGCCCTAATGGCCGATAAACTGGAAACCCTGCCCTTTGCCATAGGTTTGAGCAGGAAGGCAAAAACCATTATTAAGCAAAACCTTTGGGTAAGCCTCGGTATTGTGGCATTGCTCATACCATCGACCATTATGGGTTGGGCCAATATCGGTATTGCAGTGGTCATCCACGAAGGCTCAACGTTACTTGTGGTTTTTAATGCGTTAAGGCTTTTGGCTTATAAAAAATAAATTTAATAAAAAAGGGTTGCTTTTGAAAAGGTTAAAATGACCAAAACGGAAAAGATACTATCATATCACGGGATTCGACCTACTAAAATGAGGTCGAAGATATACAAGTTCCTAAAAAGGAAACAAAGTGCCGTGTCCTTTTCCGATTTGAAAAAGGCCTTTGTTCAAAAGAGCGAAACCAATAAAACAGCAAACAGAACGACCTTTTATCGCAATCTCAAGATTTTTGAGGATAAAGGGTTGATTCATCAGATTAATGATGGGGTCGGAGTGGCAAAATATGCGATTTCTGATGAAAACGCCAAAGGTAAATACGGTACAGATTTACATATGCACTTTCATTGCACCGATTGTAGGAAAACAATCTGTTTACCAAATAAAATATCGGAAGAGAGCTTGCCAGACGATTATGAAGTGAACGATGTGAACCTTGTATTGAAAGGAATATGTGAAAAATGCAGGAAAAAATAACAGGTGGGAGTACTTGAACCTTGAACCTTTGCGCCCAATGGTCCAGTTCAGGTTTTTTCCACCCTCTTTAACTAAAAAATATGGCAGAACTAAAAAAATCTTTGGGTACGCTTCGACTTACCTTTTATGGCGTTGGCACGATTGTGGGTGCAGGAATCTATACCGTGATTGGTGCAGCTGCTGGACAAGCGGGCACAGACCTTTGGTTGAGTTTTATTTTTGCAGCAATTGCGGCTAGTGTCTCTGCAATGTCCTATGCAGAGTTGTCCTCTACCTATCCCAATGCTGGTGCGGAATTTATTTTTGTACGCAAGGCATTTCCAAAAATTGATATTCCGTCTTTTCTCACGGGTTGGACGATTGCGTTTCATAGTTCGGCCACCATTGCAGCCGTGTTACTTGCCTTTTCGGGGTATTTCAATACGTTTTTTAATATGCCCTCTCTTCTAATAAGTTATGGCATTTTATTGGTGTTGTCATTAATTAGTATTACAGGCATCACAAAATCGTCGACAGCAAATATTATTATGGTCAGCATTCAACTTTTGGGATTGTTATTATTGATAGTATTTGGACTTTTGGAAACTGGTCCACCCAAAGCAGAATTTTTTAAAATTGAATCGATTTCTGGAACTTTGGCGGCCACAGCTACACTGTTCTTTATCTATACTGGTTTTGAACATATGGCAGCTTTGGGTTCGGAAGTTAAGAACCCAGGGAAAACAATTCCCCGTGCATTTTTAATGACTATGGTAATAACTACAATAATTTATTTATTTATTGCTTTTACGGTTTTGAATATTGCAGACCCTTCCGCTTTGGCAAACGTGGATTCGCCACTTTCTCTTGCAGCTTCCAATCTCAACAATTGGTTGCCTGTGGTATTGGCTATCGCTGCACTTTTTGCTACGGCTAATGCTGCTTTTAGTGGTATCATATCCATAAGTAGGCTGCTTTTTGGAATGGCCAGTGTCGGAGAACTTCCAAAGTTTATGACCAAAACCAATGCACAGAAAGTACCGTGGGTTACTACTATTGTAGTTATGGCAGCAGTTGCGGGATTTTTATTGTTGGGCGATATTAAGATTGTAGCAGGTATGTCTTCTTTAGGCGCTTTACTTGTTTTTGTTGCCGTAAATGTCGCACTTATCGTGCTTCGGTTTAAAGCACCAGAGCAAGAACGACCATTTAAAGTTCCTTTGGCTATAGGACGAGTGCCGATTTTACCCATTTTGGCGATACTTATAAGTCTATCATTGATAATCCAATTTAATTGGCAGGTTTATTCAGCGTTCGTAGGTGCTGTTATCGTGGGTATTGTGCTTGATTATTTTTTGGACAAAAAGTCAAAAGATGAAATAGACCCTGAAAAAGAAAAGGAACTTTTTAACCATTAAAATGAAGCTATGGACTGGATGTTTGAAGATTTTAAAACTGACCTAGATACCTTAAATCCTATTGTACGAGAAAAAGCCCTGTCCATAGCAAAAGAACTAATTGAAAAAAAAGATATTTCAGCAAAAGAAGCTTTATCAGAAGGCATCATAAGGGCGGAAGAATGGTTTTACGATTTAGAAGGATAATTATTAATTAAAAACTATATAAAATGTTACAGATAATCGAATTAAAAGAAAAAAATATTGTTGCAACAAAAGCTTCGGGCAAATTGAGAAAAGAAGATATAGAAAAAATCCATCCACTTATCCACGCCATACTGGACAAAGGAATGAAAGTCCGGTGGTATTTTGAGATGGTCAACTTTACAGGTTGGGATTTACCTGGTTTATGGGAAGACCTAAAAATGGACACAGCCCACGCCACGGACTATGAAAAAATAGCAATGGTAGGAGATAAAAAATGGCAGAATTGGATAACCCAATTTATGAAGCCTTTTACCAATGCCGATATTAAGTATTTCAATATAGACCAAAAGGAAGATGCCAAAAATTGGATTGAGAGCCAGTAAGCTTACTTCCGTAAAAGACAGACGATGAATAAAAAAAGCATTCTTATTACCATTTTAATTGGGTTTGCCATAGGTGTTTTTATCCTTCAACCTTTTGGGATAACAATTTTCACGTTTAGCAGCCAGAATTACGAAATCAATTGATGGCAATATTTAATAAATAATTTCATTGAAATTTTAAATATCAATGGGAATCAAATTTTTGAGAACACTCTGTTTGGCTTATTAGGTGCAAGTGTTGCGCTAATTTATTATTTCGGTAAACGAGAAAAGGATATAGATAACAAGTAGCGGTAAATCGTTATAGGAATGAGCGAAATTTTTTATTTAAATAAGTTAAGTGAAAACTTAATTAATAGCAGGCAGCTTTTATGATGCTTTTTAAAGCAAAATGATTAATAGTATTAAAAGCAAAAGTAGAAGCTGCTTTTTTAAATTATACAAGTAAAGATGCGCATTATGAATATTAAACATTGTTTTTTAATAATCTTGTTGGTTAGTTATTATAAGGTAAATGCCCAAAAAGTTTATACAACTGAAGAAGGTCATATTATGATGATGACTTTGGTTGATGATAAACCCATCAAGGCAGAAAGCCATAAATTGGCACTATATCTTGATTATGATTCCAAAGTGGTCAATGGTGTACTCGACCTTAAGACTTTATCAACATATAGTCCTAAAATCAATGCCCTTTTAGAACAGCGGGAAGACCCTTTAATACTTCGGTTTACTGGCACTATTCCATCACAGGATTTTTTATCAAAACGGCACGACCCTATCAACTTTAATTGGCTGATAGATGTTACTTATCAAGGGAAATCCTTTAAATCACAATTTAAAGCAACCATTACCCATATAGAACAAGGAGTAAGTATGTCCTGCCTGATAAGTGCAACCGGACAATTATTGGTTTCAAATACTGGTTTGGATTCCTTAATAGAGGGTATCGATGATACCATAGAGGTGCAGTTTGCCCAATTGGTGTTGAGATTGGAATGACTGTGAATTTAAATAAAATTATAATTGATATAAATGAAAAAAAAGAAACTGAATTTAAGAGATTTAAATAAAACTTCATCCGATAATCACAAGCGCAATGATGGCCACAACCATAGCAGTCCGGAAAGTATAGGGAAATTTAAAATTTATGTACCAGCAATTTTCAGCTTTGTAATGCTGATTATTGGTATTGCGATGGATTATTTTGACGTAGCTTTTTTTAAAGATTGGATACGTATTGTCTGGTATGCAGTCGCATATCTTCCAGTAGGTTTTCCTGTGATAAAGGAAGGTTGGAACAGCATCAAAAATGGCGATTTCTTTACCGAGTTTTTATTGATGTCCATCGCAACCATAGGTGCATTCGCCATTGGCGAATATCCCGAAGGTGTGGCAGTAATGTTGTTTTATGCGGTAGGCGAATTGTTCCAAAGTGCCGCCGTTAAAAGAGCCAAGAGAAGCATCAAGGCATTACTAGATGTAAGACCTAATGAAGCCTTGGTCTATAGGAACAACAATTATGTTTCTGTAAATCCCGAAATCGTTGCTATTGGCGAAAAAGTGCAAGTCCGTGTGGGCGAAAAAATTCCTTTGGATGGTATTTTATTGTCCGAAAAAGGCTCGTTCAATACCGCAGCATTAACGGGCGAAAGCAAACCTGACACCATTGCAAAAGGAGAAAAAGTATTTGCAGGAAGCATCAACCTTGATGGCGTTATTGAAATCGAAACCACCAAGGAATTTAAAGACAGTTCCATTGCCCGAATCCTTGATATGGTCCAGAATGCCACGGCTCGTAAATCAAAAACCGAATTGTTCATTAGAAAATTTGCAAGAATCTATACACCTATTGTGGTATTCTTGGCGATTGGATTAACATTTTTGCCCTACTTTTTTGTGGATGATTATGTGTTTAACGATTGGTTATATAGAGCATTGATATTCTTGGTAATTTCCTGTCCGTGTGCCTTGGTTATCTCTATTCCGTTGGGTTATTTTGGTGGATTGGGAGCAGCTTCAAAAAATGGAATTCTCTTTAAGGGAGCATCTTTTTTAGATGAAATGACAAGGATAACCACAGTGGTAATGGACAAAACCGGAACCGTGACCAAAGGTGTTTTCAAAATCAAGGAAATAAAAACCATTGATTGGGATGAACCCGAATTTATGAAATACCTAATGGCAATGGAAGAACAATCCACCCATCCCATTGCCAAGGCCATAATGGAATATAAAGCCGATGGCGAAGATTTTCAGGCAAAAGAAGTAACCGAAGTCGCAGGAAAAGGATTAAGGGGAATGGTCAATGGCAAAACTGTTTTAGTTGGGAATAAACCATTGATGACTTCAAATAATATCGAAGTTCCATCTGAAACCGACAACATTGTAGAATCCATCGTAATGGTTTCCATTGATGGTAAATTCGCTGGCTATGTCATCATTGCAGACGAATTGAAAGAAGATGCCCACGAAGCCATCAAACAAATTAGAGAATCTGGAATTTCCAAAATCATAATGCTTTCCGGCGATAAGGATTCCATAACCCAACAAGTGGCAAAAGAAATGGGTATTGATACTGCAAAAGGCGGTTTGTTACCAGAAGATAAGCTCAACGAAGTTGAGCATTTGAAAAAACAATTTAATACTAAAGTAGCCTTTATAGGCGATGGCATCAACGATGCACCGGTTTTGGCAGCGAGCGATGTTGGCATTGCAATGGGTGGTTTGGGCAGCGATGTGGCGATAGAGACCGCAGATGTAATCATCCAAACAGACCAACCAAGTAAAATAGCTAGAGCCATAAAAATAGGACGTTCTACAAGACGCATCGTTTGGCAGAATATTGGGTTGGCCTTTGGTGTAAAAGCAGTGGTTTTGGTTTTGGGCGCAGGTGGTCTGGCAACGATGTGGGAAGCAGTTTTTGCCGATGTAGGCGTGGCCTTGTTAGCCATTCTGAATGCGGTTCGATTACAGAAGATGAATTGGAAATAGTATAAAAGAATGTCTCAAAAAAGAAGAAATAGAAGAAACAAAAAAAATCGGAAATCATCGAATACCGACATCACAAAAAGAGATAAGGTCAAAGGTATTCTTATGATAATCCTTATGGTAATAGCCGCATTTCTGCTTTATTTTTTTGTGCTAAAAGGAAATATTCATAAGCATTAATGAATTAAGATAATAAAATATTCCAAGTGGTTTGTGTGGCTACAAAAATTGAAGTGGAAATGATTGATATATAGTAAAAATGATATTCTATGTCGGAAAATAGACGGAATAGACGAAATAAAAAAAGCAATAAAGTACCCTCTGTAAAAAATAGTATTACCAAAAAAGATAAAATAATTTGGATTAGTATTCTAATCGTTGTTATTGTGTTAATCTTCTTTGTACTGTTCTTGCAATTCCTAAAGTACTTTATATCTATTTAATTAATTACAATTTTAAATGCAACGTTATTGCAGAAGATTAAGTGAAAATAATGATACCCAGAATGAATGACGACAAATTACGACGATATATTAAAAAAATTAGACAATAAATTAGATATTCTTGAAATAGAAGAACAAGATATTTTACTCAAAGCTGAAAAAGGGATTAAACTTGCAAAACAGACCCTTAAATCAGTTAGAAGTATCGTAGTTGATTATGAATTTGAAACCAAATTAGAGGAAATTCATTTCTTTAAATGTACTAAACCAAAAATTTATAGCAAACTTATTTATTACGTAAAATTATTTAACATTGAAAGTAAAAGACCCAGGGGAAGCAATAAATCGCAAGTAAAGTATTTGAACAATTATATTGAGAAACTTCAAACCTACTTTAACGACAATCTTGATTTTTACCATTATTACCGCAGGGAAGCTACTGTATTTGATGAGCAATATTTTTTAAGAGGCAAGGCAGATATTCGGTTGTTCCCAGACTCATTTCACTTTTTTGTTGATGAAGAATTTGCAACAAGCCACGATAGTACCGTGGCCTCAATTTTAGCCTACGACCTTTTGATTGTACACTTAAAACGGGAAATTGATAAATTGGAGAATAATGGAAATTATGCAAGTTTAAGATTGTTACAAAGTAAAACCAAAATTACCTGGACAGCCCACAAAATATATTTAATTGAACTGATATACGCTTTGCACAGTACAGATGTCATTAATAATGGTACTGTTGACATTAAAGATATTGCCTATTTTGTTGAAAAAACATTTAAAGTGGACTTGGGCGATTATTACAGAGCTTTTTTGGAAATACGGATGCGTAAAAATGGCAGAACCAAATTTTTGGATATTCTGAAAAAGCAGTTGACCAAACGGATGGATGATACTGATAACGTAAAATAAAACACCCAAGATGCTTCAACTTGGGTGTTTCTTGTTTTATGGAAAATCTCATTTTATTTGGTGGTTTTTAGATAGGGTATTTTTTCTGAAGAAGTACCAAAACCCTCTATTGTATTACATTGAAAATGAGAGAAGAAAAACACCCAAGTAGGCCTAACTTGTGAATAAAATCCAGCAAACTACCCCAATTTTGTAGAACGAAAGTCAAATCAGGTCAGGGGCTATCATTTTAGATGAAAGCAAAACGGTAGTCCCTTTCTTTTAATCCGTTCTATTATGCCCACAAGTATTATTACCACAGACGACCTTCGAGAATTCAAAATGGAACTGCTCGATGATATCAAGGAACTACTCAATAGCCAATCTGGTCATATTACCAAAAGGTGGCTAAAATCCCCTGAAGTAAAAAAGCTTTTGGGAATCTCTTCTGGCACGTTACAGAATTTAAGAATTAATGGCACATTGCCCTACACCAAAGTAGGGGGTGTACTCTATTACGATTACGAAGAAATAATTAGCGTAATGGAAAATAATAAAGTTCATAACAAATTCTAAATCGTTTTGGAGCAGGTCAATTACATTAAGCACCTAAACGCTGTATTCTTACAATTCTCAAAGGATAGCCGTTTAAATCCCACGCACATAAGTTTGTACGTGGCATTGTTTCAATTATGGAACAACTATCACTTTCCGACAGAATTCTATATCAATCGAGAAGAAGCGATGCGGTTTTCCAAGATTGGTTCAAAAACTACCTACCATCGCTGCATCAAAGAACTACATCATTGGAAATACCTATTATACGAACCCTCACATAATCCATTTAAAGGCAGCAGAATCAAGATGTTCAATTTTGGGACAAGTGATGGACAAGCTCTGTACCCAAACCCTACCAATATCGGGACAAGCAATGGACAAGCGGTGGTATCTATAAACAAACATATACAAACAGGAAAAAACAAAGCAAATGATACTAAACTTGACAAGCCAAAAAATGAAAATGAAGTCATTGATTTTTTTGAAAAGGAAAATTGGCCAGAATTGGAAGCCAAAAAATTTTACAACCACTACCAAGGCATCGGTTGGAAAGTAGGTGGAAAAACAAAAATTGTCGATTGGCACGCCACAGCTCGAAACTGGATGATAAAGGCCGAAGAGCTAAAAGAAGAAAAAACAATGGTTGCAGTTAGCCAAAATACGGACAACCTAAAGACAAGTTCCAACAAAAATTATAATGAACCATTATGAATCCCCACAAACCACATATCATTACCGAGGGTAGCGTTCAATACACCTTGGGAGAACTGAAAGACAATCAAATGCTTTATGATTTTGATAAAATGCTAATTTATCTCAATGCCAAAGGAAAACTACTTTTTGGCAAGAAATTCAAAATTTTTGAAGAAGACCGTGATATTATATTCAAGCTCTGTAATTATTTTATCAGGGATGAAGCTAATTGCAAAAAATTAGACATCGACCGCGATAAAGGGATTTTGCTTTCTGGTCCTGTTGGTTGTGGAAAAACCAGTTTAATGAAACTGTTACGCCATATTGTGCCACATCAGAAATCGTATGAGGTTATACCCACACGAAACATTGCCTTTGCCTTTAATAATATTGGGTACACCATCATTGAAAATTACGGCGACAAAAAGTTTTATTGTTTTGATGATTTGGGTGTAGAACCCACCGGAAGGCATTTTGGAAAAGATTGTAATGTAATGGGCGAAATCTTACTTTCACGTTATGATTTATTTTTAAGTCATAAAACTAAAACACACGCAACTACAAACCTCAATGCTAAAGAACTGGAGGAACGTTATGGGAATAGGGTACGTTCAAGGATGCGACAACTGTTCAATTTAATTGCCTTTGATAAAAGCAGTCGTGATAAAAGGGATTAAATCTAATTTTGGTTTTCTTCCTCTAAAAGAAGTAGTTCGTGTATCATATCGCTTTCATCCAAATATTGAGCCAACCATTCTTGTTGGGAAAGCCAATTGATATACTCTTTATCAGATTCCCAAATAGCTTCAACATATTCCCCTCTATATTTACCGAAACTAAATTTCGTTCCAGAATCTTGTCCCTCAACTTCAGTATCGAACAATTTGTAATAGGTTTCTAATAAACCTTCTTCTCTACACCTGTAATACAGCCATTGTTTTTTATAGCCTTTGTATTGCCTTCTTTTTTCAAGATATTTTACCATTTCAACATCAGATAAGGCCTTAAATGAATTTCGTTTGGTTTTTGGTTTAAACAACCATCCAAAAGTCATCCCCAAAGTATTTTGAAGTACGTTCAAAAAGAAAATTGCAATTGCTCTCATTTTATTTGCACTAGAGTTTATAACACTCTAATTAGGCTTAATTTACGAAAAAAAACCAAAATTTTGACTTCCAGAAGTAAAGATATATTCTTAATAAAATTTTAACAATTTGTAGGAAACCGTAAGAATTTAAAAAGACATTTCAGTATATTTATAGGCGATTACGCTTAAAATATTAATGTTTAAAAAGCTAATGGGAAATCATTGGCTTTTTTATTGTTTCAAAATAATTATTATGCATATAAGTTCACTATCCATTAGGAATTTTAGAAATTTCTATAAATCAAAATTCATTTTTAAAAAAGGTATAAATACTATTTTAGGAGAAAACGGTTCAGGTAAAACCAATCTCTTTTTTGCTTTACGAGTTTTAATTGATGATAAACTTCCAAGATATATAAGATTTAATGAGTCTGACTTTAACCGAGGTCTGGGTAAATGGGCTGGACATTGGATAATTTTATCGGTTACTTTTGACGAACTGGATGCGAGTGAAGAAGCACAGGTACTGGCAGTACAATCTTCGGGAGATATGGAAGGCAGCAAAAAGACTGGAAGTTACTCGGTGTACTTTAGACCAAAATATCAGTTTAGAAAAGAATTATATGATTATTCACAAACCGCAGGTAAAAGTGTAGCAGGGCTTCAGCTTTTTTTTGATAAACTTACGATTGATGATTATGAAACGTCTTACTTATGCAGAGGCTCTGGAGATTTTAGTGATGACACTACCTATAAAAAGTATGTTGGCGATTTTGATGCTGTTGAATTCCCAAACCCAGATGATAAAGAAGAATTGATTTTTGGAACGTTTCTGCCGAGGGAAATAAGTGTGCACAACGAGGTTTCTTGTACGTTCATTAAAGCACTTCGAGATGTCGAAAGCGACTTACGTTCCTATTCTACTAATCCATTGATTAATTTATTACGAGGAAAGGAAAAAACTATTGAAGTTTCAAAACAAACGGACATCATTGATAGCGTTAACAAACTTAACGACCAAATTAGTTCTCTCAAAGAAGTAAAGGATGTGAAAGATGGAATTGACAAAAGTATTAAGGAAGCTGTGGGTACTACTTACGGCCCTAATATAGATGTCAAATCAGAACTTCCAAATGATATGGAAAAACTACTGCAATCACTCAAACTATGGGTTGGCGACCCAGATGAAGAAGGTTATATGGGTAAAATATGGGAGTTGAGTTTGGGAGGTGCAAATATGATTTACCTATCACTAAAGCTATTGGAGTATGAAAAAATCAGAACGGATAGAATTGCAAATTTTCTTTTAATAGAAGAACCAGAAGCACATATTCATACGCATATTCAAAAAACCCTTTTTGATAATGTGCAAACCAATAAAACACAGGTTATTATTTCAACGCATTCTACTCACATTTCATCTGTAAGCCGAATAAGTTCAGTAAATATTTTAAGCCGAGGAAATATGCAGACTTTGGTATATCAACCATCTAACAATCTTGATGATGATTATATAACAAGAGCCGAAAGGTACTTGGACGCCATAAGAAGCAACTTGCTTTTCGCGAAAGGCGTTGTTTTGGTTGAAGGCGATGCAGAACAGATTCTCATTCCTCAAATGTTTAAAAAAGTCTTTGGAATTTCGCTCGATGAAATTGGGATAAGTCTCGTAAACATTGGAAGTACAGGTTTTAAAAATGTTGCAAGGCTTTTCCATAAGGATAGAATTCAGAAAAACTGTGCCATACTAACTGACTTGGATGCCAGTATTGTCAATTTACCTGCAAATGAAGTTGATGATTCTGCTTATGAAAAACATTGTAGGGCATCGCAAATTAGTGGAGCTGAAAGAAAAAAGGAATTGGATAAATTTTGTGACAAAAACGACTTCTTGATTCCTTTTTACTCTAAATACACCTTTGAAGTTGATTTCCTTTTGAATGGGAATAGCCACGAATACGTACAATCACTTCCTGAAATTTTCAAACAACAAGCAGCTATTGATTCTTCAAAGAAAAAGTTAGAAGAAAAATCAGTTTCGATTGCAGGTGTAGAAGTTTTACGATTGGCTGATAAAAAAGGCAAAGGTTGGCTGGCGTTGGTTGTTGCAGATAATTTAGTTTACAATACTTATATTCCTGAATATATTTTGAAAGCCGTTGCTTTTGCATCTTCGCATTTAAATAATGCCTCTAAAGCTAAAACCGCTAAATACAGGTTACGAAAAATTAGTCGTAGTAAAAATGATAGTTATTACGATGTAGCAACAAAAATTAGTTTTAAGGATAAAGAAGACCAACAGGTTATTGATGACTATATAGCCAACTTTCCTAATGACCAATTTACTAAATTTTTATCGTTTATATGATTTTAGATACTTTAAGCGACCAACAAAAAGATGCCGTTGTTAAAGATGGAAATGTACTTCTTACAGCTTGCCCAGGAAGTGGAAAAACACGAGTGATTATTCATAAACTCGCTTATGCTCTAAAAAATATTGATGTAAACAGTAAACAAAGGATTGTCGCTCTAACTTTTACCGTAAGGGCTTCCGAAGAAATATATCGCAGATTAAACGCAATGGGAATTAATAGTAATCGGGTTTGGTCTGGCACTTTGCATTCATTTTGTCTCGAATGGATTATAAAACCCTATTCCTGTTATTTACCTGAACTTGAAAACGGCTATTTAATTGCCGATGAAACTTATGCCTCGGATATCATAAGTGAACTTAAAGAAAAGCATAAGTTAAAACCTATTGACCCGATTAATTTCAGATTCGATAGGGACGGCACATTTGCCGAACCAAAAACAATTCAAAAAAGAGTCCTTAAGGATTATCACGAAAGGCTACAAACAGAGAAGTTAATTGATTTTGAGCTTCTACTATACTATTCATACAAACTCTTAACCAAGCATCCTAAAATAAAAAAAACGTTATCGAACATTTTTAGCCTTATATGTGTTGATGAATATCAAGACACGCAAGATTTGCTTTACGCAATTATTTCGTCGATTGTAACAACTGGGGAAGGTAGCTCAAATCTATTTTTAGTAGGAGATACAGACCAAGCAATTTATGCATCTTTGGGTGGCATTGCCAAAAGTTTGGAAGAAATACAGGAAGAGTTAAACACTTTACCTATTGAGCAACTTACGCTTTCTGGAAATTATAGGTCCACACAAAGAATTATCGACTTTTACTCTATATTCCAGACAAACCCAATTAAAATTGAAGCTATTGGTACTAATAAAGACGTTGATAGTATAATAACGTACAATAACACCATTGACAAAGGATATTTAGTAGATGAAATTGGACGACTTATAGAGCATAGTTTAGATAATGGAATTCCAGAAGATGAAATATGCGTATTGGTTCCGCAATGGTGGTTAATAACTACTATCACAAAACAGTTGAGAGCTAAACTACCAGATGTAAATTTTGATGCTTCAGGTTTAGCACCAATGTCAAAAAATCGAAATAACATTTGGTATAAGTTATCGAGGTTGTTCTTAACGCAGCCACAACCAAAAATATATTCATTGCGATACAAATGGTGTTCTGAAGTAATTGAAAACTTTAAAGAACATACCAATACTGAATTCAGCGAACAATATCAAACAGAGCGAAATGTATTGAAATTGATTAACTCGATAACATCCAATGAAACTGAAGGTATCGATTATCTTAATGATTGTTTTGACCAGTTTTTAGAGGCTGTTGGGATTGACCAAACTATTTACGCACAACTTCTTATAAATAGGAAGACCTTTTTCGATGTAATAAAGAGCCGTCTTGAAGACCCAACGTTTCAAGTTCCAAGTGACATAGCATCATTTATGAGTTTTTATAGAGAAATGTCAGGCGTCGTCATCAATACTTGCGTTGGTGTTAAAGGAGAAGAATTTGAAACCGTTATTGCTTATGGTTTGCTAAATGGGTATATCCCACATTGGAATGACATTTTTACTGGAGACCCTGTTGCCGCTTCAAAAAAACTACTTTATGTTATCTGTTCAAGAGCCAAAACCAATTTACACTTGATATCAGAAACTGGCAGACAAACCAAAAAAGGAAACCCGTTAGAGATTACCCCAGAATTGCAAAATCTTAATTTTGAATTTGATGAAATATAAAAAATGTTGTAATCCATTTGTAACGATTTGAAAAATTAAGGATAGTGTTTTTAGGATAAAATGAAGAAAATAGATTTAGAGAAAAAATCATTAGAAATTCAAAAAATAATCTCTCGTTATACAAAAGAGAGCTTTGTATGTTTTTTTGCTGATTTTATTAGACACCATCCAGAAAGAAGCAATATTGGATTTTCAAAAAAATTCAAGTCAAAATTAAAAGATTCTTTATATCTGATAATGTTAAGACTCTCTACACCATTGGCAGGCAAGGAAGAACTTCATTATTCAGAAAAAAATGATTTAGTACTTCAGCAAGTTGCTGACATTCTTTTAGAGATAGTTAGTTTCTATTTATCAGAAAATTATGAGGGAAATGAATTTGATGAGATTTCTGATAAAAGACAAAAATTACTTGTTCACGAATTAGCATTCAAAAATTACTTTCAAAACGGAATATTAAATTATAGAGAACAAGAGGTAAATAAGGTTATTAGGATGTTTAAACCTTATCAAGATAAAATACAGGAAAGATTAGAAATCGATTTAAAAACCTTAATTAATTTATGCAATCATTCTGAATTAATTTATCGTGCAAAGTCAATAAATTCAAAGTCATTTATTTTAGACAAAGGCTTTGACAAACTGGCTCGACAATCTGCAAATGGATTATTAGCAGAGAATGAGTTTACAGATAAGCTGTTAGAACTTTCGAATGAGACCCAAGAAAGTTTTTTGAATTTTTTTGAGAAACCCCACCAATGTTTACTTTTTGCCAAACAAGATTTTCACCTCTCTTTTGAAGAAAAACATATTGATATTTTCTGTGGCTTATTTTCAATTGATATTAAAGATAATCATAGTAATTTATTTTATTCCCAACAAAATCCTTTAGAAAATAAACCGATTATAAGAATTAGTGATAATCAGTATTTAAACGTATATCAAAAACAATTGCCTTCAGCTCTATATGATTTACTTTATACCACGCTTACTCAAACAAAAAAGGAAAAAGAACAAGTAAATTTCCGTAGAGGAAAAGTTGTTTTGGAAAGCCATACTTTGGATATATTTAAAAAATTCTTCAAAAAATCAAAAAGGATTAAAATTTTCACCAACTATTACATAAACAACGAGCCAGAAGAAAAAGATATATTAATCCTTGTGGATAATAACGCCTATATCATTGAATGTAAGGCTTCAAGATATAGAGAACCACGAAGGGTTACGGAACAAGCATACCAAAGAATTAAATCTGACTTTAACGACTGTATTCAAAAAGGTTATGACCAATGCTATCAGGTTGAACAGGAATTGTTAAACAATGAAAAGGTTATTGTTAGCTTGAAAAATAAATCGGAGGTAATTATCACGAATGAAATTCACGAGATTTTTTGCATTGTAGTTACTTCAGAAAGATTTGCTTCCATACAAACCGATTTAGGATTAATGCTTAAAAGGAAAAATAATGAAGACCCTTACCCTTGGTCAATATATGTCGATGATTTAGAAACTTTTTTGAAAGTGCTTTACAATAGTTTCAGTAATCCATCCAGAAAGATTTTTAACTTTTTGGAGCATAGAGAATTACTACACGGAAGATTAATAACCAATGATGAATTGGATGTATGTGCTATGTTCCTAAAAGACCCAAAGAACTTCAAAGAAATATGTGAAAGTGAATATGTTGTTTTTACTGACCCAACCCTACAAAATTATTTTGACAAGTTATATTTTGACAAAAAACTAAAATTTAGGATTGAGGATTTTTAGTTTTAATTATCTCTTTGAAGATAGTTATAATAATCTTTCTAATGCTTTTTACAATTTCCATAAATATTTCCTTCATAACCCAACATTTAAATAGTTATACAATCCCATTAAAATGGCCAATGCCATTGCTCTTATATTTTTGGGCTTTAAAAAATAATCTGCTTCATCGGTGCTCGAAATAAAGCCCATTTCGATGAGTATAGCAGGGCGAATTTCGATATTTTCACGTAGCACTTGAAAATTTGCGAATCGAACTGCTCGTTTTTTAAAGTCCAATTTCAGAGTGCTTTCTTCCAAAATGGACAATCCCATTCCGATAGATTTCTTTATAAGTACTTCTTCATCGTTGGTATTATGCACGTAAATGTCCATTCCTTTTGCCGATGTGTTAGAGGCATTGCAATGTAACGATACAAACACATCAGCCTTTAAGCTTTCAGCTAATCGACTTCTATCGGATAAAGAAATTAAAGTGTCCATATATCTGGTCGAATACATATCAAACTCGTTATTTAAGAGGGTTTCATTTAGCCTTATAATCTCTTTGGCAATACTTAACGATACATCCTTTTCTTGAATACTATTTGTACCGATTGCACCAGTATCTTTTCCACCGTGTCCAGGGTCGATGATAATGACTTTTTGTTGACCGAAAATCACACAGAATTGTAGCATCAAAATCACAAAACTGACGTTTTTGGGCGTTACCCACTTCCAAAATTTTAGAGTTATCAACATCGCACTTTTCAATTTTCATAAAATTTGATACCAATTCGCATCAAATAAAAACAATTGACATCAAAACTTATTTTATTCACAATTTACTGATTATCAGTTCTTTGTATTGCAATATACACTATTTTTCAAATATCAAAATTGACGTAAAATCTAAATCACTTTGATTATGAAAAAATCACATTATGTAACCATCTTATCATTACTTATTTCAAGTACAACTTTTGCACAAATTGGAGGTATCGAAGATTCCGTAAACGATGTTTCTGATACTATCCGAACCATTTTCCCCATTATTTTGGGCGTTATCTTTTTAATTGGATTCCTATTTAATGCTGGACATTTCTTTGGCGAAAATGCCGATTTAAAAAAAGGGATTACCCGCGTACTGGTCTTTGTATTGATTGCGGGAGCAGTCGTGGGCATCTTTACGTACCTCATTAGCATCGTAGTGTAATGAAACGATTCGAGGTCTATAAAAACATACGCAAGCGAGCCGTGATTATGGGTCTGCCCATATCATTGTTCGCTTTAATGATGACCGTTGTTATCGGTTCATTGCTGTTCATCATCTTTTCGTTCAGCTTTACTGTTATCATTTCAGTATTTCTATTGAACGGTGCACTGTATATCGTATTGACTCACATTACCAAAAACCCTGCATTGATGCACATCAAAAAGGTATTCCCACAAACAATTAGTAACAAAAAAGGAAGTCGTCTGTACTATGAAGAAAATTAACCTATCGGCATATCATCCTATTTTGGATATTCAAGACCATATCGTGTTCGCTAATAACGGCAATGTGGTATTGGGCTATCAAGTGGACAATCCTGAAATCTATTCCCTCGCGGAAAAAGATTTTGAGGATATTCACGGTTCGTGGTTTCAAGCGTTTAAATCATTGCCTATTGCCACGGTTATCCACAAACAGGACATCTATCAGAAAGCTGAATATTTGGCGGAAGAACTTCCGAACAAAAGCTTTTTGCAACGTGCCACACACGATTATTTTAAAGGTCGGGAATTCATTAAACATTCTTCTTACCTATTCTTTATACTTCCGCACAACAAAGCTTTGAACGCACCGAAGTTTACCAACCCATTCCGCAAGGTCGAAAAGGGTATTCATAAGCAAATGGACCATAACGTTCAGGAATTTATTGCTTCTGTTAACGATGCCGTTTCCTTTGTAAATAACAGCCGGAAAGTGTCATTGATACCTTTGGGTATCGATAAAGTCTTGTCATTGACCAATGCTTATTTTAATGGATTCAACGAAGGATTTGATACCGACATTCTATTGAAAAAAGCGAATATTGAAATTGGCGACCATCATTTTGATGTGCTGGCCATCAATAGCGAATTGTGTTATGGCGATGTGGTTCAGAGTAGCAAGACCAATGATAAATTTACTTCGGACGACTTTGTATTCCACCAAGGATTTATTGACGGATTAGGGTTGAATCTCAATGAAAATCATATTGTCAACCAAATCATTTATTTGGATGATAAGCACAAATGGCGAAAGCTGTTGGACAAGAAAATTGAAGAACTCAAAAAGAGTTCCAATTTTGGAACACAGAACAAAGTCATCTTAAAGAAGATTGAAGACATTGTTACCAAAATCAATGAGGACGATAGTTCAAGAATTATTAGGGGTCATCTAAATATTATATTCTGGGATAAAGATGAAGCACAATTAGAAAGAATTGCTTCCAAAATAAAAACCGAATTCAAAGAATTGGATATAGTGCCTTATTATCCAAAAGACGAAGAACGCAAGCAATATTTCTTAAACTCATATTGCTGTTTTACTTCCAATTTTTCTAATGAGGATTTATACGTAACCGATTTAAAACACGCTCTTTGCCTGTACATTAACAATACCAACTATCAGTCAGATGCCACAGGTGTCATCTTTAATGACAGACAACATAACATTCCTGTACTTAAAGATGTCTGGGATGAAAAGAAGAAACGCATCAAGGCAAGGAACTTTGCCATTTTCGCACCTACTGGAGAGGGAAAATCTTTTTTGGCAAACAATATTCTACGCCAATATTTTGAACAAAATGTTCGATTGGTCATTATTGATTTAGGTGGTTCATATTCAAAATTTGCCAAGCTCTATCCAGACGACCATATCATCCTTCGCTATGAACAGGGAAAAAATTTGGGTATCAATCCATTCTATATCTCTGATGTCAATGATTTGACACCAGAGCGATTGGAAGATTTGGCAATCTTCCTTTTAGAGCTCTTGGCTTCGGGCAAAGCAACGACTAAAGCTGAAGAAGTGGCGGTCAAAAAAGTACTTCGGTACTACTATCTACAAAATGTGGGTGGTACACATTCTTTGGAAAATTTATACCAGTTCGTTGATACAAAAAAAGACACCTTTTTAGAAGAACTACATATTCAAGAGCAACATTTCAACATCTACGATTTTCTGCACATTCTCTCTGAATATGTGGATGATGGCTTGTACAGCTTCCTGTTCAATGTAAGTGAAGACCAGACCTATAAAATTGAGGATAAAAGACTGATTGTTTTTGAACTTGATGAAGTAAAGGACAATAAGGAAATCCTTTCCGTAATGTTGAAGCTGATTAAATCTGCCATTCAAAGAACCATTTGGAGAAATAAAGCCGAGAGGGGAATCATCCTATTCGACGAGTTTGCCAAACAGCTCAAATTTGGAAATGTACTCGAAAGTGTAGAATTCTATTATCAAGCCATTAGAAAACAAAATGGAGCGATTGGGATTATACTGCAATCCATTAACCAATTGCCCAACAATTCCACATCGGCGAGTATTCTTGAAAACACCCAAGTAATTTACAGCCTTCGTAATGAAAAAGGCTATGCCGAATTAAAAAACAGGCTCAACCTTACCAGTCACGATTTAAACCAGTTAAAATCCATTCGTAACAACCTTACAGGAACACGAAAATATACCGAAATGTTCATCAAAATCGGAAAGGAAAGCAACATTTTCCGATTGGAAGTACCGCCCGAAGTCTTTGCTGCTTACCTCACGGATGGCAAAGAAAACGAAGACATTATGAAACATTTTGAAGAACACCAAAATATGGAGATAGCCATTAAAATATTTATTAATTCTTAAAAATAAAAATTATGAGACACACTATCAGAAATCTAATGTTATCCGCACTATTTGTAGTGCTAATTGGAAGTAAGGCTTCGGCCCAGGGGATGCCTGTGTATGACAACACAAACTTTATCTCTTTTGTAAAATCATTATTGGAATCAGGTAAACAAACCGCCAATTTAATGAAGACGGTAAAATTCCTTAAAACCCAAAAAGAGAATATCGATAAGGTAAACAATGTCATCAAACAACTTCAAGCAGTCAGGGAACTGGCAAGAAACAACCAACGATTGTTTGATGTTGTACAGGATGATTTGAGGGAAATCCTCAATTCCCCTTTTATTAAACCAAATGAAGTTACACGCATTTCAGATTCCTTTGATGCCATCCTTCAGAACTCTATGGCTGGTATGGAATATATCGACCAAATATTGTCCAGCGACAATCTGAAAATGACCGATGCCGAACGTGCCGAAGTCCTTAAAGAAAAAGAGCTGGAATCCAAGGAAATGGTAGCGGAAATTGAGGCAAAAACCAGACGCTATCGAGAGATTATTCAATTTCGAGAAATGCAGTACAAAATCAATAACCGAGAAACCGATTACTAATGTCAGGTATTTTTTTAGGCATAGGGTTAGAGTTTGTGGACACTATTTTTCAAACGATAAAAAATAGTGATTTCTCACAATACACTATTGTAGGAATGAAGACACTCGCCCTCTTGTTTTTTCTCATCAACATCCTAAAAAAGTACAATGAAGGTGTAGCCAATAATGAGGGTTATACGTGGGGATTGACCCCTGCGGAACTGGCCAAAAACTTTGCAATAGTGATTTTAGTCATTTTTTCCACACAGGTATTAAGTGTTTTCGACACCATTTTGGTGGCCATTGAAAACCAATATCGGGACACGGCACCCGCACTTCTTCCTTTACAGATGCAAGATATTGACATCGAACAGGATGTAAGTGCTTGGGATGCCACCAAAAAAGCAATGGCAATGCTTTATGAAGCATTAGTAACACCTTTATACGGCTTAAAAATACTATCCTTTATTGCCGGAATATTTCTCTGGCTATTGGATTTGTTTATTTACCCCTTATTCCTTGCAGAACGATTCTTTTTGCTGGGCATAATGCAAGCCTTTTTCCCTTTGGTCATCAGCTTGGCGGTTTTTGAAAAGTTCAGGTCGTTGGCATACAACTTTTTTAAGCTTTACGCTGGCGTATATATGTTAGTTCCTGCCTTCTTTCTGGTCAATGTTTTCGTGAATAATCTTTATACCGAAATCAATACAAATTTCTGGAGCGACTTATTTGGTACGGATTGGGGGAGTAATTTTTTCGCACCGCTTTTACAGTTAGGGTCTATCGGATTTATTGTATTGCTGAAATTCAAATTATATAAACGAGCGACCTCGTTCACTTTTAAACTCTTTACAGGCTGATAAAGCAATAATAATTTACAGATGAAAACACCATATAAGAATATTTACAACATCTTAAAGCTCAATCGCTTTATAGTATTGACCGTCGTTATTGGAGCTGTGCTCACGTGCGTCATTTCCGTTTTGATGGTCATAAAGCTGCATAAAGAAACAGTTAATAATGCTTTTGTAGTCAATTCGGACGGAAGTGTTATTCCCTTGAAACTGGTATCTCAACAAGAAAATTTAAAAGTAGAAGTCTTGGCACAATTGGAGTTGTTTCACACTTATTTCTATAACATTGATGCCAGCAATTACGAAAAGAACTTGGAGAAAGCCCTTTGGTTGGGTAATAGTTCTGTAGATGCTCTGTACCGACAGAAAAAAGCCGATGGAGTTTATAACCGTTTGTTGCAATACTCGTTGGTTCAAAAAGTATTGAATATCGAATCCAAAGTTGATATTCAAAACGAACCCTACAAGTTTGAAACGAAAACCATTTTTGAAATCAATAGAGGTACTATCACAGATACTTATGAGTTGACCACTATTGGAAATTTGATTCACGTAGATAGAAACTTTCCAAACAATACCCACGGACTGCTAATTACCAACTTTTTTGAAAGCACATTACGAAAATTAGAAAATTATGAAAGTAGAAAAAAATAAAATAGTCTTTGCCATCGTGTTGGTATGCATCCTGCTTTTTATAGGTGGCTATGCAATGCTTATATTGGGCGAGGACGAAGAACCGACCATTGAGAACAACCAGATTCCTGTACCGGAACTGGAAGACGACCAAAAGGAATACGATTCCAAATTGGATGCCCTAAACGACTTAAAGGAAGTTAGGGAAACCAACGCACCCAGCATTTATGATGAACGGCTGTTGGATTCCACAGGCGTATATGACCCTGATTTATTGGACAAGAAAAAAATGCAGATGGTAGATAGCATTTACCAACAAGGGCAGATTCGATATTCAGATAGAACGTTTGAAAATATTAATCCAAGATACTATCCACCAAAACCACCTGTTAAGAAGGAAAAAGACACAACGGATGCTATTGAAGAGCAAGAAACGAACGTGGAAGCCAAAGAACGTGCTTTGGAGCATCAACTCTTTTTTGCTTCGCATCCTATTGAAAATGAGGATTTGAATTCAAAAAATACCGATGATTTCATTTATGTACGAGTAGATGGCACACAAACAGTTAAAACCAATTATCGCTTACAAATGCGGTTGATAAAAGATGCTACCATTTATGGACAACGCTATTCCAAGAATACGCCTATTTATGGATTTGTCAATTTTAAACCCAATCGCACCATCATAGACATTGAGAATATCAATCATCAACCAGTAAAATTGAAAGCCTATGATTTTCAGGATGGTAGCGAAGGCATTTATGTTGAAAACAGTTTTAGAGCAGAAGTTACCAATGAAATTGTTGGCGATATGGTGGACGACATTAATATTACTGGTGTTCCGCAAGTAAGCGGTTTCAAGAAAATATTCCAACGTAACCATAAAAACGTAAAGGTTACGATAACCGATAATTACAAACTCATTTTAAGACTTCCTAAAACAAAATATCAAGGAAAGCCCATAATGGGCAATTAATAAACTCACTCTTATGAAAACATATATCACATTACTGTTATTGATTTGTTCAATGTCAATTTCAGCACAGCAACCCCTTGACACTATTTACGCCAACGACCAGAAAAACGTTGCCCTGTTTTTTCCAAACCCTATTCGACAAGGAATTACAGGAGCTTCCAATTTTGTATTCACCTATAATCGTGAGAAAGAGCAGTATTTCGGTTTGTTACAGGCGAAGCCTGGAACAGAAAGCAACCTATTGACCGTTACAAGTGATGGTCGCGTTTATTCTTATATTTTGAAATATTCTGAAAAACTTCCAGAACTGAATTATTTTATCAATGAAAATGAAAGCATTGGCAGTGAACTTCCGGAAAAGATTAAGCAGAAGCCAGAAGTTAAACCGTTGAACGAATATGCAAATAGAATAACACATTTTCAAAAATTCAGCGAGTATTTATTAAAATCCAACTTTGAGCGTATTGAAACCAAACGCAAAAAAGGAATTAAAGTCCAATTACAAAAAATAGCGTATGATGCTTCTGAAGTGTATTTGGTTATAGAGGTCAAGAACAGGTCTGGAATCGATTTTGAAATTGACTACATTAAAGTTTATAGAACCAACGGAAACAAAAAGCGTAAAGCCTCTTACCAAAGATTACAACAAGAAGTTATTTACAAACACAAAATGCCATATTCCATTACTGATGGAGAAAGTCAATGCTTTGTGTATGTAGTTCCAAAGTTTGTTTTAGGCGACAACGAAAAGTTAATGCTGGAGCTGAAGGAGCTAAAAGGGAGCAGAAAAATGATTTTGGAAACCAAAATTTAAGAGGTGTTTATCACCTCTTTTTTTTGTGATTAAAAAAGTATCTTTGTTATAAATATAACAAATTTATTGACAACTAAAATTAGAATGAATAACGAACAAACCGCAATACGAACAACTTATTTCAGCATAATTGGGAATACTGCTTTAGCCTTAATTAAAGGACTTGCGGGATTTTTTGGAAATTCTTATGCTTTAATTGCAGATGCGATTGAATCGACAACGGATATTTTTGCTTCATTTTTAGTTTTATTAGGTTTTAAATATGCAAAACGACCAGCGGACGAAAATCATCCCTATGGACACGGCAAAATTGAGCCATTAATTACCTTTGGAGTTGTTACATTCCTTGTTGTTTCTGCCACAATAATCGCCTATGAAAGTATTCAAAACATTCAAACACCTCATAAAATCCCGAAATCTTGGACTTTGATTGTGCTAGGTCTAATAATAGCTTGGAAAGAAATCTCATTTCAAATTGTAATTAAAAAAAGTAAACAAACAAATAGTTCATCATTAAAAGCAGATGCTTGGCATCATAGAAGTGATGCCATAACTTCGGTAATGGCCTTTATCGGTATTTCGATAGCAATCATATATGGAAAAGGTTATGAAACAGCAGATGATTGGGCTGCCTTATTCGCTTCTGGATTCATTTTATATAATAGTTATTTAATATTACGTCCAGCTTTAGGAGAAGTTATGGACGAACAACTTTATGACGAACTGATAATTGAAATTAGAGAAAAATCAACAGAAGTTCAAGGTGTTTTAGGAACAGAGAAATGTTTTATTAGAAAATCCGGAATGAAATTCCACGTGGATTTACACGCAATTGTGAATAATGAAATTTCGGTAAAATCTGGTCACGACATTGCTCATAAGTTAAAAGACCATTTACAAAAAGAAATACCGAATTTAGGACACATACTAATTCATATTGAACCGAATTAATAAAAGCAATATATTCATAAAAATTGTCTATTCTGATAAGCAAAGAAAAGTTACTAATCTTTCCTATCCGTTTTAAAACCAATTCGTTCCCTGTTATGCTGTTCAATCTGTACCTTGTCCTTTTGCAGTAAATAATTCAAAGCCTGATGAATGTCCTTAAATTTGATATTCATTTCTTTTTCAAGTTGGGCTATATGTTCTTTAAGGTTGCTATAATCTGTAAGATGCTGCCGTAACGCTACAAATGCACGCATAATAGATATATTTACGTCAATGGCCTTGTCGCTGTTAAGTACGCTAGAAAGCATTGCCACGCCCTGTTCGGTAAAGGCAAACGGAGTGGCAGGACTAAATTTAATGTTCTCTGGAAGGTTGTCACAATTTGTGATAACCTCTTTCCACTCATCTTTTGAAAGCTGAAACATAAAATCATCGGGGAAACGTTTAAGATTACGTCTAACCGCTTGTTTTAGTACTCTAGTTTCTACTTCATAGAGTTCAGCAAGGTCAAAATCAAGAATAACTTTGTTTCCTTGAATATTATGGATTTTATTTTTTATTATAGATAGTTCCATTGTATTTTTAATTAACTGGAATTATGAATTTTGAGAAACCACTTTAGAGATAGATTCATTTTCTATCTCATTGAATTGAGCCCTTAATTTTTGCATATCATCACTTACTTTACGTTCAATGACTTTAGCATAAATTTGGGTTGTAGATATTCGGGAGTGACCCAACAATTTTGAAACCGTCTCAATGGGCATACCATTACTTAATGTAACCGTTGTAGCAAATGTATGTCGGGCAATGTGGAAAGTAAGGTTCTTTTTAATACCACAAACATCAGCAATTTCCTTTAAATAAGAATTTAGTTTTTGATTTGAGATTTTAGGAAATATACTTCCTTGTGATATTGATTTACGGTTGCTCTTGTATTTTTCAACAATTTGCATCGCCTTTGGCAACAAAGGTATTCGTATGGGCTTTGTCGTCTTTTCCCGTTTGTAATAAATCCAAAGTTCGCCATCGATGCCAATACAGATATTATCCGCAGTTAAATGGATGACATCGATATAACTTAAACTGGTATAGCAACTAAAAACAAACAAATCCTTTACCAATTCCAATCTTGGAATGCTAAATTGTTTATTTTCTATCTCTTGAAGCTCTTCGAGACTTAAAAAGCCTCTTTCGTTTTTAATGAATTTAGATTTGAAATTGATAAATGGGTCGCGTTGAATCCAACCCAATTTAAACGATAAATTTATCATCTTTCTAAAACGCTCGATATGCTTCATTACGGTATTGTTGCCCATTGGCTTTTGATGGTCTTCTGGTATGTAGTCCCGGAGATATTTCTCAAACTTTATGATAAAGTGATAATCAAGTTCCCGTAAATAAAGGTCTGTGGTCTTATAGGATTTCGATAAAAATTTGGAGATATAACTCTGTGTAGTGTAATAATTTTTTTGTGTTCCCCACTTTAATTTGTTTACCATATCTTCATTATGGTAATTGATAATATCTGTAATGGAACGATTATTTTCGTCATTACCGAAATATCGAGCCTTAACGACCTGTGCGGTAATCAATTTATGCTCATTCATTAAATCGCGATAACATTTAAACAGATGATTGTAAGTTTCATCTAAATAACTGTTTAGAATTCTTGATTTCTGATTTGTTCCCCGAGCTCTGTTTTTATGGACATCCCAATCAGACACTAAAACTTTTCGTTTTAGACTGATGGTAGCTCGCTTGCCATTTACCGTAATTCTTGCGTAAATAGATGCTTGGTCATTTTTTGCCCTGGAGAAGTCCGCCCAGAACAAAATACTGAAGGTGGTAGATGTTTTCATTATTTCGTCTTTTAGTTAACAATAATTCGTTGTTATCAGACGAAAGTCAAATCACTTATAAAGATACATTTATTTATTGATTAGCAGACCGTTGGTCATAAATCTGGTCAACACTTTTTGAAATTTTAATTTGTTATCCGATTTGTTGACATTTTTAATCAAAACATATCAATTCTTATGATATTCTTAAAAACAGAAAAACCTGAAAATCATACGATTAACAGGTTTTTGTTATAGATTGATACTATAATTTGTCGGGGTGGCAGGATTCGAACCTGCGACCTCCGCGTCCCAAACGCGGCGCGATAACCGGGCTACGCTACACCCCGAATGTGATTATCTTACACTAAAACAACAAGAAAACCCTGAAATTTTAGAGTGGCAAATATACACTATTATTTAAAAATCAAACCAATTTTATTGTAAATTGTAAAAAACATTTTTTTAATCATGATTAGAGCTCTTAAAACCCTTTCCCTTGCTGTATTTTTTATCTGTCTTAATACCTGTGCTCAGGATAAAAATCCAGTAAACACTCAAAATAGTTACGACATTGTTGTTCCTGAATTAACAAATCCGTGGGCATTTACTTTTCTTCCTGACAATAGTATGCTTATTAATGAAAAGGAAGGCAAATTAATTCATTTTAAAGACCAAGTAAAAACAGAGCTAAAAGGTCTTCCAGAAATTTATGCGCGTGGGCAAGGTGGACTGTTAGACATTGCCTTGCATCCAGATTATAAAACTAATGGTTGGATTTATATTTCTTATGCTTCACCAAAAGGAGAAGACGAAGGTGGAAACACCGCCGTTATGCGGGCAAAAATAAAAGGGGATAGCCTAGTAGAAAAACAATTACTTTATAAGGCAGAACCCAATACCACCAAAGGGCAACATTTTGGCTCACGTATTGTTTTTGATACAAGTGGTTATTTGTTTTTTACTATTGGTGAGCGTGGTGAGCGCGAGGTCAATCCGCAAGACCTTACAAGAGATGGTGGTAAAGTCTACAGATTGCATGATAATGGTGGTGTGCCAGAAGACAATCCATTTGTTGAGATTGAAAATGCAAAAACTGCTATTTATTCCTACGGACACCGCAATCCGCAAGGCATGGAACTACATCCTGAAACTAAAGCCATCTGGACACATGAGCATGGTCCAAAAGGGGGTGACGAGATTAATATTATTAAGAAAGGAGCAAATTATGGCTGGCCAGTTATCACCTATGGTAAGAATTATAGTGGAACAAGCATAACAGATAAAACAAAAAAAGAAGGAATGGAACAACCTTTGCATTTTTGGGATCCTTCTATAGCGCCAAGTGGTATGGCCTTTATTTCTTCTAATAAATATGGCGATTGGAAGGGCAGCCTTCTTGTGGGCTCTTTAAAATTTAGTTATTTAGATCGCTGTACGCTTAAAGGCAATAAGGTAATCAAAGAAGAACGATTACTGGATGGCATTGGTAGGGTACGTTCTATCGAGCAAGGTCCAGATGGTTTTATTTACGTGGGTGTAGAAAATTTAGGCATTGTTAAATTAATCCGTTCGTAATTATGAAGTACTTTAGTTTTACACTAATTACCATTTTTATTATGCTTTCCTGTCAATTTTCTGATAAGAAAATGGCTCAAAACACTGTTCCAGCAGCTCAGGAGTTTTCTAAGGGCAAACAGGTTTATGATGATTTTTGTATACAATGTCATCTGCCAAACGGCGAAGGTGTCCCAAATACTTTTCCGCCTTTAGCACAATCAGATTATTTAAAGACTAAGAGAGAAGCAAGTATTAGCGCATTAAAATACGGTTTAAGTGGTGAAATTGTTGTCAACGGAAAAACATATAATGGAAACATGACAGCCCAAGGCTTAACAGATGAAGAAATCGCAAACGTAATGAACTACATTACAAATAGTTGGGGCAATAAAAACACAAGGTTAATAACTGCCGAAGAAGTTTCAAAGGTGGAACGGTAATATTTTGTTTCAAATTCCTAAATTTGTTCGGTAAAATTTAATAAATCATACATGTTAATAATAGGAATTGCAGGCGGTACTGGTTGTGGAAAAACAACTGTTGTAGAGCAAATAATGAATGAATTACCAGATGGCGAAGTTGGTATCATCTCTCAAGATTCTTATTATAAAGACACGTCAGCTTTGAGCTACGATGACCGCGTTAAAATTAATTTTGACCATCCGCGTTCTATAGATTTTAAACTGCTGCGCAAACATTTAACCGCGCTTAGAAATGGTGAAAGCATAGAACAACCGGTCTATTCGTTTGTAGAACATAACAGAACCAAAGACACTGTTTTAACCCAGCCAAAAAGAGTCATGATTGTTGAAGGTATTTTAATTTTAAGTAAACCGAAAATTAGAGATATGTTTGATATAAAAATATTTGTGCACGCCGATAGTGATGAGCGACTTATACGCCGTGTTAAGCGTGATATTGCTGAACGTGGCAGAGATATTAACGAAGTTCTAACACGCTATCAAACGACCTTAAAACCTATGCATCAACAATTTATTGAGCCTATGAAAGAATATGCAGATTTAATTATACCAAACAATAAATACAATACTGTTGCTGTTGATATAGTAAGAACTATTATTAATGATAGATTGAGTTAATGCTTTCCTATTTTAAAAACATATTCGTCATTATTATTATCGTTTTTTCGATATGGATGCTTTTTTTTGACAGTAATTCGTTGCTAATTCACAACGAGTTAAATCGTGAAATTGAAACATTAGAAGACGAGAAAGACTACTATAGAAAAGAGATTAAAAAAGACAATAAAATTATAAACGAATTAAAAAAAGAGGAAGGTCTAGAAAAATTCGCGCGTGAAGAATATTATATGAAACGTGAAAACGAAGACATTTATATTATAGAGTATCAGGACAGTTTAAAAGTAGAAGACAATGAGTAAAAAACTATTTTCAGATTTTAATACTGTTTCAGCCAAAGCCTGGAAGCAAAAAATACAAGTTGATTTAAAAGGCTTGGACTATAACGACACCTTAATTTGGAACACTGCCGAAGACATCAATGTAAAGCCATTTTATCATCGTGATGATTTTGAAAATCAAGCGTTTTTAAAAGTACCCTCCAACACCTGGAAAATAAGTCAATCTATTTTTGTAGCTGATGAAAAACGCTCAAATAAAAAAGCTGTAGATGCTATTAAACGAGGTGCAGAAAGCATTAAGTTTATTATTCCAAATAAAGAGATTGCTACTTCAATTTTATTAGAAAACATAGACACCTCTTCCACGCCTCTCTATTTTGAATTGCAATTTTTAGATGCGGATTATGTTAAAGCATTAGCACTCACCCCCTCAAAAGCAGGACTCTACATTTTAAACGACAGTATCGGCAATCTTGCGAAATCTGGCAATTGGTTTAATAGTTTAAAGTGGGACCATGAGCAATTAGAACAAATAATAGCGACCCCCAATAATACACTAAGTGTCGATTTAAGTTTGTACCAAAATGCAGGCGCAACAATTGTCCAGCAATTAGCCTATAGTTTAGCACATGCCAATGAATATTTAAATCATTTTGGAAGCGCGTTAAAATCTCAAATAACCTTTAACGTCTCCGTTGGAACCAATTATTTTTTCGAAATTGCTAAACTCCGTGCGCTAAGAGTGTTATGGAAAACGTTGGCTGATGAATACAATGTTCAATCAGACTGTCATATTTTTGCTACGCCTACCAAACGCAATAAAACAATATACGACTACAATACCAATATGTTACGCACCACTACAGAATGTATGAGTGCGATTTTGGGTGGCGCAAATACCGTTTGTAATTTATCCTATGATTCTATTTATCATAAAGACAATGAATTTGGTGAGCGCATATCGAGAAATCAGTTACTAATTTTAAAAAATGAAAGCTATTTTGATGCCGTGGAAAATGCTTCAGATGGTGCTTATTACATTGAGAGCCTAACGCTTCAACTTGCAGAAAAAGCTTTAGAGTTATTCAAAACCATTGAAACCGGTGGCGGTTTTTTAAGTCAGTTAAAAGATGGAACTCTTCAGAAAAAAATAAAAGAGAGCGCTAAAAAAGAACAAGAGGCCTTTGATGCGGGAGACATTACATTATTAGGCACCAATAAACATCCTGATATGAATGACAAGATGAAAGCCGATTTACAACTGTATCCTTTTTTAAAAATGAATAGTAGAAAAACGTTAATTCAACCCATTTTAGAACGTAGATTAGCAGAAACTATAGAACAAAACAGATTAAAAACCGAATAAATACTTAACAATAGACTTTTTAAATAAAAATCATAATAACACTATTAAAGCCATGAAACAAACAACGTTCAAACTTTTCACTCTGTTACTTTTAGTTATAGTATCAAGCTGTGACCAAACAAAAAAATTAGATTATAAATTTGCCGAAAACCCGAAGATTCTGGCTTGTGACTTTCCTAATGTTGATTTATATAATGAAGCCATTTATTCTTTTGAAAATGATATTATTAATACCTATGACATGAGGTCCAAATCTGGTCCTAAGGCTTATTCTTCATTTATAAATGTTTCTATGCGTGGTGGTTTAAAAGTAGAGGATATTGCCAGCGAGCACAGTTTAAAAATTGCTAAACTATTAAAAGAAGAAAATGATTTATGGGCTACAAACAATGGGGAAACAACATTAAACTACTCACATCCTTTAACGGACTGTATGGTTAATAATATAAAAACCACAAGTTTAAAGCAAACCATCAATGCGCTTTTATCTACAAATAGCATACGTCCAAATTTAATTTTAGCGCCTTTAAGTAGTAGTGCTAGAGTAATGCAGGGCGATGGAAGTTTAAAAGCCTACGTCGCGTTCGATTTCTTTTACGCTAAATTATTAGACAGCAAACTTGAAGATTTAAAAAATCCTAATCCACAACCCATTGAAGAAGCGAAACGGGATGAAAAAGTAGATTTCAATGCTGGAACAAAACCAACTCTCCCGGCAGATAATTCAATAGAACAAGATCCTCACGCAGGACATAATCACCAATAAATTAATGCCAGTATCGCATCAAATAGAAGTCATAAAAGTAAGACTTCTTGAAGCTGGATTAAATACTAATTCGTTTTCAATTTTCGATAAAACACAGATTCTCTAAGTATTTCTAATTCAGTTGGCAATGATTTTATTGTTTATTATTTAGATGAATAAGGGAAATAAACATAATCAAAAACGTTTCTCTCTCATAAGTTTATGTGACGATGATATAATCAAAATAAACAATTCTCAATTTTAAAATGGCTAGAAAAGACCTTCAACATATTAAAATAAAATTAGAAGACAGAAGCGCAACGACAAAAGCTAATGACAACTCCTTTCTTACTGCAGAAGACATCGCTGTAAAATCGAAATATTCTAAAACAGATATTAAAAATTTGAAACATTTAGATTTTGTTGCTGGAATAGCACCAAATCTTCGTGGACCTTATTCCACGATGTATGTAATAAGACCTTGGACTATTCGTCAATATGCAGGTTTCTCAACGGCTGAAGAAAGCAATGCCTTTTACCGCAGAAACTTAGCAGCAGGACAAAAAGGTCTGTCTGTGGCTTTCGATTTAGCAACACATCGTGGTTATGATAGTGATCATGAACGTGTGGTTGGTGACGTTGGAAAAGCGGGGGTAGCCATTGACAGTGTTGAAGACATGAAGGTATTGTTCGACCAGATTCCACTGGATAAAATGTCGGTTTCCATGACTATGAACGGTGCTGTCTTGCCAATTATGGCCTTTTATATTGTGGCAGCAGAAGAACAAGGTGTGCCACCAGAAGCTTTGGCTGGAACCATTCAAAATGATATATTAAAAGAGTTTATGGTGCGTAACACGTACATTTACCCACCTACGCCTTCGATGCAGATTATTTCAGATATTTTTGAATATACGAGTGCGCATATGCCTAAGTTTAATAGTATTAGTATTTCAGGATATCACATGCAAGAAGCAGGCGCTACTTGTGATATTGAACTCGCTTACACCCTAGCCGACGGCTTAGAATACATAAGAAAAGGACTAGCAGCTGGTATGGATATTGATACTTTTGCCCCGCGCCTATCTTTCTTTTGGGCCATTGGCATGAATCATTTTATGGAGATTGCTAAAATGAGAGCCGCCAGAATGTTGTGGGCAAAACTGGTGAAACAATTCAATCCTAAAAACCAAAAATCTCTAGCGCTAAGAACGCATTGCCAAACCAGCGGTTGGAGTCTCACAGAGCAAGATCCTTTTAATAATGTCGCGAGAACGACTATTGAAGCCGCCGCAGCTGCTTTTGGTGGCACACAAAGTTTACATACTAATGCACTAGATGAAGCAATCGCCTTGCCTACCGATTTTTCAGCGCGAATTGCCAGAAACACTCAAATATTTTTACAAGAAGAAACCCATATTACCAAAACCGTAGATCCCTGGGCTGGAAGTTATTATGTTGAAAAACTAACCCATGATATTTCAGAAAAAGCCTGGTCTTTAATTGAAGAAGTGGAAGCCTTGGGCGGCATGACTAAAGCCATTGAAGCAGGTATTCCTAAACTAAGAATTGAAGAAGCTGCTGCTAGAAAGCAGGCGCGCATTGACTCAGGACAGGATATTATTGTTGGCGTTAACAATTATGTTTTAGCTGAAGAGGATGCTATTTCAACTTTAGAAGTCGATAATCAAACAGTACGTTTACAGCAAATTAAGGGTTTAGAAAAAATTAAAGCAGAAAGAAACACAGCCAAAGTTAACCAAGCTTTAACTCATTTAACCGAAGCTGCAAGACTATCGTCAGATTCTAAAGGGTCTAAGGTAACCGCAAATAATAATTTACTACATTTAGCGGTGATAGCAGCTCGCGAGCGCGCCACTTTAGGTGAAATTAGTGACGCTTTAGAAGCTGTCTATGGTCGCTATAAAGCGCAAATAAAAACATTTTCTGGTGTGTATAGTAAAGAAATTAAAGACGATAAATCTTTTGCAAGAGCAAAAGAACTAGCCGATCAATTTGCTGAACAAGATGGTCGAAGGCCACGTATTATGATTGCTAAAATGGGGCAAGATGGTCATGATCGCGGTGCTAAAGTAGTGGCTACTGGTTATGCAGATGTTGGTTTTGATGTAGATATAGGTCCATTATTTCAAACACCAAAAGAAGCTGCAAAACAAGCCGTAGAAAACGATGTGCATATTTTAGGGGTGTCCTCATTAGCTGCAGGACATAAAACTTTAGTACCTCAAGTAATAGAAGAACTAAAAAAATATGGTCGTGAAGATATCATGGTTATCGTTGGTGGTGTCATACCAAAACAAGATTATCAATATTTATTTGATGCTGGCGCAGTTGCTGTGTTTGGGCCAGGCACTAAGATAAGTGAAGCTGCGATTACTATTCTAAACATTCTTATAGAATAATTTACTTTAAAAAAACAACAGCATCATTAAAATAGCATCCGCTCTTTCTGAATTAATGAATGAAGGAAAGGGTTATACTCTCATTTTTTTCATTAAAAACAAAACTACAATCACTAAAATTTGGTGCAGAAAATTTTGGTTTAAAATTATTAGAAAATGCATAAGGCTCTTTAGGAATCCCTAAAAAATTCTTATTACAAACCGTATCACCATTAACATCATGATATGCTGAAATTGCATAAGTTCCTTTTGGCAGATCTTTAATAGAAATTGTTTCGCGTTTTTTAGTCACTTTTATAGAATAGGTTTTAAACGCTTTTCCTTTTATTAAAAAAAGGTCAGATTTATTAAATATCCCAATTTCTATAGTTCCTTTCAAGGCTTCTATTTGATCAAACTGTAATGTTAGTTCTGGATTTGGTGAAAAGAATGACTGTATTACAGTCAAAAATGTAATAATTAAATAATTCATTTATTATTTTTTAAATATTAATTTATTAAACAGCGTCTAATTAAACGCATAGAGGCTTAGCATTAAAACTAAAAAACCTAAGACACCTCCCTCAAAAATAATAGCGCATAGCCTCAGTATCTTTATTCTTATAAGCTTTATAAGGTTCAGATTGCTTTAACAAATACGTTTTAATAGGTGTCTTAAACATTTTTATGATTCCTTTTTTTAGCTTCGAAACTTTTTTTGCTTCATTTCTAAAATAATCTTCAATAGTATCTTGTCTAAAATATACAATATCCTCTAAAACATCACCATCCTTATAATACCCACAATGAAAATTCTTATCAGCAAAAGTTCTATCTGGAAAATCCAAAGTACCTAAACCATAAATGTTGAACGAGCGCTCTAAAAATTCTGAATACAACATTCTACATGCTTCACCGCCTCCTAAATTAAAAATGCCATTTAAAAGTTGCGGTTTATAATTAAGCGCATTCACGAAAGCACGTGCGGTATCTCTTGGTGTAGCAATTTCTAAAGCAGTATTTAATGGTTGATGAAACATGAGTTTAGACATTTTATGCGCACCCATAATTGCTGCTAATCTAAAAACACACCACTCTAAGCCAGACCGCATAATCCGGTTTTCTGCTTCAACCTTAGTTCTTGCATAATCATCACCTTCACTCGGAGTTATGGGATCCTCTATAGTAATGTATGGGGCTTTTATTCTATCGCCATAAACAGCAATGGAGGAGCTGTACATAAAAAATGCCTTTGGTGAATGGGTTTTAATATAATTAATTAAATGCTGTGTGCCATTTACATTGACTTGATAGGCTAACTTAGGATTGTCGTTGGCTAATGGTGGAATGATAGCAGCAAGATGAATAACGTAATCAATTTTAATAGGCAACTGCCCTAGTGTATCATTTTGAGTCAAATCGCCATAGATCATTTTAAAATTTTCGTCATTAAAAAATTTAGACATTGCTTTAGACTTAGCTGTTTTAACATCAAAAGCTACCACCTGATATTTATTTATATGGCATAATTGTTTTACAACCTCATAACCTACACTTCCAGATGCTCCGGTTACTAATACGGTTAATTTATTATTCATTGGGTTTTCTTTGTATACATCAACTTTTGAGCCAAAACTTTTGAAATTTAAATATTAAACAGAAAGATACATGCTTTTAAATTAAACAGCTGAGTTACCTTTTTCTTTTAGTAGGATGACTTAACAAGATTTTCAAAATGAATAAATAAATATGTATTAATACTAAACTTCTTTTATAAAGTCAGGCTAACAAAACCAGATAAATTAAAGATCAGTGATATTAACACCAACTAACACCAAGGAAATTAGTGCTACTACTTCATACTTAGAGAACCATTTTAATAGTATACGATCCCATTTTGTTTTAAAAAGTACAGACTTACAAGTCCGCTTTCTGATCGTTTATATTTAATAAGACCTTTTTGATTTATTAAAAAAAATAAAGTATCTTAAAACAATTAATTGGAGTGAACAATAAATGACCTCAAAAAAGTAAAGCTTTTAGTGCCCGCTAATGGAATCTTTATTTCAATCCATAACAAAATGGCTACACTTCATACTTTTTTCCTAGACATAAGACTAAAACAAAAGAGTATAACGCTTTGTAAAACAATGAAAAGTAATTTCTTAAAACATACCCATCTCATTTTTATACATGCTCTTATTTGCTTTGTGTTTAGTTCTCAGATGAAGAGTTTTGCGCAACAACCTGTAATTTACAATACATCGAAAACAGATAGTGTTATTTATATTGACTACTCTAAGGCTAAGCAAAAACACATAAAGCCCATAATGTTTGACGGCAGTGATGGACCATATATAATTAGTGACAGCTTGTTATATAGTGTAAATTCAGAAAACAAACTTTTGGTATCCCCACTTTTTAGAAATGATTCTCTAGTTGTTCGCACCAATAATAATGCGTTCTATTTAAATTTAAAATCAAATTATACCATTCCAGAAACGGTTTATGCTTTACCAGAAAAACTGGTTGTCATATCTGATATAGAAGGTAATTATGAGGCCTTCTCTGGCTTCTTGTATTCCAATGAAATAATTGATATCAATCACAATTGGATTTATGGCAATGGCCATTTAGTTTTAGTAGGTGATTTTATGGATAGAGGCAAAAACGTCACACAAATACTGTGGTTAATCTATAAATTGGAACAGCAAGCAAAAAAACAAAATGGAGTGGTACACTTTATCTTGGGAAATCATGAAATCCTTAATTTTCATGGAGATTACAGATATAATCAAGACAAATATATAAAGGTAGCCCAAGAAATAAGCCAATTGAAAGATAAAAAAGAGGCTATTAAATATTTATATTCTAAAGAAACTGAATTGGGTAAATGGTTGGTGACAAAAAATGTTATTGAAAAAATTGGTGACTATATATTTGTTCATGGCGGATTAAGTCCTGATATTTTAGATTACAAACTAGGCCTGGAGGATATAAATAATCTTGTGCGTTTACGATTTAGTGGTTTAAAAAACCCTGAAGATAAGGTGATTAATTTTCTGTATAGCTCAAGAGGTCCTTTTTGGTATAGAGGCTTTGTTATGGACAGATATACCTATGACAAAATAAAGACCTTCGAACTTGATGCTGTTTTAAAATATTATAACGCAAAAAAAATCGTCATTGGCCATACACCAGTTGAAACGATATCAACTGATTTTAATGGCAGGATTATTAGGACCGATATACGGCATGGAACTAAAAAGTTTTCAGGCAGGACCAAAGGACTACTTATAGAAAATAGGCAGGAATTCGTTATCGATGATAACTGTAAAAAAACAGCGCTACAGCATTAATTATAAAGCCTTGAAGTGTGCATCCAGATAAAGTAATCTGTCTTCTAACCATTTTGTAAGATACGCGTAGTGGGCTTCATTAGATACCTCATTAAGCTTATTCTGCCAAACCAATTGCTCTCGCTCATATACTTTATCTTTTGTAAATGCAGTATAGATTTTATTAATCCTAGATAATAGCGCCTCATTACTAAACTCATTTGCTCTTAGTGCCGCCCATCTGGCTTTAACTTTTCCTTTATATCCGTTCGGGTTAATTTCTATTAATCTTTCAAAAAGACCATTACCTAAAATATTATTTGTGGTTCGCTCACGCTTCCCATCTTGAATAATACCTAAAACACCATCTAAATCCCAAGGGATAAAAAAATAGGGTTCACCTTTGTCATACTTTCCTAGATAATAATTTTTACCTAAATTATCAGTTGCTCTAAGCATGTTTACAAAAAGATAGTAATCTATTGTATTAGAAATGTGAATTGTATTTTCTATGTTTTTAGAAAACGCTTCATCTGTACCATTCACTACCAGATTCTCGAACTTTGATAAATTTTCCCAATCCGATTTATAATCTATAAAAGGGTATCGTGTTAACCAGCCATTCCAATGCGGAAAAAGATTATTGAAACTACTTGGAGCTTTAATAAAAGCAGGACCTCCCTCATAAGAATTTGCTTTATATAACTCTCCGTAAATCGTATTTTCTTCATGCTTTTTTATCTGCAATTGTTTTCTATCGATAGATTCCGAAAATTGATAAATGCCGTAGTATTCGTTATTTTTAAAAACTTCAACATATTTTACTTCGAAACCACTTTTTCCTTTAGGCTCTTTTTGTGCATAATAAGGTTTATGAATTTTAGACCATATATTGGTCGCAATATGAGAGCGTAAGCGTAAAGGCTCATTATACATACCATCAAGAATCCAATCATCATCAGATCGCATACCTTTGAATTTTATATTTTTCTTTTGCTTAGCAATAGTATCTGTCCAAAACTCCAAATCGAATGATTTCTTAGGAAAAGTCAAAGATAAATTCCCACGGTGTCTCACCCCCATTGTACTTTCAACATACTCACTGCCACTAAAAAATGTAAAGTAACCAGGTATTTTTGCATTCCTATTTATTGCCGAAGTATCAATAGTTATGTGAACCAAGGGTGTTTTGGTAATGTATAAAACATAACTCTCGTCATTTGTTACCCTGTGCGCATCTGTATAGGAAAGTTTCTTAGAAGCGTCTTTTAATGTAAAGGTTTCATTAAATTTTAGACTGGTCACTTTTTTATTTAAAGAAAGTATTGAATCTAAATTAGCCACGTGCCAAACGATAATTTTATTCTTTCTATCGATTCCGTAACTTCCTGTTTCTGCAATAATTTCCTGTGCAGACAGGTTTACCCCGCAAGATAAAATGTAAAACGAAAGTAGTATAGGTAGTAATTGTCTCATTGGTTCGTTATAAAATTTGCTTCAGGTAAAAATACCAAATAAATACCTTAACCTGTTGAACTTATACAATAATAATACCATTCTTTATTTAGTTTAACCAACTGTTAACAACTTCCATTTTCAAAACCCATAAATAATTGTATTTTTACGCTGGACTTCTTATATGAAGTTTTACTAATAAAACCAAATCAATTAATGGGTAAAATTATAGCCATTGCCAATCAAAAAGGAGGTGTTGGAAAAACAACAACCTCGATAAATTTAGCAGCATCATTAGGTGTACTTGAGAAAAAAGTATTACTTATCGATGCCGATCCGCAAGCCAATTCCACCTCTGGCATTGGTCTTGACGTAGAAGCTGTCGAGATTGGAACCTACCAACTTTTTGAGCATGCAAACACAGCCAGAGAAGCTATTGTAAAAACAGACACACCAAACCTTGATATTATCCCAGCACATATTGACCTGGTAGCTATTGAAATAGAATTGGTTGACAAAGAAGCACGTGAATACATGCTTAAAAAAGCAATAGAATCTATAAAAGATGATTACGACTATATTTTAATAGACTGTGCACCCTCTCTAGGTTTGTTAACGCTTAATGCCTTAACGGCCGCCGATTCAGTAATTATTCCAATTCAGTGCGAATATTTTGCATTAGAAGGTTTAGGTAAATTATTAAATACGATTAAAAGTGTTCAAAAAATCCATAACAGTGCATTAGATATTGAAGGGCTTTTACTCACGATGTACGACTCGCGTTTGCGTCTCTCCAATCAAGTAGTGGAAGAAGTACAAAAGCACTTTAATGATATGGTTTTCGATACCATTATACAACGAAATGTCAAGTTAAGTGAAGCGCCAAGTTATGGTGAAACCATTATTAACTATGATGCAGCAAGTAAGGGTGCCGCAAATTATTTGAGTTTAGCAAAAGAAATAATTAATAAAAACTCCTAAACATGGCGAAGGCAACAAAGAAACAGGCTTTAGGCAGAGGGCTTTCGGCTTTGCTGAAAGACCCAAGCAATGACATACAATCTGTACAGGATAAAAATGCAGACAAAGTAATAGGTAACATTGTGGAACTGGAATTGGATTCTATAGACATGAACCCGTTTCAACCACGTACTAATTTTAATGAAGAATCACTTCGCGAACTAGCTTCTTCAATAAAAGAGCTTGGTGTAATCCAGCCTATAACAGTAAGAAAATTAGGATTTGACAAATACCAATTGGTCTCTGGTGAGCGTCGTTATCGCGCGTCGTCTTTAATAGGCCTCGAAACCATTCCTGCTTACATTAGAATCGCTAATGATCAAGAAAGTTTGGAAATGGCTTTGGTTGAAAATATTCAGCGCCAAGATTTAGATCCTATAGAAATTGCACTTTCATACCAACGTTTAATAGACGAGATAAATCTAACGCAAGAGCAAATGAGCGATCGCGTTGGAAAAAAACGGTCTACTATAGCAAACTATTTACGTTTGTTGAAGTTGGATCCCATTATTCAAACAGGTATGCGTGATGGTTTTTTATCTATGGGTCATGGTCGTGCGATTATTAATATTGAAGATCAAACGATACAGTTGGCTATTTATGAGAAAATTTTATCTAATAAATTATCGGTTCGTGAAACAGAAGCCTTAGTAAAAAACTACAACACCACAAAAGAAGTTAAAGTCCCTAAAAAAGAGACTGAAGCCGAAGAATTGCCAAAATATGTTAAAAAAGGGATCTCGGCATTTTCAGAATACTTTGGGCATAAAATAGACGTTAAAGTATCCAGTAATGGTAAAGGTAAAATAACGATTCCTTTCCATTCTGAAGAAGATTTTAATCGTATAAAAAAGTTAGTCAAAGGTGCTGAATAAACCGCTTATAACACTCCTTTGTTTTTTATGTCTTGGTTTTTCTACCGAAGCACAAAACGAAAAAAACAAAAAAAAAGATACTACATTAGGTGCCAATAAAGAGCTAAAAATCGCGTTCGATTCTACTCTAGTAAAGCAACCCATAGATCCTTTGGCGCCAGCACGTGCAGCCTTCTACTCTGCTGTTTTACCTGGTTTAGGTCAAGCTTACAATAAAAAATATTGGAAAATTCCTATTGTTTATGCAGCATTGGGAACAAGTATCTATTTTTACACCTCAAATAATAAAGACTACAAGCGCGTTAGAGAAGCTTATAAACGCCGATTGGCCGGTTTTGAAGATGATGAATTTCAAGGGCGTTTTACAGATGATGGTTTACGGGAAGCCCAAAAATCGCTCCGTAGAAATAAAGAATTATCACTTTTAGTCACCGTGGGATTGTATGCTTTGAATATTATAGATGCTAATGTAGATGCACATTTACTGCAGTATAATATTGATGATGATCTCACTTTAAAACCACATTATAAAATTGATGCCTTTGATAATACGGGTAGTTTGGGTCTGACTTTAAACTTTAAGATAGATTAAATTAATTATCTAATATCTATGTATTAATGGGGTTTCTCCCGATACTTCGGGATTAAGGAAATAAAAACAAAACTAAATTCCCGTCTATAAGGGAGTGAAAATAAAATTGGATATGAAAATCGCTTTACTAGGCTATGGTAAAATGGGAAAAACAATAGAAACGATTGCCGTACAGCGTGGGCATACGATTGTTTTAAAAACCTCCGAAACTATAAATGAAGGCATTAAGGAAGCAGACGTAGCTATTGATTTTAGTGTGCCTGATGCTGCTGTGCACAATATTTCAAATTGTTTTAATCATAACGTTCCTGTTATTTCAGGTACTACCGGTTGGTTAGACCATTATGAAGACATGGTTCTGTTGTGCCAAGAAAAGCAAGGCGCTTTTATTTATGCCTCAAATTTTAGTTTAGGGGTGAACATTTTTTTTGAGCTCAACAAAAATTTAGCAAAAATGATGGCTTCATTAAAGGATTACCACGTGACCTTAGAAGAAATTCATCATACACAAAAATTAGATGCTCCTAGTGGTACTGCCATCTCGTTAGCACAAGACATTATTGCAAATCATGAGCGTTATGACCATTGGGCATTAGATCAAAAACAGGATAAGACAATTCCTATTACAGCAAAACGTATAGAAAATGTTTCCGGCACACATAGTATTGACTATATAAGTGACGTAGATACAATAGAAATAAAGCATACCGCACACAGCAGACAAGGCTTTGCTTTAGGCGCCGTAGTCGCTGCAGAATGGCTTCTAGGCAAAACAGGGGTTTTCACGATGAAAGACGTGTTAAATATAGGTTAAACGAAAATAAAATTGTAACATTTGCTAAAAGGAAATCACTTATAGGAAATTAAAAATATTGAGATTATGAATGGTACACAATGGTTAATTTTTTTCATGATAATACAAGTCATTCATGGCTTAGGTACTTGGAAATTATATGTGAAGGCTGGCCGACAAGCATGGGAAGCTTTTGTTCCTGTTTACAATGCTGTTATTCTAATGAAAATTATTAGACGCCCATGGTGGTGGACCATCTTACTTTTTTTACCGATTGTAAACCTAATTATGTTTCCTGTTGTTTGGGTAGAAACGGCCCGTAGTTTTGGAAAAAACACTAATTTGGATACCTTTTTAGCAATAATCACTTTAGGATTTTATAATTTCTATTTAAACTATGCTGCTAAAGATGTCATTTATATAGAAGACCGCAGTTTGCAACCAAGATCAAGTGCAGGCGATTGGGTAAGTTCTATTTTATTTGCAATTGTGGCTGCAACTATTGTGCATACTTATTTTGTTCAACCTTTTGTGATTCCGTCTTCTTCTTTAGAAAAATCACTTTTAATTGGTGACTTCCTTTTTGTGAGTAAAGTAAATTATGGTGCCAGAGTCCCAATGACAACCGTTGCTCTTCCAATGGTTCACGATTCCATTCCTTTGACTAAAAGTAAATCGTATTTATTTAATGATGATTTTGAAGCACGCAAAACCTCGTGGAAAAATAAGTTACAATTGCCTTATTTACGTTTTCCGGGCTTCGAGAAAATAGACCGTAATGAAATCGTTGTATTTAATCAACCAGCAGATACCTTGCTGGATATGAATGATTTTACACCAGACCGAAACTATTACAAACCTATAGACAAGAAAACCAACCTGGTTAAACGTTGTATAGGAACTCCTGGAGACACCCTTGAAATTAAAAAGGGGTATGCCTATATAAACGGAAAGAAAAATGAATTACCAGATCGTGCTAAGCTTCAGTTTTTTCATACGATAAAGACTAAAGCTAATATTCAAACCCTTTTTAATAAATATGGCATTACTGAAAGTCAAGAAACTCCTGTTTTTGAAGTGAAATCTGAATTTTGGAATGATGAGAAATTTCAGGAGTATTTAAAAACAGATAATATTGCTTTAGATGTTGTGGCTTCAGATTCTTTAACCACAAGAGTTACTGGGGGAATGACACAAAGAATTTTCGATAAATTAAAAGTAAAGATTGTCGATAAGTTCTATAATGCGAATATGACTGAAGAACTTGCCGCCCAAATAGCGAAAGATCCAGCTGTATCTTCTGTTGAAAAGGTGAACTCTAAAACGCCCAACAGCAACTTATTTCCTCAAGACTCTGAGTATACTTTTAGTGTTGATAATTTTGGTCCTGTAGTCATTCCTGCATCTGGAAAAAGTATTGATTTAACCATAAAAAACCTTCCGCTTTACAAACGTGTTATTAGTGAATATGAAGGTAATAATGTAACCTCTAGAGGCAATCAAATTTTAATTAATGGTGAAGTTGTAACCAACTACACCTTTAAACAAAATTATTATTGGATGATGGGTGACAACAGACAAAACTCTATTGACTCACGCTTTTGGGGGTTTGTACCTTTTGATCATGTGGTTGGAAAACCTGTTTTAATTTGGTTTAGTTACGACTGGAAGACAAAAAGCATCCGTTGGGACAGATTATTTACAACCGTTCATGGTAATGGCAAACCGGTCTCTTACTTAATACCTGTGCTCTTATTAATTGGTGCAATAGTAGCCTTTAATCGGTTTAGAAAGCGTAAAAAAGTGACCAAGTAGTTATTTGTTTTTGTAATTCGACATAAACGCAGCTTCACATGAACCTCTTAATCCATCCCACATACTTTCCTAGCATCGCGACATTTGTCGCTATAGTAAAGGCAGAAGGTGTGGTGTTGGAAATCCAGGACAACTACCAGAAACAAACGTATAGAAACCGTTGCTATATTTATGGCGCTAATGGAAAGTTACAATTAAGTGTTCCTGTTGTTTATTCCCAAAAAAACAGAGCGAAATATGCTGAAGTTAAAATTGCTAATGAATACAATTGGCAAGATATTCATTGGAAATCTTTAGAATCGGCTTACAGAACTTCTCCTTTTTTTGAGTTCTATGCAGATGAATTAGAACCCTTGTTTACTGAAACCTTTGATACGCTTTTGGAGTTTAATATGAAATGCTTTGCCATTGTTTGTGATTGTCTTCAATTATATTTAACCTTTAGTCAAACAGAATCTTTTGATAAAGCACCTCAAAACATTAACGATTTAAGAGGTTTAGTAGACGCTAAAAAAGAAAAACGTCACGCTTTTGAAAATTACACGCAAGTGTTTAGCAACAAACACGGTTACATAAGTAACTTAAGTATTTTAGACCTCTTGTTTAATGAAGGCCCAAATGCTCTATTCTATTTAGAATCTCAAAAAATCTACTAATGTTGCAGTCCAGCATTCACTATGGAATTCATTTTTTAGCACCGCTTGTTGTAGCTCTTCTATTTTTTAAATCGTATTGGGTCAAGGCGTATATTATAATGGTTTTAGCAATAATAATAGATTTAGATCACCTATTGGCTACTCCTGTTTTTGATAGCAATCGCTGCAGTATTAATTACCATCCACTACACACTTACTATGCTATGGTGCTTTACTTGTTGCTCTTATTTCCTAAGAAAACCAGACTGGTAGGCTTGGGTTTAGTGATGCATATTATAGCAGATAGTGCCGATTGTTATATGATGTGATGGTTTGCTCACAAAAAATCTCGATAACGTGAAAGTAAATAGGATTACTTCTGAATTTCTTCAACGCAGCTTGAAATAAAAGATAATTGAAGACACTCCTACTGAAGACTATTTACTATATACTGCCTACTGAAGACTCAAAGTAGCCATTACAGGATAATGATCACTATACTCTACATCGTAGGTTTTAAAACCGTTTATAGCAAACGCTTTATCAGCCAATATAAAATCAATACGCATTGGAAAAAACTTAAAGTTATACGTTCTTCCAAATCCATTACCAGCCACTTTAAAGCTGTCTTTTAAACCGTTTTTTATTTCCTTGTATACATAAGAGAATGCTGTATTATTAAAATCACCACAAACAATCATTTTATAGGGACACTGCTTTTTGTGCCGTAAAAATAATTCGGCTTGAAACTGCTGGGTTTTAAAGGTTTGTCCTGCACCCTCGAATAGTTTCTCACCGTCCTCTTTAACTAGATCTTCAATATCGGCATCAATATGCAACGATTGTAAATGTATATTATAAATGCGAATGGTATCTTTCCCTTTAACGATATCAGCATAAATAGCGTTATTTGAGGTGTTTGGAAATTCTACTGAACCAGAATGTACAATTGGAAATTTTGAAAAAATAGCTTGACCATACGTTTTTTGTTTACCCAATAGTTTTTCATATTTATATTGGTATTGTGATAAATCTATGATTTCACGTTTGTGATACTCTTGAATAGACAAAACGTCTGGTGCTTCTTCTTTTATAAAATCAACAAGTTTTTGTCTGGTGTTTTTTTCTGAAATCCATTCATACAAATTAAACAACCGCACGTTATAATTCATTACTGAAATATTATTTTCATCTTCAACCATTTTAGATTGCGAAAACTTATACAAGGATCCAAAAGAAAAATAACCAATTACTAAGACCAATAGCGATAATAGCAACTGTTTTTTGATTTTTATCAACCAATACACAAAAAACAAAGCATTTAAAACAATAAGAAAGGGTGCGCCTAAGCCTATTACAGATAAGGCCGAAAATGTTTTTGGAGGTAAAAAAGGTAACAGGTACGATAACAATAATGCAAATGCAACGATTGAGTTAATGAAGAATAATACTTTATCAAAAAACGTTAGTCCCTTCATATTATTTACCAACTTTAAACAAAAATTCTTTTTCGGCAGCAGTTAGGCTATCGTAGCCACTTTTACTAATTTTATCTAAAATGGCGTCAATTTGCTTCTGTTTATTTAAGCCACTAAACTCACCCTGAGTATACCCACCCACTTTTGATTTCTTTTTATGTACTGTTTTAAGATTGCCTTTTTTGCCAGTTTTAAACCAACCGGCTAACACCGCTGTAAAACGCTCAAAACCTTTACCAATATCATTGCCCTTTGCGAGTTGTTTTGCATAAACATAGCCTAATAGCGCTCCACCTAAATGGGCAAGATTACCACCACTATTTAAACCGAACACTCCTATAACATCAAAAACGACTAAAGCGGCTCCAATGTACCAAAGCTTGATGTTAAAATTTAATAGCCTAATCTCACTGTGAGGATTATAAGCACATAAAAATATAAAAAGCGCACGAACAGCGGCACTAGCACCAACCAGTGGACCATAGCTTTGTGAAAAGAATGAAGGAAACACGTTATAGCAAAGCAGAAATAATAATCCGCCAGCAATAGCACCTATAAAATAGATATTTACCGCTGTTTTAGGCTTAAAAAGATTTAAAATCATGCGCGAACAGTAATACAACCAAATCATGTTAAATAGTAGATGCCAAAAGCCATAGTGCAAAAAGGCATAACTAATAATTGACCAAGGTTGCATTAACGCATCAAATAAATCGGGAGGCAGTTCAAAATAACTAAAAACAGTTGGAACAATACGCCTAAAAACTAAACTAAAAAGAAAGAGACCAACGTTAATAACGATTAGTTTTTCAAGAATATTTAATCTTGCTAGTTTGTATTTAATATCTTCTATCAGGTCACTCATTAATCGATTCTGTATTTATTAAATGTATCATTTTTCCAAAAATACATAATTATGAAGCCTACAAATGCACCCCCAACGTGTGCCATATATGCGGTATTACTTGGACTAAAAAAGGACTGACCTGTTAACGCCGATATCACATCTAGTAGTATAATTCCTGGAATAAAATATTTCGCTTTAATAGGAATTGGCAAGAAAATGAGCATCAGTTCAGCATTGGGATTAAGCATCCCAAAAGCTACCAAAACACCCATAATACAGCCCGAGGCTCCAACCATTGAAGACTTGTATGTTTGATAAAAGCTATTTATTTGTTCTGTTTGTAAAGTTGTCGTCTGAAAATTCCATTGACCTGTATTCATAATATCCATAACACGTTCAAATGATATTCCTGAAGCTTGCAACTCTGAAAGTAAATAAGAATAATTAAAATAATGGTATCCTAACTGAAATAAAACAGCGCCTAAACCTGCCGCGAAATATAAAACAATAAAGCGTTTAGCACCTAAACTCTGTTCAACAGCAGAGCCAAACATCCATAACGCAAACATATTAAACAGTAAATGCATAAAACCACCATGCATAAACATATGAGACACAATCTGCCATGGTTTAAACAAATCGTTAGCAGGGAAATATAAGGCTAACCATTTATATAAGAATTCATTGCTACCAATAAGAGTGGCGACAAATAAAATGACATTAATAATCAATAAATGCTTAACGGTTTCAGTAATCTTAATCATAGTTTACACAAATTTTTTATCCAGTTCATCAACAGTCATCGTTATAAATGTGGCCCTGTTGGTAGGTGATACGCTAGGTGCTTTACACGCAAACAACGCATTCACCAAATGTTCTTGTTCAGGTACTGTAAGTGATTGCCCCGTTTTAACAGCCAAAGTTTTAGCTAAGGATTTTGCTAACAAATCAGTCGCACTAAAATTGCTATCTGGCACTTCGTTTTCAACATCACTTATTAATTGTTCTAAAATAATGGACACTTCACTTTCAGGAACACTTACAGGGACACCTGTGATCTCTACTAATTCTTCTTCTAAGGTTTGAAACACAAATCCAGTATGCTCCAAATCGGCTTTTAGCTGACTGATAATTTCAATTTCCTGTGGCGAAAAATGCAATTGTAGCGGGAACAAGAGCTGCTGACTCATTGCTTCTTTAACGGTAATATTCTTTAAAAAATCTTCATACAGTATTCGTTGATGTGCACGATGTTGATCGATAAATAACACACCAGATTTTACAGTACTTACCACATATTTATTATGAAATTGGTAGGTGCTTTGTTTCTGTTCCACTGGAGTGCCATTATCAAAAATAGAAGCGTTTTTTTGCTCACTTTCATAATGTACTTCACTGTAATCTTGTCGTGTTTGGGTGCCTTTGCTTTCTAAACCTACATAGAGGCTTTCCCAATGGGCGGCGGGTTCTTTTCTATAATTTGAGGTTTGATTTGTAGCGCCTTGCTTTTCATCTGCAAAAGGATTAAAACTCCTATCTACAGTCACAGAAGGTGTGCCTTTTTGCTGATAGCTATAGGGCGTGTCTAAATTGGCATCTCGCTCAAAGTCTAAAACTGGCGCAATATTAAATTGCCCTAAACTATGTTTTACTGCTGAGCGCAATATAGCATATAGGGTATGCTCATCGTCAAACTTAATCTCTGTTTTTGTAGGATGAATATTAATATCTATGGTTTGCGGATTCACTTTTAAATTCAAGAAATAACTAGCATGTGCTCCATCTTTTAATAAGCCGTCAAAAGCCGAACCTATCGCATGATTTAAATAGGCGCTTTTAATAAACCGGTCATTAACAAAAAAGAATTGCTCTCCTCTAGATTTTTTAGCAAACTCAGGTTTTCCAACAAATCCAGAAATTTTAAGCACTTCTGTATCTTCGTTTACAGGTACTAATTTCTCGTTCGTTTTGGTTCCGAAAATATTAACAATACGCTGTCTATAATTACTTTCTGGTAAATTAAACACTTCGCTGCCGTTATGAAACATCACGAATCCAATACTAGGATGCGCTAAAGCCACACGATGAAATTCATCTATAATATGGCGTGTTTCTACAACGTTAGATTTTAAAAAATTACGTCTTGCAGGAATATTAAAAAAAAGGTTTTTCACAGAAAGAGAGGTTCCTTTTGGAGTCACAACAACCTCTTGTGATTGTACTGCACTACCTTCAATAACGATGCAGGTTCCAACATCATCTCCTTCCTGCTTAGTCTTCAACTCTACATGGGCTATGGCTGCAATACTCGCTAAAGCTTCGCCTCGAAATCCTTTTGTATTTAATTGAAAGAGATCATCGGCTGTTCTAATTTTAGACGTGGCATGACGTTCGAAACTTAATCGCGCATCTGTTACGCTCATCCCATTACCGTCATCAATAACCTGAACCAGGGTTTTTCCTGCGTCTTTAATAATCAATTTAATAGTGGCTGCACCAGCATCTATGGCGTTTTCAAGTAATTCTTTCACTACAGAAGCAGGTCGTTGCACGACTTCTCCTGCTGCGATTTGATTAGCAACATGATCTGGTAAAAGCTGAATAATATCTGCCATTTATGGTTTTGAGAAAAAGATTGACAAATCGAAATCTATAAAAAATAAAAAAAGAAGTATCAAAACAAAAACAATAATGACAATACGTCTGCTAGCTGCCTTATCTGGTGCGTTTTTTAACTCATTAAATGCAGAACTGAGTTTCGATTTAATACCACCATTGCTACCAACTGTTGATCTAAAATCGTCAAACTTATGTTTCATTTCAAACGGACTCCCCTCTCCATTTCCTTTATAGAAGCGTGGTGTATAATTGTAGCGTTTGTTTTTTTTATGTGGAATTATGCCCATAATACTATCCTATTTTTGTTTCTAAGTAGTAAAGTACAGCAATAATAATGCCTAATAAAAGTAATAAAAGTGGTAAAGTTATACCCTTTCTCTTATCTGAGCTGGTGCGTCTGGTTCTATCCCATTCGTTTGAAATCTCTCGTTTAGACACATGCTCATTTTCTCTCGCTGAATGGTCCTCTTTAGAATACCGTGACTGATAGTTAAACTTTTTATGCTTTCGTTGCTTTAACACCTGCTGATTTTAGCCTTATTATTACACTCAAAAATACTGAAAATACTAGAGACCTAAGGATGGTTCTGGCTTAAATTTGTTAACAAACCCTGTTTGTTTTTGAATGAACGGCAGTTAATCGTTTTGTATGCCTAAACTAAAGCATAGGAAGGATGAATAAATATTGCGTTACTGCTCGTTTAAAAAAGCCATCTTAATGGCAGCCACCGCAGCTTCAGTACCTTTATTACCGTGAATTCCGCCAGAGCGGTCTAGGCCTTGTTGCTTATTGTTATCTGTCAAAACACAAAAAATAACAGGAACATCATGTAATACATTCAGGTCCTTAATTCCTTGAGCTACACCTTCACAAACAAAATCAAAATGTTTGGTTTCTCCTTGAATAACAGACCCAATAGCGATTACCACATCTACTCGTTGTCGTTGCATTTTCTTACAACCATAGATAAGTTCAAAGCTTCCAGGCACGTTCCAACGCGTAATGTTTCCTGGTTCCACATTGTTTTCAATTAAGGTGTCGTAAGCCCCTTTAAATAAACCTTCGGTGATTGTATCATTCCATTCTGAAACAACAATCCCAAACCGATAGTTACTCGCGTTTGGGATTGATGCTTTATCATATTCAGATAAATTATTATTTACTGTTGCCATCTTTATTTGTTTGCCATCACTTTTGCTTTTGCAATAAACGCATCTACTTGAGAAGCTTCATTAACATCAGAATAGTTGTCTTTAATAATATTAAAGTATTCTAATGCGTCACTTGCTTCCCCTAACTCTAAAGCAATTACTCCTGCTTTATAGTAGTTAGTTGGTGCCGTTAATTCGTTGTCACGCATTTCAGCCGCTTTTACGTAGTATTTTAAAGCCTCTTCCTTTTGATCTAATTGAACAAAAGCATCTCCAATAGCCCCTTTAGCCATTGGTCCTGTCATTTGATCCTCACCAGAATACTGATCTAAATGTGTGATTGCATTTTTGTAATCTTTCAAATTTAAGTAAGAAACACCTGCATAGTAATTTGCTAAGTTTGCTGCTTCCGTTCCACTATAGTTCTCAATAATGTCTAACATGCCGTATTTACCTTCGCTACCTTTAAGCACCAAATTATACAAAGAATCATTAGCTGTGCCATTCACCGCTTCATTGTATTGCTTTTGAGCGTGGTACATTTCATTCATCGCTTCTGCCTGCGCAGGTATTTTTACAAATTTTTGGTAACCCAAGTAGCCCAAAACTAAAGCTGCTACTACTCCAATAACGATAAAAATATACTTTTGATTTGTAGCAACGAAATCTTCAGTCTTTGAAGCCGTCTCGTCTAAAGTATTAAATACCTCAGCTGTTGTTGAGTTTTCTTCAAGGTTAGGATCATTTACTGTATCCTTCATCTTTTCCTTCTTTGCTTTGTAACCTCTTTTATTGTACGTTGCCATTTATGTTTTATTTAATCGTCGCAAAAATAAAATTTTTCTGCATATATAAAAGGTTATTTATTTGTTATTTTGCACTTCTTATTTATTAACACCATTAGCATACGCCCGTTTTTTCAAAATACCTATGATTTTAAAATCACTTTCCTTACTTAATTACAAGAATTTTGAGAGCAAAACCTTCGAATTTAATGAAACCATCAATTGTTTGGTTGGCAACAATGGTGTAGGAAAAACGAATGTTTTAGATGCTATTTATCATCTTTCCTTTGGTAAAAGTTACTTCAATCCTATTGCCTCTCAAAATATAAAACACGACACCGATTTTTTTGTCATCAATGGAGAATACAATAAGCAAAATAAAGAGGAAAAGATTGTTATTAGTTTAAAACGCGGACAAAAGAAAATTATCAAACGAAATGCTAAAGCCTACGAAAAATTTAGTGAACACATTGGCTTCCTGCCACTTGTCATTATTTCACCCGCAGATCGTGACTTAATCATCGAAGGTAGCGATACCCGACGTAAATTTATAGATAGTGTGATTTCGCAAAGCGATACGTCTTATTTAAACGATTTAATTAAATATAATAAGGTTTTAGGACAACGTAATGCGCTACTAAAATATTTTGCATTAAACCATACGTTTAATGCTGACACTTTAGATATTTATAATGCACAATTACACCAGTTTGGAACCGCTATTTTTCAAAAAAGAGAAGCCTTTTTAAAAACCTTTCTCACTATATTTAAAAAGCGCTACCAGGCCATTAGTAATGGCAATGAAAGGGTTGATTTAGTTTATAAAAGCGATTTATTTGATGGAGAATTAAACGCCCTTTTAAAACAAGTGATTAACAAAGACAAAGCGATACACTATACTAGTGTTGGCGTTCATAAAGACGACTTAATTTTCAATATAGATGAACATCCCATAAAGAAATTTGGTAGTCAAGGCCAACAAAAATCATTTTTAATTGCATTGAAATTAGCACAATTCGATTTTATTAAAGAGCAAAGTGGCGTCAATCCCATTTTGCTATTAGATGATATTTTTGATAAGTTAGATGAAGAACGCGTGACACAAATAATCAAATTGGTCGATGCTGAGAATTTCGGACAATTATTTATTAGTGATACCCATGCTGAACGTACAGAAAAAGCAATAAAACAAGTGCATCAATCGTATGAAATTTTTAAATTGTAATTGATAACCGTCCTGTACTCACAAAGCCGGACGTTTATGATTCAGTAATCTCTTAAATAAAACAAATACACTATGAAACAGGTATTATCCATTTTATTTTTAATGGTTTTATTAGGCAGCTGTTCTAAAAATCCTGAACAGTTTATACCACACCTTGAGGGGTATTGGGAAATAGAACGTGTGACTTTGGCCGACGGCACAAAAAAAGAATATACCATAAATGAAACCATCGATTTTATTGCTATTAACGATAGTTTAAAAGGGTTTAGAAAAAAAATGAAGCCTAGATTCGATGGTAAATACGAAACATCAAACGCTGTGGAGGAACTTCAGCTAAAAGTAGAAAATGACAGTTTAAATCTATACTATTCCACTAAATATGCTCATTGGAAAGAAACCGTTTTAATGGCAAATAGTAGTCAATTAAAAATTATAAACGAAAATAAGGCCGTATTTTTATACAAACGCTTTACGCCTATAACCGTTGAGTAACTTAAAATTAATAAGGCATCCGCTTTTTTCAGAAAATAAATATGGCAAAACGCAATAACAACATATTAAATATTCACGAGGCTTTAAAAGACTTTGTAGAAACCAATAAACTAGAAAAAGGACTTGATAAAGTTAATGTTCGTGAAGCTTGGGCCAATTTAATGGGAAACGGTGTAAACAATTACACCACTGCTATTGAACTAAAGAACGACACCCTTTTTGTACAACTAAGTTCCAGTGTTTTAAGGGAAGAATTAAGTTATGGTAAGGACAAAATAATGACCATGCTCAATGAATCTTTGGGTAAAACATTGGTTAAAAAATTAGTACTACGTTAAAGGTTACCAAATGATTAACAAGTTAAAATTAAAGAACTAAAAATTATTTTTTTAAATTAAATTACTATATTTGAGTTATTATAAATTAAATTATTTTTTAAAATGGCTCAAGGCACAGTAAAATTTTTCAATGATTCTAAAGGTTTCGGTTTTATAACTGAAGAAGGATCAGACAAAGAACATTTCGTACACATCTCTGGCTTAATCGACGAAGTTCGTGAAGGAGATGCCGTAGAATTCGATCTACAAGAAGGACGAAAAGGCATGAACGCAGTAAATGTAAAAGTTATATAATTATATATTCAACTTACCTTTTTACAAAGAAAACCTATCATATTATGATAGGTTTTTTTTATTTTATAAAATTAACACAGTAAATAATTAATTTGTGTTAATAATGATATTATCTTTGTAGGTAATTAAATAATTAATTTAAATTTTATTACAATGAGTAAAGGCACAGTAAAATTCTTCAATGACTCTAAAGGTTTTGGTTTCATTACAGAAGAAGGTGTAAACAAAGACCATTTTGTACACATTTCAGGTTTAATTGACGAGATTCGCGAAGGTGATGAAGTTGAATTCGACTTACAAGAAGGTAAAAAAGGATTAAACGCAGTAAACGTAAAAGTAATTTAACATATACTACAGCACTTTTTTAATGCAAAAGCCCACTCAAATGAGTGGGCTTTTCTTATTTAATAGCGTCTACTTTTAGTGTTTCAATAATTTAATCACACCTTGAGCCGCTTCTGAAGTTACCGTCATAAAATATAATCCAGAAGCTACCTGAGATAAGTCTATTGCTCTATCTGAAGTCATAGTAGACAAATCTACCGCCTTTATAAAGCGTCCGTTAATATCATGTATTTCGGCGGTTAACAATTTAACTTGTCCGATTTTCTTTAAATTAAAAACACCATTCGATGGATTCGGATAAACAGATACTAAGCTATCAATGGCGTTAAACTGTTTGTTTGAAAGTACATAAGCACAATTATACACCACAAATTCATCAACATACCAGCCTTCACGACCGTTACAACCATCTGTTCCAAAATCAAATCTAACTTGCAACGTGCTATTGGCCGTGATACCTAATGACGATAAATCAATAATACTTTTTCCCCAACTTCCTTTATTTGAACCTTCATCTGATCCTGTAAAGGCATCCTCTCCACGCATTGGATTATCATTTCCTACTGCTTGATCGTTTAAAACACCATTATAAGGGTTAGTCGTAAACGCTGCTGCCGGAAGCACGGTAAACGCACCGCCATCAATACTTATTTTAAAGTTACCTCCATCCCAATCAGCTTCAGTAGCTACATAATGGTTAAAAGCTAATTCATACAGCCCATCTGTAAAATCTGGTATTGTAATTACTGGACTTTCTAAACGTAATATCCCGTTTTGAAAATCTGATGAACAATCACCACCATATAAATCACCAATTGGAGCATTTATCGCATAAATACCACTACCTGGTCTGTTATTGGGTAAGCTTGACTCTATTTCCCAATCTCTTGGGGTCCATGTCGCACTAGGTGCTATGACTTGATCTAAGGTCCAACTCCCTAAACCATTTTCCCAATCCTCAAAAAAGATAGGACTAGTATTTGCCGCATCACATAAATCTGGCGCAGGCACTAATAGCGCTTGGTAACCACAAGCATCAGGATTTGTTCTTAATTCTACTGCTAGTATTACCTTATTTAATTGAATAACATCTGCAGCTGTAATGCTTTCTCCAGATAAACCCGCTGGCATAGCTTCTGTTGTTAATCCATTCAAATTAATTCCTATTAAATCATTTGCTGAAGCTTCTAAAGCATCTGCCAAGTTTTTAAAATCACTAGTTGCCGTTAAGTATTGGCTTTGTGCTCTCCAAAAAATATGAGCTGCTTTAGTAAAGCCGATGCCACTAATAACTTGTCCGTTATAACTCCCCCCATCCACTAACAAAGCATAGGCATGATTTGGGATTCCAGAATTAATATGTACTCCACCATTATCAAATGAACTGCATATGTATTGACCATCTGTTACCTTTCCTGGATCACCTTCACATGTTGGACTCCACATGTCTCTTAGGTTACTAGAAAAACCTGTCGCATCTTCTCCTATTAACCACCGGTTAGACTCATTACAGGCCTGAAGTATCCTAACCACATTATTCTCTCCTACATCCTCATAATTATTTAATAAATCTATAGTTTCTCCCCAAATATCTGAGTACGATTCGTTAATTGCTCCAGATTGCCACATGTAAATTAAATTACTAGTGAATTGAGTATAGGCATGACCCCATTCGTGTCCTATCACATCATCAGCTGCTGTACCGTCGCAATAATTAGCCGTAGAACCATTCCAGTTCGCGTTAGGGCAACTAATATTTGGATCATTATTTACAGTACGCATTTGGGCATCAGCGCCATCATAAGAAGCAAAACCAAAAGCGTTGTTAAAGAAGTGATACGTATGACCCGAAGCTACAACCTCATTTTGTTGCCAAATACTTAAAGTGCCAGGAAACGCATCGCCTTCTTGCCAAACAGGATTTCCTGTATTGTTTTCGTAAACAGTACGATCGAGTGCATGGGCAATACCAGTATATTGTTCCACTACCGCACCAGTATGAGCATCTAAAAACAAAAATTCTCTAACATCTCTATTATTTCGTACCTCTACTTCATAAACCAAGTAGTTAGCACTTTCTATACCTCTCGCCAAGCCTTTATTAAACACCTGTAATTTACTATCATGAACTAATAAAGAGGCACCAGAATAATTGATGTCCTGTTTTTCAATCTCTTGCAAAGCAATTGCATTTGCTTCTTCCTTACTTAAACTAGGAACTGCATTCAATTTTATATTTGGTATATAGTTTCCATTTATAGCTGTTACGTTTTTTTGACTATTAAAATGAACTAATAACTTCCCATCATAAACAGGCACCCCGTTGTGCAGTTGTTGCAATACAACACGGCTTAAGCCATAATTATCGTGTTCTGTTTTTAATGATACCAATGCGGCGCTCACATCATTAATAGTATACAGCTTTTTATTAGCTTCTAAAAAACTGTATGCTTTTACCTTTAAAGTTGAACCTGCAACCTTTAAAGCATTATTATTGGTAAACCTAATGAATTCAGGAACGCCAGAAACGTCATTAATAGTTACCGCAGACTTTGTTTTTGCTTGAAAATCTAAAATGGATTTTCTAAGATTTTGGGCAAATACGGTGCATGTAAATAACAGACAAAAAGAGAGTAGTTTTAAACTTTTCAAAAATTAGACTTTTTTTGTTGCTAAAATAACTGATTATCAGGCATAAAAAAAGCCTGAATTTGTTAAAATTCAGGCTTCATATATTTTTAAGTGTGTTTCTATTTACTAGAACATTTCTCTTCCAGAAAAATGAAAAGCACTTTCAATAGCAGCATTTTCATCACTATCGCTACCATGCACCGCATTTTCTCCAATAGAAGCTGCATATAATTTTCTAATAGTCCCTTCTGCAGCATCTGCAGGGTTTGTAGCTCCAATTAAAGTTCTAAAGTCTTCCACTGCATTATCTTTTTCTAAGATCGCAGCTACAACAGGACCACGTGTCATGTACTCAACTAATTCACCAAAGAAAGGTCTTTCGTTGTGTACTGCATAAAATGCTTCAGCATCCGCTTTAGTCATTTGTGTTAATTTCAGCGCTACAATTCTAAATCCTGAAGCGTTGATTTTTTCTAATATTGCGCCAATGTGTCCTTTTTCAACACTATCTGGCTTAAGCATCGTAAATGTTCTATTTGTTGCCATTTGTTATTTTTTTATGGCTGCAAAAGTACTGTATTTCTTCAATAAAACAATATAAATCCATATTAAAAAATTGTATCTTCGTGCGCTATGAGTACACAAGATATAATAGAGATAAAATCACTTTTATCAACACCAAAAAAGATAGCAATTATTCCTCACAAAAACCCTGATGGTGATGCGATTGGCTCAACATTAGGACTCTTGCACTATCTGTTAAAGTTAAATCATGAAGCCGTAATTATTGCGCCTAATGATTATCCCGATTTTTTAAAATGGTTACCCAAAGAAAGTACAATCTTGAAACATGAGACCGATAAAGAACGTACTGAAGTAATTATAAATGAAGCTGATATTCTTTTTACTTTAGATTTTAATGCACTCCATAGAACGGGCCATATGGAAACTGTTTTAGAACAAAGTCAGGCGATTAAAATCATGATCGATCACCATCAACAACCAGATGACTATGCTAACTATATGTTTAGTGATGTCTCTATGAGTTCAACTTGTGAAATGGTCTATCATTTTTTAGATAAACTAAATGCTTTAAACGAAATAGATGAAGACATTGCAACCTGTCTTTATGTAGGAATAATGACAGATACTGGATCATTTCGATTTCGCTCTACAACCAGTACAACGCACCGTATTATAGCCAATTTAATTGATAAAGGCGCAGACAACACGCACATACATAATAATGTTTACGATACGAATAGCTATAATCGTTTACAGCTTTTAGGCTGTGCGTTGAGTAACTTAAAAGTATTGCCTGAATATAGAACGGCATACATTACGTTATCTCAAGAGGAGTTACAAAAACTAGATTATAAAAAAGGAGACACAGAAGGCTTCGTTAACTATGCATTAGCTTTAAATGATACCGTTTTAGCCGCTATTTTTATTGAAGATAAAAATCAAGGTATTATTAAAATATCGCTACGATCAAAAGGCGATTTCTCTGTAAACGAATTGTCTAGAAAACATTTTGAAGGTGGCGGACATACAAATGCTGCTGGAGGAAAAAGTGACACCACTTTATCTCAAACCGTTGAAAAATTTATTAGTATATTACCACACTATAAAACAGCCCTAAATAATGAATAAATTAGTCGTATTTCTTTTGCTAATTTTATATCTTAGTTCTTGTAAAACACCAGAAGCACGGGAGCCTGAGTCTGTAAGCACTGGATCTTTTATTAAAGAATCTGCCGAACGGAATAAAAAATTATTCCTGTTAGAACAAGAGCAAATAGAAACCTACATTGCAAATCAAAGTGATAAGCGTTTTCTAACTTCAGAGCATGGGTTTTGGTTTTCAAAAGACACGATACAACAAGATACGGTATTAAAAACGCCAGCGTTTGGCGATCTCATAAAATATGAACATTATATCGCTGATTTAAATGGAAATATCATTTATACAGAAGAAGAATTAAAAACACGTGAATACCTTATGGATAAACAAGAATTGTTTACCGGTTTACGGGAAGGATTAAAACTTATGAAAGCAGGAGAAACCTATACGTTCATTTTTCCCTCTCAAAAAGCTTATGGTTATTATGGAGATGAAAATAAAATTAGAACTAACATCCCAATCGTCACACAAGTAACAGTAAATTCAATCACAACAAATTAATACGAATCCAATGAATAATTTAATGCAAACTATGAAAATTTTAATTATTGCGCTCCTCATCAGTGCCACTGCAGCATCATGTCAAGATAAGTATCCAGAATTAGAAGATGGCTTATATGCTGAAATTGTAACGAATAAAGGAACCATGGTAGCCAAATTAAACTATGATTTAGCGCCGGTAACCGTTGCTAACTTTGTCTCACTTGCTGAAGGCACCAATTCTAAGGTAGATTCTATTTACAAAGGAAAAAAATTCTACAATGGTGTTACGTTTCATCGTGTTATAGATGGTTTCATGATACAAGGTGGTGATCCAACAGCTACTGGTGGTGGTAATCCAGGTTACCGTTTTAAAGATGAAATAAACAGTGCAAAGCATGATAAACCAGGGGTGCTATCTATGGCAAACTCTGGACCAGCAACCAACGGCTCTCAGTTCTTTATAACAGAAGTAGCAACACCAAATTTAGACCCTAAACATACCGTTTTTGGTGAATTAGTAATTGGTCTAAATGTTCAGGACTCTATTTCGAATGTTAAGGTATTACAACCTAGAGCACAAGATAAACCTGAAAAGGATGTGGTCATGGAAGAAGTAAATATCATTAGAAAAGGTGAAGCTGCTAAAGCATTTGATGCCCCTAAAGTATTTGACAGTTACTTTGTAGAATTAGAAGAAGAAACAAAAAAGCAAGAGGAATTACTTGAGGCTTCTCGTGAAAAGTTTATAAAAGATAATGAAAATTTAGAAGGAGAGGTTATTCGTTTACCTTCTGGTGTCGTTATGATTAGGACTAAAGAAGGGACAGGTGTTGTGCCAACCCCTCAACAACAAGTTTTAATTGATTACGCGGGTTACTTAGAAGATGGTACATTATTTGACACTAGTTGGGCATCTGCCGCTAAAGAAGCTGGAAAATATGACGAAAACAGAGATGAGAATGGAGGGTACAAACCATTTCCTACGCTTTACAGCACAAGTGCGCGGTTAGCTCCTGGCTTCAGAGAAGCGATGTTAAATATGAAAGTTGGAGAGAGAGCTCGGATTTTTATTCCTTCATTTTTAGGGTATGGAAGTAGAGATTACGGTCCTATTCCTGGTAATTCAAACTTAATATTTGATATTGAAATAGTAGATCTTGTTAAATAGAAAACACCCTCTACTATAAGACAAAAAAAAGCCTTCAAAATAAATTTTGAAGGCTTTTTTTTCATTTATTAACTATTTACTTTTTAGGAATATTTTTAAGAATCTCTAAAACAAATTTCCAGTATTTTTGAGCTGAAGAAATACTTGCTCGTTCATCTGGTGAGTGTGCCCCTCTAATGGTTGGGCCAAAACTAATCATTTCCATTTCTGGATAGTTACTGCCTAGAATACCACATTCCAGACCTGCATGGCAAGCGGCAACGTGGGCTTTTTCTCCATTAATTTTTTCATACAAATTACTTAATACTTTTAAAATAGAAGCATCCATATTTGGTGTCCAACCCGGGTAATCCCCTGAAAACTCGACTTCACAACCCGTTAATTCAAAAGTAGCGCGTAGGGTATTTGCCAAATCCATTTTAGAACTATCAACCGATGACCGTGTTAAACATCCTATTTTTATTTCACCTTCTTTAACGATTACTCTAGCGACATTATTTGAAGTTTCCACTAAATCAGGAATATCTGCACTCATTCTATACACACCGTTTATAGCAGCATATAATGCACGTGTCATCCCTTCCTGCACACCTAAATCCATTATTTTCTCAGGCGTTTCAGTTTTTGAAACCACTATTTCTAAATCTGGTTCTAATGTTTTTAGTTCGGTCTTTATAATTTCGGCTAGCGCACTCATTTCAGCATTAAACACAGCATCATGTAATGTATCAATCGCTACAATTGCGCTACTTTCTCTAGGTATCGCGTTGCGCAAGCTACCGCCATCAATTTCTGAAATACGTAAACCAAAATTTTCAAAACCATCAAACAACAGGCGGTTCATTATTTTATTAGCGTTACCCAATCCTTTATGAATATCCATACCCGAATGTCCTCCCTGCAAACCTTTGACTCTTATTTCATATCCCGTCTTGAACTCAGGAGTCTCTTCCTCTTTATATGCTCTTGTGGCGGTAACATCTATACCTCCCGCGCAGCCTACTCCTATTTCGTCATCTTCTTCTGTATCTAAATTCAATAAAATGCCACCAGATAAAACCCCACCTTTTAAGCCCATGGCGCCCGTCATGCCTGTTTCTTCATCAATGGTAAATAAGGCTTCAATAGCTGGATGTACAATAGCTTTGCTTTCTAGTACCGCCATAATCGTAGCCACTCCTAGCCCGTTATCTGCGCCCAAAGTTGTTCCTTTTGCTCGAACCCAATCACCATCAATATACATTTCTATCCCTTGCGTCTCGAAATCGAAATTCGTATCTGTATTTTTTTGATGTACCATATCTAAATGCGATTGCATCACGATAGTCTCTCTGTCTTCCATTCCCGCTGTTGCAGGCTTCTTTATAATAACATTCCCTACTTCATCTTCAATGACTTCTAAACCTAAATTGTTTCCAAACGCTTTCATAAAAGCAATCACACGCGCTTCTTTTTTCGATGCTCTAGGTACAGCATTTAAATCTGCAAACTTATTCCACAACGCTTTAGGTTCTAAACTTCTTATTTCTGAATTCATCTTCTCTGTTTTTTGTATTAGACCAAATAAAATTAACAATTCACTTTATAGTGCAAAGGTAATTATTCAGCACTCATTTTTGTAAACATTTACTTAAATTTGAATTATGTTTAAAAACAAAAAACGAATCGTTGCACTTGCTATTATTCCTGCTTTTATCACAGTAAAGATTTTAGCACAATTTCCAGACTTTATTGAAAACTATTACAGCAATGGCATATACCCTTTACTCTCACAAACATTACGCTATAGTTTGGGATGGCTTCCCTTTTCTTTTGGCGATTTCGTATATGCATTTGCAATTATCTATAGTATAAGATGGCTTGTTATTAACAGAAAACGGATGCTTAGAGATTTTAGAAATTGGAGTACTGATGTTTTTGCAGCAGTTTCCATAATATATATCGCGTTTCATTTGTTTTGGGCCATGAATTACTACCGGTTACCATTGCACCAAAACCTCAATTTAGACGCTGAATATACTACTGAATCATTGATTGCTGTGGCAGAAAAACTCATAACAAAATCGAATACCATTCATCTTGAACTTGTTAGTCACGATAGTATTAAAGTAGAATTCCCCTACACTAAAAATGAGGTTATAGACAAAACACCTTTAGGTTATGCCGCTTTGCAAAAAAACTTTCCACATTTAGAGTACAAGGGTAAAAGCATTAAAAAATCGTTATTAAGCTGGCCATTAACCTATATGGGATTTAGTGGTTATTTGAATCCATTAACGAATGAAGCTCATGTAAACGGTTTAATTCCTGTATTTAAAATTGCAACTACTGCCTCACATGAAGTCGCGCATGAATTAGGGTATGCAGCAGAAAACGAAGCAAATTTTATAGGGTGTTTAGCAGCAACAAGTCATGAAGATATTTATTTCAACTATTCGGGCTATACTTTTGGGTTGCGCCACTGTTTACACGAAATATACCGGCGAAATCCGGAAGAATACGACCGTCTGATTACGACGATAAATACCGGCATAATAAAAAATTACCAGGAAGTACGTGAATTTTGGGAATCTAAAAGAAACCCAATTGAGCCACTATTTCAATCCACTTACAACGGCTTTTTAATCGCAAACAATCAAACAGATGGCATGAAAAGTTACAGTTATGTTGTGGCTTTATTGGTTAACTATTTTGAAAACAAAACTTTTTAAAAAGTTAAAAACTAACATTCGTTTGTTTTGAACCACAGCTTATTATTATATTTAAGCCTAAAATCCTTTTGAACCAATCATGACAAAGAAACTTCTAGTATTCAGTTGTTTTTTGTGTAGCTTATTAGCACTAGCACAAGAACACATTCCTAAAAATGACGGTGTAAAAACCATACATTCAAATTACACAGCCTTTACAAATGCCAAAATCTACATCTCACCAACTCAGGTGATAGAAAAGGGGACTTTACTTATTAAAGAGGGTAAAGTGGTATATGTTGGTGAATCAGTAACTATTCCAAAAAACTGTCTAGTTACAGACTTATCCGGTAAAAGTATTTACCCTTCTTTTATTGATATCTACTCTACTTTTGGTATTAAAAAACTTGAAAGTCCTAGTGACGATTCAAAAAGCCCACAGTATGAGGCATCTCGTGAAGGTTACTATTGGAATGACCACATAAGAGCAGACCAAAATGCCATCAATCATTTTGAATATGATGATAAGGAAGCCGAAAAACTTCGAAAGGCAGGTTTTGGAGTTGTTAACACCCATATTGAAGATGGTATTATTCGTGGTACAGGTACTTTAATAGCCTTAAATTCTGAAGATTCTAATGCCAAGAGAATTCTTTCTGAAGCCTCTGCACAATATTTAGGAATTAGTAAAAGTAAAACATCAAGACAGTCTTACCCAAATTCAATCATGGGCGCCTTTGCCTTATTGCGTCAGGTAAATATGGATGCCGATTGGTATGCTACTGGTAGTATAAAAGAAAAAGACCTCGCTTTAGAAGCCTTTAATGCTAATAAAAACAAGGTTCAAATTATTGAAGCTGGAAGCAAAATGAATGCGCTTCGATTAGATAAAGTTGGAGATCAATTTAATACACAATATGTATTTGTTGGTGGTGGTGATGAGTATGAATACATAAAAGAAATTAAAGCCACCAAAGGGTCCTTTATTATACCTGTGAATTTTCCGGATGCCTATGATATGGAAAATCCCTTTTTAGCTAGTTCGGTACAGTTAGATGATTTAAGAGAATGGAATCAAAGACCATCAAATCCTAAAATACTAGCCGACCATAATGTTGCTTTTGCATTCTCAACTTATAAGCTTAAAGACTCTAAGGATTTTATGGCTAACCTGCGCAAAGCTTTAGAAGCAGGGCTGTCACAAGAGAAGGCTCTAGCCGCCTTAACGACAGTACCCGCTCAAATCATAGGTAAAAGTAACGTTTTAGGAACACTAACTGCTGGTTCCTATGCAAACTTTTTAGTGACTTCAGGTGATTTATTTGACAAAAAAACTACCATTTATCAAAACTGGGTGACCGGTATTAAAAATGAGTTGATTTCTATGGATACTAAAGATATACGTGGGGATTATACTTTGAGCTTGAATAAAACAGAATATGAATTAACGATTAAAGGTGAGATTGAAAAATTAAAATCTGAAGTTAAAGCAGATAACAAAAAATTGGGTTCTAAAATAAGTTTTGAAGGCGATTGGCTAAACCTCACCTTTTCTACAATAGACACAACCAAACAAGAATTTATTAGATTGGTTTCCAGCATAGATAATACAGATAGTTTTAGCGGAAAAGCGTATCTCCCTAACGGAAAGGAAATCCCTTTTTCGGCTAAAAGAAGCGTAAAAGAAAAAGCTTCTGAAGACAAAAATGAGGACAAAAACGAAGACGAAAAAGAAGATAAGGATAAAGACGCCGAAGACAATGATGCTTCAGCCGACGCTAAAACCAGCTACCCTGTAACGTATCCCAACATGGCTTATGGGTTTAAAACCTTACCACAGCAAGAAACGTTACTCTTTAAAAATGTCACCGTTTGGACCAATGAAAAAGATGGTATTCTTGAAAATACAGATGTATTGATTAGGGGTGGTAAAATTTCAAAAATAGGTCAGAACCTCAGTTTTTCTGATGCTAAAATTATTGATGGTAAAGGCAAACATTTAACAGCTGGTATTATAGATGAACATGCACACATCGCAACCGCTTCGGTTAACGAATCTGGTCATAATTCTACCGCAGAAGTCACTCAGGAAGATGTTATCAATCCAGAAGATATAAACATCTATCGCAATCTGGCTGGTGGGGTTACGTCTATTCAAATTTTACATGGTTCCGCCAATCCCATCGGAGGTCGTTCAGCGATTATTAAGCTAAAATGGGGCGAATCAGCAGATAATTTACTGTATAAAGACATGCCAAAGTTTATAAAATTTGCTTTAGGAGAAAATGTGAAGCAAAGTAATTGGGGGTCGAACAGCACGATACGTTTTCCACAAACACGAATGGGTGTTGAGCAGGTTTACATCGATTATTTTCAGCGTGCGAAAGAGTATGATGCCTTAAAGAAAAGTGGGAAACCGTATCGCAAAGATGTAGAAATGGAAACACTGGCCGAGATTTTAAATAAAGAGCGCTTTATTAGCTGCCATTCATACATTCAAAGTGAGATAAACATGTTAATGAAGGTTGCAGAGCAGTTTAACTTTAGTGTTAATACGTTTACACATATTTTAGAAGGTTATAAAGTAGCAGATAAAATGAAAGCGCACGGTGCTGGTGGTTCTACATTTAGTGACTGGTGGGCGTATAAATATGAAGTAAACGATGCGATTCCATATAATGCAGCAATTATGCATAATGCTGGCGTAACAGTGGCTATAAATAGTGACGACAGTGAGATGTCAAGACGTTTAAATCAAGAAGCCGCTAAATCTGTAAAATATGGAAACATTAGTGAAGAAGAGGCTTGGAAATTTGTGACTTTAAATCCGGCAAAATTATTACATATCGATAATCGTGTCGGGAGTATTAAAGTTGGGAAAGATGCAGATGTTGTGTTGTGGAGTGGTCATCCTATGTCTATTTATACTAAAGCCGAAAAAACCATTATTGAAGGTGTTACCTATTTTGATATTGATCGTGATAAACAATTACGCGAGGCGATTAAGAAAGAAAAAAATGAGTTAACGAATTTGATGCTTCAGGCAAAAAACAAAGGCTTAAAAACAAAACCGATAGAAAAGAAGGAAAAAAAACATTTTCACTGCGATAGTGATTTTTAGTGAGCAGTATTCGGTATGAAGTTTACAGTAATCAGTCACACTCAAATAAATAAAATATAGTTTTCAAGATGAAAAATTTAAAATATAAAATACTTGTTTTTGCTTTACTACTTTCAGTTGTAGTAATAGCACAACAAACACCCGCTCCAAAGCAAACAAAAGACATTGCTATTTTTGGAGCTACCGCTCATATTGGTGATGGCACTGTGATAGAAAACAGCTGTTTAATTATCAAAGATGGTAAAATCGCAACTATTGCCAGTGCTGAACAAGTAAAATTTAATGTTAAGGGAATGGATATTATTACCGCCACCGGACAACATATTTATCCTGGTTTCATTGCGCCAAATACGACTTTGGGTTTAGTGGAAGTTGATGCCGTTCGTGCGTCTGACGATGCTGATGAGGTGGGTGCAATGAACCCACATATTCGCAGTTTAATTGCCTATAATACCGAATCTAAAGTTGTAGAATCTATGCGGCCAAATGGTGTATTGATGGGGCAGATTACGCCTCGTGGCGGACGCATTTCAGGCACTTCTTCTGTGGTACAATTTGATGCCTGGAACTGGGAAGACGCCGTGATTAAGGAAGGCGATGGTATTCACCTAAACTGGCCTAGCTCATTTTCTCGCGGCCGCTGGTGGTTAGGAGAACCTTCTAATTTAAAAGTTAATGAAGAGTATAAAAAGCAAGTTGATGAGCTAGTGGCTTATTGTAATGAAAGTAAAGTGTATCACTCTGGCAACCAATCGCCAAAGCACCTCCCTTTCGAAGCATTGCAAGGATTATTTGATGGCTCTAAAACCTTATTTATACATGTGGATTCTGAAAAAGGCATTACAGACGCTATTCATTTTTCAAAAGAAAATGATGTAAAAAACATGGTCATTGTTGGCGGTTATGAAGCGGATAAAGTTGCCGCGCTACTTAAGCAACACAACATTCCTTTATTATTACAACGTGTACATAGCGAACCAAAAAGTGACGATGATGATTACGATTTTCCCTTTAAGCAAGCAAAACAACTGGTAGATGCTGGCGTTTTAGTAGGTTTAGAAAACGCTGGAAGTATGGAGCGTATGAATGCCAGAAATCTTCCTTTTTTAGCTGGTACTTGTGCCGCTTATGGTTTAACGAAAGAACAAGCCTTAAGCCTAATCACATTGAACACAGCTAAAATTTTAGGTATAGAAGATACCGTTGGCTCTCTTGAAGTTGGCAAAGATGCTACTCTTTTTATTAGCGAGGGTGATGCTTTAGATATGCGTACTAACAAATTAACCAAAGCTTTTATTCAAGGTCGTGACATAAGCTTAGAATCACACCAAACGGAATTATACAAGCGCTATTCTAATAAGTATAAAAAATAGTTAATTCCCTTAATACTAAAAAAGCGAGCATTCCATAAATAGAATGCTCGCTTTTATTTTTAAAGATATCACTACTGTTTTTCAAAAAGCGAAGCCTTAGGTGCTTGTTTCGATATCGAAACATTTACAAAACTACTTACTTTATCCTTTTTCTTGCCTATTTTGAAACCGTCAGCCTCAAACCATTCTAAAGTTTTTGGTAATTGAAAGCCATTTACCTCCTGCCAATCACTGTATCTAATAAAGTGCCACGCTGTGCTTTTTTCATTTGTAAAGTAAGTCACCGTATACCCGAGCCAAGTCATTTTATTGGTTTCCGGATCGTAATACAAAAGGTACTCATCCTCGGGAGATACACCAACTCCAGCATCATAAGACACTTTAATACCCGGATAGCTTTTGTCTTCAAAAACTAAAGGTGCTACATTAGTATACGTAATTCCATCATCTGCCAAAACAAAAGGCATGGCATAGAAATAAAACATAAGGTTATAATAAAATTCTGGCTTGCTTTTAAAAGCTGTTGTGTCTTTTTCCGATATCCAAACCGCTTCACCATTAAAACCAATAGTATAATCTGGTGCTTCAATCCGCGCTTTTCTAGACTTCAAATTAGTCGTTGTTTTTTCGTTTCCGCCTTCTTTTTCTAATTCAAACACCAAGGTTTTAGCCTGATTCCAATGATCAATACCACCATGAGCATCAAAAACTTTAGTCATGTTTTCTGGATATATAGAAGTTGTTATGTCCAGATTCTCTATTGAATAATCCTGATTTTCAGCAATTTTACTTTCTTGTTTGCATGACAATAGGATTAAAAGTAATGCTGTTACAAAGCTCTGGTTTTTCATAAACATAAATTTTGTTTTCAATTCAGTTATAAACTTGAAATACATTTTACAATTTAATACTGTAAATTTGCGTTAAATTATTTAAAAATAATGGTGTTTAAGCAAATTTCAAGTACACAAAACGCTCTAATAAAACAGATAGTTCTATTAAAAGAAAAATCGCGGGAGCGAAAAAAAACAGGCTTATTTATTATTGAAGGTGCGCGAGAAATACAATTGGCTTTAAAAGGAGGCTACACGCTAGAAGCCGTATTATTTTACCCTGAATTATTTTCTGAAGATGCATTGAAGACCTTAGGTATTTCGGCTGAAATTATAGAGATTAACAAAGAGGTCTATCAAAAAATTGCCTATCGCGATACTACTGAAGGTATTATTGCCATAGCTAAAAGCAAGAAAAATACTATTTCTGATTTAAAATTCAACACCAAAAATCCTTTAGTTTTAGTCGCTGAAGCACCAGAAAAACCAGGTAATATTGGTGCCCTTTTACGTACCGCTGATGCTGCCAATGTAGATGCTGTTATTATTGCTAATCCTAAAACGGATTTATACAACCCGAATATTGTGCGCTCTAGTGTGGGTTGTTTATTTACAAATCAAATTGCTACTGGAAGTACAACCGAAATTATTAGCTTTCTTAAATCAAAAAATATTAATATTTATAGCGCTATCTTACAAGAATCTGAAGCGTATCACACTCAGGATTTCGCAACACCAACGGCTATTGTTGTTGGTACAGAAGCCACTGGATTGAGCCAAGAATGGCGAGACGCTTCCACTCAAAATATTAGTATCCCCATGCAAGGCGCTATTGACTCGATGAATGTTTCTGTTGCTGCTGGAATTCTTATTTTTGAAGCAAAACGACAACGTAATTTTAAATAACTATGACGCCTACGACTCTCTTTTATATCATAATTGCAATCATCATAATCGACTTTATCATCGACAAAATATTAGATACTTTAAACGCTAAGCGCTTTAATGACCCTATTCCTAAAACATTAAACGATGTCTATGATACCCCCGAATACCAGAAATCACAAGATTATAAAAAGACCAATTATAAATTCGGATTAATCACCTCTACCTTCACTTTATTGCTAACACTTGCTTTTTTCTTTTTTGATGGTTTTGCTTTGGTCGATAATTTGGCTCGTGACTATACTACAAACACGATTTTAATTACGCTTATTTTCTTCGGAATTATTATGCTGGGTAGTGATATTTTAACGACGCCATTCGCATATTATAAAACCTTTGTAATTGAAGAACGCTTTGGGTTTAATAAAACCACCAAAAAAACGTTCTTTTTAGATAAACTAAAAGGCTGGCTGATGCTACTACTTATTGGTGGTGGTATATTAGCAGTACTGACCTGGTTTTATGAATCAACAGGCCGCATGTTTTGGGTTTACGCCTGGATTCTTATTACTGTTTTTACGCTTTTTATGAACCTTTTTTACTCTCGATTAATTGTGCCGTTATTTAATAAACAAACGCCTTTAGAGTCTGGTAACCTTCGGGATGCTATTTCAAATTATGCACAAACTGTAGGCTTTAATCTTGATAAAATTTTTGTGATTGATGGCTCAAAACGCAGTACTAAAGCTAATGCTTATTTTTCAGGGTTTGGAAGTGAAAAACGCGTGACACTTTACGATACTTTAATAAATGATTTAGAAGACGATGAAATTGTTGCTGTTTTGGCACATGAAGTTGGCCATTACAAACGCAAACATATTATTTTTAATCTGGCCGCTTCAGTCGTTTTAACAGGTTTTACTTTATTTATACTGTCGCTGTTAATTTCAAATCCGATACTATCACAAGCCTTAGGTGTTAGGATTCCTAGTTTTCATATTGGCTTAATTGCTTTTGGGATTTTATATGCTCCGCTCTCTGAAATTACTGGTTTAATTATGAATTGGTTTTCACGCAAATTTGAATACCAAGCAGACGATTATGCTAAAAACACCTACAAAGCAGAACCGATGATTACTTCGCTTAAAAAACTCTCTAAAAACAGTTTGAGTAATTTAACGCCGCATCCTGCTTATGTGTTTATGCATTATTCACATCCTACTTTGCTGGAGCGCATTGAGAATTTGAAGGGCTAAGTTAGCGGCGTTTTAAAACAAATAATACTCCTTCAACCCGGGCGTTTTCTGCCAGATAAATTATTAACAAAAAATATTGAGGCTTTAGCTAAAAACGCAATATTTGAGGCAATAAACTACTCCACCAAAAAATCAAAATACAGATTGCGATACGGTTCACCTCTTAAAGTAAAATGCCACCATTCTTGTGCATAATTTCTAAAGCCATGCTTGGCCATTACTTTTTGAAGTCGTTGCCGGTTTTTACGTTGCGTTTTATTTAGGTTACTGTTTTTAATCCAGGAGGCACTACCAAAAAAATCGTAAGGTGAGCCCATATCCAAAGGTGCTCCGGTTTCCAAATTCACTAACGTGATATCCAAAGTACTACCGCTACTATGGCGTGATTTTGAAGCGATATACCCGGCGTTAAATAAGTTTTTCTTTTCTACTTCTGGATAAAACACCCCCTTCATTAAGGTATCATTCTCAACTTTTGCCCAGCGCACAAAGTGATCCACCGCTTGTTGCGGTCTGTAAGCATCATAAATCTTAATAGATAAATTTTGTTTGGCTAATTCAGCCTGCACTTTTGTTAAAGCTGTAGCCGCTTCTGTCGTTAAAATAGCAACATTATTAACATAACCATCTATAGGAGTTCCAACAAAATTATTATCAGTACAATAACGGAGTTCGGTTTGGATGGTTGGAATTACCTCATTGACATATACAAAGCCCTTTGGCAATTGTGCAAAAGAGAAAAATGAAAAAAGTGTTAGTAAAAAGCTATAGATATATCGCATGAAAACCATTTTATATGCTAATTTAGAGAAAAATTTATTTACCTATGATATATCCTTGGCATCTTTACTTAATGGCTGCAATCTATATTTTTGCGGGCATTATGCACTTTATAAAACCAAAAGCGTACTTACGTATTATGCCACGGTATCTACCAAATCATAAATTATTGGTAAAACTTAGTGGTATTGCCGAAATTATTCTGGGTATAGGCTTATGTATTCCGCTCTTAAAAAACCCATCTATATATGTTATTATCTTAATGCTTATGTTCTTTTTGATGGTGCATTTTTATATGTTAACTGGCAAAAAAGCGTCTGCTGGCATACCTAGATGGATTCTTCTTTTACGCATTCCATTACAATTTGGATTGATGTATTGGGCGTATTGGTATCTGCAATTATAAAAAACATGTTATTTCCTTCAGAAGAAATAAAATTAAATTTACCCGATGCTGAGATTAGTTATTTTCCTAATTTCTTTTCTCAGGCAGAAGCCCTTCAATATTTTAAAAGTATATTTAAAAAAACCAACTGGCAACAGGATGCCATTACTGTTTTTGGAAAAACGCATTTACAGCCAAGACTTACGGCACTCTTTGCGAATAACAAAAAATCGTATCGTTACTCAAACATCACCATGCATCCTGAACTCTTTTCTGAAGCGTTACTAACAATTAAACAAAAAATAGAAACAGTTACCGATACTGATTTTACGACTTGCTTAGCAAACTTGTATCGTAACGGACAAGATAGCAACGGTTGGCACGCCGATAACGAAAAAGCTTTAGGGCAAAACCCCGTTATCGCTTCGGTGAGTTTTGGTGAGGCCAGAACATTTCATTTAAAACATAGAAAAGATAAAACATTAAAGCATAAAATACGCTTAGAATCTGGTAGTTTACTGCTTATGAAAGGTGAAACACAACACCATTGGTTGCACCAAATAGCAAAAACAAAAAGAGCGGTACAACCTAGAATAAATCTCACTTTTCGCGTTATTAAATAAGGTAATAGTGTTACTCTTTGTCACTAAGTCTATAAGGATGATATGAAGCTTCGTTTACATCAGTTATAAAAACTGGAATAGGCTAAGGCTAATTTCACGAAACGTACAAACACAAAAAAGCCGAAGTCCCTCAACTTCGGCTTTCCGTTATTTGCAATTATATGTTTTTCGTAGATTTAGGGTCTCTATATCGACTAAAAAGCGCTGCAAATATTAATTAATTAATCCATTGAACTAAAAGTATGTATTCTAGTACACTTCAAATGTAGGGTAGAAATTTGAATTTAGACGTTTAAGAGTCCGTAATTTCGATGAAATACATAAAATTTTAACAAAACCCGATTAAAAACACTTAATTATCGATGAAATACCTCTTTTATAAAAAACGATCGCTCCTTTTAGGTCAAAATAATTAATGTAAATTAGCTCATAATTATATTCTTTGGCACTCAATTTGAAATACTATCGTGTTATAAACATTTAAATTATGAAAAGTAAACTGTTAATATTTGTTTTAATTGGTAGCCTTTATTTGGGATTTTCTCAAGAAAAAAAATTTTCTGCCCGAGATATTGCCATAAATGAGTTTATAGATGGTACACTTCTCTCTCCCAATAACCTTACAAAACCTAATTTAGTGATCATTATTGCCGGTTCAGGGCCTACAGATAGAAATGGGAATCAGAATTTTTTAAAGGGAAATGCGCTTAAGAAATTGGCAGAAGGACTCTCTAATAGAAATATTGCAACCTTTAGATACGACAAACGCATTGTAAAACAAATACGTAATGGTAGGGTAGATAATAACATCATGTTTGATGATTTTGTAAAAGATGCGGCTTCGGTCATTGACTATTTTAAAGCTAAGGATACATTTAATAAAATTTATGTTATTGGACACAGTCAAGGTAGTTTAGTTGGTATTTTAGCAGCAAAAGACAAGGCAGACGGTTTTATCTCATTGGCAGGTGCAGGACAATCTATAGACCAGGTAATTATAGAACAAGTTGAAAAAACAGCGCCCATGCTTATTGAAGATACCAAACGTGTTTTTAAACTATTGGCTGATGGAAAAACAACTAATGACTTCCCTCCCGCTCTGGCTTCCATTTTTAATAAGCAGATACAACCTTTTATTTCGAATTGGATGTATTACAAACCTCAAGAAGAGATTAAAAAGCTTGACATGCCTATTCTAATTATTAATGGCACAAAAGACTTACAAGTTTCTGAGGCTGAAGCTGAATTACTAAAAGATGCTGCACCAAAAGCGACATTAAAAATTATTGAAAAAATGAATCATGTTCTCGTGCCTATAGAAGGTGATAATTTAGAGAATTCAAAGTCTTATAACGAATCTTCAAGAGCACTATCTGCAGATTTATTTGATAGTATTGTAGACTTTATAAAATAAAAACTACATACCCTATAGCAAAAGCCTCTCGATATCGAGAGGCTTTTTAGTGTTAAACCTACCATAATAGAAAAAGCATCTCAGAGAGAGATGCTTTTTCATACTAACCAACCAAAAATATGATAATTATCACTCCTAGATTAAGGTAACCACACCCTAAACTAATCTCTGTAGATAATTATACCATCTATATTTCAACTAACGTGCCAAACCTATTTGTTGTACCCAGCCGTAGCGTTTTTTGCGAAATATTTAACATTTACTAGGGCCACTAAATAGAAACAGCATCCTATTTAGAATGCTGTTTCTTACTAACCAACCAAAAAATATGAAATTAACCACTCTTCTTTTAAAGTAACCACACTCTAAAAGCGTCATTGTAGTTAACTCGTTTATTAGATTTCAATTTGTGTGCCAAAATGATTTTTAGGACTAAAAACAGCAAGTATTAACACATTTTTAGACTTTATAATACAAATAGAAAAAGCATTCCATAAGGAATGCTTTTTCATACTAACCAACCAAAAATTTTATAATTACTACTCGTTGTTTAAAGTAACCACACTTTAAAAAAGTCACTGTAAGTAATTACTATTAGAATAATTCAATTAGTATGCCAAACTTTGTTTTTACTTCTTTTTTATCCTGTTTTAATTTGCTATTTTGCGTGCACTAAAACAAACAAAAAATGAACACAACCCCTTTATTTACCAATGACACTGTCATTTTTGGTGTATTGATGATAAGCTTAGGATTTATATTTTATACGGAATCACTAAAAGGTGGTTTTTGGGAAAAGTTTTATAAAATTGTGCCTGGCCTTTTTATGGCTTATATGGTACCTGCTTTATTTACAACTATTGGTTTGATTGCTCCTGAATGGGAATCAACATCTGACGCTGGAGAAATAGTTACTGGTAAATCTAATCTCTATTTTGTAGCTAGTCGTTACTTATTGCCTGCTGCATTGGTATTAATGACATTAAGCATTGATTTAAAAGCCGTTTTCAATTTAGGTTGGCGGGCGTTAGTGATGTTTTTTACTGGAACTATAGGTATTGTAATAGGTGGCCCCATTGCTATATTATTAATTTCCATGGTCTCTCCAGAAACTGTAGGAGGCGCGGGACCTGATGCGGTTTGGAGGGGATTATCAACCTTAGCTGGAAGCTGGATAGGTGGTGGCGCGAACCAAACTGCTATGCTAGAAATATACGGTTTCAACCAAGCAAAATATGGTACAATGGTATTTGTCGATATTGTGGTAGCCAATGTATGGATGGCCGTTTTACTTATTGGAATTGGAAAATCTGATCGTATTAACAAATGGTTAAAAGCAGATAATTCGTCCATTGAAGAATTAAAAGAAAAAGTGTCAACCTTTTCGGCAAAAATAAAAAGGGATGCTTCATTAACAGACTTAATGATTATAGCGGCTATCGCATTTGGCTCTGTAGGCATGGCGCATTTATCGGCAAGTTTCTTAGCGCCTTTTTTCGAAAGACTCGTTTCCAATATAGAATCACCAACAACTAAAAACATATTCACTTTTCTAGGCTCTACCTTCTTTTGGATGATAAGTATCTCTACTATTATTGCGATACTATTATCGTTTACCAAAGCCAGAAATTATGAAGGCGCTGGTGCTAGTAAATATGGCAGTGTATTTATTTACATACTTGTCGCTTCTATTGGTATGAAAATGGATTTAACGCTTATTTTTGATAATGCTGGGCTCATTGCTGTTGGTATTATTTGGATGAGCATACATGCCTTATTATTAATAATTGTAGCGAAGTTTATTAAGGCCCCTTATTTTTTCTTAGCTGTAGGTAGCCAAGCTAATGTTGGTGGCGCAGCGTCGGCTCCAATAGTGGCATCAGCATTTCATCCTTCGTTAGCTACTGTTGGGGTATTATTGGCTGTTTTTGGCTATGCCGTTGGAACCATAGCTGCAATAGGTTGTACTATTTTAATGGAATTAGCTGCTGCCGGTTAGTATTTAAACAATTTTTATAGCATATTTGCGCTCTTAAAATCAAATAAAAACACATGCAAAAATTAATAGTATTAGCCTGTTTATGTTTTTTGTTCTCTTGTGGAAATGAGACAACATCAGACAAACTTATTGTAAAAGGAAACATTAAAGGCTTAAAAAAAGGAACAGTCTATTTAAAGAAAGCTAAAGATAGTTTGTTAATAACCGTTGATTCTTTAAAAATTGATGGCAATTCACAATTTGAATTAGAAAGTGACATTATTGAACCTGAACTCTTCTTTTTATATCTTAATAAAAATGATAATCTTGACGATAGAATCTCTTTTTTTGGTAACAAAGGCATCACAGAAATTAACACGACGCTTAAAAACTTTGTTTTTGATGCTAAAGTGACTGGTTCTAAACAGCAAGATGTTTTAAATGAATACAGACTTGTATTGTCAAAATTCAATAATCAGAATTTAGATTTAATAAAAGAAAATTTTGATGCAGCAAAAGCTCAGGATACCGCTTTAGTGTTTAAAACTGAAAAAGCCTATAAAAATCTGGAGAGACGAAAATACCTTTACACTGTTAATTTTGCTATTAATAATAAAGATAGCGAAGTCGCTCCTTATTTAGCTTTAACAGAACTGTACAATGCTAATATTAAACTTCTAGACACTGTAAACAATTCGTTGACACCAAATATTAAAGCCTCTCTATATGGAAAAGCATTACAACGCTTCGTAGATAGAATAAAGCAAGAAGAGCAATAAGCCTAATTTACATTCTTAATTTTCATAGAATCAAGCCTTTCTTTATTGAAAGGCTTTTTTTATTTTAAGCAATGGCATAAAAAAACTCCAACCATAAAATGATTGGAGTTTGTTAGAGCCGATGGAGGGACTCGAACCCACGACCTGCTGATTACAAATCAGCTGCTCTAGCCAGCTGAGCTACATCGGCGAAACGAGTGCAAATATAAATTTCAATTTCATATTTACAAACATTTTTTTAAAAATTTTAAAGCTTATTTATTCTTTCGATAAGTTCACGTCCTTTAGTCTCTAATTCTGAGTTGATTGACTTAAAGTGTGCTTTTTTATTTTCTACATTATTAGCATTAACTCTTGCTATTAAATCGTCAAAAGTTACAATTGCGTCGTCAATGATTTTTTCACTATCCTTTGCGTCTTTAGATGGGTTTGAGTACTCCCAAACATAAACTGCTTCAATAATGTCACCTAAAACATAATTGATGTCTTTTTTTAGGTCTCTTTTATTTGCCATAATACTAAAATTTAATTTTGCGCAAAATTAAACATAAACTTCTAATAACGTTGCTTTTTCTGCACTAATTTCATAAGACATGAAACAGGCTGGTATTAACAAGGTTTCGCCTTTTAATAATGTTTCAGAATGGTTGTTTACTTTAATAGTGGCTGCACCATCTACACAGAGATAGATAATAAAAGAATCGAAGGTGTTTTTCTTCTGAAGTGTTTTGTTAGTTACCAGTAAATGATTCACTGTAAAATAGGGACAAGCTACCATTTCACTAGACTTGTTTTTAGCTTTTGAATACTGCACTCTAAAATCATCTTTCATCTTAAAATTGATGGCTTCTAAAGCTAAATCGTTATGTAACTCACGTGCATTACCTTCACTATCCATCCGGTCCCAATCGTAAATACGATAGGTAATATCACTCGTTTGTTGTATTTCGGCTAATAAAACGCCTGCACCTATAGCATGTACCCTACCAACATCAATAAAATAAGCATCTCCTGTTTTTACTTTATCAAAATTTAATATTTCTGTAAGTGTTTTGTCTTCTAAATGCTGTAAATAGACTTCGGGTGTTACTTCTTGATTAAATCCCACAATAATATTAGCATTATCATCTGCCTGCATGACATACCACATTTCGGTTTTCCCGAAGGAATTATGGCGTTTTGCTGCTAATGTATCATTAGGGTGCAATTGAATAGATAAATCTTCCTTAGCGTCAATAAATTTAATAAGTAATGGAAATTTATTACCATAGACTTTATAATTCTTTTCACCAATTAAATCTGATTGGTACTGCTCTAACAAAGATTTAAGTGATTTATTTTTAAAAGCGCCATTAACAACTCTTGAGTTATCACCCTCAACATCACTAATCTCCCAACTTTCTCCAAGAGTAACAGAGTCGCTTTTTTTATTTAACAAGGCATCCAGCTTTTTGCCTCCCCAAATTTTATCTTTAAGAATGGGCTTAAACTTTAGTGGATAGAGTTTATTAATCATATTATTTACCTGAATAGCTTACAAAATTACGCGGTGTTTCATAAAGTGTCACTTCTAAATCAAGGTTGGACTCTAATTTTGATTTGATTTTTTGATGAATAATCACAACGATATTTTCTGCTGTTGGATTCAATTCCTTAAATTCAGGGACATCTAAATTTAGATTTTTATGATCAAAAGCGTCTTCAATTTCAGTTTTAATAATATCTTTTAAAACTTTTACATCTATAACATAGCCCGTTTCCTGATCTATTTCTCCGGTAACGCTAGCTATCAACTCGTAATTATGTCCATGAAAATTTGGATTGTTACACTTTCCAAAAATGGCATCATTCTTTTCCTGACTCCAATCTTTTCTGTATAATCTATGGGCTGCATTAAAATGTGCTCTTCTACTTACTGTAACTTTCATGTCTTTTTACGTATTGCTTTTGTGGTTACCTGTAACCGCTTTACTCCTTTATTTTTCAATGATAAACTACTAGTTTTAAGAGGCTTTATCAGTAATATTTATAAATTCATAAAACTTATCGAAAATGATTTTAAACCATGCCGTGTATAAATCTGGCTGTTCTTTCATATCTTTTTTTACAGACTCTAAAGACATCCATTTCCATGCCTCGACTTCTGCTTTGTTTATTTTGGGCTCCTCGTTAAAGTACCCAATCATGATGTGATCTAATTCATGCTCGGTTAGTCCATTATCAAAAGGTGCCTTGTAAATAAAGGATGTTTTTTCGGTTAGCGGCGTTACAAACCCCATTTCTTCCATTAAACGTCTTTTACCTGCATCGAGATTGCTTTCTCCTTCTCTTTGATGGCTGCAACATGTATTAGTCCATAAGCCAGGTGAATGGTATTTGCTTAACGCCCGTTGCTGAATCATTAGTTCATTCCTTTCATTAAAAACAAATACTGAAAATGCACGATGTAATAGCCCCTTTTCATGGGCTTCCATTTTTGGCATTAAACCTATTTGCTCGTCTTTTTCGTTTACTAGAATTACTTTTTCTTCTGTCATATTCTTAATTGAGGAAAACAAATTTACAAAATAGAGAAAAGAATAAGTTCGTTTTAAGTTTATTTTAATACTAGTAAAAAGTAAAAGACATTACCAAAATAAGGTTATGCTTTTGTGTTCCCTTAACTTTATTTTCTGTTTTTACTTTTTTTATAACCACAAACCTGCTTCATCAGTTCTGCTCGTATTCCTCTTTACTACAATTAAAGCACTTAGAACAACTATTTATTACTTTGATACGCTACATGCCCAACTTCTGAAATTCGATCAATTAAGACAGCTCTCTTATCAATAATAAAAGCCTTAGTAACACTATGTATTCTTTCCACCATGCTTTATTATCTGTCGCTTCAACTTTTGAATTTAAATAGCTTTTAAAAATTTACTAATCCACTAGCTTATGATTTAAAAAGCAGTAAAAAAGCAGAAGGTTTATTAATTAAATTCTTTTTTTGAAGGAAAAAGTACTGAATGAGGTATAACACCTAATTATAAATCATTAAAATATAACTTAACACGGTGTAATTTTATTCATTTAAAAACATTAAAAGTATATTTGCACAAATTATTTTTATGAAGTTTTTAGACGAAATCAAAAGAAGGAGAACCTTTGGTATTATATCGCATCCTGATGCAGGAAAGACCACTTTAACTGAAAAATTATTGCTATTTGGAGGTGCCATTCAAGAAGCGGGTGCAGTAAAAAGCAATAAAATTAAGAAAGGGGCTACCAGTGATTTTATGGAGATTGAACGTCAGCGTGGTATTTCTGTTGCGACATCGGTACTTGCTTTTGAATATGATGGCATAAAAATCAATATTCTTGATACCCCTGGTCACAAAGATTTTGCTGAAGATACCTTTAGAACCTTAACCGCTGTAGACAGTGTGATTGTTGTTATTGATGTTGCAAAAGGTGTTGAAGAACAAACTGAAAAATTGGTGGAAGTTTGCCGTATGCGCAACATTCCAATGATTGTATTCATAAATAAAATGGATCGAGAAGGTAAAGATGCTTTTGAATTATTAGATGAAATTGAACAAAAATTAGGGTTAAAGGTAACCCCATTGAGCTTCCCCATTGGTATGGGCTATGATTTTAAAGGCATTTATAATATCTGGGAGAAAAACATCAATTTATTTAGTGGCGATAGTCGGAAAAACATCGAGGAAACTATAGAGATTTCTGATTTAAATTCTAAAGAGTTAAATAAATTAATTGGTGATAAAGCGGCAGACACTTTACGCGAAGAGTTAGAATTAATAGAAGGTATTTACCCAAAATTTGATAATGACGCTTATTTAGAGGGGGCGCTTCAACCCGTGTTCTTTGGTTCTGCTTTAAACAGCTTTGGTGTGAGAGAATTATTAGATTGTTTCGTTGAAATAGCACCAAAACCAAGAGCGAAAAAAAGTGAAGAACGCCTAGTAAAACCAGATGAAGATAAGTTTACAGGTTTTGTTTTTAAGATCCATGCTAACATGGATCCTAATCATAGAAATCGTTTGGCTTTTGTAAAAATAGTCTCTGGTGAATTTAAACGTAACACGCCTTATTTGCATGTTAGACATAATAAGAAAGTGAAATTTTCAAGTCCAAATGCTTTTTTTGCTGAAAAGAAAGAAATAGTAGACATCTCCTATCCAGGAGATATTGTGGGCTTACAAGACACAGGAACCTTTAAAATTGGTGATACATTAACCGAAGGAGAGGTGCTTAATTATAAAGGTGTACCAAGTTTTTCACCAGAACATTTTAGATATATTAATAATGCAGATCCTTTAAAATCTAAACAATTATATAAAGGCATCGACCAATTGATGGATGAAGGTGTGGCTCAATTATTTACACTAGAATTGAACGGCAGAAAAGTAATTGGTACTGTTGGTGCTTTACAATATGAAGTTATTCAATACCGTTTAGAACATGAATACGGTGCAAAGTGTACTTATGAAAACTTAAATGTATATAAAGCTTGCTGGGTAGAGCCCAAAGACCCAAAAAATGATGAATTCAAAGAATTTTTGAGAGTAAAGCAACGCTTTTTAGCTAAAGACAAAAGAAATCAATTGGTCTTCTTAGCCGATTCAGCTTTTTCATTGCAAATGACTCAACAAAAGTATCCTAGCATTAAATTTCACTACGTTTCAGAATTCGAGTAAAAAACAATTTCAGGATGATTTAACAGCGTTATTCTACCTTTAAACACAACACAGTAATTAATTTTTTAAAATGCATTTAACACACTTTAAAACACATCCTGTTTTTAATTAAAATAATAAAAAACTATAAAATTAATTTTATCTATAGCCTATAACTATTTATAAATAGTAAGCATATTTCATAAAAAAATCCTCTAATTGTTTAATTAGAGGATTTTTTTTTATGTCTCCTGTTAAAGCACAATTTAACGGGATTGGAGCTTGCTCAAAAAAAATATGTTGAGCACCTCTAAACATTTTAAATATTGTGGGCTTTTTGGTCTAATTACTAGGCTTGTCCAGTTGGTCCAAAATTTAACGGGATTGGAGGTTGCTCAAAAAAAATATGTTGAGCACCTCTAAACATTTTAAATATTGTGGGCTTTTTGGTCTAATTACTAGGCTTGTCCAGTTGGTCCAAAATTTAACGGGATTGGAGGTTGCTCATAATCTTTGATTTCACCATGTGCTTTTTCGAAACGTTTAACGTTATCGTTTAATGCTTTTAATAATCGCTTTGCATGTTGTGGTGTCAAGATAATTCTGGATTTCACCTTACTCTTAGGTGTTCCAGGCATAATACTTACAAAATCGACTACAAACTCAGAAACAGAATGATTAATGATTGCTAAATTAGAATAAGTACCTTCAGCTACTTTTTCATCCAATTCAATATTAATTTGATTTTGTTTTGGTTTGTTATCATTGTTATCGTTGTGATCTGCCATCGTAAACTTGTTTACACTTCCGCAAAAGCAGAAGTCTTGTTATTATTATATTTATTAAAATTAAAAGTCCTGCGAAAATAGCAGGACTTTTAAAGTTATTTTTAATAAATCCCAACCTGCGTTGGGATAAATTCTATGTAGTTAACTCATTTTATATTTATAAGTTAAATCTAGAGATCTCCACCTTTGGGAAGATCCTTCGACACTCTAATTATAATTTACTTCTTTTTTGGCTTGCATCATCTGGTCAAACTCTTCTTTAGATCCTACAATGATATTCTCATAAGCACGCATTCCTGTTCCTGCTGGAATTCTGTGTCCTACGATTACATTTTCCTTAAGACCTTCTAAAGTATCTATTTTACCAGCAACTGCTGCTTCGTTAAGCACCTTCGTTGTTTCCTGGAACGACGCCGCAGAAATAAACGATTTAGTCTGTAAAGAGGCGCGCGTAATACCTTGTAGTATTGGCGTTGCTGTAGCTGGTCTCGCATCACGAGCCTCAACTAGCTTCTTATCTTCACGTCGTAATAAAGAATTTTCGTCTCTTAATTCGAAAGCTGTAATAATCTGTCCTTCTTTTAAGTTTGAAGATTCTCCGGCACTCTCCACTACTTTCATACCAAAAATAGCATCGTTTTCTTCGATAAAATCTGCTTTATGTGCTAATTGATCTTCTAAGAAAATAGTATCTCCAGAGTCAATAATTCTCACTTTACGCATCATTTGTCTCACGACAACTTCGAAGTGCTTATCGTTAATTTTTACACCTTGTAAACGATAAACTTCTTGAACTTCGTTCACTAAGTATTGTTGTACCGCTGCAGGCCCTTTAATATTTAAAATATCGTTAGGCGTAATAGAACCATCTGAAAGCGGCATACCTGCTTTTATGAAATCATTTTCTTGCACAAGAATTTGATTCGATAATTTGACTAAGTATTTCTTAATATCGCCTAATTTAGATTCTACAATAATCTCACGATTACCTCTCTTAATTTTTCCGAAAGAAACCACACCATCTATCTCACTTACTACAGCTGGATTAGAAGGGTTACGAGCTTCGAATAATTCTGTAACTCTTGGTAAACCTCCGGTAATATCCCCTGATTTAGCAGATTTACGTGGAATTTTCACTAAGATTTTACCAATCTTAATTTTCTCTCCATCATCAATCATAATGTGCGCACCTACTGGTAAGTTGTAAGAACGAATTGCTTCGCCTTTAGCATCTTCAACAATAAGTGTTGGTATTAATTTCTTGTTTCTAGATTCTGAAATTACTTTTTCTTGGAAACCTGTTTGCTCATCAATTTCAACTTGATAGGTTACCCCTTGCTCAATATTTTCATATCTCACTTTACCGGCAAATTCTGAAATAATTACACCGTTATATGGATCCCAAGCACATACTACATCTCCTGCTTTTAACTTATCGCCATCCTCTACAAATATTGTAGAACCATAAGGAATGTTATTGGTACTTAAAGTTATACCTGTTTTCTTATCTACTAACTTCAATTCAGAAGTACGAGAGATTACAATATTGACTTCTTTTCCTTCTTTATCAGTACCCTTTACAGTTTTTAATTCTTCAATTTCGGCAATACCATCAAACTTAACAGCAAGCTTATTTACCTCAGAAATGTTACCTGCAATACCACCCACGTGGAACGTACGTAATGTTAACTGTGTTCCTGGCTCACCAATAGACTGTGCAGCAACTACACCAACAGCCTCACCACGTTGAACCATTTTATTTGTTGCTAAGTTTCTTCCGTAACACTGTGCACAGATTCCTTGTTTAGCTTCACAACTTAATGGTGAACGTACTTCTACGGTATCTACTGGAGAATTTTGAATTTTTGCTGCAATCGCATCATTAATTAATTGTCCTGCTTCAACCAATAACTCTTCCGTAATAGGATTATAAACATCGTTAAGTGCTACACGACCTACAATACGCTCCTGTAACTTCTCTACAACTTCATCATTTTTCTTTAATGCTGTAACTTCAACACCTCTTAATGTTCCACAATCTTCACTGTTTACAATAACATCTTGAGACACATCAACTAAACGACGCGTTAAATAACCTGCATCGGCAGTTTTAAGTGCTGTATCGGCAAGACCTTTACGTGCACCGTGCGTTGAAATAAAGTATTCTAAAATTGAAAGACCTTCTTTAAAGTTAGAAAGAATTGGGTTTTCAATAATTTCTCCTCCACCTGCATTAGATTTTTTAGGCTTAGCCATTAATCCACGCATTCCGGTTAACTGGCGAATCTGTTCTTTAGATCCACGGGCTCCAGAATCAAGCATCATATACACAGAGTTAAATCCTTGTTGGTCTTCGCGAATACGCTTCATAGACAACTCTGTCAATTCTGCGTTCGTTGACGTCCAAATATCAATAACCTGATTATAACGTTCGTTATTTGTTATTAATCCCATGTTATAGTTACCAGTAATTGCATCCACCTTTTTGTTGGCAGCATCAATCATTGATTGCTTTTCTGGCGGGATAATAATATCTCCTAAACTAAACGATAATCCACCTCTAAAGGCAAAGTTATATCCTAAAGTCTTAATTTCATCTAAGAAAGCAGCTGTTTCTGGTACGCTTGTTAATTTTAAAATTTCACCAATAATATCTCTAAGCGATTTCTTAGTTAATACTTCGTTAACATAACCTGCAGCAGCTGGTACTTTTTCATTAAACAATACACGACCTGTGGTTGTTTCAATAATTTGTGGTACTAATTCTCCTTCAGCATTAAAGTCCATGGTACGCACTTTAATTTGTGCATTTAAATCAACTTTTTGTTCGTTGTAAGCAATATTTACTTCTTCTGCAGAATAAAAAGTTAAGCCTTGACCTTTTACAGGTACTTCTGGTGTAGAAAGGCGTAGTTTGGTCATATAATACAGACCAAGCACCATATCCTGAGAAGGTACAGTTACTGGAGAACCGTTTGCTGGATTCAAGATATTGTGAGAGGCTAACATTAACAATTGGCACTCTAAAATAGCTTCTGGTCCTAATGGTAAGTGTACTGCCATCTGGTCACCATCAAAATCGGCGTTAAAGGCTGTACACACCAAGGGGTGTAATTGTATTGCTTTACCTTCAATAAGTTTTGGCTGGAAGGCCTGAATACCTAATCGGTGAAGCGTAGGCGCACGGTTTAGTAATACTGGGTGTCCTTTAAGAACATTCTCCAAGATATCCCAAACGACTGGCTCTTTTTTATCTATAATTTTTTTAGCTGATTTTACTGTTTTTACAATGCCTCTTTCGATTAATTTACGAATGATGAACGGCTTATAAAGTTCCGCAGCCATGTTTTTTGGAAGACCACATTCAAATAATTTCAATTCTGGTCCTACAACAATTACCGAACGTGCAGAATAATCAACACGCTTACCAAGTAAGTTTTGACGGAAACGTCCTTGCTTACCTTTAAGCGAATCTGAAAGTGACTTTAACGGTCTGTTAGAATCTGTTTTTACAGCTGATGATTTACGTGTGTTATCTAATAATGAATCTACAGATTCTTGCAACATACGTTTTTCGTTACGTAAAATAACTTCTGGTGCTTTTATCTCAACTAATCTTTTAAGACGGTTGTTACGGATAATTACACGACGGTATAAATCATTTAAATCTGAAGTGGCAAAACGGCCACCATCTAAAGGCACTAATGGTCTTAATTCTGGTGGAATAATTGGCACTACTTTTAAAATCATCCATTCTGGACGATTTTCACGATTGTTGTTAGACTCACGTAAAGCTTCTACAACTTGAAGACGTTTTAGGGCTTCAGTTTTACGTTGTTTAGACGTTTCTGTATTGGCTTTGTGACGTAATTCAAAAGATAAAGCATCTAAATCAATACGCGCTAATAAATCGATAAGACATTCAGCTCCCATTTTAGCGATAAACTTGTTAGGATCTGCGTCTTCTAAATAATTATTATCCTGCGGAAGTGTTTCTAAAACATTTAAATACTCTTCTTCCGTTAAGAAATCCATTTTTTGTAATGGCTCTCCTTCGCCATTTTTAGCATTACCTGGCTGAATAACTACGTAACGTTCGTAGTAAATAATCATATCTAATTTCTTAGATGGTAACCCTAATAAATAACCAATTTTGTTTGGTAACGAACGGAAGTACCAAATATGAGCTACAGGCACAACTAAGTTGATGTGTCCTACTCTATCACGACGTACTTTCTTTTCTGTTACTTCTACACCACAACGGTCACAAACAATACCTTTGTAGCGAATTCTCTTATATTTACCACAAGCACATTCGTAGTCTTTTACAGGACCAAAAATACGCTCACAAAACAAACCATCTCTTTCTGGTTTATGTGTACGATAATTAATAGTTTCTGGCTTTAAAACTTCACCTCTAGACTCTGCTAAAATAGACTCTGGTGACGCTAAGCCAATTGAGATTTTGTTAAATCTCTGTACTGTATTCTTATCTTGCTTTCTTGCCATAATTTTTATGTGAAAAAATTATTATTTTTTTTTAGCTTGAGACGCAGCAGTGCTGCGTCTCTGACCTAAAAATTATTATTCTTCTAATCTAATGTCTAATGCCAATCCTTTCAATTCGTGCATAAGTACGTTGAATGATTCTGGTAATCCTGGATCTGGCATTGGTTCACCTTTTACGATTGCCTCGTAAGTTTTGGCTCTACCAACTACATCATCAGATTTTACTGTTAAGATTTCTCTAAGCGTACTTGATGCGCCATAGGCTTCAAGTGCCCAAACTTCCATCTCACCAAAACGTTGTCCACCAAATTGTGCTTTACCACCTAATGGTTGTTGTGTAATTAATGAGTATGGTCCAATAGAACGTGCGTGCATCTTATCATCTACCATATGCCCTAATTTAAGCATGTAGATTACACCAACCGTTGCTGGTTGATCAAAACGCATTCCTGTTCCTCCATCATATAAATATGTATGACCGTATCTTGGAATTCCAGCTTCATCTGTTAATGCGTTGATTTGATCAATAGACGCACCATCAAAAATAGGTGTTGCATAGGTACGACCTAAATCTTGTCCGGCCCATCCCAATACTGTTTCGTAAATCTGTCCAATGTTCATACGCGATGGTACACCTAATGGATTTAATACGATATCTACAGGCGTTCCATCTTCTAAGAACGGCATATCTTCTTGACGTACTATACGCGCAACAATACCTTTGTTTCCGTGACGTCCTGCCATTTTATCACCTACTTTAAGTTTACGTTTCTTCGCGATGTAAACTTTAGCTAATTTGATGATACCTGCTGGTAATTCATCTCCTACAGAAATCGTAAACTTCTCACGACGTAAAGAACCTTGTAAATCATTTTCTTTTATCTTGTAGTTGTGAATTAAATCGGCTACTAACTTGTTTGTATGATCATCTGTTGTCCAAGTACCACCTGTTAGGTGTGTATAATCGTCAACAGCATTTAACATTTTTAATGTAAACTTCTTACCTTTTGGTAATACCTCTTCACCTAAATCATTAAAGATACCTTGTGATGTTTTACCGTTAACGATAGTAAATAATTTTTCAACTACTATGGCTTGTAACTCATCGAACTTAGCATTGTAAATACCTTCTAATTGCGCGATATCTTCTTTATCCTGAGCTCTTTTACGCTTATCTTTAATCGCACGAGAGAATAACTTCTTATTAATTACTACACCGTGTAATGATGGAGAGGCCTTTAAAGACGCATCTTTTACATCACCTGCTTTGTCACCAAAGATGGCACGTAGTAACTTTTCTTCTGGTGTAGGATCGCTTTCACCTTTTGGAGTAATTTTTCCGATAAGGATATCTCCAGGCTTCACTTCTGCACCAATACGAATCATTCCATTTTCATCAAGGTCTTTAGTCGCCTCTTCAGAAACGTTTGGAATATCGTTAGTTAATTCTTCGTTACCTAGCTTTGTATCTCTAACGTCTAAAGAATATTCATCAATATGAATAGAGGTAAATATATCTTCACGAACTACTTTTTCTGAAATTACGATGGCATCCTCAAAGTTATACCCTTTCCATGGCATAAAGGCTACTTTCATATTTCTTCCTAAAGCCAGTTCTCCATTTTGAGTCGCATACCCTTCAGATAACACCTGACCTTTTTTCACTTTATCCCCTTTCTTAACGATAGGTTTTAAGTTAATAGAAGTCCCTTGGTTTGTTTTTCTAAATTTCACTAAAGGATACGATTTTGTATCACTTTCAAAACTTACTTTCGCTTCATCCTCTGAACGCTCGTACTTGATTATAATCTCTTTTGCATCCACATATTCAACAACACCTGCTCCTTCTGCATTAATTAATACACGAGAATCTGATGCTACCTGACGTTCAAGACCAGTTCCTACAATAGGCGCTTGTGGTCTTAATAATGGTACAGCCTGACGCATCATGTTAGATCCCATTAACGCACGGTTGGCATCATCATGTTCTAAGAACGGAATTAATGACGCAGAAATTGACGAAATTTGGTTTGGTGCAACATCAGTATAATGAATATCTTTTGGATCCATTACTGGGAAATCACCTTCCATACGCGCAATTACCTTGTCGTGTAGAATTTCTCCTTTATCATCTACTTTTACAGTAGCTTGTGCAATTAATTTACCTTCTTCCTCTTCTGCACTTAAATATATAGGGTCTCCTTTAATATCAACAACACCATTTTCTACTTTTCTATATGGGGTTTCAATGAATCCCATAGCGTTTACTTTTGCGTAAACAGAAAGTGAAGAAATTAATCCAATGTTTGGACCTTCAGGTGTTTCAATAGGACATAAACGGCCGTAGTGTGTATAGTGAACATCACGTACCTCAAACCCTGCTCGCTCTCTTGATAAACCTCCTGGTCCTAATGCTGATAAACGACGCTTGTGCGTAATTTCAGCTAAAGGATTCGTTTGATCCATAAATTGAGATAACTGGTTCGTACCAAAGAAAGAATTAATAACAGACGATAAGGTCTTTGCATTAATTAAATCGATAGGTGTAAAGACTTCGTTATCACGAACGTTCATACGCTCACGAATAGTACGCGCCATACGTGCTAAACCAACTCCAAACTGTTGTGATAATTGCTCACCAACAGTACGTACACGACGGTTAGATAAGTGATCAATATCATCAATCTCTGCTTTAGAGTTTATAAGCTCGATTAAATACTTAATTATAGTAATGATATCTTCTTTGGTAAGCACTTGCTTATCCATACCGATATCTAATTGTAACTTTTTGTTCATTCTATAACGACCTACTTCTCCTAAAGAGTAACGTTGATCACTAAAGAATAATTTATCTATAATACCACGTGCTGTTTCCTCATCTGGCGGCTCAGCATTACGTAGTTGTCTGTAGATATGTTCTACGGCTTCTTTTTCAGAGTTTGTTGGATCTTTTTGAAGCGTATTATGTATGATTGCGTAATCACCTTGTTGTGCACTTTCTTTATGTAAAAGAATCGTTTTTACACCAACTTCAAGAATTTCTTCAATATTATCTTTGTCTAATTCTGTATCACGATCAAGTACAATTTCATTACGCTCTATTGATACTACTTCACCAGTATCTTCATCTACGAAATCTTCATGCCATGTATTTAAAACACGTGCCGCTAATTTACGTCCTTGATACTTTTTTAAACCTGATTTTGAAACTTTAACTTCTTCTGCTAAGTCAAAAATTTCAAGAATATCTTTATCTCTTTCAAAGCCAATAGCTCTGAATAGTGTTGTAACAGGTAATTTTTTCTTTCTATCGATGTAAGCATACATCACTTGGTTGATATCTGTAGCGAATTCAATCCAAGATCCTTTAAAAGGAATAACTCTTGCTGAGTATAATTTTGTTCCGTTGGCGTGGAATGATTGTCCGAAGAATACACCTGGAGATCTATGCAATTGAGATACAACTACACGTTCTGCACCGTTGATACAGAAAGTACCAGAAGGTGTCATGTACGGTATTGTTCCTAAATACACATCTTGAACTATGGTTTCGAAATCTTCATGTTCAGGATCTGTACAGTAAAGTTTTAACCTTGCTTTTAATGGAACGCTATAAGTTAGTCCTCTTTCAATACACTCTTCAATGGTATATCTCGGCGGATCTATAAAGTAATCTAAGAATTCTAAAACGAATTGATTACGAGTATCTGTTATTGGAAAGTTCTCCATGAAGGTGTTGTACAATCCTTCATTACCTCTTTCTTCTGATTTTGTTTCAAGTTGGAAAAAATCCTGAAAGGATTTTATTTGAATATCCATAAAATCCGGATATTCAGTTCTATTTATAATAGACGAGAAATTTAATCTTTCAGCTTGTGTTACTAACATCAATGGACGAAATTTTGATTAAAAAAAATAGATTTGTATACAGTGTTATCTATATACGACAAATGGTCTAGGTCTTGGAGAGCAATCTCCAGACCTAAACCTTTGTTAATTTTTGGTACTAAGCTTACTTAAGCTCTACCTCTGCTCCTGCCTCTTCTAACTGAGTTTTTAGAGCTTCTGCTTCATCTTTAGAAACACCTTCTTTGATTGGGCTTGGCGCTTCATCAACTAAACCTTTTGCTTCTTTTAATCCTAAACCAGTTAATTCCTTAACTAATTTTACAACAGCTAACTTAGCGCTACCTGCCGCTTTTAAGATAACATCAAATTCAGTTTGAGCTTCTTCAGTTTCCCCACCGCCAGCGGCTGGTCCCGCTACTACAGCTGCTGCTGCAGGCTCAATACCGTATTCATCTTTTAATATAGTTGCTAACTCGTTTACTTCTTTTACTGTTAAGTTAACTAACTGTTCTGCGAAATCTTTTAAATCTGCCATTTGTTCTATCGTTTTAATAAATTTTTAATTGTAATATAAGTGTATTTAAGTGCGTACTTTTTAAATTATCCCTCTTTTTGAGATAATGTTTTAAGAATTCCTGAAAGTTTTCCGCCACTTGATTTAAGTGCAGAAATAACGTTCTTCGCAGGAGATTGTAATAATCCAACAATATCTCCAATTAATTCTTCTCTTGATTTAATCTCAACCAACATGTCTAGTTGATCGTCTCCAATGTAAACCGTTTCCTCTATGAAAGCACCTTTTAATAAAGGCTTTTCAGACTTTTTACGGAAGGCTTTGATTACCTTAGCTGGAGCATTTCCAGTTTCAGAATACATTACCGAAGTATTACCTTTAAGTGTTGATGGTAAGTCTCCAAAATCTCTATCTGAAGCTTCCATTGCTTTTTCAAGTAATGTATTTTTTACTACAGATAACTTTACGTTTGCTCTAAAACAAGCACGACGCAAATCTGAAGTATTTCCTGCATTTAAACCTGATATATCAGCTAAATAAATATTAGCATTATCGGCCAACTGTGCAGTTAATTCTTTAATAACTTGTGATTTTTCTTCTCTTGTCATAATAAAAGTTATTTAACTACTAACCGATTTTAGTATCAATTGCTATACTTGGACTCATTGTAGAAGACATATAAATGCTTTTTACATAAACTCCCTTAGACGCAGTTGGTTTCAGTTTCATTAATGTTGTTAATAATTCGTTTGCGTTACCTTCAATTTTGTCAGCACTAAAAGATGCTTTACCAATTGATGCGTGAACAATACCAGTTTTATCAACTTTAAAGTCAATTTTACCAGCTTTCACTTCTGTTACCGCTTTAGCAACGTCCATAGTAACTGTACCAGTCTTTGGGTTAGGCATTAAACCACGAGGACCTAATACACGTCCTAAAGGACCTAATTTACCCATAACACTTGGCATTGTGATAATTACGTCTACGTCTGTCCAACCACCTTTGATTTTATCAAGGTATTCATCTAAACCAACGTAATCTGCACCAGCTTCTTTAGCTTCTGCTTCTTTGTCTGGAGTTACTAATGCTAATACTTTAACATCTTTACCTGTACCATGTGGAAGCGATACTACACCTCTTACCATTTGGTTTGCTTTTCTAGGATCAACTCCTAAGCGTACAGCTAAATCTACTGAAGCATCAAACTTAACATTCGATATTTCTTTTATTAAAGCCGAAGCTTCTTGTAAAGAATATACTTTATCCTTTTCCAATTTAGCTACTACTTCTTTACGTTTCTTTGTTATTTTTGCCATCTTAAAATCTTTTTAGGTTAATTAGGTCCTTGACCACCTTTAACAGTTATACCCATAGATCTTGCAGTTCCAGCAATCATTTTCATTGCAGCATCAATTGTAAATGCATTTAAATCTACCATTTTGTCTTCTGCAATCGTCTTGATTTGATCCCAAGAGACTTTTGCTATCTTACGTACGTGAGGTTCACCTGATCCTTTTTTCACTTTGGCCGCTTCTAATAATTGTACCGCAGCTGGAGGCGTTTTGATTACAAAGTCAAATGATTTGTCTTTATAAACTGAAATAACAACTGGTAATACCTTCCCAGCTTTATCTTGTGTTCTAGCATTAAACTGCTTACAGAACTCCATGATATTAACTCCAGCAGCACCTAAAGCGGGTCCAACCGGTGGCGACGGATTCGCTGCACCTCCCCTTACTTGTAACTTAACTACTTTACCTAATTCTTTTGCCATTTTTAATAATTTATTTCGGTACTAATTATCTTTTGGAAGCGATAATTAATCCCATCTTTATTGTAACAATTATTATATTTTTTCAACTTGCATATAACTTAACTCTAATGGTGTTTTTCTTCCAAAAATCTTAACCATTACTTCAAGCTTGCGTTTTTCTTCATTTATATTTTCAATAGTACCATCAAATCCATTAAAAGGACCATCAATTACTTTAACAGTTTCTCCTTTAGTAAAAGGTATCGCCACATTTGAGTCACCATCTACCGTTAATTCATCTACCTTACCTAACATTCTGTTTACTTCAGATTGTCTTAACGGTAAAGGGTCTCCTCCTTTTGTTGCCCCTAAAAAACCAATAACATTGGTAATTGATCTAATAATATGGGGCACTTCTCCAGTTAAATTGGCTTTTATCATAATGTAACCGCTGAAATAAACTTTTTCTTTATTTACTTTTTTACCGTTACGAATCTGTACTACATTTTCAGTAGGCACTAAAACCTGTTCAACATAATCTTGCAACCCCAATCGAGCAATTTCATTCTCGATATAAGTTTTAATCTTATTCTCTTGACCACTTACTGCTCTTACTACGTACCATTTTTTTTCTCCAACTTCAGCCATAATCAATTTTAACCGTTTATTTTTTCAAAATAAAACTCAATAACTTTACTGAAAACAGTGTCTACTCCCCAAATTGCTAAAGAGAATATAATTGAAAACACAGCAACTAAAATGGTTAACTTTTGTACTTCTGCCCAAGGCGTCCATGTCACGTTGTTTTTCAACTCACCGAATGATTCTTTAATGTAATTTACTATTCCAGCCATTTATATTCTTTTATTTAGTTAAACTGAACACCTAAGTTATAGCAGCTTATCAAATTCATTCTAAAACAGAATTTTCGAAATTCTACTTATTTGCACGGGTTGAGAGACTCGAACTCCCGACACCTGGTTTTGGAGACCAGTGCTCTACCAACTGAGCTAAACCCGTAAATATAAGTCAAGGTGCCTTGAGAACAAGACACCTTAACGCTATATTTTAAAGACTAAAACTTAGTCTAAAATTTCAGTTACCTGACCAGCTCCTACTGTTCTACCTCCTTCACGGATAGCAAAACGTAAACCTACGTTCATTGCAATCTTTTGGATTAGCTCAACATGGATTGTTAAGTTATCTCCAGGCATAACCATCTCTACTCCTGCTGGTAAAGCAATGTTACCAGTTACATCAGTTGTACGTACGTAAAACTGTGGACGGTAGTTAGTATGGAATGGCGTGTGACGCCCACCTTCTTCTTTTTTAAGGATATAAACCTCAGCTTTAAATTTAGCGTGTGGTGTTACAGAACCTGGCTTACAGATTACCATACCTCTAGAGATTTGGCTTTTCTCAATACCTCTTAATAAGATACCTGCGTTATCTCCAGCTTCTCCTCTATCTAATATTTGACGGAACATCTCGATTCCAGTAATTGTAGATGTTAATTTCTGTGCACCCATACCAATGATTTCAACAGCATCTCCAGTATTACCAATTCCAGTTTCTATACGTCCTGTTGCTACAGTACCACGACCAGTAATAGAGAATACATCTTCAATAGGCATTAAGAAAGGCTTATCAACTTCTCTTAAAGGCTCTTCGATCCAATTATCTACAGACTCCATTAATTCTAATACGGTATCCACCCATTTTTGCTCTCCATTTAAAGCACCTAATGCTGAACCAGAAATTACAGGTCCATTATCACCATCATATTCATAGAATGATAATAACTCCCTAACTTCCATGTCTACTAATTCTAATAACTCTTCATCATCAACCATATCCACTTTGTTTAAGAATACAACGATTCTTGGGATACCTACCTGACGACCTAATAAGATATGCTCACGCGTTTGTGGCATTGGACCATCAGTAGCTGCAACTACAAGAATTGCACCATCCATTTGAGCAGCACCAGTAACCATGTTTTTCACGTAATCGGCGTGACCTGGACAGTCAACGTGCGCGTAGTGACGATTTGCTGTTGCATATTCTACGTGTGAAGTATTAATTGTTATACCTCTTTCTTTTTCTTCTGGTGCATTATCAATTTGATCAAATGATTTTGCTTCTGAGTAACCTGCATCAGCTAATACTTTAGTAATAGCAGCAGTTAAAGTTGTTTTACCGTGATCTACGTGTCCAATTGTACCAATATTTAAGTGTGGTTTTGAACGATCGAAAGTTGCCTTTGCCATGTTTTAATAATTTAATCTTAGTTATATAATAATATTAGTGTTCTACTTTTTATGCTTTTCAATAAATTGAGCCAATGACGGGAATTGAACCCGTGGCCTCTTCCTTACCAAGGAAACGCTCTACCCCTGAGCTACACCGGCTAAAATATTAGAGCGAGAGACCGGGTTCGAACCGGCGACATTCAGCTTGGAAGGCTGACGCTCTACCAACTGAGCTACTCTCGCAATTATTTATAATCCTTTGTTTAAAATCTTGTTTCTTCACGAACACCTCTATCTGGCTAGGATAACCTCGCTTTGCTTCCTTTTGACTTTTATTTAAACTTTTAAGACCGCTCGTTTTGCGAGCAACTTCTTGTTATTCATTAAAATCATAAGGATTACCTTGCTTTGCTCGGTGATCCGTTTGGGTGCCCAAACCAAACTTTTAAAACATAGTTTTACAAAAATACACTTTTGATCACTATTAATTTAAAAATTTGTGGGGAGAGCAGGATTCGAACCTGCGAAGACGTAGTCAGCAGATTTACAGTCTGCCCTCGTTGGCCGCTTGAGTATCTCCCCAATTTTAAACTTTTCAATTTTTTAAAGAACTTACAACAAAAACATACCTACATATGTTTCAATTTTAGAGCCGATGGAGGGACTCGAACCCACGACCTGCTGATTACAAATCAGCTGCTCTAGCCAGCTGAGCTACATCGGCTTTTAATGCGTTTTTTACGTATAAAAAAAGCCCGCTATTTCTAACGGACTGCAAATGTAAATATTTATTTAGTTATTCAAAAATATTTTGTACAATTATTTTAATAAATTATGCTCTTAATTTGTCTTTTCGCTTTTTTAATTGTCTTTCGAATGATGCAACGGCAACATCTACTCCTTCTTCAAATGTTTTGCATTGCTTTTTAACTACAAAACTGTCTCCTGGAACACTAACTCGGGCTTCAAATATTTTATTTGCTTTGCCGCTAGTGTTTTCAACCTTTAAATACACATCTGATTTTATGACTTTATCATAATACTGTTCTAATTTATCCATTCTTTTTTGAATGAATGTAATTAATTTTGGGTCTGCGTTAAAATTAACTGATTGTGTGTTCACCTTCATGTACTTTGATTTTAATTGGTTAAACAATAGATACTAGTTATTTTTTACTTCTAGGATGTGCTTTTGAATACACTTTTTTCAGTTCTGCTATACTATTATGCGTATACACCTGCGTAGCCGCTAAACTTGAGTGTCCCAGTAGTTCTTTTACAGCATTTAAATCTGCACCTTGGTTTAATAGATGCGTCGCAAAGGAATGTCTTAATATATGTGGACTCTTTTTTACTTTGTTTGATGCTTGACTAAAATAGTCATTTATTATTCTGTAAACAAGAGTTTCGTAAATTTTAACGCCTTTATTGGTTAGAAAAAAAGTGTCTTTATCTGTAATTACTTCTAACGCTTGTCTTTTGTCTAAATAAAGTTTAATGGTCTTAATAACTGTATTTAATAATGGCACATAGCGTTCTTTGTTTCGCTTACCCAGAACTTTTAACAGGTTATTAGCCATGTCAATGTCTGACAGTTTTAAATTCACCAGTTCTATACGTCTTATTCCTGTAGAATAAAACAACTCGATAATCAATTTATTACGAATACCTTGAAAATCATCATCATGATGTAACTCGTCTATCGCTATAGCAACTTCAGCTTCCGAAAACGGCACTTGTATTTTCTTACTTGTTTTGAGTGCTTTATGTTTTGCTAATGGATTGACTTCTAATTCTCCTATTTTCAATAAGAATTTATAAAAAGAATTTAGTGCCGAAACTTTTCGATTAATGCTTCGATTTGAGAGTTTTGATTCGACTAGGCTTACAATCCAACTTCTTATTTGTGAATAGTTTGCTTTAGAAAGATTTTCATCCTCGTATTCTGAAAGTAAAAACTTTTGAAATGATTCTATATCGTTTTTATAAGCGTTGATAGTTAATACAGAATAATTCCGTTCTAAAGCAAGGTAATCTGTAAACGACTTAAGCATGAGTATGTATTGATTCAATTTAAATGTACCATCTTAAAGAAGATTCAATAAGACTTCTTACTTATAATCCAGCGTTTTAATTATTCAAAAAAAAAAGAGTCAAAACAAACTATTCCTTAAATAAGGATGCTCGTTTTGATAAATCTTGAATTAACTTCTCATCTTCTTTACTTTCTAACAACACATTGTAGTTGTTCCAAAACGCTTTGTCATACGGCTTAGGAGAAAAAATATCCATGTCCCACTTATTATTTAGTGCTTCTTTGATTTTTTCGTTTTCCACTATGACTTCAGAAAACAGAATTTCTTGGATAGTATAATAAAACCGTTCTTCGTTGTACTTCGCCAATTCTGCATCTGTTACTTTCTTATCCGCTTTTAATCCAACATTTACGAGTTTAGGTGTTTCATAATAAATGTAACTAGGATACATCTTATCTTGAAATTCTTTATAGGTGATTACCAATTTATGATTCACCGTAGAGTTGAGTAAACGTTTACTTCTGGTTTTTTGTGCTGGTGAAGCTGGAATAAGTTCATATTCTAATTTCTTAATGGCATAGTTATCATAATAGATATATAGCCAGCCTTTAGCTTCATAGCCTTCGTTATAAATACCTTTTGTATCTAAACCAACATAATCTCGCCCTTTGGAAATCTTTATTTTATACAATTTTCGTTCACTGTCAACCAAAATAGTATCTAATTCAAAATGGTGATTGCTTAAAATATCTTCTCCAAATAGAGCTTTAGCATCGTTTACATTTCGGAATACATTAAGCTTGCCCTGAAAAATATTTTGTAGCCCGTTTACTCGTGTGTCATTCCATTTAATGGACTTAATTAAGGACGCTGTTTCGATAGTATCTCTTCTTAAATTTTTAGTCTTAAGATTAACGTTGGTATTATTTTTTAAATAAGAATAATACGAAAACAAACTATCAAGCTCTCTAAGATCATAACTCTTTCTAACCTGATCTACATTAATTTTTAAGTAATCTTTTGAAGACACCGTATAACCAGAATCGAAAACTGTAAGAGCACTTTCAATAAGCCATTTAAATTCTTTTTTGTTTCGTTCTTTGTGACGCAGAAATCCTTTTTGTATGTACGAGGAATCTGGCATCGTTTTAGGCAATTCTTTCAAGGCCTTAAGCACGATAGCATTACCCGTTTGGGGCCTAGGTTCAGATTCGAGCATCACTTCTTCTAATGATGCTACTTGCTGTTCCAGATAAATTACTTCGTTCGCATTATACTCTGGAATTGCGATTTTAAACGTGGAGTACCCAATGGAAGAAACAACCAAGGTATCGCTTACATTTTCTTTTGGCACTCGTAAAGAAAAATTACCGTCGGCATTTGTTACGGTACCAATTGCTGTGCTTTTAATATAAACGCTGGCATTTTCTATTGGGTTTTCAAATCCGAATTCCGCAACTTTATTATTCAGCTTGACTTGTGCAAAAGCGACAACTCCGCAGAAACCAAACAAAAAAAATAGTAAACCCTTAGCGTTTTTGATTTTTAACATGCATTTGGAGCTTTAATTATTATTATAAAGATATACCATTTCCTGAGAAAAGCCTAAAGACCTTCTGTTCAATTACCATTTTAGCGTATTGCTTTGCCATTTTCGCTAAAACAACAATCTCTTTATTAATTTACAGCTGGTTTATATTCCTTCTTATCAATTACCATTTTAGCGAATTGCTTTGGCATTTTCGCTAAAACAACAATCGCTTTATTAATTTACAGCTGGTTTATACTCCTTCTTATCAATTACCATTTTAGCGAATTGCTTTCGCATTTTCGCTAAAACAAAAATCGCTTTATTAATTTACAGCTGGTTTATACTCCTTCTTATCAATTACCATTTTAGCGAATTGCTTTCGCATTTTCGCTAAAACAAAAATCGCTTTATTAATTTACAGCTGGTTTATACTCCTTCTTATCAATTACCATTTTAGCAAATTGCTTTCGCATTTTCGCTAAAACAGCAATCGCTTTATTAATTTACAGCTGGTTTATACTCCTTCTTATCAATTTCCGTTTTAGCAAATTGCTTTCGCATTTTCGCTAAAACAGCAATCGCTTTATTTATTTACAGCTGGTTTATACTCCTTCTTATCAATTACCATTTTAGCGATAATTTCTCTTAAAATTTCAGAGGTTCCACCACCTATAGGCCCTAATCTTGAATCACGCAATAAACGTGCCATTGGATACTCTTCCATGTAGCCGTAACCTCCTAACATTTGAAGACATTGATAAATGACCTCATCTGCCATTTTAGTAGAACGTAGTTTTGAAATTGTAGCTTCTTTAACCACGTATTCGTCCTTATTCATGCGCTCTGTTACAGAATAATTGAATTCTTTACAAACTTCCATGTCTGCAAAACAGTCTGCCATGGTGTGACGTAACGCCTGAAACTTATCAATCGTTTTTCCAAACGCTTGGCGCTCACTCATATATTGTACTGCATATTCTAATGCAAATTCTGCTCTCGCATGCGCATTAACCCCCATAATTAAACGCTCAAAAGCAAAGTGCTGCATGATATAAGGAAAGCCTTTTCCTTCTTCTCCCATTAAATGACTTGCAGGGATTGTAACGTTATCAAATGCAATTTCACCAGTGTCTGATGCTTTCCACCCTAACTTGTCTAATTTTGTTGCTGAAACTCCTGGCGTATCTCTATCCACGATAAAAATACTAATACCTTTGTTTCCTAGCTCTGGACTCGTTTTAGCTGCAACAACGATATAATCGCTGTAAACGCCGTTTGTAATAAATGTTTTTGATCCATTTAACACATAAGTATCTCCTTTTTTCACAGCAGTTGTTCTCATACCTGCAACATCACTACCTCCAAAAGGTTCAGTCACTGCCATAGCGCCAATCATTTCACCTGTAATACTTTTAGTTAAGTATTTTTGTTTGATAGCCTCACTTCCTTCAGCATTTACATGTGTCATCGCTAGATAAGCGTGTGCCCACATTGCAGCTGCAAAACCACCAGAATTTATTTTTTGTAATTCTTCTAAGAAAATTACTGTATAAAACAAATCTAAAGCCATACCACCATAAGCTTCCGGATAATTAATACCGAAAAATCCCATTTCGCCAAATTTCTCCCAAATAAAACGTTCTATATCACCTGTTTTTTCCCATTTATCGATATGAGGAACGACTTCCTTTTGAAGGAAATCTTGTAAGCTTTTTCTAAATAATTGGTGCTCTTCTGTGAAGTATCTGCTATTCATTTATCTTCTAATTTATTATATTCTAATTTAACGCCAAATATAACTTAATTATCTCTATTTTTTTAATAGGAAAGTCTTTAACTTTTGTTAATTCCTCAAAGGAATTAAAGCCTTCGCGAAGTATACGCTGCTCTATAATATTGTGTGCTATTTCATAATCTATATACTGAATCGTAACTAATTGGTCTCTTGTAGCTGTATTTAGTTTTATCTTTTTAATCGCTCGCGGTGTTTTTACATTGAAGGCCTTATTAATTTCTTCAATAGTTTCAGGCGATAAACCATACACTTCCTCTAGCTCGATTATCGCGATAAATCCTTTATTTTTTGTCCTGTATTCTAAGATGCGTTCTGACAATTTTTCGCCTACGCCGTATACTTTTTGGAGTTGCTGAGCTGTCGCTTTATTTAAATCTAATTTATCTGCTTCAGATTGAGGAGTCTTAGTAAAAAGCTTTGACTCATAATTTTGCTTCGGTTTAGGATTAGTTATCCATTCTGGAAATTTAAAATAAGGAGAAATGACAGCTAAAAGGGAATCTGAAACATGAGTGACTTGTTGAAACTGCTTGGCAGAGTTAATCCATTGTTCTTGTTCTCTAAACAGAAGTAACCTATCTATTTCTGCATTAGACATGCCTAAGGTATACCCTTTATAATCAGTAATAAAATTGGGATTAAAAGGATAGCGTTTTGGTTTTCGCTTTTCAATTTCAAGAGTTTTAAGAGTATCTATTTCTGCTTGAAATTGCTTTAATTCATTTGAGTCAATGCGTAGTTCATTCGAAGTGAAATCAACAAAAACATAAATACATTGCAACGTAACGATGAGAACTAACAATAAAAAAATCCCATTTCGTTGTTTAGGACTAAACTTGAAATGGGATTTTAATTTCATATTATAAAGTTGTTTCTACATTTTATCTACTAAATCTGTAGCACCATCTTCTATGGCTTCTTCTTTTTTATTAATTGCATTCATGTATTTTTTAAGCTCTTTCTTAATCACTGGAGAGAGCATGACAACACCAATAATATTTGGCACTACCATCGCAAAAATCATGGCATCAGAGAAATCTATTACCGCTCCTAAACTAATTGAAGCACCAATAACTACAAAGATTAAAAATAACATTTTATATACTAAATCTGTAATTTTACCTTTTCCAAATAAAAACACCCATCCTTGCATACCGTAGTAAGACCAAGAAATCATAGTACTAAATGCAAATAATATTACTGCAATGGTAAGAACGATGGAGAAGTGCGGGATAACCGTGTCAAAAGCAATTGCTGTTAACTCAACGCCTTCTTTTACCTCAACGCCGTATTCCATGAATCCACCATCAAAGTTTGTAATGACAATTACTAATGCGGTCATTGTACAAATTACAACAGTATCTATAAAAGGTTCTAATAATGCAACAATACCCTCACTAGCTGGATATTTTGTTCGCACAGCGGAGTGTGCAATTGCCGCTGAACCAACACCTGCTTCATTAGAGAATGCACCACGACGAATACCCTGAATCATAACCCCAATAAAACCTCCTAATCCAGATAATGGTGTAAATGCACCTTTAAAAATTGCTGCGAATGCATCATCAATTAATGTGAAATTAGCAAACAAGATAATTAAAGCTGCCAATACATATATTCCTGCCATGAAAGGCACTACTTTTTCTGTTACAGATGCAATACGCTTAATACCTCCTATAATAACAACAGCAACTAATATTGCCATTACTATTCCAAAATACATACCTGCATTACCACCTGTTAAATCAAATAATTTTGTAAACTGTGCAGCTGCTTGATTCGCTTGAAACATGTTACCACCTCCAAAAGAACCTCCGACTACGAAAATTGCAAACAATACTGCGAGCACTTTTCCTAAACCAGTTGCCCCTTTTTCTTTTAAACCTTTTGTGAGGTAGTACATTGGACCACCGTATACCGTTCCATCTTTACCAACATCACGATATTTAACACCTAAAGTACATTCAGCAAACTTAGAAGCCATCCCTAAAAGTCCCGCTACTATCATCCAGAATGTTGCTCCAGGTCCTCCAATAGACAATGCTACTGCAACACCCGCAATATTACCTAAACCAACAGTAGCCGATAATGCTGCAGTTAATGCCTGAAAGTGTGACACTTCTCCATCTGCACCCTCATCTCTAATCGTTTCAAACACATCTCCTCCTGGTGTCTGATCGCCATACGCCGCTTCTGGCTCTTCTTCCTCTGTAACCACATCAACTTGGGCATCATCGCCATAAAGTGTATCCACACCATGCTTTTCAATGTCTTCATACTTACCTTGAACGACTCTAACCGCAGTTCTAAACCCCGTGATGTTTATAAATTTGAAATAAATGGTAAAGAATAAGGCGCCACCAATTAAAACTAGCAGTACCCATGGAATTTTAATGGTATCTGTAAAAGGGATTTCGGCAAAAATACCTTCTACAAACCAACCTGTATATTTTTTGAAAACCAGATCGATTTTATCTGCTGTATTGTCTTGTGCTAATGAAATAAATGGCAGTATTAATGTTAAAAAGGAAAGAAGATATTTCTTCATAATTAAGTAATATATTAGTTAATTGTTAGTGAATAGTTAATTTTCGAAGCCGCAATATGCAAAAAAATGCCGACTTTTTAAAGCACCCGTTGTTAAAATGGGGGGTATTAGTCTAAATCGTAAATCGAGTTTAATTTTTTTACTTGCTCGATTCTGCCCAAAACGATAATTTTAGAATTAGGCACTAATTTTATTTCTGCTTCAGGATTTATTATGTATTCGTCATCACTCCCTTTAAATCCAATGACTGTACAACCTGTTTTATTTCTTAAATCTAAATCTCTAATGGTACGTACTGTATTGCTCGTGTTGTATAATTTATTAACATCGATTTCTTCGATATTCACATTTTCTGCTCCGCCTATTGAAAGATTATCTATAAACTCGATTAAATCTGGCACAACCACTAAAGACGCCATATGATCACCTCCAATCCTATCTGGAAGGATGACGTTGTTAGCCCCTGCTAATTTTAGTTTTTGGTAAGACGTTTCCTGTGAGGCACGACTAATGATTAACATCTTATTATTGATTTGTCTAGCAGAAAGGACTACAAATAAATTATCAGCATCATTAGGTAAAGCCGAAATTAAAGTACTAGCACGCTCAATTCCTGCTTGAAATAAGACCTCATCTTCATTAGCATTACCAAATACAAACGGTGTGGATTCATTTTGAAACTTTTCAATAACCGCTTTATTTTTCTCTACAATAACAAAAGGTTTTTTATAAGACATGAGCTTAACAGCTGCTTGCTTTCCATTACGACCATAGCCACAAATAATGGTGTGATCTTTTAATTTATCTATTTTCTTTTGCATTCGCTTTTGTATTAAATCTTCATAATTATTTTTACTTAAAATATATTCGGTAATAATAGATAATGCGTAACCTACGATAACGATACTAGATAAAATTAAAAAGATGGTAAAAATTTTAGAAGCATCATCCAAGGGTTGTACTTCTCCAAAACCTACCGTTGTAATAGTTATCACCGTCATATAAACGGCATCAACCCAACTGTAACCAGAAATAGTTCTAAAACCAAGCACACCAATTAATAACACTATAAAAAGTAGTGCAAAAGCAGTATAAATTTTAGATTTGAATAAACGTATTATAGGATTTATCATTAGTGAATTACAGGTCAAATACAGATGAGCGTTTAGTATAAATAATATCTTTTATACGCATCCAGAAGGCTAAGAACAAGTATAATGCAAAACCAAAACCAACAGTCACGAAGGTTAAGTACATAAAAGACGTGCGTACAATTTTGGCTCGAATACCTAAGCGGTCTGCTATACGCTGACAAACATGATAGCCATGTTTTTGAAAATATAATAATGGTTTATAAAAGAGTTGCATCTCAACAAAGTTGGTGAAATTTTTGTAAAAAAAAAACACTATTTAAAAGTACCTGTATGTTTATAAAAAAAGATTGATTTTAATCGTGAAACAATCCAGAAATATTGGAGCATAAAAAACTCCCAAATTCTATGGGAGTTTTTTACATTAAATGTTTTAAATATTAATAAATAACTTGTAACGCATTTCTATCATTGTTATTAAAATTAGACGCAGGACCGCATGACTGCATTAAAGAAGTCGTATCTGAACCAGTTGGTGAACCATTAATATATATAGCTCCTACTCCTGCAGAACCTTCATTTACATTTTGTCCGCAACTCTCACGTGTTTGGTAATCGGTATGTCTTAATCCTATACAGTGTCCAATTTCATGGGCCATTGTTCCTGCTACATCAGCCTGTGACGGATTAAGTAGGCTAAACCATACCGAGTTAATACCAAAGCCCTTTGCTGGATCTCCTTTTCGTGTTGGAAAACCCGCAGCACGACCCAGAGTAATAAAACCTCCTGATGGTTGTTCAGAGAATTCTGTAACTTCTATATCTGCTGCGTTTTTACCTTTTAAACCAAAGGCTACACGTTCGAAAGACAATTGAAAGTTAACACCGTTATACATCGATACAGCATCATTTAGTGCATTAGACCCTAAGCTTCCTAAATTTGGATCTACACTTATGGTAATAACTCTTGGTAAGCTGGTTACTAATCTAGTTGTGCGGTAGTGTCTTCCAGTTTCTGATGGAGTTGTTGCCATATCTTCTAGTTCAGCATAAGAGAAAAACATATCCTCTACGGCTACGCCTTGCTCTCCAAACATTGATGTGAGTTTAACACTAGAAATATCGAAATCTGCTTCCGCTAGTTTTTCTAAAATTTCTACAGGCACTTCTGTATCTATAGCGATCTCCTGGTCATTTTCGTTTTGGCAAGAATTTAAAATAAGTAACGCAAAAGCGAAAATAGACAGATACTTAAAAATTACATTTTTTTTCATTTTTTAAAAGATTTTCGAATTAAATAATTGGGTGTTTTTGTTGAAAATACATTTATTTTTAAAAAAAAGTAACTATTATTCAACTATTCAACCTTATTAGTATCAATTTACGGCAAAAACCGTACTCCAAACTAACAAAATTACAAAACACCTCTAACTAGGAGATAAAAGCGCATTACCAATAGCACATTGTAAACATTTATTTTTGTCACAATATTCTGTTTTCAATTGAATTAATGCTTGAGATTGTAGTGCCGAAGTTGCCACAGGTTTTAGATCATTAAACTTTTCTACTATGCTGTTTTTTTCTGAACTTATTTGCTCTATAAGTTTTAACACGTCTTCATTAATAATTTTGCCTTGTTGCTTTGCGTAACTAAATTGTATTGGAATAATAGTATTGATTAATAATAAATCAATAAACCCTTTAGTAAGTTTCTTTTTCGAAGCTTTAGATGGCTTACTAAAGGTATAATGCGTTTCCCAAAACGTGGAAGTTCCAACTGAAAATAGCGCGTAAAAGGCATCTAAATTTTTAGCGGCTATCACTTTTGAAAACAAATTTTGCTGTGTGTGATAGAGTTTAGCTAATTGCGATAAGCGAATGGTTGGAAAATTGGGTGGACGCAATCTAAAAAATTGTAAAGGTGTAACGCTATGTGACGACACATTAAACTTCTGTTTTAAAAATGTATATTCCTTTAGAAGTCCTAAATAATAAGTGTCTTGAATATCATCGTCTAGCAGTTCTCCTTGTCCAAAAAACAAAGCTTCTAAACTTTCTAAATTGTCCTGTTGTTTTCTAACGATAGAAAAGTTGAACGAATTTGCTATACTGGCAAAAGCGTCTTTATTGACTTTGAGTCCGAAGTTTTTAGCCAAGAGTTTAAACAACACGGCTTCCCAATCGTTTTTACTTTGCTCTAGGAGCGTTGAAATATCTTGTGCCTTACGTTCCAAGCGCTCAAAATATAAGCGTTCTAACCAATGATTTATTACAAAGGTATCAACAGTTTCAAAATCTTTATCGCAATTGATCCACTTTTGAGCTTTCCCAAAAAGCTTTTGGTAATTGTTTAAAGCTTCTATAGAAACATAGCGCTTTAATTCTAAGGTTGGAATTTCTGTATTGTCTTTTCTAAAGACTTGCGTATCATATTCCCAAACCACATGCAAAATTACGTTGTCGTAGTTCGCATCTGTTTCGTGATTGTGCACATACCAATCACTGGATTTTATATGAATTTCTACGTTTCCTGCCCAAAGCTGCTCCCCTATTTTCAATTTCCCATTAAAAAAATCTGGTCCAGTATGGTGGTTGTGTTCACCTACACTCTCAATGGTAATGATTGCTCCATGCGTTGTTTTAAGGTTTGATAACTCAAACTTTTTATGTTTCCAGAGGTAGTGAAGGAAATCTTCTTGCATGTTTAAATGTACGCATTTGCTTCAACAGTTAAACTGGTCTTTATAATTTTTTCCACTACCTTCGATTAAAGTTTAATAAAAAGACCCAAAATGCTTTTTTATTGTCAATTGATTAGCCACAATTAGAAAAAAAATGAATCCATTTCCAGTTACCGCCTCCACTATTTCAGCAAAAGCCTTAGAGGAATTTGCACAAGAAAAATACGGGCTGAATAAAAATTACACCTGCACATTGTTTAGAACAGGAATGAATCACACTTATTTTCTGTCTGATAATGAAACAAAATATGTACTAAGAGTCTACAGCCATAATTGGAGGTCTAAATCTGAAATTCTAGAAGAGCTAAACCTTTTAAATTTACTAAAAGCGAATCATTTAAGCGTTTCTTTTCCTATTGCAGATAAAAGTGGCGCATTTATTCAAGAAATAAAAGCTCCTGAAGGAATTCGGTATGTGGTCCTTTTTTCGTTTGCACAAGGTGCAAAGATTCGGTTTATAAACCTAGAGGCCTGTAAGGCAATTGGGGCACTTATGGCTAAAATTCATAATATCACGTTAAACAAAACGATGGACAGAATATCCTATGACCAAAAATCACTTTTAAAACTACCTTATGAGCACTTAAAACACTTCTTTTCGGAAACATTACCAGAAATGGAATTCATTAAAGACTTTGGAAGCACTTTTAAAGACTCCGATTTCGAACCTATGCAATATGGCGTTGTACACTTAGACATCTGGTATGATAATATGAGTATTGCCAAGGAAAAAGACATTACGCTATTTGACTTTGATTTTTGTGGTAATGGTTCACAAATTTTAGATGTTGGTTATTTTTGCAAACAACTGTTTCATATCGAAACAGATAAACAACAGTATGAACTAAAAAAGGAAAGCTTTTTAGAAGGGTATCAAAGTAAGCGTCGGATATCTGATACAGAACTAAAATTAATACCACAAGCAGGTGCTTCTGTTTATGTGTTTTACCTCGGTGTACAAGCACAAAGGTTTGATTGGTCTAATATTTTTCTTTCTGAAAATTATCTCAAAATGTATGTTGGTAAAATACAAGCTTGGAAGGACTATTATGAAACCACAGTAATAACTCCGACTATCCAGTAACAACTTCCAATAGGTTATATTAAACTATTAGCTCTGTTCACTATTTTTCGTCGACCAGTGATTCAAACTCTAAACTTGACTTTATATAAAAATTAAACGTTCTTCGTTAAATAATTATACTAAAAACTTTAAAACGATTTTATATCAGAAGTGTACTGACCTACAATAACCCAAAATATGAAACAAACAATCTTACTAACATTGACCCTCTTTTTTTTTACTAACACCTATTCACAAGAGGAAAACATCAATTTTCAATTGTCTTTTGGACCAACGTTTTCAGTCCCTAAAACAAGTAAACTGACTGATTCCAATATCTATGGGAATCCTCAAATAAAATCTTCATTAAATATTGGAGCATTTATTTTGCCAAGCCTGCATTATTCGATGAATGGAAATACCTCTCTTGACTTTGGATTAGGTTTTTATCTTGATCGATTTTCTATTGAAGAAAAAAATGCTAATGTAACACTTGAAGGAAATAGAAACGTAAGTCAAATTCAAACTCCAATTAATCTCAATTTTCATCTAGGAAAAAACAATTCGTATCTACTAGGTATCGGTGGTTTTGCTAGTTTTTTATTGTCTGCTCAAGAAAAAGGTGAATCGCGCATTGATTCCTCTGGTTTTTTAACTGATGTAGAGAATCCAACGAATAACCCTTCAATTAACAACAGCATCTCTCAAAATTATGACTACGATATTAAAAACAGATATAATTCAGTAAGTTTTGGAGCATTTTTACAATTAAAAAAAAGTGTTTCCTTTTCAGACAAAACAAAGGGGTTCTTACTTTTAAAAGTCAACCAATACCTTAACGCATTAAAAAATAATGATTCTGAATCAACAATAGGTTCAATTTCATTTAAGAATGAAAAAGAGTCTACTACTATTAACCTAGGAATAGGTATTGAATTATAATTTTGGTTGAAATTATGTGTTAAAAGGAAGAACCAATAAGATTAGAAACCAATTTAGCGTAAAGTCTAATCTTTAACTTGTATAAAGCATCTCCATTAACCAACAATTTACTCATAAAAAAGCACAGTTTTAAAACTGTGCTTTTTTTTATGTAATTTTTTTTCACTCAAACTAGAATGAGATTGCCACGTCCTTCGTCCTCGGAATGACAATTCTACTCGATATAACCCATTTTCCGCATCCAATCGTCATTAAACATTTTACCTACATAGCGACTGCCGTGATCGTGAAATAAAACCACCACAACATCGTCTTTTGTAAAGTGTTCTTTTAATTGTAATACGCCTTTTATAGCTGCTCCTGCACTGTTACCCAAAAACATCCCTTCTTCTTTACTTAAGCGTTGGGTGTAAACCGCAGCATCTTTATCGGTTACTTTAACAAAACCATCGATAACATCAAAGTTCACATTAAGCGGTAGAATATCTTCACCAATGCCTTCAGTCACATACGGATAAATTTCTTTTTCATCGAAAATACCAGTTTCGTGGTATTTTTTAAATACCGAGCCATAAGTATCAACACCCCAAATTTTCACCTCTGGATTTTGCTCTTTTAGATATTTACCTACACCAGAAATAGTACCTCCTGTTCCTACACCTACTACAAAGTGTGTGATTTTACCTTCGGTTTGTTTCCAAATTTCTGGTCCTGTACTCTCATAGTGTGCTTTTGTATTACTAGGGTTATCATACTGGTTTACATACCATGAGTTTGGAATTTCTTCGCCTAAGCGTTTTGACACCGAATAATAGGATCTTGGGTCTGTTGGTTCTACAGCAGTTGGGCAAACCACAACTTCTGCGCCTACTGCTCTTAAAATATCTATTTTTTCTTTAGACTGCTTATCTGCCATCACGAAAATACATTTGTAGCCTTTAACTATGGCTGCTAATGCTAATCCCATTCCTGTATTCCCAGAGGTGCCTTCTATAATGGTTCCGCCTGGTTTTAATCGGCCATCTGCTTCAGCATCCGCAATCATTTGAACCGCCATACGGTCTTTTACTGAGTTCCCTGGGTTAAATGTTTCGTATTTTGCGAGTACTAAACAAGGCAGTTCAGCAGTTAGTTTATTAAGTTTTACTAAGGGTGTATTGCCTATCGTTTCTAGAATATTATTTGCGTATTGCATTTTTTAATTTTTGATTGTGCAAAGGTATGGAAATGGATGTTTTTATTTGCTAAAGATTTATTAAATTGATTTTAACCCCTTATGAATTCAGTTTTTCTAAAAACTAAATGCTTCTTCCCTTTAAATAAAGGCAAGTGCTTACTCATGACATCAATTATTTATTACTGATTTCTCGGTTTGCGTTAGCGGTTGGCGCGACATCCTTTTGCTTTTCGCAAAAGATATAGCTGAAAACGCGACCTTTAGGGAACGCCCAGATAATAAAATAAAAAATACTACTCGAAACGCATGGCTTTTACCGGTGATATTTTTGTAATAATATACGATGGTATGAGTAACATAAGTAAACAAAGAATGAAAGTACCTACATTAAGTGCAATGATGTAATCCAAGCTAATATATACTGGTATAATTTTCATATAATACTGCTCTGGATTAGGAAAACTTAAGAGTCCAAAATATTTCTGTGCCAGCAGTAAGCCTAAACCAATAAGGTTTCCCCAAAATAGACCTACTATAATAAGATACGTCGCATTATACACGAAAATTTTACGAATACTCACATTACTATTTCCTAAAGCCTTAAGAATACCTATCATTTGGGTGCGCTCAAGAATGAGCACCAACAATGCGGTAATCATATTAATACCTGCCACAATTATCATGATGCCAATGATACCCATAATGTTTTTATCGAAAATACCAATCCACTCGAATACCGAGTAGAACTTCTGTTTTACAGAGGTGGTGTTTAATACTGACGGCGTAACTTTAAAAATTTCTTGGGTTTTGGTTTCTAAGGCGTTAAAATCGTCTATAAAAACTTCAAAATGTCCTATTTGGTTGTCTTCCCACTTGTTAAGGCGTTGGATGTGTCTGATGTCTCCAATAGCGTAAAGTTCATCAAACTCCTTAAATCCTGAATTATAAATCCCAACAATTATAAAGTTACGACTACGTGGTGCCTTATTTAAATCGTCTTGAATAAAATAGGTATTGACATTATCCCCTACTTTTAACTGTAAGCGTTCGGCAAAATATTGAGAGACGATAATATCTTCATTCAGTGTTTTAGTATAATCTGGCAGCCTACCATCTATTAAAAACTCTTCAAAATACTGCCAGTTGTAATCGGCGCCAACACCTTTAATAACAACATATTCTACCGTTTCTTCTAGTCTTACTACTGCGCCTTTTGTCGCTACCGCCTGAATGTGATTAACCCCTTCAACCGTTTTAAACTCTGGATAGAACTCTTGGTTCGTAGAAATTGGATTTTCACTTTCCTGAGAATTATTGGTGTCGTAATTGTTTATAATAATATGCCCATTAAAAGCAACTACTTTATCTCTTATTTTTTGTTGCAAACCAATGCCTGTTCCAATGGCAATCATCATAACAATAATACCTAAAGCAATAGCCACGATTCCAATTTTTATTATTGGTGCCGATATACTACTTTTATACGCTTTACTATCAATAATGCGTTTAGCTATAAAGTATTCGAAATTCAAATTATATATGAGGTTAACTTTGGTCAAAAATACAGTTTTATTATTTCTTTTTTTAGGAATTTCTTGCGGAAAAGCAAATAAACTAAAAGATAAAAACGAGACGCTTAAAGTGACTCCTGAAACTGAACTATCTAAAGAGCTACCTTTGAAGTCTATTAATAATGGTGACACTCTAGTTATTGGTGCAAACCGAACCGAGATGTATTTGCCTTTGCTAAAAGGAAAACGGGTTGGTGTAGTAGCCAATCAAACGAGTATTATCTTTAAGACGGCTGCCACGTCGCACGCCCCTAAAAATGAGCATTACATTCATATTGTAGATTCACTTAAATCATCAGCTATTGCTATTCAAAAAGTATTTGCACCAGAACACGGCTTTCGCGGTATGGCTGATGCTGGTGAAATAGTAAAAGATGGTATAGATACTAAAACAGGCTTACCAATAATCTCGCTTTATGGACAAAATAAAAAACCTTCTAAAGCGCAACTCGCGAATATAGATGTGATGGTTTTTGATATTCAAGACGTAGGTGCTCGGTTTTACACGTACATTTCGTCTTTACACTATGTTATGGAAGCTTGCGCAGAACATAATATTCCGCTAATCGTTCTAGACAGGCCTAACCCGAACGGACATTATGTAGATGGTCCCATTTTAGAGAAAGCACAGCAAAGTTTTGTTGGTATGCATCCTGTACCGGTGGTACACGGGATGACTATTGGCGAATACGCACAGATGATTAATGGTGAACACTGGTTAGAAAATGGTGTAAAATGTGCATTAACAGTTATTCCTGTTAAACAGTATTCACGAGACCTCCCTTATCAATTACCTATAAAACCATCGCCTAATCTCCCAAACGATACAGCGATAAACCTATACCCTAGTTTGTGTTTTTTCGAAGGCACCAACGTAAGTGTTGGTCGCGGTACAGCTTTACAATTTCAAATTTATGGCTCGCCTTTTCTAACTAAAACAGATTTTACGTTTGTACCAAAACCCAACGAGGGCGCGCAATACCCAAAACATGAAAATAAAATCTGTAATGGCTATGATTTAAGTAATCACGCACCGCTTAAAACATTAGATTTAAGTTTTCTAATAAACGCTTATAAAAACACTAAAGAGCAGTCTGAGTTTTTTATTTCTAATGGTTTTTTCACCAAGTTAGCAGGAACAAAAAAATTACAGGAACAGATAGAGAATGGGCTGACAGAGGAACAAATAAAAGCCACTTGGAAAGATGGTTTGGATGATTTTATAAAAATGAGAACTTCCTATTTACTTTACAATTAGTCGTCGTATTTTGTTCCGTTTGGACGAAGATGACTTTCTCTATACTCTTTTCGAGACTGTCTTATTCTGTTTTTTTTAGGAATTTCAGAAAGATTGTAAGTTTCTGTTTTAACCGTATTTGAAGCGCCTTCCTTAACCTCTTTATTTTTGTTTGAAGCTGTGGTTTGGTTTTCTATTTCTGGTGGCATCTTACTATTTTTAGCGGCATTTCTTTGTATTCGAGTCCATTCCATATTCTCCAAGGCAATAGCATTTTTTGATTTTTTATTATCAATGGGAATTCCCTGTGTTGTTTGCTTTTTCTTTTCTATGGGTTTAATATTTCTAGCTAATTGTTCTTGTTCAGATAAACTAGATCTCAAAATACTTTCCTCTAAATCGGCAATATCCGCTTCAGGCAATGAAATATCACTAAGACGATTGGCTCCTATGGCAATAATTTTATCATCGGTGTATACGGCGATCGTATAGCGTCCTGTTTTAAAATGATACAATGGAATTTTCACCTCCCTACTCCCTATCTCTATAATTTTAGAGCCTTTTTCATTATGATTTAAAAAGGTGACTTTTAAAATATCAGTTTCACTTTTAAGGAATAATGTATCTGAGGTCGGATTTAAATACTGCTCCAATCCAATGGCATCATCATGTACATTCTTTTCAATGATAGTTATGGGGGTTTGTTGACTATTTCCAGTCAAACTTATTGTTAAAGCAAATAGTATGAAGCAAATGCTTTTTATATTCTTCATAAGAAAAAATGATTCTCATCAATTTTAGGATGCTAAAAATCAATTATTACTGAACTGCAAAAAGTATCATGTTCTACCAACTAATTTCAACACATTTAAATTATAATTTAATGAAAAATAATGGAAATCACTAAAATAATCGTCAAAATACCACAAGCGATGTTAATACATGTGCTCAGTCTTAAAAACAGTGGATATCAAAGAATGTGTGAAACAAAAGCAACTATTCTATCGGGGGTTTACCCTCAGTATTAATATTGGGGCACTCAGTTAATACCTATTTAAGTCTGTAGCTTACCAATAGTCTGAGATTTGAAAGCGTATTACTTGAATCACTAACTTCTTTTGTTAATTTATCACTAACGGTATATCTTATTTCAAAACCCAGCTTTTTGTAATCAGCACCTCCACCAACAGAAAAAACAAAGTTTGCAGAATTAATTTCGAATGGTATGTCTTTGGTTCTAGAAGGGTCGAACAGGTCGTTTTCAGTTATTGTGTTATTTTGACTAACCACAAAACTTCTACCGAGACCCAGGTTTAAAAATGGCGTAACTACTTGATTATCTTTGTTAAATTTATATCTAAATAGCAGCGAGAGGTCTACCGTTTTAAAATCCATTTTTAAAGGATTATAACTTCTAAAGGAATTACTTTCTTCACTAGTTTCAGTGGATTTAAAAGAACTGTAAAGCAACTCGCTATACAATGACCATTTTTGTCTGTTTTTTGTAAATGCAAATTCATAAGCCAGTCCTAAATTAGGAGAAACGCATTGGCTTCCTTCAAAATATTGAATTGTATTTGCTGGAGAACTTAAAGTTAAAGAAGAGAAACTTATACCTCCAGTAACATAGAAATAACTTGTTTTTGCTTGTAGGTTTTTACTATAGACTGCCTTATCATTCTTACTAGACAAGCAAATATTGTATGCATTTACTAATGCCGCTAATTCTTTTCTTTTATAATCAAGCGATGACTTAACTTTAACTGACGGACATGCATTTAAAAAAACCCGCAATTGACCAATGTACTTTTTATTTTCATAGATGTCACTATTATTATCGCCTATAGTTATTCTATTAATAAGTTCCATAAAATGAGAATCATTTTCAGCAAAATAATGAGTTCTGTTATCATAGTATTCATACAAATTAACGTCCCCTTCTGCTAAAACATTTAGAAAAACTGTTTTGTCTTCAAACTTAATTTCAGTCGTTTTATTTAATTTCTGTAATTTTTGCTCTGTTACATCAATAGTTACTAATCTACTAATAAATTTATCATTTTCAACCTCAAAAGCTTTGATATCTTGCGGTTTAAAAACCGCAACTGTGCTACCAACTCTGAACTCTATTTCATTTGGCATTTTTTTCCAATCTTGATAGTTAATCTCTCCAACTATCATTGAGTTGTCATTTTTTGTAATAGTTCCCTGTATAAAATTGTCTTGCGCGTAACTATTGAGTGCCACAAAAAACAGGAAAAGCGTATAATACTTCATTGTAAAAAAATTTATATTAGGGCGGCAAAAGTAATGAATAAAGAAAGAAAGAAAGAAGTTTCTTATTTGTTTATAATTTTAGAAATTGGCTTCCGGTATTTATGAAAGGGCTGCTTCAACAAGTGTTTTAAACTGCTATTTTCTGCTTCGTTTGGAAAGGTATCTACACCATAAACAATTTTAGTTCTATCCAGAGTTGTAAACGTTCCAAATATTCGGTCCCAAATAGAGAAAATATTCCCATAATTTGAATCTGTATAGGGCAAAACATGATGGTGGTGTATTTTATGCATGTCTGGAGAAACCAATAGGTAACTCAATATTTTATCGACACGTTTTGGCAATTTAATGTTGGCATGTGTTAATTGAGTAAAAATTAAAGACATAGACTGATAAAGCATGACAATACCTATGGGAGTCCCAATAACAAAAACACCTGCTAAGGTGAATATAAAACGAATAACACTTTCTAAGGGATGATGTCTGTTTGCTGTTGTTGTATCTACATTATGATCTGTGTGGTGCACCAAATGTACCATCCATAACACACCAATTTTATGCTCTGTGTAATGTGCCAAGTACGCCCCTATAAAATCTAAAAGCAAAACGCCCAGAATAACATATAACCCTAAAGGCATGTCTGGCAACCAATTGATGATCCCAAAATCATTTGTTGTAACCCAATCAGCAGTTTTTAGCAACAAAAAGGCGAGGGCAAAATTGATAATAATTGTGGTTATAGTAAAAAAGAAATTTGGCCAGGAGTGTTTCCATTTATTATAATTAAAACTGAATAAGGGTAAAATACCTTCAAGCAACCAAAATAAAGTAATCCCTCCAACAAGAAGTAGACTTCTGTGAAGTGTAGGGATATTTTCGAAATAATTTAATAATGATTCCAAAGCTTTCTTTTTGTAAAGATAATTAAAAGTCGCTTAAGTAATTATCCTCAAGCTGAGGATTAACAATTGAAGACTAAAATACAACCTACTTAATTCGCGCTTTCATCTTCTCAACAATATTAAATGCTGCTGGACAAATGGCTACATTTTTTAGGGTCAAATTAGAAATTTGCTGAAACTTTTTACGATCTGTATGCGGGAATTCTGCACAAGCCTTTGGTCTTACCTCATAGATTGAACAATAATTATCGGCACCTAAAAACGTACAAGGCACGCTTTGTAATACATAATCACGATCTTCATCGACTCTTAAAAACTGGTCGATAAAAGCCTGTGTTTTCATCTTGAAGTGTTTGGCAATACGAGCAACGTCCTTATCTGTAAACAAAGGCCCCGTAGTCTTACAGCAATTAGCACACGCCAAACAATCTGTGTGCTTAAACTCATCTTCATGCAGTTCTTGCATGATATAATCCAATTGTTTTGGCGGCTTTTTTTTAAGCTTCGTGAAAAAGGTTTTGTTTTCCTTATGCTTATCTTTGGCGAGCTTTGGTAAGTTTTTAATTAATTCTTCCATACTACATATTAATTTTTTAAATTCACTGCGATAAAACACCTTTTTTCCTTTCTTATTCTCTGTAAAAAAAACCGTTAATAGACTGTGCTCTATTTTTAAAGTTTGGATAAAGAAAAAATAGTGTTTTCTCTTAGGGCAAATTCAAACAATAAATAGCATTGCAAAAATAGTTAAAGTTATCAATACTCTCCAGGAATGAAGACCGACAAATTTATACATCTTAAAATAAATTTATTAAAATATGCCTATTGACAAGCTATACATTTTACCTTCGTAGTAAAATTTGTTATGCTTCTCGCTAATACTAAGTTGTACACTATTATATGAAAAAAGATTTATTTGGAAAAGCCTTATTAGACTACCATAACGGAAATTACACAGAAGATATTATCACCGCAACTAATATTTCTGGTGAAGACACCTTACCTCTAGAGTATCTGTTTAGAAGCTACGCTGAAATGCCTAAAATAGAACAAAAAGCTTTAGCGTTAGCTAAAGGCCATGTTTTAGATATTGGAGCTGGATCGGGCAGTCACAGCTTGTATTTACAAGACCAAGGACTAGAAGTAAAAGCCATAGATATTTCTGAAGGAGCGATTGCCGTATGTAAATTAAGAGGCGTTGCTAGTACAGAAAATATTTCAGCTTTAGAGTATGCGAAAGTCTCAGAAGAAACTTTTGACACCATTCTTTTATTAATGAACGGTACTGGTATTTTTCAAACCATTAAAGCACTACCCTTATACTTAAAAGACCTAAAACGTTTATTAAAACCTAAGGGACAAATACTTATTGATTCTAGTGATATTAAATACATGTTTGAAGATGAAGATGGCGGATTCTGGCAAGATCTCAACGCTGGCTATTATGGCGAACTCGATTATTTTTTAAGTTACAAAGGCGAGGATGAATCGCCAATGAAATGGCTCTATTTAGATTTTCCAACACTTAATATCGCCAGTGCAACAGTAGGTTTAACCTGCGAAAAAGTGTTTGAAGGCGACTCCTTTGATTACTTGGCTAGACTAACGCTATAATCTACAATTCATATCCTTTTTCAGAAAGCATAGCAATTAAATCTCTATAGACTTCACTACTCCACAGTTCTGAAATTTTACTCATAGCGTCATTCATAGAGTCTTGAGAACTCACAATTTTATTACCCGTATCACTTTTATAAAACTCGCTTAAAATTATTTTATCGCCTTCTGTTAGCTCCTCTTTTTTAAACATGTTCTTTCCTGCTTGAGAGGCATACAAGGCGTTCATATTCTCAACATCTCCTTGCGTAAAATGAGCGCTATACGCAGACACAATCATTTGTGCTAGCTTATCCATGGCTTCATTCTTTCCCTTTCTAACTTCTATCCAAACGGCCTCTGGCACATTTACGTCTGTAAATTGCACCTCCAACATCTCATACATTTGCTCCATTACATCTTCATAATAAGCCATAGTCCCGTTGCTTATTATACATTTTTTCACAGCTGAACTATATTCATCGGCTTGTGCAAAAGCATTGAATGAAACCGCTAAAAAAAGGAATAATGTGACTATATTTTTCATTAGATACTTATTTTCTTTAATTTGACAATTATTGTGCCACACCATTAATATAGGTATTATTAACGGTTGTAAAAGGTATTTCATGCTCAGGGATTTCCATGATGTTCTGATTTAATATAATAAAATCTGCAAACTTACCGGCTTCAATACTCCCCTTTTCGTGCTCTTCAAAATTAGCATAAGCAGCCCAAATCGTCATCCCTTTTAAAGTTTCTTCTCTGGTTAATCCGTTTTCTTTTTGAAAGCCCGCTTCAGGAAAACCTTTTACATCTTTACGAGCCACGGCCGCATAAAAAGTTAAAAACGGATTTACTTGTTCTACCGGAAAATCGGTACCTAGAGCCACTCTACCACTTTTCTCTAGTAGTGTTTTGTACGCATATGCGCCTTTTATTCTTTCTTCTCCAACGCGGTCTTCTGCCCAATACATATCACTTGTGGCGTGTGTAGGTTGAATAGATGGTATGATGTTTTCATTTTTAAAATAGTCAAAATCATGACCTGTAATCACTTGTGCATGTTCTACACGCCAACGTCTATTACTTTCTCCATTTAAGGTCTTCTCATAAGTCTGTAACACAAAATGATTTGCTGAATCTCCAATAGCATGTGTATTCATTTGGTAACCCGCTTTTGCAATTCTACGTGCTAAATCGGTATACACTTTTGCATCTATAACCATTGCTCCAAAATGATCATGTTGGTCACTGTAAGGCGCTTTTAAAGCTGCACCTCGAGATCCTAAAGCACCATCTGCATACACTTTTACAGATTGCACATTGAGCCTTTCTGTTTTAATTTTACCCTGCTTTAAATAATAATTTAAATTCTTTTTTTTATTACTAATCATAGCATATATACGCATGTCTAACATTCCCGCTTTTTGAAGGCTGTCGATTAGTTCGATGACTTGCTGGTCTAAACCAGCATCAGACACCGTGGTTAAACCATAATTAGTGCAAAAGTTTTGTGCCTCTATAAGCGCATCAATTTGTTGTTGTCTAGAGGGTTTAGGAAAAATGGCTTCCACTAATTCCATTGGATTATCAATAAGAATCCCTGTTAATTTACCGTTCTCACTTTCAATTTCACCGCCAAAAGCATTTGTTTTAGAAGAAATGCCTGCTAAGTCTAAAGCCGCTTGATTACATAACATTGCGTGTCCATCTATTCGCGTTAAAGCCACTGGAACCTCTGGATACAAACTATCCAATACTTTTTTATCTGGATAGTTTTTATCTTCCCAATCATTTTGGTCCCAACCACGACCAATAATAAACTTACTGTTCTTTATATTTTGAAAGTCTATAACACTTTGTATGACCTCCTCAAAGCTCGTTGTACCCACTAAATCAACAGTTTGCTTGTTCAAACCCAAGTTATAGAAATGACAATGTGCATCTATTAAACCTGGTGTAATCGTTTTACCATTAGCATCAATATTTTGTTTTGCTGAATACATTTTTTTAATGTCTTGAGTACTTCCTACAGCCACAAACTTACCGTCTTTTATAGCGAAGGCTTCGGCTTTATTAAATGTTGCATTTACGGTATAAACCATTGCATTGGTTACGATGATATCCACTTCTGTTTTTTCAGATTTACAGCTGAAGACTAGGCTTACTAACAGTATTATAAAAAGGTGCTTCATGTTATATTATAAAAATTTCAGATAAATATAAGCATAAAAAAACGTCCTTAAAAATAAAGACGTTTTTCTATCTGATCATTAGATTCTGAATCTCTCATAGCTTCAGAACATAATGATTAAATTTTAAGAGATTCCTTTATACGCTATTTACAAGTTAAAGCCACTGTTATAGAATTTTCGACTTCGTAAAAACAAAAAACACGCTTAACTTAGAAGTCAAACTTATAAGTTCCACCTGCTAAAAACTGAATGCCTTGCACTGGTGTATTTTGCCATTTGGCATAGGTTTCACCTACAAGGTTGTTTCCTTTTACAAACACAGATAGCCTATCGTTTACGTGGTAACCAACATGTGCGTTAGCATCGAAATAGCTTTCTAAGGTCGCTGCATACGTCGTATATGCTGTTGGAAAGGATGGGTTTATTATAGTAAATTGATCTTTACGTTCTCCGGCAAAAAATACATTAACACCTGTGTACCATTGTTCAAATAGCTGATAATCTAAAAATAATGAAGCGGTAACATCCGGTAAATTCCAGTCTTCAGATTCAAATTTGGTATCATAGTGATAATAGGCTCCTTTTAATGTCATTGTAAAATTTCTATTTACATCTACACCTATTTCTCCAGACAACCCTAAGGTCGTTACATCATCGTAAACAACGCCAAAAGAATTACCATAGGTATACGCTTGTTCTGTTTCTGTTATCGGATTATTCACAAATAAGGGTTTGTTTTTTTCAGAACCATAACTTCCTTTAATCGCATAGCTTACAACATTAGACAACTTCCCTTTTAAACCCACATACGCATCAAATTGCTGGTCTGTTGGGGAAATGTTTAACGTTGGTGATACAAACGGGTTCTCTTGAGCGAAATCAAAATACGTATTTTGAATCAAGCCGCCTTTTATCCCGCCAAACGCAATAGCAAGATCATCCAATAAACGATAGCTTGCACTAATGTTAGGGTAGATGAAAAATTTGTTTTTTCCAGTTTCTGTATCGTTTAAATAAGTGGCCGTTACACCTAAATCTACAGTAAGGTCCTCTTGCTTTAATTCATAGGTTGGAGAAATACCTAATTGAAAATTCCCGTAATTTAATGCGGTCTCAGCTAAATAAGACCTATCAAAACTACCCCCTAGATAATCTAAATTTAATACTACTGAAACCAATTCTTCTTGAACAGGAATATCAAAAGTACTTTTCGCGGTAAATCTATTTTCTCCTGAACCTTGATTGTCTCCAAAGCGTCTGAATAATAGATTAGCCGACTTAAAGAAACTATCATTAACATTTAAATCGCCAGAGAGGTGTGCATTTGTAAAGTTATGTCCCACATCACCTATCGCATCTGCTGTTGCTTGACTAAATAAAGGTTGTGGTAAACCATACCAATTAAAAGCTTGTAACTGGAACCCACCGCCAATATTCCAATCGTAATCACTCTCCCGTTTACTATAGTCCAAATCGAATTTAGAGTCCATAAAGTCATCATCCAATAGCACCCCCTCTATTCCGCCACCAGAAGAATGATGACCAAGGTGGGCACTAATATTCTCACCACTACTTAATTCGTGATTTAAGTACACCTCGCCAACTATAGTTGTGTAAGTCCCCACGCCTAAGGTTGCATAATTATCGAATAGTTTCACTTTTTTAGCTTTATCAACAACAGCGGCTTTTCCTTTTGCTGGTGTAAACGTTGAAGCCACAGGAAACGATAAAATATTATATTTAATCTCTTTTTTAGTTGTTGTTTCTTCAACATCCAACACTGGTGTTTCTTTTACTTTAAAGGCATCAGAAATTGTTGGTGTATACGGTTTAATGACATTAATAACGTCTGGATTCAACGTGTCCTGCTCACGCTCTTGCGCCACTACTACCGTAGTTATTAATACTATTAATAGTAATAAGAATTGCTTTCTATTAAACATATATTCTCGTTTGTTTTTATTTAATACCTAGAAAGTTTTTCAGACTTTAAAGGAAAATTTTATTTTTTTTTGAACCCGTCAGGTCTGAAAACTTTACGAATTAATCTTAGGACTGCGACTGTAAACTAGATACTAATTCTCAGTCTCGACTGAAGCATTCGTTTTCGCTTGTTCTGCTTTTATTTTATTTAATTCTGTTTGAGCCTCTGCTACAACTTCAGGAAAATCTTTAAAGTTTTTAGTGACACTTTCTAAAATATAGGTCGCTTGAAAAGCATCATCTAAAGCATTATAATTTTTTGCCATAATAATCAACCCTTTGGCACCATAAAATTTATACCCTGAATAGTCTTTTGCTAAACGCTGCACAGTAGTATTAGATGCCGCATAATTACCTTCTTTATTTTTAAAATAGGCATTGTAATATAGCGCTTCAGCTGCTGTCTCTCCAGTTGCTGTTAACTCTACTTTTGCAAAGGCTTGTTTTGCTTTTGCTTCGTCCCCTGTTTTAATTGCAGAACGTGCAATAATAACATAGGCATCACTTTTTACTTTATTATCTAATTTTGAATTTTGAAGTACTTTTTCTGCGTAAGTAACAGCGTCATTGTAGTCTTTTAATTGATAATAAGCCTGCATTAAATTAGATTGCGCAAATAAACTGTTTTGCGGAAAATTAGCTTCGGTTTCTAGACGTTTTAATACTGGGATGGCTTCGTTCCATGCTTTTTGTTCTAGAGTGATTTGAGAAAGACGTAAAAGCGCTTCTTCTGTAAATTCGCTTTGAGAAGCGGCGACTACCGCTTTGTAATGTGGTTTTGCTTTTAGTTTTTCATCTTTTTTGAAATGCAATTGTGCTAAATAAAAATGCGATTGATTTTTATGTAATCCATTTCTGAAATCGTTTAAGTAGTTACTAAATAATTTAATCGCTTCATTCGTATTGCCATCTAGATATTGCTTCTCAGCAGACTCATAAGTGGCATTATCCAAATCGGCATCGGTTACTTCAACATAGTCTAAGGTTTTTACCCAGGCTGCATACTGATCAACCTGAGCTATATCTATATAGATTAAACGTGCTGTTGCAACCGCTTGATTAGCTTCTGGCGAACTAGGATAATCCCCTGCCACTTTTTTAAACTTAGCTAAGGCCTCTTGGTTCTGGCTCTTATTATAATAGACCAATCCTTGACGCAACAAAGCCTTAGAGACAAATGTGCTCTGGCTATATTCTGAAATTAATTTCGTGTAGGTAGCTAACGCCTGTCCTGTGTTTCCAGATTTAACATACGCATTGCCTAAAGTATATAACGCATCATCACGTAATTTAGATTTCGGGTATTTTAATATGAATTGCTCCAGTTCTGAAATTTTCATCGTCGTTTTTCCTAAATACCCCGCACTCATGGCTTTTTGAAAGAAGGCATAATCTGCTTCAATCTCACCCACGCTAATGGCTTTATCGTAGGCATCTATGGCCTTACTGTATTGACTTGACACAAAATAACCATCTGCCAAGCGCAAATAAGCATCGTTCAATCTTACTTTATCATCCTTTTGGCCACTAATAAACTCAACGAAATATTGCGTCGCTTGCGCATAGTCTTTCTGTTTAAAATAAGTATAAGCTAAATTATAGTCTATGTTTTGATATTCTGGTGTATTAGAAGCTTCGGCTAATTGTTTAAATTTTTTAAATCCGCTCAAAGCAGCATCGTAATTAGTTAGGTTATAATCACTTTCTGCTTTCCAGAATGTCGCTCGTGCAACATATTTTGCCTCTTGTGGCTCACTTAAAGAGGCGTCAAACAAATCTTCAGCTTCTTTATAATTACTTTCATTAAATATTTCTACACCTCTGTAATACGCTACTTTTTGATAGGCTGCTTTATTAGCCTTCGTTTTTCTGCCTTTAAGCAATACTAAAGCTTCTTTATAATTTTTTGAAGTGATATAAGAATCAATTAACAAGCTTTCTATTTCCTCTTTATACGTCGTCTCTGGATAGTTCTCTAAATACCCTGTTAAAACCTGTGGTACCGACTGGTATGGATTACCTATTTCATAACTAATTTTAGCATAATTTAACCAGGCATCTTCCTGAATCTTTAAATCAAAATCCATTTGAGAGGCATTTCTAAATGCATTTAGCGCTTCTTGCTTTTTATCTAATTTTACATAACTTTCCCCTAAATGATAATACGCGTTTTGAGCAACACTATTATTGCCATCTATTATTTTGTTGAATTCTGAAATTGCTTTTTCATAATCATTCTGCTTGTAATACGCATAACCCAACTGGTAGTAATCGGTGTTATTCCACTTACCCTTTTTACCTTTATATTTAGTTAAATAGGGAATCGCCTCTTGGTATTGTTCTAAATTGAAATAACTCTCTCCTATTATTTTAGAGAGTTCAGAAATTTCATTACCATCGCCTGTTTCTAATTTTGCTTTGGCTAAGGCAATCGCTTTCTCAAATTTTCCAAGTTTAAAATTTAAATCGGCCTGATAGTAAGATAACTTTTCCTGATATTTTTCCTGATCACTTACCTGCTCGAAATAAACATTCGCCTTATCGTAATCATCGCCTTCATAAGCCATGAAACCTATGTAATATTTCGCTTGAGAACCATATTTTAATGAGTTTTCAACCCGACTTAAATACGTTTTGGCATCTTTATAATTCTTAGAATAAAAAGCAGCATAGCCCTTATTAAAATTAAATTTCTCACGTTCTAATCTACTTAGCGAGTTCTCATCTACCTTTTGATACCATTTTTGTGCATGTGCAAACTTTCCATTTTCAAAATAGTAGTCTGCAACATCAACAAATGCAGAATTCTTTTTAGTACTCGTTGGATACTCTTCAACAAAACGCTCAATCAAATCATCTGCATTTTGTTGGTTTAAACGCACGGCACAATTAGCGATATAATAGGTGCAATCTGATTTAATATTGTCTTCTTGAGTGGTCTTTTTTATCTCCCTAAACGCCGTTTGAGAGGCTAAATACTGCTGATTATTATACAGTTGAAGTGCTTTTTGATACGCTACAAAATCGTTGGTATAAGCAGCAGATTGTTGTGCAAAAGAAACCACTGTAAACAGGATAATGGTGAGGAATGAAAGGCTATGTTTTTTAGTCATTGACTATGGGTTTAAAATTTGAAATCAAAGATAAATTATTACTAAAGCCATAACGTTAGAATTATGTTATAATTATAAACCGAGTGATTAAAAAATAAAATTATAAAGAATACTGAATTTTAAAAGAAAATTGAAGCAGCTATTTTATAGTTTCAACTAAAATGATACATTTACAACATTGTGTTTTTCTTTCCGTTTAAAAACAAAATACTTCAGAACAAAATAAAATTAACTATGTCAGATATCATTTTAGAATTTAAAGAGGCTTCTATTTTTCAAGGTTTAAGTCTTATCCTTTCCGATGTTAATGTACAAATCAACAAAGGTGATTTTGTCTATTTAATTGGTAAAACAGGTTCTGGAAAAAGTAGTTTTATGAAAACATTGTATGCCGATATACCTTTAAAAGTAGGTGAAGGACACATTGTGAACTTCAATTTGAAAACCCTAAAAGAAAATGATATTCCTTTTTTAAGACGAAAACTAGGTGTTGTTTTTCAGGATTTCAAATTATTAACCGATAGAACAATAAATGCAAATTTAGAGTTTGTTTTAAAAGCGACTGGCTGGAAAGATAAAGTAGAAATGGCTGCCCGAATGAAAGAGGTTTTAACCAAAGTCGGCATGGCGTCAAAAGGGTTTAAGTTTCCACACGAGCTCTCTGGAGGAGAACAGCAACGTGTCGCTATCGCTCGGGCTTTATTAAATGATCCTGAATTAATTTTAGCCGATGAGCCTACAGGGAATCTAGATCCGCAAACCAGTATTGAAGTCATGGAAGTCTTACAGGAAATCAATAAAAATGGAAACACCATTTTAATGGCGACACACGATTATGCCTTGCTACTAAAATATCCTAGTAAAACACTAAAGTGCGATGATAATCAAGTTTTTGAAGTGGTACAGCGCAAAGGGTAATTATGACTTTTGTAACTCATAACATATCAAATTTTATTTCTTTAATGTCGTTCATGCTTGAAACTAAACTGTTAAAAACAAAAAAATAACGCAATTCTAAGCTAAAGCATGGTAGAACTAAGTATATGCATTCCTGTATACGATTATAATTGCATAGCAACCGTTATGGATTTGTGTAAACAAATAGAACAGCTTTCTATTCAAGCTGAAGTTCTTCTAATTGATGATGCATCAACGATAGAACTAAATGTATTAGCTAACTTTAAGCATCCTTTTTACAGTTATGAAAAACTAAACAAAAATGTAGGCCGCGCAAAGATTAGAAATCTACTAGCTAAAAAAGCGAATTATCATCATCTGTTGTTTTTAGACGGTGACTCGGGTATTCCTAATAATTTTATTCTAAAGTATATTAATACGATTAAAAAACATCCTAATAATATTATATATGGCGGAAGAATTCATCCTAAAACTGAATACAAACCCAAAAAATTAAGGTACAATTATGGCGTTCAATTTGAAGATAAAATAGCATTAGCAAGAAGAAGAAAGCCATATCATCGTTTTATGACCAACAATTTTATTGTTACAAAAAACACTTTAAAAAAAATACTTTTCAATGAAGAACTCTTGAAATATGGACACGAAGACACTTTTTTTGCTTATGAATTAAAAAAAAATGCTGTTCCTATCATCCATGTTGACAATCCAGTAATCCACCTAGACCTTGATACTAATCGCGATTTTATAGAAAAAACTAAAGATGGTATAAAAAACCTAATCTTATTAAAATCAAAACATCCTGAGTTTATGGAATACAGTAAATTATTAAAATTAATTAATAACTCTACGTTTTTGAGATTTAAGATTACACGATTAATAGCAAACAACTTATCAAAGTTATTTGAAACTATTTCTAACAAGACAAGTAATACCAATAGCTTTCAATTATTTAAACTATTTTACACTATTTCACTTTACAAATAAATGAAAGACACCGTAAAACACGCTTTTTTTTCTGTTGTAATTCCTTTATATAACAAGGAAAATTATATTGCGTCTGCGATTAGTAGTGTTTTAAATCAAACGTTTCAAGATTTTGAAGTTATAATTATAAACGATGGTAGTACTGACAAAAGCGAATCTCTTGTAAGGGGTATAAAAGATTCAAGAATTAAAGTATTCACCACAAAAAACAAGGGCGCATCAAGCGCTAGAAATCACGGTATAAGCCTCGCAAAATCGAACAATATAGCACTACTTGATGCCGATGACTACTGGCACTCCAACCACTTGTTTGAGTTAAAAAAGCTAATGCAGACTTTCCCTGATGCTGGGCTATTTTGTAATAATTACGAGATTTATCACACCCAATCTATGGTTCGTCCCGCGCGTTTTAATTTTGATTTTAACAAAGAGTGCTTACTGCTTGACGACTTTTTTAAGGCGAGTCTTATTAACGGGGTGGCGTGGACTTCTGCTGTGGGCTTCAAAAAAAACAAATTTAACGCACTAGGTGGCTTTAATCCCAATTTAACCACAGGACAAGACACCGATTTATGGATTAGATTTGCATTAAAACATGAGATCGCCTTTAACCCAATAATTACGGCTTCCTATTTATTTTACGTAGAAAACAGCCTGTTTAAAAATGAATACAACGCTGTGCGTTATGACTTTATCAATAGTTATTCTCAAGAAGAACAAGCAAACCCATCATTAAAAAGATACTTAGACATTAACCGTTATGCCGTGGCGTTGAGATGCAAATTGCATAACGACCAAGACCTGTATAAAAAGTTGAAATCTGAGATAGAATACAGTCATTTAAATTTTAAACAACGATGTCTTTTAAGTTGTCCAAAATTTATCCTTTCATGGGTAAAAAAATGCCATAGTTATTTATTAAAAAAGCAAGTTTATCTGACCGCTTATCGTTAAGTCTTCAATGCGTCTATTAATTTTTGCCACTGAGACCCAATTTTTTTATATGTAAATTTATCAATGCTTTTTGTGGTATGACTTTTACACGAGTTATACAGTGAAGTATTCTGAATAAAAGTATTAAAAGCGTTAGCTAATGCTTTAATGTCATGATTTTCAACCAATAATCCATTGTATTTATGTATGATAATTTCGTTCGGTCCAGAATTACAATCCACTGAAATAACTGGAGTACCACAAGCCAATGATTCTATTAAAACCCTTGGAAAACCTTCATAATAACTCGTGAGCACCGTAAATTTAGCCCTTATTACATACGAAAAAGGATTTTTTAAGAATGGGATATAGTGAACATGAGCTTCAAGATCTAATGTCCTTATTTTTTCCTTTAAATAACCAACATCTTCCCCCTGGCCGATGATACACAGTTTTATGTGGTTTTCAGGTAAATTAGAGGTTTTAAATGCTTCTAAAAGTAAGGTCAAATTTTTAACTTGTTCTGCTATTCTTCCATACCATAAAATAAAATCGGTATCCATCTCTATGGGATCATATGCCTTTTCAGAAATAATGTTGACGTCAACTGGATTATATATTTGCTTCACATTTTTAAAGCTATAATTTTCGTGTATTGCCTTTTCAATACCTTTGCTTACGGCGACGAGGGTAGTCGAATTACCATAAATTAATTTTGCTTGGAATCTATGCCTAGGAAGATAGTTTCTTAGATAAAAACTACGTACTACCGCGATCTTTTCTTTTGCTTTGAATATAAAGTGATATAAAATGAATTCTTTAAAAAAACCAGCTCGCGTTCTATTATCGATGATCACATCAAACTGTTGTTTTTGAAAGTAAGTTCTTAAAATTTTGCTCTTTTGAACCTGAGACAACTCATTTCCATACTCTTTTTCTAAATTAAAAAGCGTGCCTGAAAAGTCATAATCCAAATCATCTTTTGTCATTAAAATATGAACCTCATAATTTAGTTTAACAAGCAATTGTGTGAGAATGGCACTTGATTTTTCTGCCCCTCCTTTACTGAGAGAAGTTGTAACAACACAAATTTTTTTCATATTAAAATATAAGTGTTAGCACGCATTATTATAAAGTCTTAAATCTCATAAACTCTTCGAAGTCATAGATATAATCATTTTCATCAAAAACATCTGAAGACAAGACCAAACATACTGAACCAGACGAAAAATTTTCTAACTCTCTCCAAATACCAGTAGGTATTAACAAGCCTTTATTAGGCTTGTTTAGCATGATACTTAGTTCGTTGGCACCATCCCTTAATTTCACCTCAAAGCTTCCACTTAAAGCAACCAGTAATTCTAACTGTTCTTTATGTGCATGCCCTCCTCTATAAGCTGTAGAAGGTACATCATATAAATAATAGACTCTCTTTATCTCAAAAGGAATCGTGTTTTTTTCAATCACAGAAAGGTTGCCTCGTGTATCTTCAATTTTAGGTATATCAATAATTTTTATCGTTTCAATCGTTGTTTTACTCATACTTTCTTTCAAATAAATTAGCTCTTTCTACCTATTACTCGTTAATGTGATGACAAGGTATAATATACTTTTACAACCTAGGTCTTCCTTAAGATACTTTACTAAGTATTAATTAACATTAACCAACTGTTAAAAACAACTTCATCTGAAAACTTATATACCGAGCTTTTAGTGTTTTTTTTACATTTTAAGTAAAGCTCTGAATCTGTATACATTCTATCAATAGCCATTTCAAGCGCATTAAAATCTTGATTTCCCACCAATAATCCATTTTTTTCGTGTGTGATAATCTCAGCAGGCCCAGACTTACAGTTAAAAGATACGACAACCGTTTCAAGTGCTAAAGCTTCTACAAGTACCATTGGGAACCCCTCCACTTTACTAGATAATATTAAAAATTGACTCTTTTTAATATAGGGGTATGGATTGTTTTTAAACCCTAAAAGTTTTATGGTACTTTCTAAATGATGGTCTTCAATCAAACGTTTGAGTATATGATAATCTTTTCCCTCTCCTAAAATCACAAGAGGAATACCCATTTTTGCTGGGATAGTATTGGCATATGCTAGAATTAGTTTATCAAATTGTTTTACTTCGTTTTTTAATCGTCCCACAGCTATAATATAGGAGTCTAAATGAAAATCACCCCCATTATTACCTTGATTAACAATAGATTTGTTGTAAAAATTAGGAATCCAAATTAAATTATCAAAATCGAAAAGAGTTTTCGTTTTTTCTAAAATACCTTCAGAAACCACGACAATTGCCTTTGCTTTATTATATAAATGGAAGAAAAAGCGCTTTTTAGGTAAATAGTTATGAACTTTGTACGAGTGAATAGTGAACACTGTTTTTCTTATTTTGAACACAAACAAATGCAATAAGACTTCGTTTATTGTGTGATACCTTACCCTAAAATCTAGGTACACATCTGCATTTATTTTTTTATAAATTTGCCTTAAACAAAACAACTTTTTTAAATTTGAAAAATTTAAAAAGCTATGCTTCACCATCCTAATATTATAAAGAGTCCCTTTAAAACTATAATCAATCAAATCCTTCATGACAATAATAGAGACCTCATAGTGAGCGTCATAAAGAGACTCAGACAAAAGGGCGGCAGCTTTTTCTGCACCCCCGCCAGTTAAACAGTCTACAAGAATACAAATGTGCTTTTTAGAGTCTCTAGACATACCTAAATGGAGCAAATTTACTTGAAAATACAATTATATAGCGAAAACTCATAGTATATTTGATGGTGTTAAATTTAATCTTTTAAATGCAAAAAACAAATCCGATAGTAACCGTAATATGCACATGCTTTAATCATCGTAATTTTATAAAAATTGCACTAGATTCTGTATTGAACCAAAGCTACAAAAACATAGAGCTACTTATCATTGATGACTGCAGTAAAGATGATTCTGTACAGATTATTAAACATTGGATTGATAACAATAATTTTGGCACATTAATTAAAAATAAGAACAATTTAGGGTTAACAAAATCATTCAACAACGCCGTTTCAAAATCTAAAGGTGATTATCTCATTGATTTATCTGCTGACGACGAGCTGCTACCCCATTGCATTGCATTACAAATATCTGTTTTCAATGCATATAAAACAGAAAAAATAGGCATTGTTTATGGAAATGCTTCTGTTATTAATAAAAGTACTGATGAGAAGTATGTTTTTTTTAATAGATTTTCACAAGAAAAAAAGGCATCCTCCCCTAAAGATGGGTTTATTTATAAAGAGTTAATTGATCATTCCAATACAATATGCTCTGTAAGCGCCATGATTAAGCGTAACGCATTTATAGCCCTTGGTGGTTATGATGAACGATTAATTTATGAAGATTATGACTTTTGGCTGCGTTTGGCCAGAACCTATTACATCCTTTACATAGATGAGGTGCTTGTTAACCGTATAAAATTAGAGAATTCCTTAGGAAACCTTAATTATAAGGGCATTGACAAAAAAAATTACAAGTTTAAACAAGCGACGTATCTGGCGGTAAAAAAGACGTTAGCCATGAATAAAAACAAAGAAGAAGACCAAGCCACTATGCGTAAAATACAATTGGAAATTACAGTGAATTTAAAAATCCTAAACCTCCAGTTACTTCTTAAATACGCTGTATTACTTTTAAATATACTACTAATACGGCGACATTTTAAAACCACTACTTTTTGAAAATCATAAGCAATGACTCAAGCCCCTCTTTCTCACCACTCCAATCTCTTGCAATATTCTCCTTTATTAATTTGGCAGGCGCACCTCCTATCAATATATTATTTCCAAGTGCTGTATAATCTCTAGTACAGACAGAATTAGAGGCAATGGTACAATACTTTGGTGTGCTACTTCCTTTTAAAAGAGTCACTCTATTAGAAATAAAATTATAGCTTCCAACATCTATGGGTTTAGACTTTTCAAACACTTCATGGGTAATCGTGTTTTTCATGTTATGAAAATTGGTATCAATAACCTGACATTCTGGTCCCAATCTAGCAAATTCACCAAACTTAATTGAAGATGTGCAGACGATTTTAGAGCGGCAACCCAAGGAAGACATGTGTCCGAATTCGCAAACTGCGTGCTTAGATGTGAAAACAAAAAAATCTTTTCCAAGCTGAAAATATCCTTTAAAAATTAAAGTTCCATTCACATTAAACTCAGAAATACCCATGCTTGCTTTATTAATTTCATAAGGTTGCCCAAACCCAATCATTCCCCTCTGTATGGGGGCATCAATTATAAAATCTCCGGCAATTGAGGTGAAACGAGCTTTTCCGTAGATAAAAAAAGGCAGTTGCATCGCTTGATGAAAGGGTAACTTCTTAAAATTTAAGCGTAGCGTTTTATACCAATTAATTGATAAAAAAAACCTAAGGCTACTCAATAGTGTTACCAGTAATCTGTAAAGCTTTTTCACTTTCTAAATTTAGTCTTTAGTATGGTTTTTAAATCTGCTACTTTGTTTAATTTATATAATGTAAATGAAATAGAAGCTATAACAGCCAATGTTAATAAAACTATTTTAAACACTTCAAGCTCAATATAGGTAATTCCGAAAGTTATAAAAATCATTAGTAAACATAAAAAAAATGTTTTTTGAGACGTCTTAGGGAAAACAAAATCGTAGTATTTTTTCATTATTATGCCTATCACAATTAAATGAATAAAATAATAAACAACAAAACTCATCCCTAAACCTTCTAAACCATAACTAGAATACCCCAGCATATTAATTGCTAATAATAAACAATTAAAAGCTATCGCTGTCTTAATAAAAATTTTAGAATCGCCGTTAGCAATAATAACATAACCCATTGACCAAGAAACTGCTTTAAATAGTATGCCCATGATGGCAAAATTCAAAAAAAGGGCTGTTGGTAAAAAAGCAGCCGAATACAGTATTTTTATCACATATTTCGAAAATACTAAAAAGACAATAACGACTGGAGTCACTAATAAAACTGCAATGGTAGCCTGCTGTGTCACGGTTTCTCTTACTTTATTGTTATCATCAACAACCTCGGATAACCTCGGGAAATAATCTTTACTCATAGACTGAAAAATGATCCCTATATAAGAATTAATAATAATAATTCCAGCATTATAATATCCAACCTCAGTTAAGCCTCCTGTATTTGTAATATACAACTGAATTATATACGCTACTAATAAGGTTATTAAACTTGAAATACTTAATGTCACCCCTAATTTAAGCATGGGTTTTCCTTCAGAAAGCATCTGTTTTAATGAGAGACTATACCCTTCATTTGCAAACAAAACAGAGAAGTATCTAGCAATAATATACCCAAAAAAGGCACTTAAAATAATTGTAGGAACGATACCGTCGATACCAAAAAAATAATACAAGGGTACAGCGATAACCACAGAAATCAAACTACCATATAAATTAACTAGCGCCAGTTTTCTTAATAGCCTTAACCCTTGTAAAATGGCTAACTCACCATAAGTTAATTGTTTAAAAAGCACAGCAATTGAAATCCAAATAAAGGAGAATGTATAGTCTTTAGAATCGAATGCGATTTCACTTAAAACTGGGGATAAAGCCATTGTTAATAAGGTTCCTATAAGGCCTGTAAGCCATAATAAGCGTTTTAACACATACACCGTTTTAGAAACGGCTTTAAGGTCACTTGATTTATTAATGAAAGCAATTTCTTTTATTGAACTTGCATCCAAACCTAATTTTGAAACGCCTACAATTAAATTTAAAGTAGAATTTAATATCCCTAAAAGACCAATTCCTGCAACTCCAATAAATACGGCCGCAAACTTTGAACGTAACACTCCCGCCAGTATACTTATAACTTGTACACCACCAAATAAAGAGGTTGCTTTTAATATTTGTCCGTATGATTTCTGACTATTATCCATTCAAGAAAATAAACATTAAAGATTTTATGCTTAAAACACCTACGTTTTGATCTATTAATACTTGTTTATGACTTCTGCTATTATAGTGATCTCCTGCTGTGTCAAAATAGGATTTATTGGTAAACTAACTACTACATCATGAATTCTTTCAGTAATAGGTAATACTTTTGTTTTGTATTCACGCAATGCTTTCTGTTTGTGAGGTGCTCTAGGATAATGAATTGAAACTTCAATATTATTAGCTTTCATGTATGCCATAAACGCTTCTCTATGCTCTACCTCGATTATAAATTGATGAAAGACATGGTCCTGTGCTTCTGAAAAAAAAGGCAATTTTATTTTTGAATTTTTTATGGCATTCAGATAAAAAGTAGCGATCTCCTGTCGCTTAAGATTATCAGAATCAAGATGCTTTAATTTTACACTTAAAAATGCAGCCTGTATTTCATCTAACCTACAATTATACCCTTTGTAATCAGTCTCATATGTAGAAACACGTCCATAATTTTTAAGCTTACTAATAATTTCAAAGAGACTGTTGTTATTTGTTGTAACCGCACCTGCATCCCCTAAGGCACCTAAATTTTTAGTAGGATAAAAACTAAAAGCACCGGCATTAGAAACATTTCCAGATTTACGCCCATCTTTATAAACTGCGCCTTGAGCCTGAGCGGCATCTTCAATCAATAGTAAATTATAAGACTTCGCAATTTCTTCTAACTCGGCCACATCGTAAAGTTGCCCATATAAATGCACCCCTAATATTGCCTTTGTATTATTAGAAATGTTTTTAATTATTTCTTCTGGTTCAATATTAAAAGTTTGTGCATTTGGCTCAACAAAAATGGGTTTCAAACCAGAATTCACAACAGCCAATATGGTTGCAATGTAGGTATTGGCAGGCAAAATAACTTCGTCACCTTCTTTTATATCTCCAAGAATTTTATAGGCTTCAAAAATCAACATTAAAGCATCTAGGCCATTACTTACGCCTACGCAATATTTTGTACCACAATACTCTGCAAAATCCTTTTCAAAATTTAAAACTTGTGTTCCTAATATATAAGAACCTGAGTTTAGAAACAGCGCAAACTGTTTTTGAAACTCATCTTCAAAGCGTTTATTAATTTTATGTAAATCTAGAAAATTTATCATATAAAAATGCGGTCTATATCATCATGATTAGCAACAGGCAAGGAATAAAAATCCATAGTTAGCGTACGGGCTCCAAATCCTTCTTTCCAATATAGTAATCCGTCGTTTATATGCTGACCTTGATTTTCATGAGAGGTACTAAAATCAAAATAACGTTTATCTTTAAATACATTTGTTATTAAATGCTCATGTAAAAAGTCTAAACTACCTAAGGTGTTTTTATTAGCATCTCCAGAAATATATTGGGAATGTGCCACATTTTGCATTTCGAAAATAGTTGTTCCTGCCACTAGGTTGTTCTCTTTATAAACATTGAATTGCCTTATTTGTTTGGGAAATCGCTCCTTAAGTCGTGTGATTTCTTTTAGTGAGTGTGTAGGCTTTGCTTGGTGTTTTAATTTTAGGTTTGGAAGTAAAATACGGTCCCAGAAATTAGTAAACTCGTTAACTTCCTTCACCATTAAACCATTTTTTTCACCCCTTTTTACACCGGCAATTCTGTCTTTAGAAAATAAAAGTTTTTCATTTAAATCGATAACACTTAGAGCGTCACAGCGGTATTTTTTTGCCTCTAAATGATGCAATAAAAAACGCATTTCATCACTAGGTTTTATGTGGTAAAATGCGGGAGATAATTTAATATTTATATGTGTTATATCTATTGAAGCAAGAAAAATCATTATTTGCTTTAAGACCTGTGCGGTCTCATAAAGTTTAATTTTTTCACTAGTAACTAGTCCTCCATACGTAAGCCCTTGATGTGAATGTAATAGCGCACCTTCTTTATTAGCCGGTAATACAGCGATGAGTTTGTCCTCTTTGAAAATTAGTAGTGAATAATCCTCAAATCTATCACCATGATACGCCATAAAGTCACGCTGAAATAAAAACGTAGCATTTTTAGCTTTTAAAACAAAATCGTCCCAAAGCTTCTTATGATTATCAGTATATTTTTTAATTGAAAAAATAGCAGTCTTTATTGGTTACGGTTATAAAGAGCAAAATACAATATTTGTTAATTCTCCCAAGACTTTAAGTGCAATATTCCATATTTAAAATCGAAAAAAAAGATATGCAAAACTGATTAAATAAGCATTACAACAAAAATTAAGCGCTATCGGGAGTTACTCGTTCTGCTTTTTTGTCTTATTTCGCTTTCAAGCTTTTACCACTTGGCAAGACTTGAGTTTTAAACCTTTGAGTCTGCATGTTATTTTACACCTTAGCTTTCCCGCTGTTTTACGTATTCAACTTGCTACACAAATGGTTTTATTTAGCTTATTCTTTAGCGTTCTCGGACTAGTAAATTAAGACTAATTTACTGGTGTTTTCTTAATAAAGGAAAAGTAAAAATTGACACAAAAAATAGCAATATTAGTAATGATAATGGGCAAACCAATTCTAATCGTTGGCATTAAAAAACCATAAGCTACAAAAAGTAAACAACCAATCATATTAACTATTCTTAGTTTTTTCACATCTTTCATAGTGAACGATAGCAAGACCATTATTGAGGCTAAATACCCCACATATTCTGTTACTGTAATTCCAAATAGTTCCATATGTATCTCCCACTAAATCGGGAATTTCTTTAATTAAACGTAAAACTTGCTTTTAGTTACCCACTCCTTTTTAGGCCTTCCTATAGCAAAAATAAGGAGGATTTTATATAACCAAACTTGGTTGGCTTGACCTAAAGTAGGAGTGCTATTTTATCTTTAGGTCATAAAAAAGAGAAATACTTTGCAGTATTTCTCTTTTCAAAACATTATAATTTCTATTTGCTTTTAGGCAATCTTATTTCTTTTACGATCTGTTTCAGTTAACCAGATTTTACGTAAACGTAAGTGATTTGGTGTTACTTCAACATACTCATCTTTTTGAATGTATTCTAAAGCTTCTTCTAAAGAGAATTTAATTGCTGGTACAATTTTCGCTTTATCATCTGCTCCTGAAGAACGTACATTACTTTGCTTCTTAGCTTTTGTAATATTCACAGCCATATCGTCTTGACGAGAGTTCTCACCAATCACTTGACCTTCGTAAATACTCTCTCCTGGCTCAACAAAGAACTTCCCTCTATCTTGTAATTTATCAATAGAATAAGGAATCGCTGTTCCGTTTTCCATAGACACTAAAGATCCAGAAATACGCCCTGGAATAGCACCTTTTATAGGTTGGTATTCTTTAAATCGGTGTGCCATAATGGCTTCACCAGCAGTTGCCGTTAATAATTGGTTACGTAAACCAATAATACCACGAGAAGGAATCATGAATTCGCAAATCATACGTTCGCCTTTGGCTTCCATACTTAGCATTTCCCCTTTACGCATGGTTACAAATTCTACAGCTCTACCAGACACACTTTCTGGAAGATCAATAGTTAGTTCTTCAATTGGCTCACATTTTACACCATCAATTTCTTTAATGATTACTTGTGGTTGTCCAATTTGTAATTCATAGCCTTCACGACGCATCGTTTCAATTAAAACCGATAAGTGTAATACTCCACGACCAAAAACCATAAACTTATCTGCACTCCCCGTTTCACCTAAACGAAGGGCTAAGTTTTTTTCTAATTCTCTTTCTAAACGGTCTTTAATATGACGAGACGTTACAAACTTTCCGTCTTTTCCAAAGAAAGGCGAATCGTTAATCGTAAATAACATACTCATTGTAGGTTCATCTATTGCAATCGCTTTCAAGCCTTCTGGATTTTCTAAATCACAAATGGTATCTCCAATCTCAAAACCTTCTACACCTACCACGGCACAAATATCACCAGTTTGAACGCTTTGTACTTTCTTACGTCCTAAACCTTCGAATATAAAGACTTCTTTTATTCTACTTTTTGTAACCGTACCATCTCTTTTTACTAAAGAAATCTGTTGTCCTTCTACAATATTTCCTCTTTGTACACGACCAATCGCGATACGACCAGTAAAAGAAGAGAAATCTAAAGAAGTAATCAACATTTGCGTAGTACCTTCCTTAAAAACAGGCGTAGGCACATGCTCAATAACCATATCTAATAATGGTTCGATATTGTTGGTTTCATTTTTCCAATCATCACTCATCCAATTATTCTTAGCCGAACCGTAAACCGTTGGAAAGTCTAATTGCCATTCTTCTGCACCTAATTCGAACATTAAATCGAATACCTTTTCATGTACTTCATCAGGCGTACAGTTTTCTTTATCGACTTTATTAATAACCACACAAGGTTTTAATCCTAAGTCAATCGCTTTTTGTAATACAAAACGCGTTTGAGGCATTGGGCCTTCAAAAGCATCTACTAATAATACAACGCCATCAGCCATATTTAAAACACGCTCTACTTCACCACCAAAATCGGCGTGACCAGGTGTGTCAATAATATTAATTTTTGTGTCTTTGTATACAACCGACACGTTTTTAGAGGTAATGGTAATACCACGCTCACGCTCTAAATCGTTATTATCAAGAATTAAATCCCCAGTGTTTTCATTATCACGAAACAGTTGGCAGTGGTACATAATCTTATCTACCAAAGTCGTTTTCCCGTGATCTACGTGCGCAATAATTGCGATATTTTTAATATTAGCCATAATGTGTGCCTTATTTTAAGCGTGCAAAGGTACTGATTTTTTATTGATTTTTAATGTTTTAAGTTTTTTTTGGGCATTTCCTTTTGTAGCCCTTCAAATTCAGTGCAAAAAACAAGCTAAGTCACTGGTCTACAAAAGGTCGCGCTATCCGCTATATCTTTTTTGTGCCTAAGCGCACACAAAAAAGGATGCCGCTACTATCGCTAATGCATGGCAAGCTAATTTTTAGGAATCTCATTTGTGTTTTGGTTTTAGAATAGCGGTTCATAACTTTAAAAGTTACTATACTCTTTTTCATAACCCCTTCCGATTATTACTAAAAAAAACTCCTCCTTTCAGCTTAATACGCGTGCTAATAAGAATTTCATTATGGTCGCAGTCATTACTTTTTCAAAGGTAGCACTTCATGCTTTACCCGTCAGAGGGCAAACCTAGCGCCACCTATTCCATTTAAAATAGCTAACACCCTAAATTCAGCACAAAAAAGCCTAAAATAAATGCAGCATCAATTATCTTTACAACTTAAATTAAGACTACGACTTATGAAATTGCAAGACATTCCTAAAATAAAACATACCAACAGTAATAATTTCTTCCTTTTATGCGGACCCTGTGCTATTGAAGGCGAGGAAATGGCCTTTCGTATTGCCGAGCGTGTGCTGGAAATTACTACTAAGCTAGAAATTCCTTATATCTTTAAAGGGAGTTTTAAAAAAGCAAACCGCAGTCGTATTGATAGTTTTACGGGTATTGGTAATGAGAAAGCATTAGAAATATTAGCCAAAGTATCAGAGAAATTTGATGTTCCTACGGTGACAGACATCCATGAAACCAGCGATGCTGCTTTAGCTGCGCACTATGTAGATGTGTTACAAATTCCTGCATTCTTAGTACGCCAAACCGATTTAGTAGTGGCCGCAGCAAAAACAGGAAAAGTCGTTAATTTAAAGAAAGGACAGTTTATGAGTCCGGAAGCAATGAAACACGCGGTTCAAAAAGTAAAAGATGCTGGTAGTGATAAAGCTTGGATTACAGACCGTGGTACCATGTTTGGCTATCAGGATATGATTGTCGATTTCCGTGGTATTCCAACCATGAGAGCATATGCGCCAACAGTGTTAGACGTTACACACTCTTTACAACAGCCTAATCAAAGTGCTGGTGTGACTGGTGGCAGACCAGATATGATTGAGACTATTGCCAGAGCTGGAATTGTAAATAATGTAGATGGCTTGTTTATAGAAACGCACTTTGACCCCGCTAATGCAAAAAGTGATGGTGCTAATATGTTGCATTTAGATAATTTAGAAGGTTTATTGACTAACTTAGTTGCCATTAGAAAAACCATAAACAGTTTATAAAAATGAACAACAATATAAAAGGTGGTGATGCACCTGTTCCATGTGAATTAGAAGCGAATAAAAACTACGCTTGGTGTACCTGTGGACATAGCGAAAATCAGCCGTTTTGTAACGGAAAGCATAAAACCGAAAGCGCTACGCCACCAATGATTTTTTCCATTGCAGAAAACAAAACTGCTTTTTTATGCACCTGCAAAATGACCAAGAACCCACCTTATTGTGATGGCTCTCATAAATAGCTACGATGATTAATCGTGTTTTTAGGCACCATGAATAGATATTATGAGTAGACGCCTCTATTATTGTATTGGCTATATCTTTCTACTCAATGAATACCCGAAAAAAAAATTAGTTTTAAAGACACGTTACGATAACAATTATTATACGGCTGGTGTGTCATAAACAGGGAAGTCTTTAGCTATAGCCTTCTCTATATTACTGCCAGCCTTTTTATTTGCAATTATTTATTCTATTTTAAAATCGGTCCCGCGTCATTAATATAATCTAACGGCATCATTCAATACGTCAATTAAAACCAGATCCGCTATCATTTCAAGCGATTGATAACGCAACGACATCATCTTTTTGCGTTTTTCGGTAATTTGATACTCTTGATGTTTTTTTATTAATGTTCCTTTTACGAAACCAACATCTACAAATTCTTTTTTATGACTGGCATTAAAATAACAAAAGGGTTTTCCTTTATAATAGTAAAAGGGAAGCTGCCATTTATACTTTAATTCTATTTCAGGAATCGTTTGCTCTATAAGAACTTGTAAATGCATTAAAATAGAACGGTAGGGTTCTGGTTGTTTAAGTATGTATTCTTCCGCTGGGTTCATAGATTAATTGTCATTAAAACAAGGTTTAACCCAATCACAATTAAAGCAATGCCTATAGTGGCTTTAAAAAGCATTAACCTGTGTGATAATTTAAGTAGTGCATCTCCAAAAGCTGGTGCTTTGCCCAGAACATGCGTTAAGAACAAAATACCACCCAGAATGCTCACGATATTGGCGAGCCACACGCCGTATCCTAATAATCGTATCATACCTAAAACGACTAATGCACCACCAATAACGGTTTGAAAAGGAGGCAAAACAGCAGCTATCTTATAAAAAAAACCACGTCCCTTATCCCACTTATCTAGTGTTGCTAAACCTAGTAATAATCCGCCAGCAAGGTTGGCCAGGGTTAATAGCGTAACAATCATATTTTTTTGTCTTTGGTTATTTTATAAATTTAATCAAAAATTAGTTTTCGATACCACATGCTAATACACTAAAGTTGCTAAAAAGGATAACGAATCAACAATCAGTCGGTAGTTCGAATGTATTGCGAAAAACTAATTACATTTCGCTATAACAACTCGCTGAGTTCAACGAGCACATTTGAATGTAACTGTATCTTTTCAAAATAGGGTTTCATGAAAATCACAAAACCTGGTACTGATTCCGTTTTACAACGGAATTAGTTCAACCAGCTATTTTAAATACGACTGCGTCTTTTAAAAATAGGGTTTTATAAAAAACACAAAACCTGGTACAGATTCCGTTTTGCAACGGAATTAGTTCAACCAGCTATTTTAAATACGACTGCGTCTTTTAAAAATAGGGTTTCATAAAAATAACAGAACCTGATACAGATTCCGTTTTGCAACGGAATTAGTTCAACCAGCTATTTTAAATACGACTGCGTCTTTTAAAAATAGGGTTTTATAAAAATCATAGAACCTGATACAGATTCCGTTTTGCAACGGAATTAGTTCAACCAGCTATTTTAAATGCGACTGCGTCTTTTAAAAATAGGGTTTCACTAAATTATAAAACATTTAACTTGTACAACTCAATAATTTAGTTTTACTTTGTAGTTCAAAGTACTTTTATTATGAGCACAAAAGATTATCTAAAAGACATCAGCGAGATTAAAAATTTAATGAATAAGTCGTCCCGCTTTATTTCGTTGAGTGGTTTATCTGGTATCTTAGCTGGCGTTTATGCCTTAATTGGTGCAGCCGCAGCCTACTATATTGTAACGTCATCGGCTAGGGGTTATTTAATTTTAGATGGAAATATTTTTTATAGTTGTGCCGCCATCTTATTGGCTGTTGCTGCTTTGAGCGCACTCACTGGTATTTACCTTACAACGAAAAAAGCGAAAAAAAATGGTGAGAAAATTTGGGACAGTTCCTCCAAGCGGTTAATCCTTAATTTTTTAATTCCTTTGGCTGTGGGTGGTTTTTATATTCTTACCATTTTAGGACAACAAAAATACGGACAAACCGGTGCTTTAATGCTTATCTTTTATGGCTTGGCTTTAGTAAACGCCGCGAAGTACAGTATTGGAGATATTCGTTATTTGGGTTTTACAGAAATTGTATTAGGTTTAATTGCTGCATGGTTACCAGGTTATGGCTTTTGGCTTTGGGTCTTAGGTTTTGGCGTCATGCATATAATCTATGGTGCAATCATGCATTTTAAATATGATGTAAAATGAGAACAGTTTTAAAAATAGCTATAATAGCAACGCTCTTGGTGTATACTGGCGGTTTAGCTTACACCTATTATTCTAATAAACAGTTTCAAGAAGCGGTTGCTGTTTTCGATTTAGATAAAAACGGATTAATTGATAATACAGAAATAAACAAACAATCCAGCAGTATTGCCAAGCAACAAGCAAAACGAAAAACGACTAAACAAGGCGCCCTAGTACTCATTCCTGTATCCTTAATTATTGGTTTGTTTGTCTTTGGTATCGCCTTTCTTTTTAGAAAAATCAAGCGCACCAATGAGACTGCCATTTTTTATAAGAATACTAATAAATAGCAAAATAGTCCTGCTTACGCCGGAAAAGTATGAGCATCATAACAAACATAAATAAACTATTTGACCACCGCATTAGATTAGGCATAATGTCTGTTTTAATGGTGAATGAGTATGCCGATTTTAATATGCTCAAGGAACTTCTTGGGGCAACAGATGGTAATTTGGCAAGCCATACTAAAGCACTTGAAAAAGCAGAATACATTAAAATTGAAAAACAATTTATTGGTAAAAAACCCAACACAAGATATAGCACAACACCATTAGGCAAGGCCGAATTTAAAAAACACATTAATGCGCTCGAAAAATTAATACATAAACACTAATGTCCCTCCTGCGGGGACCTCACAAAAAGAACATCAAAATTTTTTTAACTATTTACTTTGAAATTCAAAGTACTTTACAGTCAACTATGAAACACTTACTCCTTATCATCGCATCGCTAAGTTTTAGCACACTGTTTTATCAGCAACAGATTGGTTTAAATCTATCTCTCTTTAGCATTATAACAATCTTAATATTATGGTGGCAAAACAAATCCACCATTAGTCAAACAAAAACACTGCTTTTTGTCGCTACTTATCTTATAACCGCTATCGCCGTTTTTATAAACAGTTCTTCTCTAGCAATAATTGCCAATTGTATTTCTTTCTTCACTTTAATAGGTGCGACTTCTTCTTATAAAACCTCCATTTATATACAGTGGTTAAACGGTATTTATACGGCAGTAGCCGGTTACTTTCATAGACGTTTAGAACCTAACGAACACAAAGAGCAGGTGATAGTAAAAAAAGAGATTGATGTATTACATTGGGTAAAACTCATTGGTATTCCCCTAATTTTTAGCATTACATTTATTCTACTCTATAAAAATGGAAATCCCATTTTTAGTGAAATTATAGAAAAAATAGATTTTAGTTTCATCAATTTACATTGGATCCTATTAACCGTTTTAGGTTTTTATTTATTCAATAATCTCATTCAACCAGTTACCATTGAACCTGCAACTCAAACCGACTTAAATACTAAAAATAATTTAGTTCCATCCGAAAATAGTTCAGAAGAAAAACTAAATAAGGAATCACAATTAGGAACGGTGTTACTCACTTTACTTAATATTCTCATTGTCTTTTATATTATTACTGACCTAAGTTATTTATTAAGTGCAGCAAATACAACAACTGCTGCACATCTATCCATACAGTTACACAATGGTATAAATGCTCTAATTGCTTCGATACTTGTCGCGATTATAACTATTATCCTCTTTTTTAGAGGGGATTTAAATTTCTACAAAAAGAATAAAATGATTAAAAGTCTGACCTATGTATGGATCCTGCTTAATGTCATTCTTGTAGCATTAATCGCAATAAAAAACTTAGACTATAGTACTTCTTTTGGGTTTACTTATAAAAGGATTGGAGTCCTTGTTTATTTAGTACTCACGCTTGTTGGCTTAATAACTACTTTCTACAAAGTTTTTTCTATTAAAAACTTGTGGTATTTATTTAGAATAAATACACAACTAGCATTTGCTATGATAGTAGTATGTAGCGCTGTTAATTGGGATAAAACCATTACAAACTTCAACATCAATCATGCAGTACTACTAGACATGGATTACCTCATAAATCTCTCTAACAGCAATGCTATTATATTAAAAGAACACGCAAGCCACTCTAAACTGTCTACAGTTATTGAAACTCGAATAAATACAAAATTTAAAAACTATACTGAAGCCATTGAGGCCCGAAACTGGCAGGAATTCACGCTTATAAATTTCAAAGAGGACTTACATTTAAAAACGAACACGCACTAATGACTATTATAAAAAACATCATTAGAAGTACGCTTATAGCGACTACTTTTTTTTGGCTCATAATCTACAAGTACGTTGGAGATGGCGCTATTTTAGTATACATATTCTTGTCACTACTCCCCATATTTTTAAGTTGTTTGGTTACTATCTTAATTACTATTTATCCCTTTTATTGGATTATAAGTAACGATACAAGAACCAATTCATATATTTTCAAGACCTATTTTCCCTATTATGCTATTGTCTCTTTTTGCGGAAGTATGCTTGCTATTATAGCCAGCAATTTTGAATTATTTGTCATAGGCTTTTTCGCTTCAGCATTTATAACAACGTCGCATTCCTGGATGTGGTTTTCAAAAGAATAATCTATGAGAAGACTTAGAAAAAAATTAATCACTTGGTTATTCGAGATTTCAAAGGAGCTATACACATACATTTTTAAAAGTCATGCCCCTTGGGGGATCTATAAAAAAGAATTGCTTACTTATCCAAAAGGTTCCTTTGGTAAACATTTAGGCTTGTTTTTAGATGAAAACAATTTTGAGTTAATCCCCAAAGTAGAACGCCATGACGCGTATCATGTTCTAACCGGTTATGGAACAAAAGTCGAAGACGAAATAGCTTTACAATTTTTAAGTTTTGGAAACGGAAAAAGAAGTCTGTACCTATACGGTGCCATACTTCTAGGGACTCTTATTTTACCAGACTATATAAAGTACTATTTAAACTCCTATCATATTGGAAAGACTGCCAATAGTTTTCATCACCTAAATTTTAAAAAATTATTAAAAGTTTCTCTTCAAGATTTCAGAGCGTGTCTCTTTTTAAATCACACCATTTCATGCTATGAGCAAGCTAAAACTATCCAAGAAACACTAAAAAATAATGAAATACTTAAAACAAATATTTAGAATTAGTCTCAGACCAGCACTATTAGTACTCATCATAATATTAACATCACATTTACTAATAAAAGAGGCTTCAAAAGGTAGAACGTATGACTCTGTTAATGACATTCCGAAACATAAAGTCGGACTCGTATTAGGAACCATAAAAACCCTATCAAACGGGAGCATAAACCTGTATTACAAATATAGAGTGGATGCCACTGTGGCTTTATTTAAAGCGAATAAAATTGAATTTATTTTAGTTAGCGGAGATAACGGGAATACATTATACGATGAACCTTCTACCTTTAAAGAAGACCTCATCAAAAAAGGCATACCTGAAAATAAGATCTTTCTGGATTATGCTGGATTTAGAACCTTAGACTCTATCGTTAGAGCAAAAGAAATTTTTGGCTTAACTCATCTTATCATTATTTCTCAAAAATTCCACAATGAGCGCGCCATTTATTTAGCACGGCAGCATTCGATTGAAGCCATTGGTTTTAATGCGAAAGAACTTCGCGGTCGCTATAGTCTAAAAACAAATTTACGAGAACAGCTAGCAAAAACTAAAGCCGTATTTGATGTTTATTTTAATATAAAGCCCAAATTTTTAGGAGAGAAAATAAAAATAGAATAACAAATGAACTACAAATTCCAACCCTACTTTTTCGCAGCCTTCTACACCTTATTATTAGTAGAAATCGCTATTGCTTTACTACTAAAAACGGGTTTTATAAGGCACACTGTTGGCGACTTTTTAGTCGTTATACTCCTCTACTGTTTTATAAAAAGCTTTTTAGATCTCAAAATAATCTACACCGCACTCTCGGTGCTGTTTATTGCTTATACCATAGAGTTTCTTCAGCTATATAATATTTTAACCTATTTAAATCTACGCGGAAATACACTGGCAGGCTTAATACTTGGTACGTCTTTTAGTATTCCAGATTTAGTCGCCTATACTTTAGGCATCATTTGCATTGCTTTTATCGATTTAAAAAAATCAAAAACACGCCAAAAATGAAGACTATAAAATGTATCCTTTCAAAAAATCAACAACAGAATCTGGTCCTACTCGGTCTTTTGTTATTTAGTTTCTTTTTGCTATCTACCAGAATAGTCCTCACTAAAACCGGCTATTTCCTTTTTTTAGTCTGGAATGTCTTTTTAGCCAGTATCCCCTATGCCATTACGATGTATCTTTCAGAAAAGAAAGACCTGCGAAAAGCAGGACAAGTGTTTGCTTTTATCGTTTGGCGATTATTTTTACCCAATGCGCCGTACATTATTACAGATTTATACCATTTAAAAAGAAGCACACCGCATCTTATCTGGCTAGACACTTTAGTCATTATAACATTCGCAATGACAGGGATCGCCTTGTTTTATTGTTCTTTAAACAAAATGCTGAAAATCATTAAGAAACATTACAATATAAAACAGGAAAAAATAATAGTGATGCTCCTCTGTTTCTTATCGGCTTTCGGTATTTACATTGGGCGGTATTTACGTTATAATTCATGGGAATTATTAAGTAATCCCAAACCGTTGGGGATTGATATTCTCGGGATCCTTTTACAGCCAAAAGTAAATAGTAAAGCGTGGTTATTCACTATTTTATTCGGCTTGTTTTTAAGCTTAGGGCATTTTATTTTCAAACACTTAACATTAAAAAAACAATAATTTTGGTTCATTTAATATTGTTTTCTTAAATTTAAAACTTACCAATCAAAACAATTAAAAATGAAACACACGCTAATTGGCTTACTTCTTATGGCCTGTATTTTTTCCTGCAAAACAGAAGAAAAAGAAAAACCATTAATTTTAGGTGATTTTGAAATGTCGCAAGAAACCTTAGTGCATAACGAACCTATTACCATTACCTACACTGGTAATAACGAAGATATGGAGGCGTTTTACTATCTTTTAAAAGGTTATAAAGCCTATCCTGTAGACTTAAATTTTGAAGATAAAACAGCCACTATCGTTATTCCAGATTCTATAGCTGCGGTTGCTTTTAACTTTAAAGTAGATGGTGACTATTTAAACAATGATAAAAAAGGGTATCTATTTGCGGTACAGGACCAAGAAGGAAAACCAATAGCTGGAAGTCAGTCCTCTTTAGAATATTATAAAATGAGATATGGAGAACAATACGAACTAGAAGCCGATTCTGATGTTTTCATTACTACGCTTATGGAAGAAGTGAATAGTGATCCTGAAGTGAGAGAACAATGGAAAGACATGTATTTAAATGTATTATTAAGAAATGACAGAGAAAAGGGGGAGGCCGTTGCCGACGATATGATCATTGAAATTACAGGCAAAGAAGCGCTAAATGAAGAAGACTATAATCAATTACATAGCATCTATTTAATGACTAGAAAAAGCAAGCTTGCAGATTCCATCGCTGCTATCGCGGTTGCTCAATATCCAAAAGGAAAGATTAAGAAACAGATTTTAATGAATAAATTTTATGATGCCGAAACCTTAGAAAAAAAAGAAGCAGTTTTTAATGAACTTCACGCTAACTTTGATATGGCACCTTCTTTATCTTATGCGGCTAGTAATATAGCTTCTCAGCATTTTAAAGCCGGCGATATGGAAGCCTTTAGAGCGTTTGCAGACAAAATAGAAAGCCCTAGTGATAAAGCAGGAATGTATAACAGTGTCGCCTGGCCATTAGCTGAAAAAGGAGAAAACCTGGAGGTGGCATCACAAATTTCTAAAGCGTCATTAGATTTAATGAAAGCGCAACAAAATAACTTAGAGAAGAAACCTGAATACTATTCTGAAAAGCAGTACAAAAAGAACTTAGAAAGTTCTTATAAAATGTATGCCGATACGTATGCCTTAATTCAATACAAGTTAGGAAATACTAAAGAAGCAATTACCCATCAGGCACTAGCGGTTGGTGATGGTAATAATGCTGATATTAACGAGCGTTATGTAGAATTTCTAGTAGCAGATAAGCAGTATAAATTAGCCAATGCTAAAGCCAATACTTTTTTAAACGAAGGGCATGGCACTGAAAAAATGACGGAACTCTATAGAAAATCATATGCGCAAGTCCACCCAGACGCTAATGATTTTGATAGCATTATTGCAGACATAAAACAAAGGTCTCGCGATAAAGCACTAGCTGAACTTAAAAAAGAGATGCTTGATGAAGCAGCACCACAGTTCGAACTGAAAAACTTAAAAGGGGACACTATTTCTTTAGCTTCTTTAAAAGGCAAGACGGTGATTTTAGATTTCTGGGCGACCTGGTGTGGTCCCTGTAAAGCCTCTTTCCCTGGGATGCAAGAAGTGGTTGAAAAATATGAAGGAGATGAAAACGTCGTATTATTATTTGTAGATACGTTTGAAGATGGTCATAACAGAGAAAAGGATGTCGCTCAGTTTATAAAAGATAATAAATACGATTTTCATGTCTTAATTGATAATAAAATAAAAGACAGTGACAAATACCAGGTGGCAGACAAATATGGTATTACAGGTATTCCTACCAAAATTATTATTGGTCCTAGTGGACGCATAAAATTTAAGTCGGTAGGTTTTGGCGGTCAAATCGATAAGCTTAAAGAAGAGATGGACTTAATGATCACGTTGTTGAAACCATAAATCAATTAGAATCTTAAGAAGAAAAAAAAGGAAAGCGAATCGCTTTCCTTTTTTTTTATGACAAGGTCTATGCCTTTAAAAATCCAGTGGATCGTTAGGATTTGTTCCGTTAGTGGCTTCCTCACAATCGTTAACAGAATCCCCATCGCTGTCTGCATTGTTTGGATCTGTAATATTACCGTATGGACTACAAGCTGACTGAGAGAAATCGGTGCCTGAAATTTCTTCACAATCAAACAAACCATCTTGATCTCCATCTTCGTAACCTAACAAGGTAATCGATGCAATTAAATTCTGATTTGTATTTATGCTGGTCACTCGAACATAAGCTGTTGTTTGTGAAAAACCAGTTGTATATGGCATAATTAGCACATTGGTCTCGTTTTGAGCATCAGCCAAAGTTTCATAATAAGCAAACGTATAATTTGGGAAATTACCGCTTTCATAGTATACTGAAAAGTCATAGGTAAATGAACTCATATCACAACCTATTTCATAAATTCCCGAATCGAACATATTACCACTGCTATCCAGATCATCTAAATAATCTGGTATCGTATCACCATCTGTATCATCATTCATTGGATTACCATCATTATCATAATCTTCATCCGCTGTATTTATACCATCACCGTCATCGTCTTCATCTTGATAATTAGGTATGGAATCACCATCGGTATCATCATCTTCCAAATCATTATTATTATTTAGGTCTTCATCAATATCTAAAACACCATCGCCGTCTGTATCTGTTAAATCTACGCAAGACATTTGAGAGCTTAAGTCTGTGGTTGGCGAGCTAAAGTTTCCATTAAAAACAATTGTTGACTGGCTATTTACCACATCAATAACTTGAGCAGAATAGGTCGTGTTTACCGCACAATAATCAATTGCTAAATTTAACGTTCCACCATCAATAGGATAAGTATGTGCTTCATTATTATAAACCAATTGCAAATAACCATTTGTCATCGCATTACCTTCGCAATCATTTATTGTCGCTATAAAACTAGTGGTTAAAGCATTTGTATTAGTTACCGTAATCGTTATATTTTCATCTGAAGAAAAGGGACCTATTGTCGTCGTAAAATCTTCACCAACACATCCATAATCAGGCACAATTAAAGTTAAGGTATCATCTTGAGGCACCAAACCACAGGCTTCACCACTACCATTAGTATAACCATACATTCCTGTAGCGTTTAACGCCGGTGAATACAAATCTAAAGCCGTATTGGGTACTGCATTTCCATTGGCATCCTCAAGGGTAATGCAGACGTTTACTGAAGGGTACTGAAAATCCCAATTCCAAAAGGAGAAATGCGTCACTTCAGCAACAAAACTTGACCCCTCTAAAGTACCAACACCTTCTTCCTGCCAGTATCCAAATTCTTCATTAAAAAACCATAGTGGAATAGTCGCTGGTGGATTGGTAATTGAGCTCGCTACGGGTATTCTAATGGTAGCAGTAGATCCAGAAGCTATATTTAATTTTTCTCCATTTTCACCTTTAAGGAGTACAGCAATCATACCTAAGGTTTCCAGTATTCTTAAATCACCATCGGTATTCTCAGCCAGTAACGCTCCTGGCATTTGCAATGACATCTTTTCATCATCGGGACTTAATAACTTGACTGTTACACTCACGTCACCCTGATAAACAAAACCAAATTCGGTTTCAAATGCTGCTGGCAAATCAACTTCTGTTCCTCCGGGAAGTGCTACAGTTTCTGCCTGACCACTTGTAATTACAGCTGTGGGCGCACTATCTAAGAGCATAATCTTTACTTTATTAATACCGTTGGTTGGCACTAAGGCTCTGGAGCCGTCTATAAAACCAGACTTCTGTGCTTTGATATAAGCAAACTTCTCATAGACCGTCGCTCCTGTAATAGAAAAAACACCGTTACTATCTGTGATTGCAAAAGCAGAACCTATTGTTATCGTAACACCAGCAATAGGATCATTATCCTCGTTCACTACTGTGCCAATAAAACGAGCCTGTATGGCGTTCCCAAAATTTTCTAAAAATGCGCTCTCTTCACCGCTATTCGTATTTTCATTAACAGGGATATTATTATCACTATCGCAGGCCACTAAAGCCATTATAAGTAGTGATGCAATTAAATGTTTTATTGCTTTCATAGGTTTTGATTTGGTTATATATTATAAAAATGCGCGTTTCTAAAACGGTGATAAGCTCACTTTTAATTCTTTTAAATTTTCCCGCTTGAGAGGCTCTTTTCTATTAAATGATCAGGACAGTCTGTCTCTCTGTTTTTATTTTGAATACTTCTTACTATAGTCCGAACCCTATTTCTAGTTAGAACTCTGGGTAAATTAGATAAGAACTTATTAAAAAACCCAGGAACAGCAATAACTTTTCCTTGTAATAGTGCTTTATAACCGTAAGCTGCCACTTGTTTCGGACAAGCGATATTAAAGCTAATTTTATTTTCGGAGGTCGCGTTAGACACTACTTTTTGAAATCCGGTATTTGTTTGTCCGGGGCATAAAACGGTTACTGAAACCCCAGTGCCTTTAAGCTCATTGGCTATCGCCTCAGAAAATGAAAGCAAATACGATTTAGAGGCATAATATAAGGCCATCATAGGCCCTGGCATAAAAGCTGCCAAAGAAGATACATTTAGTATTTTACCAGAATTATGAGAGACCATATCCTGAAGTACCAACTTGGTCAAATGAGTCACCGTTAAAATATGCAGATGTAGCATGCGTGATTCTTTCTCCCAAGAGGTATTGATAAAAGAACCAAAAACCCCAAACCCTGCATTGTTTATGAGGATGTCTATTTTTCTGTTTTTAATTTGATCATAAACGACTGTGGCACTATTCAAATCACTTAAATCGGTAACGATAATACTTACTTTACAGTCGTATTTGGTTTCAATTTCAGATTTTACTTCATTTAATTTCTTTTCGTCAACATCTATTAAAACTAAATCGTAGTGATCTGCTACTAGCAAAAGCATTAACTCATATCCTAATCCAGAGGCTGCTCCGGTTACTACTGCTAGTTGAGACATATTTTTAATTTAAATTACGCTTTTCCGTCTACAAAATCTTGTAAATACGCAAAACGATCTGTTAGCTTACCCTCGTGTGTGGTCATTCGTGCACGTTCTAAAATACCAGTAGCATCGGCATTAAAAAAAGCAGGAATTACATGTTCCAAGAACATGGTTCCAAAACCTTCGCTCGCATCTTTTGGTAATTCGCACGGTAAATTATCGACGGCCATAACAGTAATGGCATTTTTAGCATTAAAAGGCACTTCCTTTTCCGTTTGTGCATCGTAGCCATAAAACGGATCTGCTATGGTAGAGGCTCTCAACGTAGAAGCTACAGGGCCATCAACATCACAGGAAACATCTGCAACTAAATTAATTCTAAAATCTGGGTGCTTGGCATCTGCTCTTGTAAACAGATACGGGGCATTATTACCATAAAAATGTCCCGCGATAAAGAAATCGGTTTCCTTTGCGTAGGGCATAAAATTACTTTCATAAGCACTGGGGTCTTTATAAAAAGCAAGCTTATCGCCTACTTTACCATCTTTACGCTTGGCGTATTCCATAACATCGGCCATACAATATACAGGCTCATTAAAATCTGTCGTTAAATATAACGCATCATTCACCTGTTTGATTTTTAAATAGTCCAGTATTTCTTTTGCGCCATGGGCCACTTTACCTGTTCCGGTAAGTAAAATTTTAAGGTTTGGGAGTTTGATTTTGTCCAGCTCACGCTTAACTTCTTCTAAATCTTTTAGGCCTTCTACTTTAGGTAAATTATAGAGTCCGTCACGTAACCCTAAGGCTCTAAACCCATTATAAGCACCTACTAATCCAGCATAACGCCCAAAACCTATTAATCGTGCGCCATTTTTTTTCACAATGGTTTCATGATCATAAAGCTCAATTTTTTTATCTAAAATGACCTTTAGTAATTCACGGTTATAGGGTTGTTTTTTTATGGTATGGCTGAAGAAAAAATATTTTTTATTCGGAATCAAGGCCGCTATAGGCACTTCTTTCACACCAAATAAGACATCGGCGTCTGACACATCTTGAGAAACGGTAATACCCAAATCCTGATAGTCTGAATCTTTAAAAATACGAATGTCTGAGGATTCTACCACAATTTCTGCTTGCGGATAGCGCTCTTTTACTATTTTCAATTCTTGTGGTGAAAATACTACGCGACGGTCTGGCGGGTTTTTACGTTCTTTTATTATGGCAAATTTCATTGAAAAGTATATTTGTTTCTGCTAAGTAGAAAGCCTTATTTTTTGGCTAAAATACTTTTATTAACAGCGTTTCGCAAATAAAGTTACTCCACTCTTGAAACTTCACTTTCCAGTTTTAAAACGTAAGCACCGTCGGCTTGCTTAATATATAATGCTTTATTGCCACGTTCACCATGTCTGGTTACTTGAGTCCGTTTAATGGTTTTGGTAACACGCTTAGTATAGGTTTGCTTCACCTGCCCAGTTGCAGTACCGTTTCCCCATGTCCATTTTACTTTAGTTCCTGTTCTAATCATGCTTTTTTGTCAGTAAAATACTATTTCCTCCCCTTATTTTATCTTAAACTTTATTTAAAACGGGCTTGGCATAGCATTTGAGTTAATATTTTTAGTAATTTCGCACAGCATGAAACAAAGAGTATTGTTTCTTGGTGTGCGTGTTACGAAAGGAACGGTATGTTTGCCCTCTTTTTTCGATATATTCAAAAAAAGAGAGTCTTGACGGTCTGAACTTTAGGTAACACAATAAAAATTTACTGTCTTTTCGATAGTAAATTATTGATAAGATCCCAAAACAAGTTTGGGATAAATTCAATTTCGCAAATTAAAAATTTGCTATTTCATTTAATGGGGTCGACTGGTTTTGACAGCGAGATTAATGAAGTAGTAAGCACGTCGAGTAATGAGATTATACTCGTAAATACTTATTTCAACTTTTTAAACGGCGAGAATAACTACGCTTTAGCTGCCTAATCCGAATTATAGTAGGATTAAGCCTCGGCTCACAAGGTGAGCAAGCTTTATGTCTCCGGAAAGCCTTGATTGACGGCGTTCCATTTGAGATATCGTAAATGTCAATATAGAAAGGGTAGCGCTTCGATTCCTTTTCGAAACTAAAGAAGATAAGTTTAAAGTAGGTTGTCTTTAACCAGCTTTAAATCGAAAACCCAAGAAAAGAATAAACGTGTAGAAAGCTATTTGATTACTTGTTTGGACGAGAGTTCGATTCTCTCCGACTCCACAAGGAAAACACCTGTAAACACTGATGTTTCAGGTGTTTTTATAAAAAGAGCGCGTCAAAAGCGTGTCAAATTGTATAACCTTTTGCAACAAGATAATTCTTGATGCAAAAAAAATAATGCAAAAAACTGAAAGACCTAACGTCGTTATATTCCTAGACTACATTCCTGCCGAACTTCGAGAAAATAAAATATGGGAGATTGTTTATTATGTAATAAATCCCAACACAGGAAAACTTGAGCGTAAACGTAAACGTGTAAAACCTTTAAAGAATAAAACCTACAGAAAGAAGCTGGCCATTGTTATGGTTAATAGGCTTAATGAGCGTTTAAAAGGTGGCTGGAATCCTTACTACGAAAACAAGACCACAAAAGAATTAGTTCAGGTTAATGTGGCTTGTAAAGATTATCTAAACCGTGCTCAAATAGAATTCGACGATGACAACCTTAGATTTGACTCGTTAAAAACTTATAGATCTCAAATTAATTTACTCCTGGAATATCTGGAAGATGTTATTTGCAAACCTGAATTGCTATGTTATAAAATAGATAATGAATTTATTGGCAATTATCTGGACTATGTGAGATATACCAAAGGCAGATCTGCCAGAACTCGCGACAATTATTTAGGCTTTATGACCACGTTTTGCAAATTCTTATTATCTAAGAAATATATTTCTCATAATCCGACTGATGTGTTTCAACGGATTAATAAAAAAACAAAGCAAAGAACTGTTATTAGTGAAGCCCAAAGACTTGAAATATTTGAGTATTTCGCGTTCAATGATGAAGCGTTCTTAATTTTATGTTTGAGTTGCTACTACTGCTTAATAAGACGTACAGAGCTCACCAAAATTAAAGTGAAGGATTTAAACTTTGAAAAACAAACCTTATTTATAGATTCTTCAGACTCTAAAAACCGTAAAAGTGCTTTTGTAACGATACCAAATCAATTACTAGAAAAACTTAAAGATCACGTTTCTGGCTTTAGTGCTGATTACTATTTGTTTTCAAATAAAGGATATGTACCAGGACCAACAAAAATAAACCCAGATCTCATCTCTAGAAAATGGCGTTTTATGCGTGAAAAACTAGAACTCCCTAAAAATATACATTGGTACTCTTTAAAAGATACCGGCATAACAGATTTGCTATTAGATGGCGTGCCTTTAATAAGTGTTAGAGATCAAGCAAGACACCACAGCTCTATGCAAACAGACAGTTATACACCAAGAGAAATGAGGTCAAGCGACGAGAATATAAAAAACTCTAAAGTTTCGTTTTAATGGAGATGGTATAATGCGTTAGGTATGTCTTGATTGTCCTTGGTATAAATCCCACCCAAAGTGCTTTTTTGCTTCATCTATTGCAAAACCCATGTTCTTATAATACCAAGGTTGGTCATCTATTCCAGAAACAGATTCTATGTGTTTCCAATATTTTTTTCCATACCAAGTTTTAAACTGTCTTTCAACAACCCAGCCTCTAGAGTATTTCTTAACCCTAACTTTAGGCATATTAACTAAATGCATAAACAATTAACGCACTACAACACGATATAAAAAGAATAGCTTGTTGTAGTGTCTTTTTAATGGCTATTACTCAATTATAAATTAATTTTTACTATACATCTGATCCGTTTATAGCATCTGTTGCTTCTTTTAATAATTTAGTTGTTTTTTCAATTCCTAATACATCAGATACTTTCCCAACAAAAAGTTCTTTAATCAATCTTTGCTTGTCTACATTGGTTATTGTTATTCCTCTTTCTTTTTCCATTTTTATTAAGTTGTTTAATTATTCAAAGTCGCAACGTGGCATACACGCGGCACGTTATAATGACTCGGCTTCTACGTCTACCTGCCAATATTGTTCGTTAATGCGTTTCTTTCTAATGCTAACCATAAGGTGTTGTTTGTTGTATTTAAAGATTCCTTCCCTTATGTTTAGCGTTTCGGTATGGTGCATTACAAATGAATCGCTATAAGACTCAGAGTTAGATCTAAACTTTAGCCAGTTTTTAAAATGCTTACTGTAAATATCAATAAGCTTGAGAGAGCGATTATTAATAAGGTTAACAGCAACGTTATCACCAAACTGTTTGCCATCATAAAGCACAAACATTAAGTCCTTTTCTTCTTTTGGGTACACGGCTGTTACGGTACCATAGTTTTCTCTTACCTCTAACGGCAGAGCTTCAATATCTATAATCTCTGTTTCATCACTTGTATAATCATCATCACTAAAGGTTTGGCCTAATCTGTTAACCATAACTTCTTCACCATTGGCATATTTAAGCTTAAAGAGGTTGTTTTTATTAAACTCTCTTTTTGTATCTACCTGTTGTAAATGGGATTTATCTTCAAAAGTTATTGTTTCTAGGTGTTTTTCTAGATAATTAATATAAACAGCATTGTCTGTATAGTCCAGTTTTAAATTAAACCATTCTCTTACTTTGTTTAAAAACTCACGACATTTCATGTCTGGCATAAAATCTGCCAAAGTGTATTTTTCTGGAAAAACATTTATAGATCCTTCTTTGTATTCGTAAACGAAACTGTTGAAATTCACTATTGAATCTGTTTGTTGTGCTAACTTCAGTTCTACCTCAATATCAAAAAAAACGGTATTGTTTAAAATATTGATATTTAAAGTCTCGTTTATATTTACCTGAGTATTAATAGAGTTTGCCAAATAAAGTATGTTTCCGTTTTGGGTTACTTTTAACTGAAAAAACTGAGCCATGGCGTTACTCATGTTAACTTTCATTTTAAGCGAAAAAGAACCAATATTAACTGGGGTGTGCGTTTTTTGATACACATTAATTGTTTGGCCGTTTAATGTTTCTTGAAACGAGTATTCTCCAAAGCTATAGGCTAAGTATTGTGTTGTAGAAAAACGTTCGAAATAATTTTTAGGAACATAAACAATTTTGTGATTAAATACATCGTTTACAAAATCGCCTCTAATTTCTAATCCTTCTGAAGCAAAAAGCACTCTTAACATTTCTATTAAGTAAGGCATTGGCACCATAAGGTTCCTGTTGAATGCAACAACTTCCAGATCTTCGTTCTCGTTAGTAATAGTTTCTGATGAGTTTACAGGGAACTCTTCGGTTACTGTGTTGTAATTATTCAGGAAATTTTCGAAATATTTATAATTCGTTTTTGTCTTTAGCTCATCTCTTAAAATTTTTACAAACTGGTGAGTCGTATTAGGCCATTGTAAATCTAATAATGATTTGGCTTTTGCCGGTAAACCTAAAGGCGAGTCTATTACAGGAAAGTTTAAGTTTTTTAATTCTTTATCAAAAACACCTAAGACCTCTTTGCCATAAAAAAAAGTGATGTTTGCAGTATCTCCTACTGCACTATTTATTGAGAGATAAGCATCATAAAAGTTAGACGATATTTTTAAGGTGCCATAAATTTTAGTTTTGTAATAATAAATACCTTCTATGTTTATTAATCCTAATTTATTAGCTGTGTCTTCGTTTATTGTTACACTTATAGGAAAACTGAAGCTTTTACTTTGTTCGCTAGAAAAGAACTCGCTAGATTCATTAAAAGTTAATCCTTTATTAGTGATATCCCAACTCCAAAGACTTGTGGTAAAAACTATCATATAATTGCTTTTTTAAAGTTTAAACTATATGATCTGTAGTATTCTCTGGTTTTGTATTTATCAAGACTTTTTGTTTCTAAAATTATTTCGTTAGGTAAACCATCTCTGTATAAAAAGAGGCGTTTTGAACTCAAAATTTTAACCAACCAATCTATTTCTAATTGAGATAATACCCAACCTGTGTTTAAAATGTACTCTTTACCAACATCTATACTAACCACTTTGGTGTGTTTTTTTCCTTCAACTTGTAATTCGGTTTCTAATTTATCGACCGGTACAGCTTCTTGTATAAACCCTGTGCACTCAAAAAATTCATATTCACCCCATTCGTTTTCGAAAGCAATCATGTTACTTTCAACGGTGTTATCTATAATATTAACGACTACTTGTAAACCGCCCCAAGACACTGTTATTTGCTCGCCAGAGACTAAGGGTATGTCTGCCATATTTATTATGGCATTATACACATATAGATCATTTGCTATAGCTGTTGTAAAAGTTAAATCATGAGCTCCACTAATTACTATATCTGAAGGCGCCTCATTTGCTAATACACTTAAACTTAAAACGCCTTTTTTACTCAAGTTAATCTCATTAGGTGCATAACAAAGCTTATCGACTACTTCTGGCGTTTTTCCTTTTAAAAATTTAATGTTTTGAAACTCTTGGACCAACACAGTACTGTCTGTAATTCGGTTTTTGTTTATCGCCTTATAGTCTACACTTAATGGTTTTACCTTACTATTAACACCAGTACTTAAAACACTTGGTGGCGAAACAGATTTTAAAAGGTTATTAGCCTCTTGGCCAAGCAAAACCTTAGCACTACCGTTTTGGTAGGGTGCTCTTAAATTAAACAAGGTATTAGTAAACCCATTATATGCTACAGATTCTAAGATTAAAAAATTATTAGCCAAAATATTTGTTACCAATAGTTCGTTTCTATCGTCTGCATATAAAAAGTCTCCTGTTTGCAGTCCTGAAACAATTAAATCTACGATATAAAGTTGCACATAAATGGTTTTCTCTATGTCTTGACAATTAAAGGTAATGGTGCCCAAATAAGGGATTTCTGTATTGGTTAACGCTGCACTATCAACACTTAAATTAAGGGTTGTATTTCCTGAAGTGCCAGACGATGCGGATAATACTAACCAAGATTGAGAAACAACCGTTGTCCAAGCGTGAGAGGTTTCTAGGCTAATAGTCTTTTGGGTTGTGTTTGCAACAGCTAACTCTGAAACAAACTGTATTGCCTCTGGAGTAACATATAAAAAGTCTGTAGGTGTATTGCCCTGGCTAACGCTAAGAAGAACAGTTGCTTGTTTTGTGAATTGGCCGTCTGCAATTTCTAGTATTGTTGAATATTCTCCAACCGTTAAGCCTATTGGGTTAACCCCTATTTGTGAACTACCATTTTGAAAACCGTTTATAGAAGAAAGTGTTAACCATGAAGCATTATTTTCTATACTCCAACTCGCACCTGACTGTATTTGCATGGTTTGTAATAGCGGTAAAGACCCTCCAATTATATAAGAAAAAGAAAATACACTAGGGTTTATAGTTAGCAATGTTACCTGCTGAACGTTTAAAGTAACACCAGCAGATCTTCTAACAGTAATTAAACCTTCTCTAAACTTTAAGATGATTATTCCAGAATAATCACCAGGCGCCATGCTATTTGCATACGACTCAATAACTTTTAATGTAAATGTTATCGTTTTTGCTGTGGAATCAAAAATTAAATTCTCATAAGTAAGCCATTGAGGGAAACCGTATAATTGAATTGTACCATTTAGTATCGATTGATTATGAGTATAAACAACCGTTGTAGGGTAAGGTGTCTGGCCTTGTACAAAATTAAAAGCGTATGGTCTTGCTGGATTAAATGACATAGTGTTAGTTTTTTGATTCTTTAATTAAATTATCTATAGTCTTAGAGACATTACGGCGCTTAATCTCTTCTTCTGGTCCATATAGGGTTGTGGCTTTTATGCCGCCTTGTAGCGTTTGGTTTAAGCTGCTCATGGTAGCCATAACCATTTCTAAAACCCCACTCATTTTATCGTTATTAATAGGTTGCGTTGATTGTGAGTTGTTGGTATTATATAGACCTTTCTCATAACCCATAGTTGGTTTTCCAGCTAAAGCCATGATGTAATCTATAATCTTAGGATCCATACGCTTAAAAGTATTTGGATCTATTACCATTTCTGGACGCTCCCCAACTAAAACCGTTGGTTGGTTTGCTATTTGAGTACCTGTATTAGTGCTAATTCTAGAATTATATACTTTACCATCTTGCTTTCTGGTGATTGGATAGAGGCCTTCTTCAAAGCCTTGAATTGCAGATCCTACAATTGCTGCTATTTGCACGCCAGCGATTAGATTATTAGCGGTTGTGTTTTTAGCAGCAATCGCTGTGTTTGCTCCAATTATTAATGGTGCTACTACTGGTCCATAAACTAAAGCAGCTGTATTTGCAGCAGCTAGCGATGATGCAATTATTGCATTTGCTTTAGCTGTAGCTATAACAATTTCCTGAATAGCCATTCCTTTTTGAAAAAGAAAGGCAAGTTTACCAATTACGGTTTTTTTATCGAAAGCATCAGCTAAAGCAGAAACGCCTGCTTGTAAAGATTTTTGTCTTGCTTCTTCAAGATTTTGCTCTGCTTCAATTTGTTTTTGGTTGTACTCTTCCTGTTTTTTTAAATCTTCTAACCTAAATTTTTCTTTTATAGCTTGTATATTAAGCAGTTTTTGGGTTTCTAAATCTGCCAATAAAGATGCTTTTTGCTCTTCGTTAAAAGTTAATCTTTCAATTTCTAAAGCCTCTTTCTCTGCATCTTGTTCAGCTTTTAAAAGCTCCCTTTCAAGATTGCTATTGGCTTTAGATAATGCTATTTGATTTTCTAATTCTCGTTTTTGATTTTCAAAAGATTGCAGTCTCTCAAGTTCTTTAGCCTCTCGTTCCGAATTTAATTCATTAAGCTTAGTGTTCTTATCTGCTTCCAATAAAGTTGTTAGCTCTTGTTTTTTTGCTGAGCTTATTTTTAGCGCGTCTATTTCTTTTTGACTGGCAATAGCATCCTGCTGTATTTTTAATTCTTTACGTGCAAAATCATCTGCTGCAGCTTTTAATGCCGCTTCGTTTTGAAAGTCAAGCTTTCTTCTTTCAAAGTCTTTTAAGGCCGCTAATGCTTTCTCTTTTTCCTCATCTGTAAGTTCTGGTTTCTTCGGGTCTTTATCTTCCGTTACTGGACCATTAAGTATTTCATCGCTAATACCTAATCGCTTTTTAAGAGCTTCTCTTTCGGATAATATTCTAGCTGTTTCAGTCTGTTGATTTTTTAAAAAAGCAGCGTTATTTTTTAAACTGTTTAGTTCAAAACTTAGACTCCTAATATTAACCCTGACCATCCTTTCGGTGTTATCGATATGTTTATCTATAAAATCCTGTGTTTGCTCAGCTAGTGTAGCTCCTTCTTTTAGAGAAAAGTTATATTTGTCTGCTACTTTTGTTAATTGTCTTCTTAACTTATCCTCTTGTTTAATAGCTCTTAGCTCTTGTTCCCCTTCTTTTTTATTTTGCTTTTTGAGCTCTTCTTCCTTTTCTAATAAAACAATCTTATTTATTAATTGGTTGTTAACCGCCCTTATAGCTGTAGTTAGTTGTTCATTCGTAACTTTTTCAGCATCAATATTCGCTAAAAATGAAGGGTATTTTTCCTTAAACTCTCTAATTATTTTTAGGCGCTCTTCTTGAGAAGTGTTTACGTCTTTTACTTTAGAGTTTAACAATAGTAAGTTCATTCTCTGCTTCTCTGTAGCTTCGCTCGCTTTTTCTAAAGGGAAAACGGTTTGTAAAACTGATGCTCCAAGTTTTTGAAAAAAAGTAATAGCACCACTACCTGTTATTATGTTACCAATTTGAAGTTTTGTGTTTTCTAAAGTTGCGTTCCATCTTTGAGAACTACTAGCGGCATCATCTAATATACTTCCTGCTTTTGCAACTTCTGATTTAGCAATATTAGCAACAGCTTGCACAAAATTTGGGGTTCTACTTAGCTCTTCGTTAAGAGCTGCAGTAGATATACCCAAGTTATCTATACGTAGCTTTGATTCTTTAGAAAGCCCTTCTACTAATGAAGCCTTTAACTTATCTACACTTTGCCCTGTTTGTGTTGCTCTAACTGCTAGAAATTCAAACAAAGTGTCTGTTTCTTCTAGACTTATATTGAAATTATTGAACTCTACTAAAGACTTTTTAATCTCTAGATCACTTAATAATCCACGTGTAGATGCCTTTACTTTATTAAAAGCGAGTTCTCCTTCTTTGCCTAATGCTTTAAAAGCAAACTCCACACCCTTAGCCTCTATAGCTAATTTTACAGAATCTTGAATAAACTGCTTTGTAAACTGGAGTCCAGATTTTAAAGCATCTGCAAATAGTAATGCTCCAGAAATAGGGAAAACTATAGATTTAAAACCATTTTTTAGTTTAGAAATAAACCCAGTCTGCTGCCCCATAGCTTTAGATGTACCAGACATTGCAGAACGAAGTTCGCCTTGTCTAGACTTCACACTTGTTAGCTGTGAATTTAACGCCTTCCACTCAGAGGTGTTAGGGTCTAGTTCTTTCATTTGCAATTGCAACTTCCTATTTGTCGCGGCTAACTGCTTTGTAGTAAGATTGTTTATCCCTATTTCTTTAGTGAGATCAGACATTCTAGCCTTATTTGCTGTTAAGGTCTTATTGTTCTCTTGCTGCTTTTTAGTAAGAGCTTCAATTTCTGCAGCATTCGCTTTTTTAGCTCTGGAAAGTTTTTTTAGTTCCTTTTCGTAATCTTTAATGGATTCAATTATCTTTTTATTAGCACGCTCCAGTTGGCCATACTCCTTTTGAGCAGAATCGCCGTTAATGACTACGGTAAATTTGAGTGTTTCGTCTACAATTTTTTTAGCCATTAGTTTTCTATTTTATATTCTTTAGCAATAAGGTTTCGAACGTCGTCTGTTAAGCCAAAAGCGAGCTTATTAATGATGCTATTAAAATGGTAATAGATTATTTTATTATGTACAGGAATAGGTTTACGCTTTAGTCCACGAATGTTACGCATGTCTATGAAACGTTGTAACATTGCATGACTACCTTCTAAAGATGAATTGGAAACTTGAAAACGGCGTTTGGAATTTATAAGTTTTTTAGTTTCTGGTGACGCTTTAGATCTCTCTGTAAGTTGTTTTTGAGCTTTAAAAATATTTCTAGCCTCGTCTTTAAGCACACGGTCTATATATTTTTGCTCTATAATTTTAGCGTTGGTTGAGTTGCCTATAATCTCCATATAGCAATTTTACCACTATATATAGCTTGCTAAAAGGACATAAAAAAACCCACTAAGTGTGTTTAGTGGGTTGTGAAATTTGTTATAAAAATTTTAAATCATGACGGAATGAGGACATTAGATATACATATTCATCATTTGAATAAAAATCTTTGTACTTGTTTAGCGTGCCTAATTGCATAAGGAGATTGAATGCTGATGGCTTCTTTTTGTTTTCTTCGTTTTTTTCTTGTTTTGGATTCATAATTATGAAGATTAAAAAAAGCAGGAGTTTCCCAGTACAAGAATACCGAAGTATTAAAAGAAACTGTCGGAACGTTACCGTTGCCGAACTCCTGCCGTATTGTTAAAATTTTGTTTTTGAAAATCATTGTATTCTTGTTTTGGAATTGTAAATATATGAAAATTTAAATTGATTCTTCTTTTTTAAATAAATCTAGTTGCTCTTCAACTACATTCTTGTCTAGACTATTTAAGCGTTTTGAAGCATTTTTTTGAAGCTTTTTCAATTCTTCTATTTTTTTGTAATCATCGGTTAACTTCCAATTAGATTCTAATTGCTCTATTTGTATTTGATAATTCGTTTTTTCCTTTAAAATAGAATTACGTTTTGTAAAAGTATCAAAAAGCACATCATAACATTCTTTTTGATATTTTTCAACATTATCTCTAATGTCTTCTTTTACGTTCCTAGAATCAATTCTAAACAACCAGCCAAAAATATATCTCAATGGTAAAGTTTGCATTTTTCTTTTGTTTTCATCTGCTCCAACTGTGGTGGTCAGCACCACAGTTGAACCTAAAATAGGGTCTTCTTTTATCTTCTTTAATTGAGAAGAATAATCAACTCCTATTGCTTCACAAATTGGTTTAATTGCAACATACTTTTCGATTCCATTTGTTGAAATAATAATTTCTTTTTCGTTTACTGTAATTGTTTGATCAGTCATAATATTATTTATTGAATTAATATTTACCAAATATATAAAGATTATTTTATTAAACAATGTTTTTTAATAAAATATTCGCGATTATTCTATTAATATTGTAATATCATGTATATATTTGGAATATGAATAAACAAACATCACAAATAATAACAGCGGTTTTAAATAACGAGGTTATTTATGCAGATACTAATTTGAAGAGTTTTAGAGATAATTTCGCAGCAATAGAGCCTTCTTTTTGGCACTATTATAAATTATATCCAAAAATGAAGAAAACTAATAAAGTTGTTTTTGAAGTAGAAGATAAACAATATCATATTCAAATAACCAAAGCTAAATAAATAGAGTAATATGATATCCAGTTATAACCCTCAGGGTATATAACTGACCAAGTATGAATATGAAGAATATCATATTGAGGTTACACGAAATTCTAAATGAAAAAACTAGTTTATTCCCCCCATACGGGGTGGATAAAAGTCTATTAAAATAAATCCCATTTCTTCCTCTTATTATCAATTATTCCCCCTCTAAATAGAGGGGAATAATTTCTTCTTCTAAATATTTAATATTTTTTTTGCAATTCAATTTACTCTTTTTGGAGTAAATTGAATATTAATAAAGAAGCTTTTATGTTATATTTTTTAATTATGAACGGACGCCAATTAGCGTCCGTTCATAATTAAAAATCTGTTTTATTAGTAACATCCATGATGTAGCCATTACCACTAAAGTAATTGTTTACCGGTGTTATTTGTATGGAGTTAATGTCTAAGTCCTTAAATACGCAGTCTTCTCCAAATTGATTAATAAGCGCCTTTATTTTAAGTGACAATGCCAGCATTTCTAATTGGCATAATTGATAATTATCTAGCTTAAGATCATTACCACCTGTGGCATCTGTTTTTTTTACTATTATAAATGAGAGGTTGTTTTTAAAAGCTGCCGTGTCTTCATCATTACTGTCTGAGTCGTGCGATGGTATTACCGTTATTAAAGTGCAACTATCGTTTGCATTTACATGCTCTTTATACATTTTACTTGCCTCGTCATCACTTGCAACAACGATAACTTCTGGTTCCAAATTTGGTCTTGTAGTAATGTAATTATCTACAAACGCTCTTAAATCACTAAGTAGTAGCATTGCTTTTGGTTTTAAGTTTATTGAATTCGTGTGTTTGGTTTACCAGGTAAACTAAAATGTCGTAAGTGTTTTGCTCTGCCACCTCTTTTATGGGTCCAAATACTTTAGTTTCTGCCAACGAATAAAGCGTTCCTAACATGCCAATACTATTATTGTTAGTTTCTGTGCTAGTGCTATTAAAAAGTATAGACAGGTCTACTGTGTTGCCTGAGCCAATATCTAAACTGCTACAGTTGGCAATATAATTTTGACATGAAGACACGAATAAGAAAATAGCGTATTTGGTTTCGTAATTTAAAGCTGAAAGGATATCGGCATAAATTGGTGTTAGGTTAGGGTTGTATTTTCTTCGCCTATCACCATCGTAATCAATTTTTGTCTTAACGGATTTATAATTCTCCTTTTCTGGCCTATAGATGGTTGCTATTAAATTATTGAGTTCGTTTTCGTCTGCTGTAGATGCAAAAGCATTAAAGTGATGTATTAGCTTTAAGTACTCGCCATAGGTAGTATTAAACAGCGCATCTGATGGTCCGTAGAATTTATGTCCATCTATTTCAATTAATGGAAGTTTTTGTACGTAAAAATCCATATTGATCACTTTTGTTTCTTTACGGTTTTCGGTTTTTGTTGTAAAATACCCATTTACCAATCTTGATATCGTGTTTACATTTTCTATAACCGGAAGGTTTTCTTCCTTCTCTAAATCTGCGGTTCTAACCAGGTTTAAAAACGAATAGGTAATACTGGTGCAAAATTGTGTATAGGCTATGTGCTCGCCTTGGTACAGCAATAGATTTTTAGAAAACGCAATTAATTGATCGCTAGAAAACTCTAGAGCGCTCTCAGGGAAATGTAAAACGGTTTTGTTTTCTATGAATTCTATTTTATGCATTTTGAAACTTTCCTGATTTAGATAATTTAACACCTACATTGTCTAATTCTGCATCATGTTTTGTTTTAGACTGCTTTATCACTTCGTAGTTTGATCGCTTCGATTTGGATATAGATTTGCCTTTATGGAAGGCTAATATTTTTTTTGAGCGTAGCAATTTGTTCGCCGTGCCTATAACTGAAAACTTGGCGCTATTAGATGCGCTAATATTTTGGAAAGCGGTGTCCATTATATTTTCCTTTTTACCTTTTGGTGTTTGAGTGTATAATACCCAGTAAATAAATTTGAAGAACTTTTTGATTGCTTTTATCATTATAGATTTACGTATTTTTTGTCAGCTTCTAATCCTGACGTTGTGTTAATAGTTTCGAATGTTTGATTTTGTTGGTTGTACTCGTATTCTAATTTTTTAAGATGTTTTTTACCTTCTTCTTCAAGAAACAGCATTACTTCTGCTCTTGCTTGAGACTTCATGCGCGTGTTTTCATTAAACAACATGCCTTCTGCAAACATCTCTACAGGAAACGTTTTAAATGCCTTTGCAAGCGTTAAATAACCAATCGCTTTTCGAATAATTATTAATAGCTTTTTTTGTGTTTCGTTTGGTGCTGCTGCTGCTTTTAAAGCAATAGACTCGGTTTCTGAAATGATTGCGTTTATATCGTCATTCTCAAAATCTTCCATGAACGGCACTAAACGGTAGTACAACTGCCCAGACTTATTAATAGGGAATACTTTATCGAATTGGTTAGTGTTTTTAATGAATAGTTTGTTTGCCGTTTTGTAGGCATCACTGGCTGTCCATTCTGGCCACTCTAGTTTATCTAATAATATAAAGAGCAAATCGAGTGATTTATAAGCACGCTTCTTAGTGTTAGAAGCATCCATGTTAATCTGCCATTCCCAAGCCAATTTTTCTGAGTCTTCAGTACTGTTTTTTCGTCCAGTATTTGAATGCGACAAATCGTTATTTGGTGCAAAATCAAGATAAGCCATTGAGGCTATATAAATTTGAACATATTTAAGCGCCGTGTTGTAATTAATTAGGGCTTCGCCTGTTTGCGTGGTTCTATCTAAATAAAATACATGAATCTTATTATAAACGGCTTCACTTATAAGATCAATTAAGTAAGGCGTGTTTATCGTAATGTCTGACTCCAATTTAGAATAAGTGAAATCTGCATCTAAAAAACCTAATATCTCTTTAAGTTCTGCCTGACCTTTATTTTCGTTATTAAAAAGTAACTTCATTATTCCTGTGGGGTTTTAGCTGCTGTGGTTGGTATTAATCTTTGTCCATTTGTGATGTCTTGTTGACGCTCTGGAGTGGTCCTATAAAAACCAACTTTTACATTTGTTTTAAAAATGACTTTTAACAGGTGGTTTATAGGGTTGCAAACATAATATTCAGGTATAGATGTTGCCGTTTTTTGGTGAATGATATACGCATTTAATTGCTCGCTTCCCGAGTCGCTTTTACCATCTGCTCCAACCATTAAAAGTGATGCATGAAGCCCAACACCTGCTTGCATGGCAAATTTTGCCGTATCGTACATTTTAATTTGACTTTCTACCCATTCCTTTGTTTTTTGTTCAATAGGGGTAATCTTCCAGCCTAGTTCTACAGCATTCGCTCCAATTAGGGTGATAACGTATTCATTATGCCAAAACTTACCAACGTTGTCCACGCCAGATAAAAGACTTGATAAACTGTCCAGTATTTCGGTCTTTAAGTCCTCAAGCATTTGCTCCTTATAAATTTTGTTTTCTGCTTGGCAATTTTGCTTTAAAATGTCTCTTTTTTCATCCCAATACTTAGATGGAGACTGTATGTGCCATTTAATATTTAAAGAATTTTCTATAAATGCATTAAAGATTCTAGGGGTGTTTGTTGTGTTTTTTATCCACTCTAAACTACCATAGATGTCTGGTAAAGGATAATCAAGCATGCCGTATGTGGCGAACTTTTTATAAAATATAGACACTGGATATTTTCCTGGTTCTTTAGGGTCGTACAATGGATAAACCACCATCTCCTTTTTATCTTGCTTAACCCAATCACCAACGATTACATGTGTTGGTTTTTTTCTTTTATCATTCTTTTTATAAGCTAAACGACAACTAAATGCTGAAACGTGCTCAATTGCTGCAGGTGAAGACGTGTTAAGTCTACCCTGTTTAGATCTAAAGATTTTATTAAATGTAGACTCTTGAAAATAATAATCTATAGAATTAGCATGCAATAACTCTTCATGATTGATGTTCTCAAGCCAATCCTGAAGCTTCTGGTCTTCTACAGGCTCTCTAAGGTATTTTGTACCGTCTTGCTTTAATTCGTACAAGTATGGCCCCTGCTCAATAAGTAACTCCACCTTTCTCTTAAGAGATCTTTGCGCAAAAGAGTTAGGTAGTACAGCATCCTGTATTTGGTTAGGTATATCATTAGCCTTACCAAAGGGTATAACCTTGAACTCTCCTATATCTAAAGTGTTCTCACTCCAATCTGAAAAGGTTTCCTTGCCTCCTGACTCTTCACCAGATGCACCACGACCTGTCACCTCATAGTAATTAAGATTGTTTCCTGATAGCGAGAGATAAGAGTCTTTACTTAGTCTGTGGGTGTTGCTCATTATATTTGTATTTGTTTATCATTCACAGCAATAAGCAGCGGTATGTATGCGGTGCCAAGCTGATCGTTTTGTTGATCGATATAATTAAACTTATAAGGAGCCATTGCATCCTTGTGCTTAGGTGTTTGTTTACGCAGTAATGCTGAAGGCACAATTCTTATAGTGCCGTTAACACGTCTGTATGACAGCTTAAACGGTGTGTTCAACTCTGTTAAGCGATGCATATCATTGAATGCATCGGCATAGTTGCTGTATACTTTATTATCTAACATATAACAATATTAATCTTATTAGAAAGCTAACAAAAGGACAAAAGCGACCGAAATATAGAGCCGTCATATATCTCAAATCAATATTTGCGTGTATAAACACATTCTAGGCTTAGCGTGGCGGTATTTTTCGTGACACCTTTTTTTGTTTTTGATTTTTTGCATGGTTTTATTACTGAAAATCAATTGTTTACACAATTATAAATGTTGTTTTTATATAAAAAGACCTAGTTTAAACAAACAAAGACCTTATTTAATCGTAGGATCCGACGAAAATAATATCTCTTTTCCTGAGATTTCTCTAATGTGTTCTGGTCTACATAAAAAATACTTACCTGCATCACTCATGTTTGTAGACTCTAATGGCAAACGATGAAACGGTAATTTCTCACTCGATTTATCTTTGTGGGTTGACTTGTTACCGTTCTCTTTTGTTTTAATGATTTTCTCGGTGCGCTCCATAGAGCTCTTCCAACAAGGGCAGTTGTGTTTGTCAATTAAAAGCTTTGGGAGTTTAGGGTTACTGCCAGAATGCATTTGTAACATTAATTCATATTCACTTTGATGCGTAATGTTTGCCTGGTTTCTACTTTGTAGCGAAACCATCCAGCCTGTTGGTGTTCCGTCTGCATTAAACTCTATTGCTTTTTTTAATTTAGAGGCGTGGTCTTCTCCTACACTTTGCCATTTATTTGTGGCGCGATCATGCCAAAGCAATAACTCTTTACGTTTATGATACTTGAAGTACTCTACAAATTGAGCTCCCAATTCTGGAATAAAGTCTTCAGGTATGGTCCAGAACTCTTTTAAGCCTCTTATTAACCCTGGACTGCTTTGTCCAATTACCAAACTACACATGTTACCGCTGTCGAAACCAGCTTCTAAATGTGTATTTGTATTTAAATATTTAAGATCTAAACAGCTTTCCTGCTCTGTTACAATCTGTGCGTAACTGGATTGATCTACTCGTTTATAGGTAAAGCCATCACTATAAAAATTACTCTCTGTAAGATTTGGATAAAACATTAAGCCTTTTTCTAGCTGTGGCGGTATTGAAAGCAACGCCGTCATTAGCTCCTTAAAGTTTCCTTTTTCGAATTGCGTGTGAAAATATTTCTCTGTTAAAATATCTGCGTTTACATAAGAGCTTCCTATATAGAAAAACGTAGAATCCATGCGTGCTTTAATGTAGCGCTCATTCCATCGTTCTATATTTTTCTTAATGTTTCGTAATTGCTTTTTTAATTTAAGGTTTGCAGGATTAGCTTTTATTTCACGTTGCTTTTTTACGAGCTTTATTTTTTCGTCATTTAAAACGAATGCGACTTGCACAATTAATTCGATTTGCTTTAAGTCCATGTTTTCTTCCATGCTTAAAATCCAATCGTGTTCACCCAAATTAGTGTTAGGCATATCTGTTGTATAAGTAGAGCCTAAATAGTATGGGCTTTTGCTATATTTTACAGACTCGCCACGTGTGGCCTGCTTAATCTTGTTTAGTTTTTTTTCGTTTAAATACTTGGCTTCATCACCACCATCTGCCTGATAAGAATCACCAGCTCCTGCACTTGGTCTGTCTTGACTTATAATTTTAAAGTGTGTACCATGATGGGTTGTTATGGTATGTTTCCAACTTAATACCGTTTTGTGAGGTTTCTTAAAATGTTTTGGGGGCCTCTGGTCTACTACATAATGAATACCTTCAACCCAACCAAGCAATTGCCACCCTTGCAGAATGTTAGGAATAACGTTTTTAATTGCATTCATATAAGTATCTGAAGAAATAGAAACAAATGCACCGGGCATCTCTTTACTAATATCTTTAAATCTAGGCGAAAGAATACTAACGGTTTTGGCTCCTGCCCTACCTAATATTACATATAAGTTGGTGGGTTTAATTAATGCTATTAGCTGTGCCAACCAATGCATAAAGCGCAAAGCAACATCATATTGGTGCTTGTCTATTTTAGGTTTGCTCATTTGGTCTAAAAAATTCTCTAGGTTCTACACTAGCATCTTGTTTAATACGTAGCTTCTGCTCTTCTTTAAGAGGCATTTGGTCTATTTGTGCGGCTAATTGTTTACGATTGGCTTCTGTTAAACCTAAATCTCCTGGTGTTAAAGTGAAGATTTCCACCTTTTCTTCCAGTAAACCCTCTGGTATTTCTTCTTTGTCTGGTAAATGAAGGCCTTTAATCTCCCCTGCTTTTTTAACAGCGTCTACAATTTTTAAAGAAACCTCTGGTGAGTCTGCTGTTTTTACTGCTAACTGTATGGCTTTCATTGCTATTTCAAACAAAATACTTCTATAGATGTCGTTGCTTACTTCTTTGTCTAGGTAAAAGAATTTTAGTGCATCGTTAAAACGGCTTAATGCTGTTTTAGGATCTAGACTATAAAAAACACGTAAAGATTTTACCACGTTACCAGGAGACTCTACACGGTGCAGTCGTGAGTGTACAAACTTTAGTTGCTCTAGGTAAAGCATCATGTCGTCGTCCATGTCGTCACTGGTACCATTAGCAATAAAATCTTCTAAGATATCATAGTGCAAACCTTCGAGCTCGCTTTTATTTAATTTGCTTTTTGCCATAATTTAGAAGCCAAAGATTTCATTCTTAAAGTCTTCGAATGCTTGTGCTTTAGCGTTTTTATCGTGTATTTGGTAAGCGGTAACATTGCCCTCATTTATCATAGCCTCTAATGCATCTGCCTTGGCGATTGCAATATCTAAACGGCCACACTCGTAGGCTTCACGTATTTGGCTGTTTTTATCTTTCCAGATGTGTTTAAAAGTGCGTTTAGAAACACTAAGCGCCAAAGCAATATCGCTTGGCGCATAGTTTTTAGAGGCTAGATCCTCTATAGTTTCATAGTCTGAACCAGAAAGCATGTCTTTTATTTCCTTAACTTTAGACATGATCTATCGTTTTGCTAACTCAGCTTCGGCATGCGCTTTTAAATCTTCGTCACGCGCTACTAATGGCTCATTACCTTTACTGCTGTTTCTATTAATGTTTGTGGTGAGGCTGTGTATTTTCTTTGTTAAATCTGGTGTACTCATTTTTGTAACCTCTTCCTTTAACGCGATACGCTCAAACATAGGGTGCTCTCCCAAAACTGCTTTGTTTTTTTTATAATGCTCTAGCTCTGCATAGGCTTGCTTGTTTTCAATGTAATTATCTTTTACAGTATCTACCAATACCTGCGCTGCTTCATCGCTTAGTAACTCATGTAGTTTAGGCTGGTTGGTTTTAAAGGTTTCGTAAGTGGTAATTAAATCGTTAACCAATAGTTTTAAAACATTTGGACAGTCTGTTTCTCTTAAAAAAGGAAACTGATCACGAAGCTTTATAGAGGCTTTTACCTCTTGTGGTAACTCTACTAGCTTTTTAGAAACTAAAGTAGCTCTGCTGTTAACTAATGCCTTAACAATGGTATCCTGCTTTTTGTTTTTAGGTTTTAAGCCTAATGCTTTTACCAATGCTTTGGCAGCTTTATAATCTACATTCTCTGGATTGAAGGCAAGAAGTTTATCTTCTGGAGATAATGGTTTTGCTTCTTCTTTTTCTGGCTTTTGTTTTGCCGTTGAAGCTACTACAGGTTTTTGAGTAAGTATGGTTAACATACGCTCTTTAATGCCTGCTAGTTTTGCCAACTCGTAACATACAATTTGTATGTTTTTAGGGTTGTTTGTGAGTCTTGACAAGGTGTTTTGCACTGCTAGACTTTTGTTTGGTAGTTTATTATAAAGGTTACGACCACCCATTAACGAGCGGTCGTGCTTTAAATACTGTTCTACTTGTTGTTTAGGTGTTGCCATAATGGTGTATTAACATTTTAGTAATTAAAGTACTAATGTATACACAGTATTAAGGCTGTAAAAGGACAGATACTATTAGAGCATGCTATAATAGTCTTGCTTAAGGCTTTCGAATAAAAAATGATACTCGTCTGTGGAGTAGTTTTTAGCGTTCTGGCTTAAAGCCGAAAAGCGTTGTAATAAATCGTAAAAAGAGGATTTTGTTTTTTTTTCTTCTGTATTGTCTCGCATAATAAAAAAGATTATAAATACCCACGTAAGGTTGCGAGACAATACAAACAATACTAGATTGAAGATTACAAGCCATAAGGCTTGTCTTACGTGGGATTAAATTAGTTTTAAGTTTTTGTATTATCATAATAGTAATGTCTCGCAAGACAAATATACAAAAAAAACCAATACTCAAAATTAGAGTATTGGTTTATTGTGTGCAATGGGGTTTATGTATTATAAATAACAGTCTTAATAAGCCATAATATCCATTAAATTATTTCCTTCTAAGTCACCAACTCTTTCCCCCAGAATTTCAATTGCTAGTGGCTCGAAAAAGTCTTTTACGTCATTTGACTTTAATAGAACCTTTTTATTGGTAACATCAATTAAATAGAACATCCTGTAAGCCCCCTTCTCTGTCTTGTAAATATATCTAGTAATTCTATAGTCATTATCCGGATAAGCTTCTACATACTTCTCTAAAAAAGAATAATATACCGGAAGACTATAGATGTTTTCTTTGAGCTTCTTAATATCTTCCATTTTTTTCATCTTATGCATTCCGAAATAAGAATTATCTATAATGTGCTTTATATCTTCTTTATCACTGGAACATGCTGAAACGAGTAGTATTATAATAAAATAGATTATTTTTTTCATGGTTTTTAAAAGTATTTATTTAGTTTTTTTTGATCTATAATAGTTATTCCTTGCTCTTTTGCTTGTAAAAGCTTCTTGGGCCCTGCTTCATCCCCAACGATTAAAAATTCGGTTTTAACACCAATACCCCTATCAATATCTGCACCGCACTCCCAAAATAATTTCGCTAAATCATTCCTGTCTGGGTAATCATCATACACTCCAGTAATAACTACTTTCTTTGCATAAAAGAAATTAGACTTATCTTCTAAATCCTTTATTGGATACATGTATTTAGAATCAATATATCTTTCAGATAAATAAAGCGCTTCCATATAGTCTACCTTGTATGAATTGTCTTCGGTATCGGATTGCGCTTTTTTACTTTTCTTTTTAGTTTTCTTTATAGACAAAGTTTCTTTTTCAGATTTAAGAATCTGCAATTCCTTATCCAGAGACTTAACTTTTTTCTTGTATAACCGCAAAGAGGTTGACTTATTTATAAGAATAAACAACAATATAAAAGTTGTTAAAAACCAGAAGTATACCATGATCTATTGATTAGTTAGTTACGTAAACATACAAAAAAAAGCCTGTAACATAACATTACAGGCTTTTTACTAACTAACCAAAAATATAAAAAACAACTAACTATACTCTGCTTTTTTCCATAAATAGGAAGGTTCCACCGCCAGCATCTAACGCTTCTAACGTTAAACGTGAGCCGCTTAAGCCTTGCCAATCTACAGCGCCAGATAAGAAGAACTTAGCATTACTTGCCTCTATAGTTGCAGGGTTGGTACCGCCGCTTCCTAATAAGGTGTAAACTTCTCCTACTACTGCGTTTGTAAGGTCTGTTATAACCGTTGGCACAGTATTATCTGTTAATTGGTATTCTCCACTACCGTTATCTACATCTACCGTTGTAGCATCTGCTGCTACTGTGGTCGCTGTATCAAACGTGAAGTTACCAGTGTAACGCCCTGGTAAAACATCTGTCTTTGCAAATTGCTGGAATTTTAACAACCACATGGTGGCATCGTTATTATTCTGACCTTCTACAATTAAACTTAATGGTGCGCAACGGCTACCAAACATTCTGTAAAATGGCGAACCGCCACCACAACCGCCTACTTCTTGACCTACTACTAAACTTCTGTTTGTGTAGTTTTGAACAAACTCTTCGGCTGTTAATGTGCTTCCTGGAATAGAAAACTCTGGTAATGCACTAATGCTTACATTGTCTTCTTCTCCTTCACTGGTAACTGGTAAACTTGTTTTAGAACTGGTTACTTGAATCTTGGTCCAGTACTTTCCGGGCTTTGTCACATAATCTGTGATCATTACCACGCCATTGGTGTTTCGAGTTGGGTGTTGTGCTAAGTCGTTAATATCTATAACAACGATTTCGAAATTTTTACTTTCGGCAGCACCTTTTCCCTTTACTATTAAACTTGGTGTTGTATACATTTTTACTATGTATTAAAAATTAAACAAAAATTGAAGCCTTAACCATCGCTAAGGCTTCAACTATTTTATGCTCTAGAAATTTCTACGAACTTGCTGCCGTTGTACTTAACTTTAAGAATCGCTCCTGCTGTCGCTGTGAAGGATGCAGACAATAAGAAGTTTCCACCAGAGGCCACAGTAGTAGCATTTGTAGCAGAACCACCTTCTAAAGTGTAAATCTCATTTACAATAGCATTATCGATGTTTGTAAATGATGTTGCTACAGTGTTCGCTTGAGTAATAAAGTAATTACCATCTGCCGCATCTGCTGTCGTAGCATCTGCTGCTAAAACAACTTTTGTTGGTTGTGGAACACTAGAAGCATCAGTTCTTGAAAACTCAATAACTTTACCTCCTGCTAGAGCTAGTAAACTAATTTTATTGCCTTTTGCTAAAACAAAATCACCATCACTTAAAATAATGTTTGCATTGTTTTTAACTGTAGATAAATTAGTACTCGCGTCACCAATTAAATGGTAAGTAACTCCTTCTACAACATCATCTAACTTTGTAATGTCTGTCGCGCTAGTGTTATTTGCTCCAATTTTTAAAGCGTTGTGTTCTGAAACACTAGGAGTTGCATCGTTTGCAGATACAGGTACATAAACATCTGTTAAAACATCTACATTGTTAGAAAAGAAAATTTGATTATCGAAATTTAATGGAGCAGTTGGATCTACAGCACCACCAAAGGCTTTAAAGAAAACTCCAAGTTTCCAATCTCCAAAGAAACGTATTCCTCTGTCTTTTTTCTCAACAACTAATAACGATTCCTCTCCTGGAACGTCTACCATTAAGCCAGTATTATCCTCTAATGTTAAGGCAATAAAGCCAGAACCTTCCAATTGAGGTCTTTTATCAAATGTAATATTCATAAAATCTTCAACATGCAGAGAATCTTCTTTGTAAGTAGGCATTAAACCTTTGCTAGTTTCGCGACCTTCAACATACCAACGGTGAACATCGTTTCCACATGTTAGTTTTAAACCAGGCATATTTCTAAAATCAATAGGGATCTTGTTTTCAATCCAATCTTGAATAGTATCATATGTGTTTATTGGTGTTAATTCTGCTAAGTTGTGAGGCAAGTAATCTACATTAATATGTTTGGAAACAATTTTTAAATAACCATCCATAGAATTTAAATAATCACCAGCGACTGTTGGTTGTAAGTCTGGATTACTATAAACACCCTTAAAAATAGATATCTTATCCTCTTTACGTGCTTGACGCAATAAGCGCTCAATTAAATATTTTGCAAAACTATCTTTATAAGGTGTAGAACCTTCATTAAAGAACATGTTTAACCAAGACTTCTCAATACTTTTTAATTCACTTGCTTGCCATTCTCCATCTATTTGCTTATCAAATATTTTATTTACTACCGGAATAAAACGTTGATTATTTTTAGGCAAAAACGCTTTTTTAAAGGCTTGTGTAATTTGACCGCTTACAATAGAAGTGAAGACATATTGGTCTTGGATATTACTTACGACACTCCAGTGTTCAGGGATGTCGTAACCATCCATAAGTAAATCCATAATCTCGTTGCTGTTACGTCTAGCGTAGGCACCAAGGTCTGTGTTTAACTTATCAATATTAATTTTATCCCATGTTGTAGCAGCGCTAGGCTTTAATATTCCTGCTTGTGCATCTACTACATTTTTGTTCCAAGGGCGCTCTAAAGAATCATAAGATGCATTAGAGGCAAATAAGTGAGTTTTACTGTGTTTCACGGCTTTTAAATTGTTTGGGTTTACCTCAATAATAGCTTCCGGAACATCTTCTTCTGGTAGGTCCTTTAACTTCTCGTTATCGGCTGCTAATTTTTGATTCTTTTTTGTTAAGCTCGCATTGGTTTTTACTAACTGCTGCATTGCTTGGGTAAGTGTTTTTGCATCTGTATCTGGCACAATTGCATCAGGTACATTGCCATCATCATCTTTGCCTGCTTTTGGTGCAGCATCGATTTTGTGTTCTGCTAAAAAGTCTTCGTAAATTTTTTGAGCATTGGCATTGTCTGCGACTGCTTCAATTTCTTTGTTAAACTTTTCGGCAAAGACATCGGCAAATTTTGCCATATCTCCTTCGGGTTCCTTTCCGCCAGAAGCCAGTTTGTTGACTTTTGTCTTTTCTTCTGCAGAAAGATCTAGTTTAGTACCATGGTCTGCCTTTAAACCTAAGGCGACTAGAATACTAGCTTTAATTAAATTCCATTTGTTCATTTTTGTGGATTTTAGATTAATAATTAATAATTTGACGATATAAAAGACCTTGCAGAAGCAAGAAACTTTACTTTTTCTATAGCAGCATCCATGTTGCCAATACCATCTATTAACCCAATTTCTTGAGCTTCTTCGGCATAAAACATTTTACCAGATAAGATGCCTGGCGTGTTTAACTTTAAACCTGGGCGTGCTGCTTTTACGTGGTCCTGAAATTTTATGGCTAAAGGACTCAGGAGCTCCTTTTTAATTAATTCGTATTTACCTTCTAATGCCAGTTTAAAGGCTTTGTTTTTGTCTTCACTTTCATCTGCTTCAATAATATGTTCTACAATACCCATTTCTGTAAGCATTTTAGTGTAATCGTAAAACGATAGCATAACACCTATACTGCCAAACATGGCGCTTATGTCGTTCTCTGCCATTAAGAAATCGCTTTGTGCATTTTTCCAATAATTTGCACTGGCTGAAGTATCTAATAAAGAGACTACTGGTTTTTTTCGGTTTTGGTGAAAGTCTTTATAAGGGCCAACACTGCTTACTGTACCACCTCCTGAATCGTCATGATGAATTTGTCCTATAATATTAGGGTTGTTCTCGAAGTCTTGCATCATGGCCACGAGCTCATCGCTTCCCCAATTAAACCAACCACCGTATTTATACATAGAACCAATACAGCGTACAATACCAATTGAGCCTGCAGGCGTTTCTTCTTCTCTTGTGTTTACTACACGACCAGAAGGATCTATAACTTCTCTAATTGAATTGGCTTCTAATTCTTTACCATTAATAAGTGTGGTGTTTCCTTCTACAATTTTACTTGCATTATGCAAATAGCGCGAAGCCATGTGTGGAGAAACTAGCCAAAGGCCTTTTTGTATTTCGCTTGAAGTATGTGAATGCGTCATTACATTGTATTAATGAGTATTATTAAAGCAATGATATAACGGTTTATTAAGTCTTAAAAGGACAGGTAAAAGCGCGAGAACTTTTGTAAAATTTTTAAGATGAGTTTTTAACTATAAATCTTTTTGATAAATACCGTAAATTTTAACAAACTTGTTTGTATTTACGGTACTGTTTAACGCAAATGTTCTGTTACCTGTAGTAATTTCAAGGGTTTCGGGGTTTTGTTTGCTCTGTCGTAGATCTTTCTGAGCATTTCGAACGTCGATTCGTTGATTGTAATGATGTTTTGGAACATAAACTCTTCAATTGCTTTGTGTTGAATTCCCTTTTTAGTTCCTTTAATTTTATAATTAGAAAAAATAGCTCCGTTAACATAAGACACTAATTCTACTTCTAAAAACTCGCGAAGTAATTTTTCTATTAAGTTTATGTTTTCTGGTGGTAATTTTACAATATTATTTCTGGTATCTGGCAAAGACTTTTTATAACGGTATGCATGATCTGAAATAGCAATGTAAAAATTAGACTGTGCTTTATTAAAACTCTTAGAAGGTTTGAGTCCTGTATAAATTAACTCACCAAAAAAAGACCGTTTACTAATTGGTAAAGTGGTTGCTATGGATCCAGACTCTAAAATGCAATAAGGGGTTTTTATTTTAGAACAAAGGAATTCTACCAAATGAGGCTTTAGGGGTAGCGCGACTAACTGGTAATTGTTTCTAGACATGTTTAGAGGATTAACCAAATATAACTTTTATCGCGCTATAATACAAACATGTTTGTTTAATTAATATCTACTTTCTCTTATCTATAACAAAAGTTTCTGTATTACCACAATCATCTTTTATAATTACAGTCGCTTTTTTACGTCCAAATAAACGTGTTTTAATACCTAGGAAGCTCCATTGGTTGCGCTCCCAATAACTAACAACATCACTACGGTTTTTAAATTTACGGTCTGTAATATCAAGCGTGAGTGTGTCGTTTTCAAAAACCACAAAACCTTTAATCACTAAGCATTTTGTGCTATCTATAACCGGAACACGAATGTTTGTTTTTCGTTTTATAGCATCTAATATTGGTTGTAAATCTGTAGAGCGATCCACTTGATCTAAATACTCTAATTTTTGAGTAATGATTTGTTCAATTTTACGAGATGAAATTTTATTTTCATTCAAAAACTGTTTCAGGTCCTTACGCTGATATTCCAAATACTCATCAAGCTCTTTTTTGTCATAAGTAACAGAAGCGAATTTAAGACTATCATATTTGCGTATCATTTCACTATTTGATTCCTGAACCTTTAAATCAGCCTTTGCTTTCTCAGCATCTTTATAGTACCAAACTGCGCCTATTATAGCAATTACAATAGCGTAAATTTTTAGGTTATTTATATTTAAAAGCGCCATCATTTTAAAACCATTTTCGAGATTGTTCTATTCTATCACTGGCCTTACTAAATAAACTTTGTTCGCTATCAAAGTACTTATCGTAAACCAGAGAAGCTGTTGAAACGATTAAACTAATAATCATTATTGTTTTAGCGTTAATACCTAGTAATTCGGCATTACCACTTAACACCGTTAATAGCGTTGTAGCGATTGAAATTATTACGCTAAAGGTTAATTTTGGGTTCTTTTTAATGGCACGTATTTTCATATCTAGTATTATTTAAGGTTTTATCTCTTAATTTTTTACAATCGGTGTTGCAGCTTTTACACTTTTTATCCTGAAGGTCTTTTTCTCGTGCCATCTGCCTCATGAGTTTAAAAGATATTCTGCAGCGTTCCCACCTAAATATGTTTTTAAGTTTTGTAACTCTCCAGGCGTAACTTACCTTATTGTGAAATTGAAAGCCTATGAGTATGAAATAGACCATTAACGCTGTGAAAACATGTGTTAGCAAATCCATGCCAAAAAGGTTTATACCATTCGAGAAATCGATACTTATTTTAGTGCCTATATAAATGATTCCGAAAAAAATAATATATCTAATAAGTGGTGTTAAATGCCTCTTAGCATTAGACCAAACATAAAGCAAAAGCGCATACATTATAATTAAGAGCACAAAGCCTATGTAACTTGAAACGGTTTGATTTTCCATGATTAAGAAAGTATTTTATTAAGTTTTTCTGTTAGTGTTTTTATTATTGATATTATTGATTTTTTAAATTGATCTCGTGTTTCTTTCTCCATTAAAATATTTAAAAAATCTGTTGAGAATATTGCAAATAATGACATTAAAAACAACACAATACCAAGCTCTATATTTTTAACAATCACGTATGCATACGTACTTGCTGTCAATATGTAAGTGATTAAAAAACTGCCTATATAGTCTAAAAAATTAGGGTTTTTACGCAACGGATTCTTCCTGTCTAACAATAGTTTTATAATCCAACACGTGGTTACTAATAACAATATGGTTATATCGTTTTTAGTAAAATCCATGTCTAATAATCCAGCATTTTCGCTATAATGTTTGTAGGTTAATTGAAACGTACTAAAAAGCGCTACAATGCCAGCGATACTAATTTCTATATAATTCTTCATCTTTTAAAAATATGTTTAACGTTAGGATTTAAACACTTACATTCTTCTCCGTTTTTAATTGTTTCGGCTCAATTTGCAGATGGGAGAACTCTACAGGTGTATTTTATTTTCGCTTAATACTGAAAGTCATAAATTGATTTACTACGATTTAACCAACCTTTTAAAAATTTCTTATATCTATATGCTTTTTCGGCTAATCGGTTATAAAAACTATTCCTTTCCATCATTAAACAACACTCGGTGACGTTTTGCATTTTCGATTCTGTTATAACTCCAATTATTCCATCTTGTTTAACGCCTGCGCATTTTTGCATTATCTTAATCGCTCTATTTGTACCCATGTTATAAGCCATATCAAAATAATATAGCTTTGCTTCTCTTGGCATTAACTCGGCTTTAGCCGCTAAGTAATACTTAACAAATGCGATATAACTAGCTTCCTCTTGTGTAGTGTCTTTAAAGTCGTTAAAATCTGTAAACAGTCGCTTATTGTAATTGTATGCAACACCCCAAACAGTCCACCCACCAGAATCACCTTTTACATTGTGTAATTTTCCGCCACCTTCCCACTTCATAACAATCGGGAAAAAACTATCTCTAAATAGTTTAAATTCTCTGTGATACCTTCCTGCTATTTCTTTGTAAAATCTTAAGTCCATAACTAATTATTTATCGCGTTTAAACAATGCCCACCTTTACCCCAATATTTATAATCTATTATATAAAGAATAGCCATTACAAACCAACTAAGGGTTTTGTCTCGTTGGTTTTTACCAATTGCGCTACTAATTGTTTCTTTTGGTTCTCCAAATCTGTAACCGCCTTTAGTTCGCATAACCACATTCCAGAAGTCTGCAAAGTGATGGTTAGCAAATACATCTAATTCATAAGCGTTTACATACCAATAACTATTCATTGTTTTAAAGAAGCCATTAACCTTTGCGTTTTTATACATGACAACTATAAAGGCCGCTATTGCTACTAAGGCAAAAAGTAAATACGCTATTATTGATGCTATAAACCCCATTATTCTAAAATTATATCGTAATCATCTGCCGTTAAAGCATCGAAAGTGAAGAATTTTACAGCGTTTTCTCGGTAAGCATAACCAAGTTGATACCTTACTCTGGTTATTCCAGTATATTCAACAGGAACTAAATGGTCTACTGCTAATAACAAAGCAGATATATTACCAAAAAGGTCTTTATGAAAGTACTTTAATATGTCTTTTCTAACTATCTGTGTAACCATCTGAGTTTGTCCAGTAGGCTCATTTGTAACCGGATCAAGTATTGGGTTTTCAATATCAATGGTATATGTTTGAACATAGGTTACTGTGGCGTCAAAATCTGTAAGACCACCAAGTAAAGGTTTATTTAAAACAACTTCAATACGCGCCTTGCTACTCGTTAGTCTATTTTCTGGCAGACTTTCATAAATTAACCTTGTATCTCCTTTGGTAAAACGTTTTGATTGTGCCTGCCACCTGTCGTGAGATATATCTTCTTTTGTTTGTAAAACTATTTTGTTCATTTTATAAGGGTTTGTATTAAGCATTAATGTTAGTTACATAGGTTTGGATAATCGAGTTTAAAACGCTCATTTCTGAATCAGTAAGTCCAGAGCCAAAGAAAGCAAATGCATAGATTCTACCTGTTCCTGTAGACGCTCCGTTTCTGTTTCCTATCAATATATTACTATCTGATCTTGTTCCAGTTGTGTCATTTCTTGAGTTTTTCAAAGTTCCATTTTGGTAAATTGAATGTTTAACAGGAGAAGGTAATAATGAAAGACCGAAAGACCCTATTGAAGTTGTGGCTGTAGATGTTACTCTTGAAGCTCCAGTTGTTAAATACACGTCCGACAAATATAAATCCCCTGTTCTTCTTGAAAATAACTGTAATCCCCCACAACCAACGTCTGCGGAGTTTATCTGAGACTCTGTTTTTGAATAAAAACAAAAGCTAAAATCATTTAAAACTGTATTATTAAGCTGATTTATATATGTTTCAGCATATTCCGATATTAAATTAGGAACAGATAAACTATTAAAAGAATGTGATACTGAGCTTGTAAAACCAAGTCTATATGCGGTATCAGTGTTTAGTGGGTTTTTAGCATTATATTTTTGCGAATCTCCAACACTCCCATATATAGGATAAAAAGCTATAGATTTACTGTAAAGACCATTTGATTTTAAAGAAATAAAAAGATTATCTATAATTGTTTGATGCGCTACAGAAACAGATATATGAGTTTTAATGACGTCTATATATATTTGTGCATCCGCGTCTGTTACAGATGAAGCACTTGATATTGCATTACGCCTAGCTATGTTGAAATTAAAACTCATAACTCTAAAAAGAAATATTGTACAACCACACCGTTATACCTTACATATAACTCCATGTCTGTACTAATTATAAAATCACTGCCTTTTATTTTTGTAGCATCTAATGATGCTTCACCAGTTCCTGCACCAATTCCTGTTGCAGTAAATCGAACATCAACCGTATTTGCAGATGCTCCAATTGCTGTAAAATCTGTATCACCAACCACCTCAATAGTGTAAGATTCCCCTACTACAAAACTACCTGCCGCTGTACTTACACTATTTGTAACATAAGGCTCAGATGCTGCATTTATTAAAACAATGCCAGTACCGCCAAGAACTTCATTTTGATATTTTATTTTAGTATTTGCATTTGGAGAAGCCATGTTACAAATAAATCCACCCTCGCTAGATAAAGAAAGTAAGGCTCCTGTGTTTGCTATTTCTGTTGGCTTATATAATTCATCATAAACACTAATATTAACAATTATTTTATCTGAAACATCAAACTTAGATTGATCTATTATAGGTTCTAAAGTTACGTTGTAGAATTGATTGGTACCATCTGTGTAATCTATTGCCGTTATTTTAGCAATAGACGTTGTTTTTTTTGTTTCATTATAAAAGGATAACTGAAAAGATTTATTGGGTAATAATAATTTAATTTCAGTTAAATAATTTGAATAATTAGCGTTAAATACAGCACCTGTAATCTTAGTTGTTATAATATCGTAAATAAATACAACTGCTATAGCAGCCGCACTAGTTACAGGGGTAGTACTTTTTCCTCTAACATAAATAGTATTAAAAGTTGTTGTGGTTTGTGAGTTTAATAGATTGTATTGGTTGTTTTTCCAGATGTAAGTAAAATAATTATCTGTAGTTATATAAAATACATTTTCTACTCCTGGAGCAGGCAGAGCGCTAAAATTATTAACGTATACTTTATCTGCTATTGCTCCGGCTATTTCCCACAACTGCTCCACATCATCCCATGCTGCTATTTGCGGTGTTTGTCCTGCTCCAGCATCTATAATTGCATAAGCGTTTATTTCTGCTGTTGAGTGTGCGGCTATTAATAATGCTAATGAGGTCCAACGGTTATAGTATGGATTTGGTGATTGTGCTGCAGCTTCTAGGGTTTCTAAAATATCTGCATTATTATTTATAACGTTTTTTAATTCGTTAGCATCTTGATCGTAAAACTTTCTGATTGCTTCTTCAGAATTAATGTCGCTAGATTTATCTGGGTATGCTATTCTTTGTATTTCCATTATTCTAAGTAAAAATTAAAATCATAATTAAAACCATCTACGGTTATACCATCTGTTTCTTGAGTGTCTCGATATTTTACAGCAATGGGCGATGTGCTTTCAAAGGTTAATGCATGGCCATCTCCTAAAGTAAAAGAGGTGTTACACTCCATAGGTATTTGTAATGATGCTATTTCATATATCGCATTATTATTTAGCTTTACTAATACCTGGTAATTGCCTTTTACTAATTCGTGAAACTTATTGAAGTCTTGATCACTTAATCCTGGATAGAAAAGAGAGAGCTGTTTGGTGTGCATAACTCCTGATGGACTTAAACTGGTGCGGTTTCTAAAAGTAATTTTAGATGGTGTAGAGAATATTTGCAGAAATTCTGGTATTGAAACCGTAGCATCGACACTTTTTATTTGTGCCAAGCAAATACGTTGCAGTAATTCTGAATTTTTGTTAAACTCCATACTACAATATTAACTATTGAATAAGGCCATGAAAAGGACGAAAAAACCAAAAAACAAACTTTTTCCTGTTTAAAAATGTAAAAACACCGCTTGAGAGAAAGCTTTGTATTTTTGTTGGAAAATTGTTCAACAATTCCAACAAAATAGATATTTAATTGATTATTAGATGTTTAGCATTTTAAGGCGTGTTGGAAAATGTTGAACGACCCCCCGAAATGTTGGACTCTTAAAAACCCCGTTCAACATTTTCCAACAAAACCAAGGTTAATTATATAGCGTAAATAGGTAGTTAACTAACTATATATCAATAACTTAAATAAAAATATAGTATAAGTGTTGGAATTGTTGAACTGTTGAACGCAAAATCTGACACTTTTTTCTATAAACGTTTTTTATCTTTGGGGTGTGGGGTTTTTGTTTTTTGAGAAAATGAGAATTTTGGAGTTTTTGAGAGTTTGAGATTTGATTTTAAAGTAGATTATGAATACAAAAAAGGCCTTACGATTGTAAGACCTGGAGAGTGATTAATATTTTTAGTGTGAATGCTATGGAATATATAGACTTAGAGGACGATAAACCTACCAAAATAGGGTTTTACAAGGTTAAAGTACAGCGCGAAAACAAAGAGGTGTTAATTACAGAAGCCTCATGGGGTGGTGCGGAGTTTACTCTTACGGAGTATGTGCTTGAGGCTTCGGATTATGTTTTTGCTTGGGGTGTGGGGTGAGATATCTGATTTTTAAAGTTTTCTATTAGAAGTTTATGAATATGTTGAAACACACTTTCGGGTCTTTCCCATTCCGCTTCAGCAAACGTTACTATTTCTTTAAACCAATTAGCAAACCAGTCTGTTTCGCCTAGAGCTTCTGCTATTACAAAATATTGTACTAAGTGAAATAGTTCTCCTTGAGAATTGCTATTAATTATGCGATCTGAAAATTCTTCTATACCTAATATAATAAGAGCTTCTTTTAATTCCATGATTTTGAGTTTTATGTGGCATTTGGGTTATTTACCTTTTCAGATATTTTTTCTAATATTTCCCAGGCTTTTTTTGTGAATTTAACATAGCTCATGTGCCGCCTACTGTCTTGGATGCTTATATAGTCAGTTCCTTCTACATCCTTCACATACCTAACATACTTTTCTAAAACGGTATATAATTCAGGCTTATTACCTGCGGTTTTATCATCTTTTTGCTTATCCATGATTTTAAGTTTTATGTATTTATAGAGTAACTACTGTTATTAGTTAAGAAGTAACACCGCTATCTGTTATAGCGTGTCTATCTGAATTAGTCCAAGTATCTTCACTGCCATCTTTGTGTTCTTCAACCCATTTTTGCATATACTCGCATAATTGAGCATGCCAAATCTTTTGACCTTCTACTGGCTTCCAGTGTTCGGTTTCGGCTTTTTTTGCGTTTTTCAAATATTCTTTAATTTCACCAGTCGCATTAACCATCGGCAGATATAACCACATTGGTGTGTAACAAAAAGATAATTTATCTGCGAAACAAAGTTTTGAAGGTTTAGCGCCATGTTTTTTTGCATAATATCTGGAATGATACATTGAAAAATCTGCCCATTTTTTACCAAATATTCGCATTATTTTTGCGCCTAATTCTACGTGCGTTTCACCTTCTTCACCATCCATATTTGGTTTTCCTAAATAACCTAAATCATGCACAAAAAATGCTATCCATAATCTTGGGTCTAATGGAAAACCATATAATTTTGTCCATGCCCTTGCTACAAAGAATGGATGTAAAAAGAAGCAATGCGCTCCAAATAATACTGATTTTGTTCCTATTTTCATGTTTTTAAGTTTTTGTGTAGTTATTCGTTAACTAATGTTTTAAACTGTTACATCATCTGCATCCATATCATACTCATGTAATGGATTATCTATACTTATTGAACCCAAATATCCTGTAGAGTAATAAATCCATTCTGTAAATTGTTCGTCTGTACATTCACATGGAGCTGTTACTGTTATTATTACTTCTTTTGTCATAATTGTTTTTTATTTACTGATTTTTATTAAACCATCTTCTTATTACATAGCTTCTTATAATTGATATGATGGTAAAATATATGGTTATTATTAAATTATTACTTGGGCTGCTTTCAAATCCAACCAATGGAAATATTAAAAAAGTTGATATATAACTTATAATAAATCCAACTGCAGTATTTGATAGTGCTTCAGTAAATGATTGTTTTTTCGTTTGCATGTTATCTACTGTTTAAGGTTGTTAAACTTCTCTTGTTCGAATATTTGTCCTAAAGAAAATATGTCTTGAATATCTGTAAATACAACATTAACTATATATGCTAATTCATGCTCTTCAAAAACTTCATAATCTCCATTGAATCTATCTTCGCAAACTTTTTCAAAGGCTTTAAAATTTGTCTTTGTAACGATTATATTTCCATCCATTTTTATTGACTATTTATTTGAACTACTCGAGAAATTAGAGTAGTTGGTTTATCTACTGTTATTAAATTATTGGCTCTAATACTTTATTACAATCCTTGCACATATCAACTTTTACAGTTGCTCCAACTCTCCACATAAATTCAACATTAGAATATTTTTTGTGGTTGCATTGATTTTGCAAATTCGTGCGCTCATCTTCTAAAGACTTAATTTCTTTATTGATTTGTTTAATTGCTGATTTTATACTCATAACTACTGTTAAAATGGTAATTCGTCTATGTCAATCCGTAGCTTACCGATTCTTAAATCCCAACTAAAAAAGCTGTAATATTTAAAGCTAAATTTAATTGGTCGCTCTTTATAAATTGATACCATCAACCTAATGTCGTTTTTAAAATACCAAGTTCTTTTCATACTACTGTTTTGGTGTTATCATTTCTACTTTACCTAATGTAAGCACGTAATAACATTGATTTTCTATTGCTCCCCATTTTGGGTTACCTGTTTTGGTTGATAAATATTTACACTCAACTAACATTTGACTTCTATTTGCAGCATATCCATTAGAAAAACAAATAATTACATCTGAAGGATAATACACTTTCCCTTTAACTTTTATTCCTGGTCCAAAAATTCTACTCCAGTAAGTTTTAATTTCTCTATACTCTTCTTTTTTTTCTCCAGAAGCAATCATATCAAACCACTTCTTTTTTAGGTTCAGGTGTAATGTTGGCATGACTACAGGTTTTATGAAAGCTCTATACTTTCAATTGATTTAAAAAATTCATAAATAACTTGTGGCACAATTGCGTTACCTCCGCCTTTTATTGTTTCTTTTCTCCACTTAGAAAAGGTAATTCCGTCCAGTTTGGAGGAAATCCCATCATCTCCATTATAAATCGGGGATTGAGTTGGGAAATTTTCCCAGTTTCTTGACGAACTCTTTTGGTTATACTGTCCTGGTTCTCCTTTCCTGTTATCTTTCCGCCCTCTTGTGCTTGTGGTGTTGGTAACATTCCCATCAATGCTTGACTTTCCAAACTCGGAGTGTTCCTTTTCCTTTCCGCTTTGCAATCTGGGGCCTCTCTTGCTTTTGGTGTCGGAAGAAAGTTCCCGTAAATTATCTGACTGGATAGACTGTTGAACTTCGTCCCATTTTTGTAACCGTTCTTTTTGGCTCTGGCTCTCATTTTGTCGGGATGCTCTGCTCTTTCTATAGTTGTCGGAGTGAGCAACAATCCACACTCTGTCTCTCCTGTGGGGAGCTTGCGCAGCCGCAGCCGGAACAACAAATGTTTGGACGGTGTAACTGTTTTCTTCAAGGTCTTTAATAATATTTCCGACGAGCATTTTTGATTGTCGTGTGTATATTGCCTCATAGTGGTCACTCGTGTCAAATCTGGTAAGTTTTCGGCTGTCCACTCTAAAAAATACTTCTCCTGGTAATTCTTGTTTACCTTCCATACTGAAGATTCCAGTAACATTTTCGCAAATAACCCAAGGCGATTCTGTTTCAACAGCGGCACGCAACATCTCTGGCCAGAGATAGCGGTCGTCGTCAATACCTTTTTGCTGACCAGCAACGGAGAATGGCTGGCAAGGGAATCCACCTGTGAGAACGTCAATTGTTCCTCTGTGAATAGAGAAGTCTGTTTTTGTAATATCTTCATAGCTTTTTGAGTTTGGCCAGTAATATTTTAATAATCTTTGTCCAAATTTATTCCACTCGCAATGAAACACGTTTTTCCAACCCATCCAATGAGCTGCTAAATCTGGTCCACCTATTCCCGAAAAAATTGATCCCTGTGCTAATTGCATTTATTCTACAGTTATTAAATGTTTGAAGTTTCTCCCTATTCTGGTTAGATCATAAAAATAAACGGTATCACCTTTCCTTAATCTTCCTAACATATCCGTAAGTCCTTTACGATCTGTTTTCTTTCCAGAATCCTTATCGCAATAAATATTTTCATCTTCTACTCCGAATAATTTTATTGCATCAATTTGAGATGCTAAATTTTGATTTTCTGTACTGACTCTAGCGTATGCGAATAACATTTTATTAGTTTTAGTTTCGTGAATTGGTTTTGTGAAAAATGTTTTAAAATCCTTTTACAGCTCTATCCCTATTTTTATGAAACCAGAGTTGCGCCAGTAGGGTTCTGTTTTCCATATTATAGAATCTGTTCTTCTATCTCTACTAACCATTAGACCGATGAAGAAGTCTCTGAAATAATATTCGATACCTGCTTCAACGCCATAAGTTGGGTTTGGACCATCTCTATAAATCACCCCTAGTTTAAGCCCTGAGTATATTCGCAAGTCATCAAATTTTGAATGGTAATTAAAACCTAATGGTGTACCGGTAAACTCTGTGTAATTGGTTCCGTTTAGATTTGGGAATGTAAATACTTGAGCTTTGAAATACATTAGCTGCATTTGGTAATCTATAGAGGCCCCGATATTAAAACCGTTTTTTGTTGTGGCCACAGGGTCTGCATACATGGCGATTGTAAATCTCTTGTCTTGTGCTATTGCGTAATAGCTTGATAGTAATATTGCAATGGTTAGCAATACAATTTTTGTACTTTTGTTTAAGTTTTTCATTTTAATTGTTTTTAATGGATTATTAGAATAGGGTAAGGATTTGGTAGATTTTACCCTATTTGTTTTTATAGGCATTCACAACTACTCTAAGCGGATTGCATTATATTGTTTATTTTATTTACATAGCGTCTACGCTTTAAAGCGTTCATTTTCTTAACATGCTTCTCGGCATCACCTTGTCTAAATCCAAACTCTTTTAATATTTTAATGGCGTGTTGGTATTTTAGCAGCTCTATTTCTAAAGCTTCAACATCACAGTTGTTTTCTCTGCAGATTACCAATTGCTGCTCTATGCCTTTTTTATAATCTTCTAATGTGGATATTGGTGTTTGCATGATTTATAGGTTTTGTAAACGGCTTCTATAATCGTGTTGAAGCAGTTGGTTGTTAATGTCATTGATATATTCCAAGTCTGGAACAAAAATTCTATCGTGATTAAAATACTCTTCTAGTTTTTTTGCCCTGGTAAAAGCATCTATTATATACACACCATAAATTTTATTGTCTTTAAAGTGTTTAACATATATGGGTTGCCCGATTTTTAACAACCCTTTACCTACCAATAGGTCTGTTTTAGTTGCTAACCTTAAGCTTTGATTAAATGATATATTTCCTTCCATAGTTTTGTGTTTTAGAAATCGACTACTTCTGTAGTTTCTTCTTCTGCCGGTGTAAATAAATCCTCTTCAGATAGATCTTCCTCTAGCGTTACTAATCCTTTTTTAACCATCATTGTGTAATTAAAAGCATAGCAGCTTTGCGTGCCAGCTTTGCCAAACCTGTGCCCTTTTACCAAACCAATAAACTCTGGTCTTGATTTAAAATAATGACGTATTGTAGTCTGGCCAATAACATCTACACCTTCTCTAGTAGAGGCTTCTTTGTTGTAGAATTGGTATACAGATTTTAGTCTTAAGTAAAGTATTTGGTCGCCTTTTTCATTTTTATGAACGATCTCTTTACGTTTCTCTCCTAGTATTTTGAAGTCTATATCTCTGCGTATAGCAAAATCGTTATCAAGCTTAATTCTACCCTGCTCGAAAAGGAAGGTTATAATGTTCCAGAACTCGGTTAATCCATTACTGTCTGCAATTTGCTCACTGTTATTAATTATTAATTCAATACACAGTTTTTGAACCTCTTTTTCTGTAAACGGAAAGTCTAGTTTATCTTTTAAAATGGCATAAGTAGTATACAGCATAGAGACATTACCGAAAATTCGTTCTTGGTATTGCTCGTTGCCCAGAAGTTGTTTTAATTCTCGTTCTGTCTCGGCATGAACCAAAGGCAACCTTTTTTCAAAGTATGTTCTATGCTGCACTACATCAACAACCAAACTGCTAATTCCTGCGTTTGTCCAGTTTAATAATTTATTGAAGTCTGTTTTTTCTTGTGGGGAGAAGTTTCTAGTTATAAAGAAGTTAGATATCGTTCTTGTTGCAAGGGCATTCTCTTTAAATGTTGGCATAAACTGCCCGGCATAATATACTGCAGAGTTTATTTTATCTAAACTGGTTCTTGTACTTCCTACACCGTTACCTTTTTCTCTACCAATACCATTCCATGCACCCATTAATAGGTTTCCTACTTCTTCTTTAACCGTTCTATCCTGGTACTCATCGCCAAACTGCACCGTGTTTGTATTACGGCTTAAACGTCTAGACAAACCTACGTGTGTTACCTGTGTTAAATCTACTGGTGGTAACCGGTAGTAAAAGAAGTTTTGAAGTATTTTACCAAAACCAGATTTACCAGAATCTTTTTCGCCAAAACCGCCCATTAATGGAAATGAATCGTAATGCTTTAAAAACAAATCTCTAAAGATGGCCCCAAAATTAAACAGCGTTCCTACAATACCTTTTTCTTTAAAAACAACAATCATTTGTTGCATCCAATCGTTAAGCGTTATTGACGATTCTTTGTAAACAAAATACCTGTCATTCTCGTACTTATCATCCCCTTCTTGGTTGTCAATATGCATTACAGAAAAGGCAGGTGAATAGTAATTGTCAATTTTCTGGTTGTAATCGCTTTCGGTTTTATCGATACCTTCCAAATTCATGATGCCATATTTGTTTACACCTCGAAATTTACCTTCCCAATACACGCCATTTGCAAAAGCATAAAAGCCTTTAGTGTTCCAACCCATTGTTAAAAGCTCTAGGGCAGGTTCGAATTGCTCTTCAAAACGGTATACAAACTTATCAAAGTGCTCTGTACGAAAACCATTATGTGTTAAGAACATAAACAACCCTTGAAGCTTAAAAATGTACTTTCTGAAATCGTTAAACGAAGCCAGCATGTCTGTATCAAAATCTATTAATCGTTTTTGATTTTTAATGTTTGTTAATTCGCAAAGTCTTGTGTTTTCTTTATCGCCTAGAATATGAAATAGCGGTTCTAATTTAAAAGTGGTACCCTGGAAAAACGTGTTTGTATTTAGGCGTTGAAAATGGTATGAGTTACCCACGGTTACAAACCCATGGCCTTCTAAGTATTCTTCTTTATTTGCACCTTCTGGAAGCTGTATGCCTCGCATAGATAATTTGCCAGAGTCTTTGTCTTTGTCTTTTTCTTCTGTGGCCTTAACCTCAAACTTGCCAATTTCGGCTTTTATAGCAGCGGTGCTCACTTTTAAAGTTTTAGCAATTTGCTTTATATACTCCTCTCTTTTAACCTCGTGCTTAATTTTAAAAAGCATATCGGCAATTTCATTTACAGCAAGAGCCTTTTTGGTAGGATCTATTTGCTGTATTTCTCTTAACTCGTTTGTGGTTTCTTTTTTTATGTCTGAAATTTCACCAGATAAGCCTTTATTAAACGCTTTAGCATCTGTTAATTCTTTGCCCTCAAGGTCTTTTGTGTCAACAATTAAATCTTCTACCGCTTTAATTTGAAGTTTCGAAGTTTTCTTAATGTCTTCAACATCGGTTTCATAACGATCTCTAATTAAATCGAATTGAGAGACTTTGTAAAGCACTGCATCATGCTTATTATTATCTATCCAGGTACCCATATCTAGTTGTGCTCTAGAAAACGTGTCTGGGTCTTCTCCATCTGGAAGTATACATATAGAAACATTTAAGCCGTGAGACAAACAAATGTCTATATCACCCCCTTTTTTAAGCATGGTTTTTAAGCCTGCTTTATCGCCATCACGAAGTAAAACGACTTCTTGTGCATACTTATTAATTAGCTGTGCGTGACGTTCTGTTAAAGCGGTACCACAAGATGCTATGGTGTTCTCACAACCATTTTTATGCATGGCAATAACATCTGTATAGCCTTCTGTTAAAATGGCGGTACCCATTTTTGCAATAATATGTTTGGCTTGAAACAAACCATAAAGCACAGACGACTTATCGTATATTAAACTTTCTTTAGAATTGATGTATTTAAACGACTTGTCTAACTTGGGGTCGTTAGACTGCCTGCCGCCAAAACCAACCACAGTACCTTTTTCGTTATGAATAGGAAACATGATGCGGTTTCTAAAAATATCGTAACTAGAATTGTCTTTAGTTTTAGATAAACCCAACTCTTTTGAAACAGCAAGCGAGCCGTGTTCTATAGACCATTTTGTTAACTTGTTATCATCGCCATTAAACCCAATTTGAAAGGCTAGTATGCTCTCTTCATTAAATTCACGATCTGCAATTAACACTTTAGCCCAGTGGTTGTCTGGAAGTTTCTTGTAAGCATTAAAGAAACTGCGTGCGGCCTTTTCTGTAACGTTATACATCTCAGACTTCTGGTCCATTTTACGTTGAACATCTGGCGTAACTTCTTCTTTTTCTAGGTGTATGTTATGAATTTTGGCAATAATCTCTACGGCACCAACAAACTCCACTCTTTCATGTTGCATGACAAACTTGATACCATCGCCACCCAATCCAGAAGAGAAACACTTAAAAATTTGTTTAACCGGAGATACGGTAAACGATGGTGTTTTTTCGTTAGTAAATGGTGAGTTGCATTTGTAATTAGCTGCTACTTTTTTTAAGGAAACAAAGTTCTCGATAGTCTTTACGATGTCTGCTTCGCGAACAATGTCTATTGATGATGCTGTATATCTCATTTAATTATAGTTGCATTTAAATAGATTTATATTAGCTATATATTTTTTTTCCATTTCTAAAACCTGCTTACTACTGATTTGGCTATCAAAAACAATTTGAATGTCTTTATTAAGCTTTTGTATCAACTTTATAATCCTTAAAATGCTTGTAAAGTTTCCACAGTCTGAAATAATAATAAGTCTTAATCTAGGGTTTCGAGACTCTTCTAATAATGGCATTGTTATATAAGTCAGATAATCTTCTTCATTTCGGCTAACAGTGTAGAATTCATCTTCTGTAAGTGTAGAAGTAAGTAATTTTGTTGTAAACGTTTTTCCAGACGCTCTATTTCCGTATAAAATAATTGGCTTCATAATTAGTTAGGCTTTGTTAGTTGGTTGTGGTAATTTTTCTTAGAGATTTGGTCTGCTAAATACACTTGTGCTGGGCAGTTGGGATCGTAGGGTTCAATATCAAAAGGATTGTATTTTGAAGCTTTCTCATTATCATCTATAAGCACATGTACCGCTGTTAAATATTCTTGCATTGGTTTGGGAGCACCTATTATCTTCGTGATGGTTCCTTTTCTTCCTAGGGCTAAAACCCTTGCACCTTCTTGCATATAATATTGTCTTTTTCTCATAGTGCTTGTTGTTTAAAATGAACTTGTTTCGGCTACAATTAAATCGTGAAGTTTTGCAGTTAAATATCTAAATGATTTATCCTCGTCTTTAAATTCGTCTTTCTGGTTTTCGTGCTTAAAATAAAGTGTGCCCTGGTGCGTGTATATCTCAATATCTAGTTGAAAACAAACTATAGACTCACCCTCACTACCGTTATGCTCATATTGATAATCCATACCAAATTCTATTAACTTTGCTGCTATTTTAATCATGGCTTATTGGTTTAGTGTTATTGGTTTCTTCTACTACCTCGATATTGTTTATTAGCTTTTGCAGAGCTTTATTAAAAATTTTAAGCTGTTGGCTATAATGGTTTGTGAGGTCTTTTTTATCTGAAACCGAAATGCTTTTATTATTCTCTAAAAACCCTAATTGCTTATTTACTTGATCTATTTTTAAGTGTAATTCTTCAATTGTTGCCATATCTAAATTGTTAAACTTTACTTCCATCTCATTACCACTTGGATAAACCAAGGTGTAGTCTATTTTCATACCTTTTAAAAAAGCCTCAAAAATTCTTACTTCCTTTTGGGTTTTTATTACGCTTTGCTCAAGCACTTTGCTATAAATGGAGTAGTACATTAGTATTTTATTGTCATTATTGGTAGCTTTCTCTCTTGATCGATTATTGCTTTTTTATAAAAAGCCCATGCCTCTTTTTCTGCAGTGGTAAACTCTATTTCACAACTCCAGTTTCCTAATTAGTCTTGACAAACTTGTTTGTTGTTAACTATAAATTTTCCGTTGATTGTTGGTTCTATTCGTATTGACATAATTCTCTGTTTTAAAGTTTTTCGCCAAGCTCCCCAAGCGCTATTAGTATTTATATTTATTTCTCTGGGAGCTTAGCAGGAAAAACTTATTACTTTATACTGTATAGACATTTTTAACAATGCGGTTTTAGTGTTTACACCAACGGCCTTGTATAAATTACACTTGTGGAAGTCTAATGTTTTATGAGAGATGCCTAATGTTGCGGCAATGGCTTTATCTGGAAGATCTTTGCCTATAAGGTCTACAATTACTAGCTGTCTTGGAGTAAGAACATGAGTGGCTATGTTTATGTTTTTAGAGTTCCATAATAAACTTGGGCAGTTTTTGGTATCTCTAAAGTTTTCAGATGGTGATAAACGGCCTTCAGAAATATCTGGAGTAGTATCTACATCGCCATACATGTAATAGGTATACAATTCAATCTGTCTTTTTAAACACTCTGTAATAGAGCTTAAAAACCTAATCGCTTTATGATCTTTTAAATAAGCAGATTTTAGTAGTTGAAAATATTGTAATGGTAAATCCGAAAAATAGTGATTGGTACCATTTTGCAACCAAAGGACCTCTTTAGTTTTGCGAACACCAATAAATTCTATATTGTTGTCGCTTGGCATTACGCCTGCTATTTGCGCTGTTTGATTTAATGTTGTAAATTTGCCTGTGTTAATCATTGCTTTAAGATTTAGTGATTAATTATTATTAAGAGTCCGCAGTTACCGCTGCGGATTTTTTGTTTATTAAGCTTTTTCTAGCTTCAATTTCTTTGTGCTTTTTTTCCACCACTCTATATATAGCAGCTTCTATAACATCATGTTTTTCGCCATTCATAACGTTTGTTATATGACCAGAAGAATAAGACCCACCTGATTTGTTAAACTCATCACTGTCATTTAGTTCAGTTTGAATAAGAGAAACATATCTATGTCCAATTAGTTTTTTTATGGCCTGCTTTTCAATATCTGTTATCATGTAAATGCCCTATTTTTTTATTAACTATTTTTCTGTTACTTTACTGTTATATTACTTATACAAATATAGATACAATTTTATCTATAAACCAAATTAATGGATAAAAAAAACACCACCATAAAGGAAAGAATATTGTTAATCGCTAAAAACAAAGGGATTAGCTATGAAAAGTTTTTGAGTGACTTAGACTTAAATTATGTTAATTTCAAAGGAAAACAGAAATTAACAGGCATAAATTCTAACTCAATAGATAGAATTGTATCTGATTATCCTGAGATAGATTTACACTGGTTGATCACTGGTGAGAAGAAATACGAAAATGAGAGTAAGGAAAATACCGCAAATGAAGCGAATAAGGTTTACAACAAAACAGAAGATATTGGTAAAGCTTTAGAACTTATAATAAAGAAAATAGTAGATAAAAAGTTTAACGAACAATTTAAGCCGCTAGATGATAAAGTGGAAGGTGTAGCCCGATCTGTAATTGAGTTGGCCGTGAAAATAGGGTTTGAAGATAAAAAGAAGAAGCAGGATTAACCCTCGTTAATGTCGTCTATAAATTTAATTATGGATGCACTAATGTTTTTTCCTTTTAATTGGCCAAAGGCTTCCAAAAAATCACGCTCTAGGTTGGTTTGTTCTTCTATAGAGTAATTGCTTTTTTGGCTATTATAATCCATTATCTGGACTAATAGTTTGTAATAACTCATTTCTTCTTCTTGCTAAAGTAGTAGATTATTAAAAAGATGAATAGTATAACGGTTAACGTTAGTTTTAAATCGAACTCATTGTAACCCGTTTTTTGCAAAGAGAAGATCCTTATAACGGTTTGATAAGTTGTCATTATAATAGGAAGCCATAAAACAAAACGCCAGGGTTTGCCTTTGGCCAAGTAATAAGAAAATAAAAGTACTGCCAGAAAACGAATTTCAGACAGTACTGTGTAGAGATAAACTCTTACTGTAGACAAACCAATTTTGCCGTAGTTTTTATCGAACGCGTCGTGAATATAAATTAGTAAGGTTACAGTAATTAAAAAAATGACAATTTTATATGTCGTCGTCTGTGATTTCGCCGTCTCCGATGGTCGTTGTTTGTAGGTTTTCATTTTCGTTTAGTTCAGTTTCTGTACATGAAGAGAACGATAAAGCGATGATTGCTAATGTAAATGTAGCTTTTAATAATTTTTTCATTTTGATATAAATTTAAACGTTAAACATTAACGCTAAATGTACATCATTACAATGGTTGATAAAAATTACACAATCGAGCTTGGGGTTCAATCCATAATTTATTAAGCGGGAGAATACTTAATACATCGTAAACATACGACCTAAATATTAAATAATCAAAAAGTAATTATACTTAATTAAATAATGAAAGAAAATAGACAAAAACTTCCAGAACTCACAAAACGTGTGCAAGAAATCATTACCGACTATGCCAAAGGAAACATTACCAAGTTTGTCTCCATTATTAATATAGATAAACCGCAAAAAGTTAACCGGTTGTTTCACCTCGATAAAAGATTTAATAGTTATCCTACAGTTAGCACCGATATTATTGTTGCGATTGGGAGCCATTTACCTATAAATATGAACTGGCTTTTGCTTGGTGAAGGTAAAAAACTTAAAGACTAAATATTTTAAAACCGTGTAAACCATTAGTGTTATTGATGAAAATAGCTAATGGAGCGTGTCAAAAACACGTCACACACATATAATTAAACGCTGTAAAAGCCTATAAACAGGCTTTAAATTGTTGTAAAATGGTTATTATAGAATTCGATTCTCTCCGACTCCACAATTAAGCGCAACTTTGTTGCGGTTTTAAACATAAAAAGAGCACCAAGTTTTACTTGATTGCTCTTTTTTATTTATAAGTGCCTGGACTGAAAGCACAGCAAGTTGCATTTACAGGATGGGAGTGACAGAGAACAGCGCAGCTAATCTCTCCGACTCCACAATTAAGCGCAACTTTGTTGCGGTTTTAAGCATAAAAAGGGCAACAAGTTTTACTTGATTGCCCTTTGTTGTTTACAAGTGCCTGGGCTGAAAGCACAGCAAGTTGCATTTACAGGATGGGAGTGACAGAGAACAGCGCAGCTAATCTCTCCGACTCCACAATTAAGCGCAACTTTGTTGCGGTTTTAAGCATAAAAAGGGCAACAAGTTTTACTTGATTGCCCTTTGTTGTTTAAAGGCGTTGGGCTGCAAACAAACCGCCATCATTCTTCTTTTCGTCCGCTAAAGCATTTGTTTTAGAAGACTTTTATTTTAGTTGACATTTAAAATGACTTAAAAACAAAACTGTAAATTGTTTTTTCTAAAAAATTGAACAGCGCAAAAACTTTTAAATATGCATTTTTTTTAAAAGCTAAATAACCCCCTTAATATCCGTTTTAGCGTTAAACTTGAATACTATTATAACTAACTAAAAACAAATGCTTTAGGAGTAATTAAGCTTTACCTATTTTATAAAATGCACTACCTTTTCTTTTTTTTATCATTATTTCATTTCTACATTTGAACTGAATTAAGTGTTTTCAAACCTGTTGCCTTCCAATAAATATAATGGAAAACTGAGACTCTTAAAAACCCAGAGAAGCTAATAAAAATTTTACTTTTTACTGTTTGGATATTTTAAACCTTAAATTTCAATAATTCACATGTACTCAAGGTTCCCTCTTTTGATATTGTTATTATTTTCGGCCTCCCTATTTGTACAGAAAAATTCACTGCTCATAAAACACTTTTTATTACATTCGTCTTTCAAATTTTAATAGATAATATGCAATCAAAGTTCCCTCTCTTTTTTTTGTTATTCTTTCCTTTAGCATTACTTGCACAAAATAATTCTCCATTTATTGAAATAACAGACAGCCAAGGGCTTGATGACATTTTAGTAGATTGTGACTATCCAGTAGATGGCAATAGATGCTTTGTTCTAGAAGCAAACTATACTATCATAAACGAAACCACATCTTATGAAGTCAGCCAGATACCTTTTAATAATTTAACAGGCTTAACCAACGAAACACTGGTAAACATTTCTGGAGACGACAAATGGAGCGCCGTTTTACCAATCCCATTTGATTTTTGTTTTTATACCGAAGGCTATAATCAGTTACTTATTGGTGATAACGGAATCATTAGTTTCAATTCAGCGTTAGCATTAGCAGATAGTCCTTATTTTGCTGGTACAATTCCCAATGCCTCAATGCCAACTAATGCCATTTTTGGTGTTTTTCATGATTTAACAAACGATAATAATGTTTTTGGTTGTACTAACGATCCAAGTACAATAGAAAACGAATGTGGGGAAATTAAAACCTACATAACTGGTTCAGCGCCAACACGATCGTTTGTTATAAGCTATGAAAACTTAAATCATTTTAATTGTGAAATTAGCAGATCTACTTCTCAAATTGTGCTTTATGAAGGTTCAAATGTTATTGAAGTTTATGTTGAAAAAAAGCCAATAAACTGCGAAACAAGCACCTCTGCATTATACAGAAAAAATGCCCTTATTGGTATTCAAAACAGTGATGGAACCAGTGCCACTACTCCACCAGATAGAAACACAAGCATTTGGGCAACGACAAACGAAGCATGGCGATTTATACCAAACGGAATTCCTGTAACGACTGTAGAATGGCGAGATGAAAACAACATGCTAATCACTACTGGAGACCAAATTACCATCTGTCCAGAAGAAACTACAAGCTATACGGCATCTGTGATCTACGACTTGTGTATTGGACCAAATATTGTTCTTCAAGACACCATAAATATCGCAATTGATTTACTATATCCTGTAGCAATAGACAATGACATCATTTTTTGTGACATTGATATTATAGGAACCGAGACTATAGATTTAACAACTTACGATCCGTTAATGGTTGGTTCACAAACAGGATTAATGCTATCGTATTATAACACTTTAGCAGATGCTCAAACAGAAACCAATCCAATTGCTAATCCAAATGGCTATATAGTAAACAACCCTACCGAAATAATTTATGTTAGACTTCAAAGAGGTATTGGTTGTTTTGATGTTGGCACATTAACCATTAATTTAGAAGCATTAGCAACCTCTCAACTAGCAGAAATTGCCTTATGTGATATTGCAAATGATAATGCTGAGTTAATTACACTTTCAAATTACACCACACAAATTATTGGCGCTCAAACTGGCGTAAACCTATCTTATCATGCAACCCAAAATGACGCCGATAATAATATAAATCCGATAACAGATTTAACAGCCGCCAATGGTGATTCCGTTTTTATTAGATTCACGTTACAACCAGATGCAACCTGCCCTAATATTGTAGAAATTAATATTAATCTTTTACCAGTTCCTATAGTAGCACCTATTGAAGTTACTTTATGCTCTAATATTGCTATTTACGATTTAACACAACATGAATCAGAGGTTCAAACAAATAATACCGAAACACTAAACTTCTCCTATCATTTATTTGAAAGTTGGGCCCTAAATAATACGAATCCGTTTGACCCTATGAGCGCAACAAACCCAATAGATCCTGAGTTTTATGTTTTAAATGGGATTGCACAAATTTGGGTGAGAAGTTTTACAGGTTCAGGGTGTGTGACCGTTTTTCCTATTAATTTTACTTATATAGCGGGTGTTACTGTACAAAATGACATGCAAGTGAGTTCTGGTACTATTTTCGATTTAACAGCTTCTATTACAGATATGGTTGCCGATTTAACAGGAATAACCTATCAGTTTTACGACTCGCTAATTGGTGCTCAAACCCAAGACCCTGGAAGTTTAATTACAGACCCCGCAAATTTTGCGACTACCAATCCAGAAACCGAAGTATTTGTGGTTTTTACAAACACCGCTTCAGGTTGTATTACCATTGGGGATATCGCTTTAGACGCCGTTGGTTTTGGTGGTGGCGGCGGAAATGGTGATTTTCAAATTTGTGATAGCGCAAACGATTTAGAAGAATTGGTTATTTTAAGCAACTACGATTCTGGTTTAATTACCGGTTATGACAACGCGCAATACATGCAAGTCACCTACCATATGCTACTAACAGAAGCTAATGCCTACACCAATCCAATCACTCAAATTAATATTACAGCACCCACTACTATTTATGCAAGAATTGCATTAGTTTTTGAAGGTACAGAACTAGATTTCACAACAGTAGAAGTGACTTTAGATTTTCAACCCACCATACTTCTTAACGCCGTTACAGATGTTATTTGTGATGAATTTGCAAACAATCAAGAGGTACATGATATCACACAATATGAAACACAAATAACCACAGCACCTGGTGCTACTTTTGCTTACGAATATAGCTCTGGTACTAACATTAGCACCCCAATGATATTTAATGTCGTTGGCCCTACACAAATTATAAATGTGTTTGTAACTACGCCCGATGGTTGTACTACAGATACCACGATAACTATCACATTTCACCCAGAAATCACAACTACCAATACCACACTTGAAGCTTGTGATACAGACAACAATAATGAAGAATTATTCAATTTAAATGAGGCTTTACCAGCTGTAAATACCAACTTTACAACGTACACCGCAAGCTATTATCTTACAGTGCTGGAAGCGCAGGCTGGTGATCCTGTTACAGAAATCACAAATCCCACAGCCTATTTAGTAACAACAGACACCTCGGTTTTTGTACGTCTTTATAATGCAACAACCACTTGTTATGTTACTGCTGAAATAGCGTTAACCATTGTATCCGTTCCAGAACTAATTTCAAATGCAATAACCCTTTGCGATTTTGAAAATGATGCCATAGAAAACGCCGTAGCTTTAACACAATTTAATACCCAAATATTAGGTGCTCAAACAGGCATAAACCTAACCTATCATAATTCTTTAAGTGACGCAAACAGTTTGTTAAACCCAATCACAACGACAACAATCACGAATGCATCCATACTATATGTAAGTCTAGAAGCTCCTGATAATTGTAAAACTGTTGGCGCTATAACTTTCAATTTACAGCCCGCTCCAATAGTTAATGACATTACGGTAACTGTCTGTGATAACTTTACAGATGGACAAGAAAATTACGATTTAACATTAAGTAATCCCGATTTAATTTCAGATACTGCAAACCACAGTTTCCAGTATTATACTTCAGAAACGAATGCCATAAATGACACAGGAGCAATTTCTTCCACTTATTTAATAACAGCTGTGCCTCAAAATATTTATGTTAGAGTTACAAACTTTGCAACGGGATGCTATTCTATTGCAGAAATGGTTTTAGCATTTACAGTTCCTGTTGCCATACAAGATACAGAATTAACAGCGTGTGATGATGATTTTAATCTTTCGGAAGAGTTTGACTTAACAACTGCAATTCCAGATATGTTGGCAGATACAACTGGACTTACAATTAGCTATTATTCAGATGAAATTGGGGCGCAAACGGCAAACCCTGCCTTCCTTATTTTAACACCTCAAAACCATAATACAGCTTCAGAAACAGATACTATTTTTGTAAGATTTGATGCTCTAGCAACAGGTTGTTTTTCAATAGGAAGCATAGTTTTAAAAGCTTTAGCAACCCCTAAATTGATTGATAGTAGCTATGAAATTTGCGATACTGATTTTGACGGCGCTTACACCTTAGATTTAAATGATTTAAATCCGTTAATAATTCAAGATCAAAACAATTTAGTCTTTACCTACTACCTTAATTTAATTGATGCAGAAAGCCAAACAAACGCAATAACAACTACTACTAATTATGCGATTCCAAACGATAATCATACCCTTTACATTCATGTTATAAATCAGTTTGGTTGTTATTCGATTGCAACAGTAACTATTACTATAAGAAGTTCTGCAACAGTTGAAGGCGTTACAGATATATTAGAATCTTGCGATAATGATTTAAACGGCTTTGCACTTTTCGATTTAACTACTTTTGAAAGTCTCTTCACTTCAGAAACCGGAGCCACTTTTAGATATTACAATACAGAGATAGATGCGAATTTAGAGCAGAATGCACTATTAAATCCAACAGTACATGAAAATATAAATCCAAATACGCAAACCGTTTACGTTAGAGTTTCAGTACCTGACAAATGTGATAATATAACCGAGTTTGACATACAAACTATAAATATAATGCCACCATCTTTAACACAAGCTACTTTTTGTGAAGGCACCTCTGTAGTTTTAGATGCTGGAGCTAATTACGCCACCTATACTTGGAGCACGCTAGAAACGACACAAACCATTGAAGTTTCGGTTGCTGGAACTTACAGCGTGACTTTAGTCGACAACAACGGGTGTACAGGCACCTTCGATGTAATTGTTACAGAGCTTCCGCTTCCAGAAGCATTTAATCAAGAGGTTTTAGAATGTGATTATTATAATACTGCAGATGGTTTTATGCACTATAATTTAAATGACTATCACGGTCAATTAACAAATAACAATAGTAACGTCACGACGCAATTCTTCTTATCACAAGCAGATTTAGAGGCAGATATTAATGTGCAAAATACAACGTTCAATAATACGTCTAACCCACAGATTCTATTTGTAAAAGTTATAGATAACAGCACACAATGTTTTAGTGTTGCACAGCTAAAATTAGAGGCTAGTTTTATAGACCCTAGTCCTGCGATGCTAGAACTTTGTGATGAATTAGATTCTGAAGACGGCATGAATGCTTTCGATTTGACATTAGCAGATAGTGAGGTCATTGTTGGTTTACCAGCCACAACGCAAGTCGTTTACTATGAAACTTATGAAGATGCAGAATTGCAACAAAACGCTTTGAATTCTAATTACACAAATACAAACCCCTATTCTCAAACCATTTATGCACGCGTTGAAAATGCTGATGGATGTTTTGGTATTGATGACGTATTGTTAATCGTAAACGACCTTCCAAATCTTGAAGAAGATGCAGACGCCATATATTGTCTTAATGCTTATCCAGAGACTATAGCACTAGAATCTGGTCTTATTGATAATGCTATTGCAAACTATACCTTTCTATGGAGCACAAATGAAACGACTCCCACAATACAGGTCAATGAAATTGGAACCTATACAGTAACTATTACAAGCAATGCTGGATGTTCGAAGTCCAGAACAATACTAGTTAGCCCTTCAAGTGCTCCAACTATAGATCGAGTAGATATTGAAGACGCTACAACGATTAATACACTTACTATTTATGCCAGTGGCCAAGGTGATTACGAATATGCTTTAGAAGCCTCTGGACCTTACCAGGACAGTAACATTTTTACAAATGTTCAAGGCGGTTTACATACTGTTTATGTTAGAGATAAAAATGGTTGCGGTAGTGCTAGTGACGTTATTTCGGTTATTAGTATACCAAACTACTTTACGCCTAATAGCGATACTTATCATGATTATTGGATACCAAAAGGCTTATCTAAAGAATTTCAGAGTCATGTATATATCGCTATTTATGATCGCTATGGAAAATTACTAAAGCAGTTAAATCCTTATGGCAGGGGTTGGGATGGCACCTTTAATGGCATTATAATGCCAACATCAGATTATTGGTACACGGTTGAATTTACAGAAAACTTTAGCGGCAACCAAAGACACTTAAGAGGACACTTTACCTTAAAACGATAATAGCAACCAAAACAGATTAATTAATTTAAAACCCTTATTATGAAAAAACGATTACTTATACTTTTTACTCTATTTCTCGGAGTTTATAGTTATGCTCAAGAAGTAGAATCCAGGTTTACCTCTTTTAATATCAACCAGCCTTTTACGGCTATAACAGTAGATGCCGCTAACCAAAAAGTATGGGCAGCAGCAGACCAAGTTGGCATATTTAATATCGATACCAGCGGAGACACCTATCCAAATGATTTCTCTTCATTTAACGCAGCTGGAGCGAACCCCGATTTAGCAATAATTAAAATAAAAGACATCTCAGCAGATTTGTCTGGTAACATATGGATTGCCCACCAAGGCACAAATTTTAATGGCGGACAAGGTGGTCTAGAAAGAATTAGCAGTACTGGTAATATAAAACATTATTCTCCAGATAGAAATGCCTTAGGCTTTGAATTTTTTGGTAGAGATGGTTTAGGAGGTGCGCGTTTAAACTCTGTTACTGTCGACAAAAACAATAGAGTCTGGACTGTAAACAGGAACCATAATTTAACCGTTGAAAGTACCTTTATTTTAACTCCCGGAGATATTTCATTTAAAGATGCCAATCAAATAAAATTCACCACCAAAGGGGCTTGGTTTAATAGCAGTGGAAGTATTGCTATAAAGCCTACTGAATTACCCTATCCTGCATTTACTTATAATCCAGGCCCTTCAGAAACGCCTCAAAACAGAAACATGCAAGCTATTTCTGCTGATGATGAAAGTGTTTGGGTTGGTTCTTGGCAATATGTTAGAAAAGATAATGAGCAACTATTACCTAATAGAGTTTTAAAATATGATCTTAACGGTACGTTTTTAGAGCAACATACTTATGCTGAAATGAATTTTTCTCCAGGAGGAGTTATAAATGGTATATGTGCTAACGGTTCTAAAGGAACATGGGTAACAACCTCTATTCCTGGTAAAGGTTTTGCTGTGTACAAAAATAATGAATGGACGTATTTAAGCAGTAATTTAAATGAACCGGCATCGACCTTTTTCCAAATTATACCTGAAGGTGCTCGATTTAATGATAATGCTATTTGGAAAGATAAACTAGGACGTGTTTATATGGGTACAGACCAAGGCCTGATCGTGTATAATGGTTTTGGAGAGGTGACCGACCCTTTGTCTTATAATATATATACCAATTACGACTTTGGAGGTAGTCAAAACATTTTTGATAGCACCATGCTATCTAGTAACATTTCAGGAGGAAGCTCAGATCCAGAAAACCCCTACAGAAGCTGGATTGCAACTCCCAATGGAATTATGAAATTGTTTATTCCTATTGAAGGCATGAAACTTTATAATATTAGAGGAGATTTCACTTACACCTATTCGACATTAAGCAAAGATACCGATGAAAACACAAAACTACTTACTGTTTTGAAAAACGAACTTACTGATGGCTTTGCTTTAGAGTCTGAAACACCTGGAGTAGCTGCCGATGGTTCTCTTGCAACTCTTTTCCGATTTAATACAAGTGATCCTGCAGGGCACTATAATATTGGTAGTCCTTCCTACAGGTTATATGTTGGACCTGGACCCGTTAGTGAAATATTTCAACCTGAGTATATTAAACAGTACGGCTATTTCTATCTTAAAAACTTAAGTAGTTATGATGGAGAACCTACTTCTCCAGATGATTTAGAATATGTAGAATACATCTATAAGCATCCAGAGTATATTGATGAATACGAAACAGGTAAAATTTATAAAATCTACAGTTTTAAAATTGTGGATGTCGTTTCAAACCCATCTAATCCTATTGAAATTTATAAACATAATATAAAAATTAATGTACCCCCAGTATTATTAGGACATGGAGTATGGTCTGATGTCAGTTCTGTACAAGTATTAGAAAATTATTTGAAAGATAATGGCTATATAGGACAAACATTAAAAGCCTGGAGGTCTGACGGCAAAGCGGCAGAACACCCTTTTGCTAAGTTTAATTATAATGATGGTTCTTTTATTGATAAATCAACAGATTCATGGGTAATCCCTAATTATATAAATTCGTTAAAAGAAATAGCCGCAAGCAATCTACTTTCTGCTGGTAAAGTAAACGTTATTGTTCACAGCCGAGGTGGATTATACACCAGAGCCTATATAGAAGGTATTGATCCCAGATATGCTTATAAAGACAATATCAATTCATTAATTACACTAAACACCCCCCATTTTGGTGCTCAAGGAGGAAATTTAAACCTAGACAAAAGGGTTGTGTTAAACAATGAGACTCAAATAAACACGTTTATAAATGATAATATAGAAGATCTAGCTAATGTGCCCGTATCGAGTGAAGGATTGACCATTGGAAACCTTGCTAGCATAGCCTCTGTACCAGAATTAGATAGAATAGAAAATTGGGGAGCCCGTAATTTAATGGTAGAGCTAGATAACCTTTCTCAAGTAACACCACCAGAAAATACAGAATTTATTAAAAATCTTAACAGGTCTTCTAATGTAAGTCAACTGGAAGGCGTTCCTATTCATGTCGTTAGTACAACGTTTGACCCTTGCGATCTTCATCCTATTCTATGTAATGATTTGGAAGGAATTAATGGCGGACTAACAACTTATATCCCTAAGGCATATAAAGCTGGGATCTATTTATATAATCTCGCAATTATGGTCACTAACGATTTGCCAAATGGTATAGATAATGTTTTAAAACATATTTACGATGGGCAAGAAAGTGATGCTATTGTCCCTTTAACAAGTATGCAAGCTGGGTTAGGAGGCACACGCTTTAACTCTGAGTTTACTGGCATTACACACAGTAATTTAATTCCTGGAACTCCCGGAGTTACAGAGGCACCACAAGTTCATGAAAAAATTATAGAGTTACTAAAATCTAATGTTAATGATGAAACAAATAGCGGGCAATTTACTAAAAACGGTATAAACCCATCTCCCTTAAGATATAATGTATTACCTAATTTTTCTGGTAATCTCTTGAGACAAAGTTTGTCCTCCAAAATTCTGATTAATAGAGACCCTCAAGTTTTTGATAATAGAAGTCCTGGAGATGTATTGAATTTTAAAGTGTATGCAGAAAATACAGACAAAATTATCGTGTTTTATGAAAATGAAAATGATAAAGAACAATTCATTTATGAAACGAGAATCGCAGGTGAACTAGCGTTTGAAAACGATTTTAATTTTGTAATTCCTGAACACTTTTATGGAGAAACAACAATTACTGCCAATGGATATAAACAAGGCGTTTGGGGTTATGCGTCAAATACGGTAACTTTTAATGTTGAATTATCTAGTAACGCTACATTACAAAGTATTCAATTTTCACAAAGAGATCCCAATATTCTTAATCAGGAAAACTACTCATATACAGTAATAGGACAATTTAGTGACGGTATTGATAGAGTTATTAATGACATGGACGGCCTGATATTAACCATTGAAGATAATGCCCTTATTTCTCAGCTGGACACAAGAACAATTAAAGCTGAACGTTCTGGATCAACACTATTAACGGCATCTGTAAATGGGTTAGAAGATACCATTCTGGTAACTATTGAAGAAAACCCTGCTTTATTCCAAACCATATTAACTGATTTTTATGGCGAATTAGCAACTAATAATTCTAGTATTAATGTAGTATGGAATACATTACGCGAGTATGATAACCAAACATTTGTTTTAGAAACCAGCTATAATACACCTGACAATTTCACAGCAGTAAATCAACAACCAGGAAATGGCACCAATTCAAATCCTGAAGCTTTTAACTATGTAGATGCTTCTTTTGGTTCTAATGAAATCATTTTTTACCGTCTTAAAATGATTAATACCTCTGGTGGATTTACTTATAGTTCAATAATAAAAATTGATATTGCTACATTAAGTGTTGACAGCAATAACTTAAACGCTATTGGTTTAAAATTATACCCAAACCCTGTAAATACAGGTAATGTAACTCTTTATATAAACTCTAATTCTTCAGACCAAAATGCAAAATTAGAACTTTATAATTTACAAGGTAAAAGACTCTCGTCTCAAACTTTAAATATTATTCCAGGAAATAATAGTTTTACTCTAAAATTATCAGGAAAGTTAAATACTGGCATCTATTTGGCACGAATTACTACTCATGGATTTATTAAAACTTTAAAATTAGCAGTCAATAAATAAAACTGTCACAACACAAAAAAAGCGTTAAGTGAAATCTTAACGCTTTTTTTATATAATGCCATTTCTCACATAAAACATGTAAAAGGGTTGATTTTAGTAATGTAACAGACTAATACTCCAAAACAACAATTAGTACTTGTCCTGGACTAATTAATCAATTAATTAGGAGAGCCTAAATATAAACTCCTTTTTAAACACCGCATTATGGAAACCTTTAAAATAGGTGTTTATTTTCACGATTAGTCCATAACACTGGAATGACAGATATTAACAAACTTGATATTACCAATTCAAAAACAGTAAAAATGAGTAATACTCTAGTCGGTATTTTTATTTTACAACTCACGGTTTATAAAAACACAAACGCAGCTGTCTCCAATTAAACCTACACCGTCCATCTACCCATTCTTCTGCCCAATCCAAACCCGACCATGCGGCACAAAATAATAAGTTGTGTGGCTAATAGGGTCTACTACCGTTCTTGGGTTTTCTTTGAGTTTGCGTTTTGCCCACTTCTTATGCTTTCTATACTCCTTAAGGGAATAAAATTCGTCTGGCGTCGCCTCAAAATCTTCTGGGGTGTAGAAGGTTTCGTCTAAGGCGTGTGTCCAGTTAAATTCGCTCAAGGCTTCAGAAAAGTGCCCGTAATTAGTTACCGGTATTTGCTTTTGTAGCTCAGGCTTATAGAAGGTTTTATCATAAAAATCTAAGCAACTGCCAATACTACAGACCACCTGCGATTTGTGAAGGTGGGGCTCATAAAGCCATAAGGCTAAATAATAAGGGGTCTCTAAGGTTTTTAGTTGCTTTTCCCACTGGTTAAAGATATCCAGCAGTCCTGCTAATACTTTTTTTCGGGTTTTTCCTTTTAGTACTGCTGATTTTCTACCCGAGCTTAAATCGCTATACGGGCTTACCCATACTTTTACATGAGACCTGTGCGTGCGTAGTAAATAGTCTATATCTAAGTCTTGGTTATACGCAACCCATTCGTCTATTTCCTTCCAGATGCGTTGGTGTCCTTTAATTTTTGGATGATTCATTTATAGCTTAAAAATAATTAGTGGTAGGTAATTGTAAACCTTGTTTTTTTCTGTAACCAGGTACCTGCGTCGGTCACCACATAGGAGCGTATGGTTATCGGATTGTTTTGGTTGTCAAACTGGTAAACGTAGTTGCGCTTTTCTGGTAAGCTTGCCACTATACTCAGTTGGTTGGGAAGGTAGCTTAAGTTGTAATTAAAGTTTGTGTTAAGCTGTTCGCCTAATTCCTTACTAAACCCGCGATGTGTCTGGCTGACCTCTGTTAGTTTTTGGTCTGAACCATATGAAAAATGGATGTTCTTGATATTAAAATACGTGTCTTCCCTAACATACTTTTCATAATGGACTTCGTTAATCCCGAGATTCTCTTCTTCTTCCTCAAAAGGCACAAAATAGAGTGCTTTCTTTTCTTTAAAATGGGTAAGTAACTGCTCGTTATTATAGGTGTAGGTCTTTAGAATAACATAGAGGCCATCGGTATTATCAAAACTGGACTGACTTATAATTTGACCCTTACTGTTGTATTTTGCTTCAATAATAACACCACTACCATACTCATTAAAATAGCTTTTCTTTACGAGCTGGTCTTGCGCGTTATAACCATACTTAATGTCATTTACATAAACCGAAGTGTCTTCTGTTACGGTCGTGATTTTATTATTCTTTAAGGTATACACCACATTGTAAATGTGTAATGAGTCATACTGAAATAATTCAAAGGTGTTTCTACCTGCTTTTTTTATCTCATGAATGCCTAAATAATCTAAAATGGGCTGCTTACTAATTTTTTTAAATGTTTTATAGTTTTTGAAGGGCTGTGTAATCATGGTATCTGCACGTAGCACTTGCCCTGTTGCACTGTATTCTGTAAAATGCTTTTCTAAGGCTTGTAATGCGCCGTTATAATTATCAGGGTTAAAAAAATGGTCTTCAGACAAAAAATAGAGAAGCTCCTGTTCTGGAGCAGGAAAGCTGGGGGTTTTAAATACGACCTCTTGCGCGGTAAGCTGAAGCGCAATTGTAAAAATAGCTATGTTTAGCCAAGGGTTTAAATTAATGCGCATACGATCTCGTGGGGTTTTTGAAGTCTAAAAGCTAGTGGTATTACTAAAACAGGTCTGACGCGTTTTGATAATGATAGGCTTGGTTTTACTATTTTTTTAATAGTATTCAAAAGTGTATATTTCTTTCTCTTTAACGTTTTCATCTGCCGCTTCCTTTATGCTTACTAGAGCTACAACAGTGCCAGAGGCATTATAGCTAAGGCTATGGTTTTGCTGCTCTTCACTGCCTCTAAACCGTAACCGATTTATGCGACTTAAACCATAGTCTCCGTAGGAATAATAAGTATTTATACGTTCTAATTCTTGCTCATTTTCTCTCAGTTTTATAAGACTTTCACTCATTTGACCGTCTGAATTATAAGTGATTTCCAAGTCCTTTGATGTTTCCTTTTTTATTCCAGAGTCTGTGCTAATTTCTATAGCGGTCTCAATAACCTTTACAGGAGTCAAGGCCTCCCCATAATAAAATTCCTGCTCTGAACGCGTCGTGTAAAACCCAATATTAAAATCTTTAGATTCTTTTGTACTACTAATTTTAGCCAGGTGATTATTGCTATAACTGGCGGTAGTTACGATACGTATTGTAGGTTCTACTTGAAAATAAACCACAGCGGTTTCAGTGTCTAAATGGTCTTCCGAGACCCCCAAAAAGAGTTCTTCCTGTATTTCAACAAGCCTATTTTTGTTATCGTAGGTATAGTGTTTTACTTCTTTAGTCCCATTACCATTATACTTAGTTACCGATTGAATAGCACTATTAGGAGTGTAGGTTATGAGCTGTGACAAATAATAATCCTGGTCATCCAAAGCTCTCGTATCTGCCTCTGGGTAACCGTCTAAAACAAACAGCTTTTTTATTTTTACAGAATCGTTAACGGTTTCTACTTTAGTTATAGGTTTGCCAGATTTAGTAAGCTCAACCCCGGCAACATTAAAATATTTTTCGTAATCCGTATAGCTTTCTTCACCATATACCGTTTCTTTTTTGATGTATTTAATGTTAGTAGCAGCACTCGCACCAGTAGTATAATAATGAAGCGTATCTGCCACCTGCTGAAAATAATTTGGAAAACCAGGGAGTTCCTCTTTAATATCTTGTGAATATAAGACACTACTTATGACTAGGTACAATACAAATACTACATTTTTCATAGGTAAATTGGGTTTAATACATCTGCTCACTAATAACTAATACTACACAATGTACTAAAAAATAAAATGAGATAAAATCTGATGTTTTAAACATGAATATCTTAAAAATAATAAGATTGTCTTTTCTAACCGGCTTAATTTAATTATAGTTAAAAAAAACCTTGACTATCCAATCCTATAAAAACCTAACCTTATTTAAACGATATATTCCTTTAAAAACGAAAGCCTGCGGTAAAAATGATCCGACTATCTTCGGTACTAGTGTAATACCCTATATTGGCTGTAAAAGCCTGGAAACCATTAATAAAAACGGAACCTCCATAACTGTTGTGCCATGTATTAGAATTTTCATTTTTATTCCAAACACGTCCTAAATCGTAGCCCCCTGAAACGCCTATTCTAAGGGGTATAAAACCTGTATGCTTCTCTATAAAACACACTCTTAAATCAGTGGTTTGAAAAAAGGAGGTCTCTCCTAAAAAACGATCATTTCTATATCCTCGTAAACTGGTATTTCCACCTACAGTCGCCGCGTGATAAAACTCATAATTATCTCCAAGAATGAAATTAGCTTGTGCTTTTGTTGCCAATGTTGCCAAACCGCTTTCATGAAGAGGATAAATAAAGGATATCGTTGGTTTTACGTAGGCAAAAGCATTGTCATAATCTGAATTTATGGCTTGTTTGTAACCAGTTACTACACCCAAAGCCATACCGCGCCTTGGCAAACTTAGTAAGCCCTTTTTATTATTAAACGCCAGCCCTACTTCTGCTCCTGCATACACTTGATTCTCAAACAAATCATTATTGGCATCAAAGAATATTTCTGCAAAACCGTTTTCATCATTTGTCAAGGTGTGCGCTTCTACTCGTGCCGCGATATGTGCAGACACATTTCCGCTTGTTTTATACGTCAAAGACGGTTGAAAATGCCACTGACTAATTTTTGTGCGGTTAAAATCCATATCCACCGCGTCTGGATCGTAAGTGGTTTCATTACCTATGCCGAAAAAATTTATCGCATAATTAGCACTTGTAATACGGGCGTCTAAACCCAAATTCCAGTCTTGAAAAACATGAGCAAACTCCCCATTGTATGAAAACTCAAACCCTTGTGTGGCTGAATAATAAGAAGCATTAACTTTATGTTGTGTGGTAAATGGATTTCTCAGTAAGGCATACGTAGTATAGGTATTTGTTAATCCTGCACTAAACCCTGCATCGGGATCAAAACCAACGGTGGGTAATAAAACATTGTTAGCATATTTACGTTTTTGAGGATCGTAATTATTAATCGCGTATGAATCGGTAAGTTTTTTACTGACCCTACCATTAAAGGTGTTTTTCTTTGTTTTATAGTCGTATACGGTAACATTTCTGTTGTTCTCTACGTTATAAATATCATTGTCTTCACCCCCAAAAATTTTAAGCGTAATGTAATGACTTCCTTCTCCAGATACTGTAATAGTATCGTCTCCATCTAAGGCGTAAATCCATAATTCTTTAGTGTCTTCTGAATCATAGGTGTTTTCAAAAATAGTAAGGTCTTGTTGTGTAATAGTCACTTTTGTAATGCCTTTTGCCTGTCTTAAAACAGAAATAGTATTGTCTTTATTTGTTGCAGCAATAATTTCGTGGGCTTTAAAATAATCATAATAGTCTTTAGCGATGTCAACCAAGTTTTCGCGCCTCTGCTTTAAGATAGATTTAATTTGGTCTATACTTTCACCTTTAGTGTCTTCTAAAAGATTGGCAAAAGCCTTATCGATAACCGCATCACTAAGTTGGTTTTGAATAGTTTGAGCTTGTTTTTTCCAATCTCCCCAATGGGCTCGGTTTATAAAGCTTTTATCTAAATAGTATACCGCATTATTGAAACTTTTAATATTTTTAATTTCGGGAGCATAGGTTTGCATGTTTCTTGCTAATGGGGACACCGCTTTAAGAATGGCTGGAAATACACCATCATATTTTGGAAAAGCTTGATCTCGGTCTCTTGGAATGGGTTTATATAACTTGGTGCCATCCTCCTTTTTGTGTAAGCCCCAGCGCCACTGGTCTTCATGCCTATCCCAATCACCTATAAGCAAATCGAACAAGCGTGCTCTTAAATAACTATCTTCATCAATTTTTGCATCTTTATCATTTTGAAGTTCTAGCAACATGTCTTTGGTACTTATAATATCGTCTGCATTTCCAAACGTATCAAATGCCTTATTTTCATCTCCTACATGCTCTTCGAACATGTATAGTTTATCGCCGTAATTTTCATTAAATCTACCCAATCGTTTTTGTTTTGGCAGGTAAACAATCCTAGGATTCGCGTGAGGTATATTAATAGCCTCTAAAAGTTCATTAATTGCAAATTGTGCGTAAGGTTGAGCCGTTGTATAATAGTCTTGAACAATGTCTTCTGCCACCGTATTATTCATATAGTCTAACACATAATGATCTTTAATTTTAGACTGTATAAAACGCAGCCCACTTTTACGCAACTCTCTAACCGTATATTCATTTTCATTAGTATCAATTAAGCGCAAACTTCTGGATTGGTTTCCGCCTCCTTCTGTGATTGCCCGTACACTATCTGGTAACGCCTCTAAAAATAAAACGGGCGCTTCAATCTCACGTCCATAAATAGCTCTATAGTGGTCGCCCCAAAACCATTTGTAAAAATCAGATTTATTGACTTCTTCCTGGGTATAAATAGAGGCCTTATAAGAATCCCCGAAATCTTCTTTACTATGGTAGTCAAAATCTTCTAAACTTCCTTTTTTTAATTTGATTGTAGAAGTAAAAACCTTAGTCACTTGATCCTCTTTAACGGTATACATTTCAACCTCAGAGCTTCCATCTTTAAAAACATTGAGTTTGGCATAACCGTGTTCATTCGTGCCAAAATACCCTTTCTTTTTGTTAGGTTTTGTTTTAGTCGTGTTTCCTAATGCGCCACTAATAATTTGCGGAATTCCATCATTCATTAAAAACTGTAAATTACTTTCACTACCGGATACAAAGATGACATCTTGAAATTGACTTGCCAGCGTTTCTAAACGCCCCACTAAGTATTGCATGTCATTATGGTAGTGTGCTTGCTTAGAAAGTCCGCCCATTCGCTCAACAAGACCATGTCGTGTAGCGGTTAATATAGGATGGTGTAAGGCCACGATGATAGTCTTATTTTGTTCGTCTTTAAGCTCATCTTTGAAGGCAAGAAAAAATTGCTCTCTGGTTTTTATTTCGCAGTCGTTGTTTATATAAGGGTGATTATCCCAGTCTTCTAAATACCATTGTGTGTCTACCATCACGAGTTCTACCTCATCACTTAAGGTTTCACGTTCTATGGGACAACCATCATTAGGCCAAAACTCGGCGTCACTATTATCTTGTAAAAAAGACTCTAAATCGTCAAGGTTTTTATGCCCACCTTTGTTCCACTCGTATTGTCCAGGTATAAAAATAAGCTCCCCATTAAAATTAGAAAGTGGTTCTAAAATCTGTGACTTTAAAAAAGCTTCTTGCTTCTCTCTTCCCGATTTATCTTTTACGTAACCTTTGCGAGTGGTACTATTTCCTAATGCTAAAAAGGCTGCGTTTTTATCTTGTTGCGAGGCACTTACTATAGCTTTTAAAATCGCCGTAGAGTTTTTCTTTTTTGCCAGTCCGATATTCGATGTCAAATAAACACTTTTTGAAATCTCTTTATTATTTTCCTGAGCATTTAGTTGTAAGCTGAATGTAAATATTAAAAGTATTGTTATCAAACATAAAGAATTATGTCTTTTACTTGAGAATTTCTGGTTTATCATATATAGTATTGTCTTGAGTTTCAAATTTCTTAAATTAAATCTTATAAATAGTGCTTATAAGCAAATATTAGTAATACTTTAAAGATTTCAACTTTTTGAAACTAGGAAGTATCAAAAAAAAAGTTGCAAATTAGTAGAAGCATTAGATTACAGTATCGGCTATAAAAATCCCATTCACAAATTGTAAATGGGATTTTTAATTTCTATAATGAATAAATCAAAATAGAACTAAACATGTTTTTAATTCTTATTCTTCGCCATCGCGCTCATCTCCGGGAATCATCTCAATATTGCGCTGCATATTATCCATCGCCTTTGCTATTTTTTCTTTTTCTGAAGCGCTAAGCGTTGTTGATTTTTTCTCAACTTTTATATTGCCTTTACCATCTGGCTCAAAATCTTCGTTTTTAGTCTCTTTATTAAAATTCATCGATTTTCTATAGGGACTTTGAAAGTCTGCGTGTTTTTTTTCTTTAGTCATGTGATTTGTTTTTTAGAGTATTCATCAATTAATATAATCACGATACCTAAAAAAGCTTGATGGATTTGCTAAAATTATTAGCCCTAAAAAAAATGAAAAGGCTAACTTTAATGAATATTCCTGCGAAAATAAACCTTTTTTATTGAAGGTTTTAGAAAACCATGAAGGCAAAATAGCGTATAATCTACGCATAGAGTTCAACGCTTTTATTCTATATTTATATAAATTTACAGCATGACTAAAACCGTTTCCGAAGCCATAGCCTACAGGCGCTCTACCCGCGTCTATCTTGACACTGAAATAGATACCGAAAAGGTAAAACACTGTATTTATAATGCGACCTTAGCACCTACAAGTAGTAATTTACAGCTTTGGGAATTTTATCATGTTACAGACAAAGACACGCTAGCACAATTAGCTGGTGCTTGTTTTAAGCAGAATGCAGCTAAAACGGCTAAGCAGTTAGTGGTTGTCGTGACCAGAAAAGACCTTTGGCGTAAACGTGCCAAGGCTAATATTTCGTTTTTAAATAAAGTATACAGCAAGCCCGACCTAACAGCACGCGAATTAAAACGCAAAAAAATGGCTACCGATTACTATGGCAAAATAATCCCTACCATTTATATTGATTTCCTAGGCATCTTTGGCTATCTCAAATTTTTTATCTTTCAAATCATTGGTCTTTTCAGACCCATTTACCGACAAGCGAGAGCCAGCGATATACGCATTGTAGCGCATAAAAGCGCCGCATTAGCGGCTGAAAATTTTATGCTTAGCATGGCAGAAATAGGTTACGACACTTGCCCTATGGAAGGTAGTGATACCTTAAGAGTGAAGCAAATTTTAGGGTTACCAAGTGGTGCAGAAATTAATATGGTAATTGGTTGCGGCATTAGAAATCCTGAAGGTATTTATGGCCCACGGTTTAGAGTGCCTTTTGAAACCGTATATTTTGAGGTGTAAAGCATAAGAGAAAAACGCCCCTATAACAACGCATTACCAAAAGCTTAAAGACGCATAGTTCTTAATAGTCATTTGGTATCAGGAATAAAATCTTATAAAACAGAATTAACCGAGTACAAAAAACAGTAATTTAGACGTATTATATTTTTTACTTTTGAACACATCAAAACAATTGTAATGAAAATACTGGTAACAGGAGGATTAGGCTATATTGGATCGCACGTAGTTGTAGAACTCCAAAACGAAGGTTTTGAAGTGGTCATTATAGACAACCTGTCGAACGCTTCTCTAGAGGTGCTAGATGGCATTACAGCAATCACTAATAAGCAACCTACATTTGAAAATATTGATTTAAGAGATAAACCGCTGGTGACTGCTTTTTTTAAAAAGCATCAAGATATCACTGGAGTTATTCATTTCGCGGCCTCAAAAGCGGTTGGAGAAAGTGTGGAGTTACCACTACTCTACTATGAAAACAACCTGAATCCGTTACTATATATTTTACAGGAACTACAAAAAAAAGCGGGTGCCCACTTCATTTTTAGCTCATCGTGTACGGTTTACGGTCAGGCAGATGAGCTGCCTATTACTGAAAACGCACCTATGAAACCTGCCGAATCACCTTATGGTAATACCAAACAGATAGGCGAAGAAATCATAAAAGACACCTGCAAGGTCAGCCCAAATTTAAACGCCATTGCCCTGCGTTATTTTAATCCTATTGGTGCGCATGAAACGGCAAATATTGGTGAGTTACCAACAGGGACTCCTCAAAATTTGGTGCCATTTATTACACAAACGGCAATAGGCTTAAGGCAACAACTGTCTGTTTTCGGCAAGGATTATCCAACTAAAGATGGCACCTGTATTAGGGATTACATTCACGTGGTTGACTTGGCTAAAGCCCACGTTACTGCGCTTAAACGCCTTATAAAAAATAAGAATACTACTCCTTTTGAAGTCTTTAATATTGGAACAGGTAAAGGGTCTTCGGTGTTAGAAGTTATTGCTGCTTTTGAAGCCGTTACTGGTGAAAAACTAAATTATAAAATTGTAGCTAGACGTCAAGGTGACGTTATTGCCGCTTATGCCGATACAACAAAAGCTAAAAATAGTTTGGGTTGGGAGACGAAGCTCAGCTTAAAAGACGCTTTACGCTCAGCCTGGAAATGGGAACAAAAAATAAGATCTTAAAGATTATAAATTTAAATCCAGTTCTAATTTTTGGAACTGCCATTTTGAGAACCCACCTTTTAAATCATAGACTTTTTTGAAACCAGCGTCATGCATTTTCTGTGCGCACTTAGCACTTCTTCCTCCTTTTTGACAATATAAAACCACAGGCTTTTCTTTATCTAAGCCCGCAATGTCATCATCGAAAGTTGGTGAATTATAATCAATGTTTTGTGAGTTTACTAAATGTCCTGAATCGTATTCTGCTTTCGTTCTTACGTCTATAAGTTGTACATCTTCCAAATTTCGAAGTGTTTTCATCTCTTCTGTTGAAACCACTGTAATCTCTTCTTGATATTTTTTTGAACACCCTACGAGGCTAAAAGCGATGAGACACAAAAAGAGTAGTGTTGATTTTTTCATGATTGATAATTTTGATTACTAATTGTTTTCTACTGCTTTACTTCTCCTTTCCATTCTTGAAATCCGCCCACTAAATTATAAGCATTTTCAAATCCCATTTGATTCATGATACCGCAAGCCTGGCCACTTCTTCCTCCAGATCTGCAATACACATAATAGTTTTTAGTTTTGTCTAAAGCCTCTAATTCGTAAACAAAGGCTTGCCCTTTAAAAATATTAAGGTTCTTTGCATTAGGAATGTACCCCTCTTCTACTTCTTCTTCTGTTCTAACATCTAGAATAACAGCGTTTTCGTCTGCTTTCAGTTGTTGCGCCCATTGCTCTTGAGATAAATCTGCCATTGCTTTTTTTTATAATTACAAAGTTAAACAATTTAACGTTTCGTTAAGAGCTAGACGAAAAAAAAACCTGAAGTGTTACAAACTTCAGGTTTTTTTTAAGCACGTTGTTTTATACGCAACACGTGTTTTTTATACTTTTATAGAACAACCTATCGCTCTGGTTTCCTCTGTTTTGATTGCTTCACCTGCTAAAAGCGCATTCACGGCATCCTCAACATACTTCGTTTCCACTTTACTCGCATCTTGATAATTATCATCAATTGCCCCAATATACCTAACGATATTTCCATTAGCTGTTTTCTCTAAAACATAAATATGTGGGGTTTTAGTGGCGCCATATTGCGGATACACTTTTTGATTGCTATCCATTAAATAAGGAAAAGTAAATCCTTTTTCCTCAGCCCGCGTTTTCATGGCTTCTATGCTATCTCCTGGCTTTACTTTAACATTATTAGGCATAATCGCTATTACTGGATAGCCTTTTGGCGCATATTTTTTATTTAAGGCTTCTACTCTATCTTCATAAGCTACTGCGTAAGGGCAGGTATTGCAAGTAAAGGTGATAATAAAACCTTTGGCTGCTTTAAAATCTGATAAGGATACCATTTTTCCATCAATATTCTGTAATTTAAAATCGGTAGCCACATCACCAATACTGTACCCCTCAAGGACTTCTTTTTCGCCCACTGTAAATGCGCTAACACCAGCGATTACAAGAGCTACAAATGCTAATTTTACTAATTTTTTCATCGTTTTTAATTTAAAAATTTATCTACTTCTGTTTTTAATTCGTTATAAGTAAAGGATTGCTCATAAAATTGACGCTTATTTTTACTATAAATCAAGGTGGCGGGAATAGCGCCAGACCAATCTTCAGATATCTTCGGAATCCAAGCATTAGAATCTACATCATCTAAAACAACAATTTTAGATGCTAATCCCTGTTCTATAATAAATGGCTTGAGCCTATTTTCATATTGATTAGGAAAATCTAAACTTACCAAAACGACTTCTACATTTTTAGAATGGTACTCGGCATTTAGTTTCTCAAAAGCGGGCAACTCTTTAACGCAAGGTGCGCACCAGGTGGCCCAAAAGTTAATGACATGTATTTTGTCGTCCTTTATATTCAAGAGAGGTGCTAACCCTTCATAATCATAAATATCTAAAACCAAGGTTTTATCGGTCTCTGTATTTTTAACGGTAGTGCCCTTTTTTCCCTCTCCTTTACAAGACACAAAAAGAATCATCAAAATAATGGTTAATCGCTTCATGCCATAAAAATAGTAAGCGAATAACCTTTAAAATTATTTTTAACAAATAATTACGTTAAATTTAATTTGCCAAATAAAATTTCATTACTATCTTTGGAATGTAAAAAATTATGAACACAAACTTAAATCATACCTGGTGGTGGAATTCTCGGAAAAACAATTCGTGAACAAACTCCTACGTATATTTAATTAACATACAAAAGGCTTGTCATTCACGACAAGCCTTTTTTTTATTTAAATTAATGAAAACATTCAGTCTATACACACATTACAAAAAAATTCTTGCAGACACGATTACACCTGTAAGTATTTATCTTAAAATACGCGACAAATTCCCTAATAGCATTTTATTAGAGAGTAGCGATTATCATGCTAGTGATAACAGTTTTTCGTACATCTGCTTTAATCCTATTGCGTCTATAAAAGTAAAAGGGAACACGATTTATCAAACCTTTCCAGACGGTAGCGTATTAAGAAACAAAACTACTGATGTGGCGAAAACCATTCATAAATTCACCAAACGCTTTAAGGTGAATTCTGAAGAACAATTTAAATTCATAAACAATGGTATTTTTGGTTATACAGCCTACGATGCCGTAAAATATTTCGAAGACATTGAGATCTCAAAAAAGCCAGATTCTTTAGATATTCCTGATATTTACTATGCCGTTTATCAAAATATAATTGCTATAAATCACTTTAAAAACGAAGCTTATATTTTTGCGCACTGTCATAATACAGAAAATAACATAGACGATATTCTACACCTTATAAAGTCGAAAAACTTTGCCTCTTATGAATTTTCAACGCAGTCTGAAATTAAATCCAATTTAACAGATGAAGAGTATAAAGACCAGGTGGTCTTAGCCAAACAACATTGTGCACGTGGCGATGTGTTTCAACTCGTATTGTCTAAAAAATTCTTTCAGGATTTTAAAGGCGATGAATTTAACGTCTACAGAGCGTTACGAAGCATTAATCCGTCTCCTTATTTATTTTATTTCGATTATGGTGATTTTAAAATCTTCGGAAGTTCTCCGGAAGCACAACTCGTGGTCACTGATGGTCTGGCAGAAATTCACCCCATCGCGGGCACCTTTAAGCGTACAGGTAATGATGAAAAAGATGCCGAGCTTGCCAAGCTACTGGCTTCAGACGAAAAGGAAAATGCCGAACATGTGATGTTGGTCGATTTAGCAAGAAACGATTTAAGCCGCCATGGAAGCGACGTAAAAGTAGAAACCTATAGAGAAGCACAATTTTTCTCTCACGTAATTCACTTAGTAAGCAAAGTCACAGGAAAAGTACACAAAGGCACGCCAACCATGCAAGTCGTAGCCGATACGTTTCCTGCAGGAACCTTAAGTGGTGCACCAAAACATAGAGCGATGCAGCTTATTGAGAAATATGAAAAAACAAGTCGTGCATTTTACGGTGGTGCTATTGGGTTTATGGATTTTAATGGCAATTATAATCAAGCCATAATGATTAGAACCTTTTTAAGCAAAAACCACCAACTCCATTGGCAGGCTGGTGCAGGTATCGTCTCAAAATCTGTCCCAGAGAGTGAGCTGCAAGAAGTCTATAATAAACTAGGCGCACTAACAAAAGCAATTGAATTAGCCAAGGATATATAAAGTTAAGAAAATAATATAGATTTCCGTTCCCGAAGCTTCGGGTCAAGTAAATAAAAAAAATACTATGAGAGTATTAGTAATAGATAACTACGACAGTTTTACATACAATTTAGTCCACTATTTAGAAGACTTAAATTGTGAGGTTACGGTTAAAAGAAACGATAAATTAACTTTAGATGAAGTTGACGCTTTCGACAAAATCGTTCTCTCACCAGGACCTGGAATCCCCGATGAAGCGGGATTATTAAAAGCGATAATAAAGCAATATGCGCCCACCAAAAGCATATTGGGCGTGTGCTTAGGGCAGCAGGCTATAGCCGAAGTTTTTGGCGGTAAAATTATTAATCTAGATAACGTTTTTCATGGTGTGGCCACTCAAGTTAAAGTCACTGTGGATGATGAATCGCTTTTTAACGGCCTCGATAAAACATTTAACGTGGGCCGCTATCATTCTTGGGTTGTCGACCCAGATTTACCGGAACGCTTAGAAGCGACCTCTTTTGATGACAACGGACAAATTATGTCTTTACGCCATAAGGTTTATGATGTTAAGGGTGTGCAATACCATCCAGAGTCTGTATTAACACCAAACGGCAAACGTATTTTAGAAAACTGGGTAAATAGCAAAAGCTAGTAGGAACTTACCGTTAGTATTAGTAAGTAGTACTTATATGCAGGAATAAAAAACAGATAAACAAATAACAGGTCTCTTTCCTTTGGAAAGAGTTATACACAGGATGAAACACTTATTAAATAGACTCATAAATCAGGAAAACATTAATAGTAAAGAAGCTAAAGCCGTGTTGGTAAATATTTCTAAAGGTCACTATAATCAAAGTCAAATCGCTTCTTTTCTTACCGTTTTTATGATGCGTAGTATCACACTAGAAGAATTACAAGGCTTTCGTGATGCGCTTTTAGAATTATGTATTCCTGTGGATCTATCAGAGTTTAATGCGATTGATTTATGTGGCACTGGCGGTGACGGCAAAGACACCTTTAATATTTCTACCTTATCGTCTTTTGTAACGGCAGGTGCAGGCGTAAAAGTAGCGAAGCATGGAAATTACGGTGTCTCTTCGGCGTGTGGCTCTTCTAATGTTATGGAAAAATTAGGAATTAAATTTACTACCGATAAAAGCTTTTTACAAAAAAGTATTGATGCTGCTGGTATCTGTGTTTTACATGCGCCCTTATTTCACCCAGCCATGAAAAATGTAGCGCCTATTCGTAAAGACTTAGGCGTAAAAACCTTTTTTAACATGTTAGGCCCAATGGTAAATCCGTCGTTCCCTAAAAATCAAATGGTGGGTGTTTTTAATTTAGAATTACAACGCTTGTATAGCTACATATACCAAAATACCGATAAAAATTACAGTATTGTTCATGCGCTAGATGGTTACGATGAAATTTCCCTGACTGGAAATACGAAGATTATTTCAAACACGTCTGAAACCATGCTCACGCCAAAAGATTTAGAAGTAGAACAGATTGATCAAAGTGCTATTTTTGGCGGTGAGACTGTAAATGCGTCTGCTAAAATATTTTTAAATGTCATTAACGGAAAAGGTACCGAAGCACAAAATAACGTCGTCTATGCCAACGCGGGATTAGCCATTGCTACCGTAAAACAAATAGACCACAAACAAGGGTTTGAATTAGCCAAAGAATCACTATTGAGTGGTAAAGCAAAAGCGAGTTTAAATACGTTGATAGCATTAAGTAAATAACCCCGTCCTAAATCCTTCCTAATAGCAAGGACTTTTAAATGATGGAAAACATAAAAATTCCCTTTTCTATGGAAAGGGTTAGGAAGAAAAAAATGGATATATTAACCAAAATAGTAAACGATAAACGCATAGAAGTTAAGCTTCGAAAACAACTTATACCTGTAAGCCAATTAGAGCGCTCTGTTTTATTTGAGCGTGAAACCATTTCATTAGCTAAAAAGCTTAAAGAAAGTAATACAGGGATTATTGCTGAGCACAAACGGCGGTCACCATCAAAAGCCGTGATTAATCAGAGTTTCAATGTTTTTGATGTGGCTAAAGGCTATGAAGCAGCAGGCGTTTGTGGCATGTCTGTGTTAACAGATGCAAAATATTTTGGTGGAAGTTTAGACGATTTACTAACGGCGAGAGCAAGTTGCAACTTACCGTTGTTAAGAAAGGAGTTCATTATAGACGGCTACCAAATTATTGAGGCAAAAGCCTATGGCGCCGATGTGATTTTATTAATTGCTGCACTATTAACAAGAGAAGAAATAAAACAATTTTCAGAACTGGCTAAAAGTTTAAACCTGGACGTCCTTTTAGAGGTTCATAACGAAGAAGAGTTAAACAAATCTATAATGCCTAGTTTAGACATGCTCGGAGTGAATAACCGGAATTTAAAAACGTTTGAAGTCAGTTTAGAAACCAGTAAACGATTAAGTACATTGATTCCCAACGATTTTATTAAAGTATCTGAAAGTGGTATTAGCAGTATTGAAGCTATCAAAACACTACAACACTATGACTATAAAGGTTTTCTTATTGGAGAACACTTTATGAAAACAGGTCATGCAGGTAAAAGTGCCCAAGAATTTATAGAAAAATTAAAGATATAAAAGTTGTCTTTCGCTCCCGTAGTTTTGGGAATGCGAAGGACAAAACATAAAATTACATTAATAAGTTCCCCTCACGAAGCTTCGGGATCAGGGAAATAAAAAACAATTTGCAATGAAACTAAAAGTATGTGGAATGAAAGTCGAGAACAACATCTTAGATGTTGCAGATTTGCACCCTAGTTATATGGGTTTTATCTTTTATGAAAAATCACCACGCTATTTCAAAGAAACGATTCCAGAATTACCTGATACCATTGAAAAAGTTGGTGTTTTTGTAAATGCAAGCTTAGATTTTATAGTCGATAAAATTGAAACGCATCAGTTACAAGGTGTTCAGTTACATGGGGATGAATCTCCTGAATTTTGCGAACAGTTACGCGCCTACGATGTTAAAATAATCAAAGTGTTTTCTGTTAAAAACCAATTTGACTTCAGTGTTTTAGAACCTTATGAATCGGTTTGTGACTACTATTTGTTTGACACCAAAGGCAAAGAACCTGGCGGAAATGGCTATACTTTTAATTGGAACATTTTCAAAAAATATCCATCAAATAAATCCTATTTCTTAAGTGGTGGTATTGGTCCAGAAACCATAGATGCGCTATTACTTTTCTTAAAACGTCCCGAATCAGATTTATGCTGTACTCTAGACATAAACAGCAAGTTTGAAACAATTTCAGGATTTAAAGACATTAAAAAAATAAAAGATTTTCAATACCAATTAACAATTAACGGTTATGGAGTATAATATAAATGAAAAAGGCTATTACGGCGAATTTGGAGGTGCTTACATCCCAGAAATGCTTTATCCCAACGTTGAAGAGTTACGTCAAAATTATTTAAAAATAATGGCTGAGCCTTCTTTTAAAGAAGCATTCGATCAATTATTAAAGGATTATGTGGGGCGTCCTTCGCCTCTCTATTTTGCGAAACGGCTTTCAGAAAAGTATGGTACAAAAATCTACTTAAAAAGAGAAGACTTAAACCATACCGGGGCGCACAAAATCAACAATACTATCGGTCAGATCTTAATGGCACAACGCTTAGGTAAAACACGTATTATTGCTGAAACTGGAGCAGGGCAACACGGTGTGGCTACGGCAACGGTTTGTGCTTTAATGGGCATGGAATGCATTGTTTACATGGGCGAAATTGATATTGCCAGACAAGCACCCAATGTCGCAAGAATGAAAATGCTTGGTGCCAAAGTTGTGCCCGCGTTATCAGGAAGTCGCACATTAAAAGATGCTACAAATGAAGCGATTCGCGATTGGATTAATAATCCTGTAGACACACATTATATTATTGGAAGTGTTGTTGGCCCACATCCGTATCCAGATATGGTGGCGCGTTTTCAATCTGTTGTTTCTGAAGAAATCAAATGGCAATTAAAAGAGAAAGAAGGTCGTGAAACTCCTGATTATGTGGTAGCCTGCGTAGGTGGCGGCAGTAATGCTGCTGGTGCATTTTACCATTATTTAGAAGATACCAATGTAAAATTAATAGCTGTGGAAGCCGCGGGAAAAGGCATTCATTCTGGTGAAAGTGCGGCTACCTCAATATTAGGAAAAGAAGGCATTATTCATGGCAGTAAGACGCTTTTAATGCAAACTAAAGACGGGCAAATTACCGAGCCGTATTCTATTTCTGCAGGGTTAGATTATCCTGGAGTTGGACCAATGCATGCGCACTTGTATAAAACGGGGCGTGCAGAATTTATCTCCATTACAGATGACGAAGCTATGACAGCTGGTTTAGAATTGAGTCAGTTAGAAGGCATCATTCCCGCTATAGAAACCTCACATTCTTTAGCCATTTTTAATGGTAAAAAATTTAAAGCTGATGATGTTATAGTGATTAATTTATCAGGAAGAGGCGATAAGGATTTACAGAATTATATAGATTATTTTAAATTATAAGGTTATCATTTTCAATGAACAGAATAAATAAAAAACTAAAAGAAGACAAAACCCTTTTGTCAATCTATTTTACTGCCGGCTACCCTAGTTTAAATGATACAGTAAGCATCATCCAAAACCTAGAAGCAAGTGGTGTCGATATGATTGAAATAGGAATGCCCTTTAGCGATCCTTTAGCGGACGGCCCAACCATTCAAGCGAGCTCAACTCAGGCTTTAAAAAACGGCATGACCACTGATGTGCTTTTTAACCAATTAAAAGACATTAGAAAAACGGTTTCAATCCCTCTAATTATTATGGGGTATTTTAACCCAATGCTACAATATGGTGTTGACGCCTTTTGTAAAAAATGTCAGGACATGGGTATTGACGGTCTCATCATTCCAGATCTGCCCGTTGACGTTTACAACGAACAATACAAAGCGACTTTTGAAAAATATGGCTTAATTAATGTTTTCTTAATTACACCTCAAACCTCTGTAGAACGTATTCATTTTATAGACGCTATTTCAAACGGTTTTATTTATATGGTGAGTAGTGCTAGTGTTACCGGTAGCAGTTCTGGTTTTGGCGATGAGCAAACCGCTTATTTTAAACGTATTGCAGACCTAAATTTAAAAAACCCACAAATTGTGGGCTTTGGAATTTCAGATAATGAAACCTTTACACAGGCAACACAATATACAAAAGGAGCTATTATTGGAAGTGCGTTTATAAAGCGCCTTACAAATGATGGTGTTTCTGCCATACCAACATTTGTTTCAAGCATTTTAAGATAGTTTAACAGATTAAGAGGGTGGTTTTAACGAAGCCTTATGAGAAATTGTTTACTATGATTCGTAAATTAGATGTGAACCAAAAAAACATACATATCATGGGAGTTACAGAAGATAAAAAAAAGTTTAAAACGACGAAGACTCAAACGAATCCTACTAATCCAACAGGAAATACAAACATCAAAACTAATAAATTTGATATCGACGAGTCCACAATAAAAGAGCAACAAAAAAAGAAATAATTGCATAACAATTATTACATTTCAAAGCCTAAATAATACATTATTTAGGCTTTGCATATTAAATTAACAAATCGTCAAATTCAAAAATCATAGCAGATGTCACCTATAGAAAAGCCACAATCAAGGATTTACCAATCTTACTAGAATTTGAACAAGCTATTATTGCTTTTGACGGGACTTTGATATGAACTTAAAAAACCCCTGTGTTTATTATGATTTTTACAGTCTTTTTCAATCACCAAATACAGAAATAATAGTTGCCCAACATGAAAATAAACTAGTGGGGTCTGGTTACGCTAAAATTGTAAATACTAAACCCTATCATATTAATCAGACTTATGCGTATATGGGTTTTATGTTTATTGACCCCAAGTACAGAGGTCAGGGCATCATTCAAAATATAATTGAAACCCTTAAAAACTGGGCTAAAACTAAAAACGTGATAGAAGCAAGATTAATGGTTTATAATGAGAATACGGGGGCCATTAAAGCTTATGAAAAAAGCGGCTTTAAAAAGCACATGTTAGAAATGAAATTACACTTCGATTAAAAACAAAATTATGCCATTAAACATTGTTTTAATAGAACCCGAAATCCCAAATAATACAGGCAATATTGGGCGACTGGCATTAGCCTCTGGCTCTCGATTACATTTAGTAAAACCCTTTGGTTTTGAAATAACCGACTCACGTTTAAAGCGTGCTGGTTTAGATTATTGGCAACATTTAGAGGTGACTTACTATGAATCGACTGAAGCATTTTTCAACGAAAACAAAAATGCTAAAATGGCCTTTCTGTCTAGTAAGGGTACTGAAAACCATTGGGACATTCCCTTTGAAGACAATTTATTTCTTATTTTTGGTAAAGAATCTGCTGGCTTATCAAACTTAATAACTGAAAAGCATTCAAATTCCGTTTATAAAATTCCATTATTTAGCAACCACATACGCAGTTTAAACTTGGCCAATGCAGTAAGCATAGTGGTGTATGAAGGATTAAGGAAATTAAACGCGTAAACAACACGCAAAAAAGACGTTAAGCTACTCGCTTAAAAACAATAACAATGAGTAATTTTTAAGCTTTTAAATTTGTATGAGATTAAATATTACATTCGCGAAAAAAATGAGAGTCTTATTTTAGACTTTTCACCATAAAATAATTTAATGAAAAATATAGAAAATATAGAACTGGCTTACTTAACGCTTGATGATTACCAAGAGCTTAAAGCAGCCATGGTAGCATCATACTCAACAATGCCGGACTCCATTTGGGAGGAACATCAAATAAAAAAACTGATCGATGAGTTTCCTGAAGGACAAGTTGTTATAAAAATAAACAATCAAATTGCAGGTTGTGCTTTATGTATTATAGTAGACTACGACAAGTATGAAGATTTTCACACTTATGAACAGATTACTGGAAATTACACCTTTAATACACATACCAAAGATGGAGACATTATTTACGGTATAGATGTTTTTATTAAACCCGAATTTAGAGGCCTTCGTTTAGGACGCCGTTTATATGACTACAGAAAAGAACTTTGCGAACGTTTAAATCTAAAAGGCTTAGCTTTTGGTGGTCGTATTCCAAATTTCCATAAATACTCAGATAAGCTTACGGCAAAGGAATACATAGACAAAGTAAAAACTAAAGAGATTCACGATCCTGTTTTGAATTTTCAAATCTCAAATGATTTTCACCCAACACGAATTTTAAAAAATTATCTAAAAGGAGATGCCTCTTCGCACGATTATGCTGTTTTATTAGAGTGGGATAATATCTATTACGAAAAGAAAAACAAAAAAGCGACGACTATAAAAAAAATAGTACGCCTTGGTCTTGTGCAATGGCAAATGCGACCTTATAAAAATTTAGACGAATTAATGTATCAGGCTGAATTCTTTGTAGATGCAGTCTCTGGATACAGGAGTGATTTTGCTTTATTTCCAGAATTCTTTAATGCGCCATTAATGGCCCCTAACAACCATATGTCAACCCCTGAGGCCATACGTGAGTTAGCAAAACATACGGCAGAAATTGTACAACGTTTTTCTAAATTAGCCATCTCATATAACATTAATATTATTACTGGTAGTATGCCAGAAATGGTAGGCGACAAACTTTATAACGTTGGTTATTTGTGTCGACGAGATGGAACGATGGAACGTTACGAAAAATTACATGTCACGCCTGATGAAGCTAAAGTTTGGGGCATGGTTGGCGGCAACAAATTACAAGCTTTCGATACCGATTGTGGGAAGATAGGTATCCTAATCTGTTATGATTCTGAGTTTCCAGAATTAAGTCGACTGCTCGCAGATGAAGGGATGGACATTTTATTTGTTCCGTTTTTAACAGACACTCAAAATGGTTTTTCAAGAGTAAGACATTGTGCGCAAGCAAGAGCTATTGAAAATGAGTGTTATGTCGCTATTGCAGGTAGCGTAGGTAACCTTCCAAAGGTTCAGAATATGGATATCCAGTTTGCTCAATCGATGGTGTTTACCCCTTGTGACTTCGCCTTTCCTACCAACGGCGTAAAAGCAGAAGCGACTCAAAATACCGAGATGATTCTTATTGCAGACGTCGATATTGATTTGTTAAGAGAACTGAATCAGTTTGGTAGTGTTAGAAATTTAAAGGACAGAAGAACTGACCTTTTTGAATTAAAAAAGAAATAAAATTTAGATTATGAAATATCATATTATTATCAATAAAGTAAAAACTGTTGAAGCCTTTGATGATGCCTGGACTAATGAAGACTATATTGAATTATTAAGTCGGTTTGGTTTTCAGGAGGGCAGCACCGCTAACCCAAATGAACTGAAAGACTTACTGTTTATGGCTATTTCAGATTTCGAACCTAACGAAGCAGCAGTTATTGTTTTAGATTATAAGTTGGACAATGCCCTTAATGAAAATCAAATTGAACAACTTTCTCATGAAATGCTTTTAGACAAGATATCTGAAGAATATCCAGATATCTCATTACATCATGAGTTATTTAATATCAATCAACTCCTTCATAACGCCTATAATGGAACCTTTCCGAATGCAAAAGCAACGGTGATTGAACTTGAGATTAGCCCTAATAAAGAGATTTCAAAAGAAATTATCCTTAAAATATTAGACAAAACACTGGCACCAAGTAATGTTATAAAACGTTTGTTTTCAGATCAATTAGCTGGAAAAGAAGCGTTTGAAGAAGCTGAAGCCATTATTTGGGATTTAAAACCAAACGGTGAAAATTCATACCTTTTAAAAACGTCTGAGTACTGGATGAGTCGTGATGAATTTAAAGATGCCGAATTTGATGCTACTGTTACCGAGTTTGAGGAAGACGATGAAGATTAAGACCTGTATTTAAATACATGGAGTAGCGTTATCATCTCCTATCCGAATAAAGTAAAAGCCGTGTTCATTTAGTTTCTAACAGTTAAAACTACATAGAAAACGACTTATTAAGAACAAAGGCTATAAACAACGTGAGTTTTAACAACTAATTGTTTTTCAGACACTTAAAACACAACAAGTCCTCCTTGTTTTATAAAAAACGGGTGCTTTAACTTTTTTAACCTTCGTTTTGCCCATACATTTACAGTATTAATAATCGTTAAAATACAGTAAAATGCAAAACGAACACAAATTTCAGTTAGATGAATTAAGAAATCCTGTAAGCCCGCAAGTGTCTGCAGAAAGCTCATCTATGTCCATCATCGATTTAACAACTTTACTTTTAGGGTTAGTTCTTTAATCAACACATTAAAGCCTTTCAAATAACAGCTATTTGAAAGGCTTTTTTAATTTCCATAATTATGAATACGTATCTTGAAAAATTTTATAAAGCTGTTGAAGGCCTTAAAGACTGTGATCTAGAGGTATTAGGCATGCAACACTTAAAAGCGCTGTTAAAAACATCTTATTTAGAAGACTTAATACACGATTCGTTATCTAAATTAAATCTAGATCCTAATTATTATCCAACTCACGCTTCATTAAATCATTGGCATATTTTAAATACTAATGCCTTTAGTTTAACGATTATTAAAATGAAGAAAGAGCACCAAACAAAATACATAAACTCCTATTCTTTCGATAAAATCATAGTACCAATAACTGGAGATATACTTTATAATAGCTATAAACAAATCAATCCCTATCCAGAAAATATTCTGGATAAAAGCAAAAGACTTATACCAGTAGAAACAAAAAAGGTTCTAACCAAGAATACCCCTTTAATGATAAAAAAATATGAATCGGTTTTTTCATACCAAGGGGCGCTTAATGATGATGTGATGATACTTTCTTTTTCTTGTAAGAACACCTCGTCGTACGGTTGGGAATACGATGCGAAAACATTGCATCCTTTGAGGCTAGTAAGCAACTCAAAACAATCTGCTAGGCTAGAGCATACCTGTAAACTACTAGGAGCGCTTGGTCATATTTCTTCTCTTCCTAATTTATTTCATCTTCTAAATAATTCACACCATAATGTGAGATGGGCAGCGGCGAGCGCCATTATGACTATAAATTTTAATAAAGGCATTGAAGCCCTGCATCTACTGGAACACGACACGCATCCAGAAATTGTAGAATCTGTCAAAAACGGGCTACATCAAATTTCAACATTAAACATCGATTAATCATGGCTATTACCATAAATCAACCCAATATAAAAGCGTCTATTTCTTTTGAAGAATTTATTTCATTTTCAAAAGAAGCTATTAAAAAAAACGACAATGACTCGCTTTTGGAATGCGCTAAGCATCTTAAAATGCTCTCGAACAACGGCCAGTTTCTTTCTGATCAGATTAATAATCAACTTCAAGATATGGCAACCTTTCAACGCAGCAATGCCTATGGCATACAAACTACGCTTTTACATATTGATACGCTTTTTTATGTGCGTATTAATACCTGGCCCGCAATTTCAGAACATAAAGACGTTAATATTTGGCAAAAAGAGTTATACCATCACGTTCGAGCACACGATCACAACTTTCCATTTATTACCGTTGGATGTCATGGTAAAGGCTATGAAACCGAAATTTGGGAATATGACTACGATAAGGTCATTGGTTATGTTGGTGAAAAGGTTGAATTAAATTATCTGGAACGCACATCACTTCCAAAAGGAAAGGTTATGTATTACAGAGCTTCAAAAGATATTCATACACAGATTCCTCCTGAAGATTACTCTATATCACTAAATATCATGCCACGGGGTAATTCATTTTTAGAGAAGGAACAATTTCATTTCGATCTTCAAAATAAAACGATCACCAGTATCGCTCCCGGCGTTGGGACAGGCCGTCTGTTTTTACTAGACCTTGCTAAAAGACTTGGAGATACAAAAACAGAACGTTTATTAGAGCAAATCGCCACTTCTCATAATATGCCCCATGTTCGCGCTAAGAGTTATGAAGTTTTATGGGATGTTAATAAAGATGAGAAACTCTTACAAAAAGCATTATGCGATAAAAGTCCAATAGTACAAATGAGTGCCAAATCACTGATTGATAGTGCCACGCTTGTAAACTAATTTATTGATTCTTTTTTAAATACTCTAAATAAAAATCTTCTATCTTTTTTCGCGCCCAGGGCGTGCGGCGTAAAAACTTTAAACTGGATTTTATTGAAGGATTATCAGTAAAACATTTAATCTTTATGTTATACCCCAAATATTCCCAGCCGTAATGTGCTTGTAAATCGGTAATGATTTGTTCTAATTTTATACCGTGAAGGGGATTGTTTGGTTGCGACATAACTATTCAACCATTTTTTTAATTTTCAGTGCTTTTTCAAAGTGGTCTAATTGCTGTGTTTTAATCCACCAAGTAGCAGCTTCCATTAATAACTCTGGGTTCTCATTTTTGTTTTTAAAAAAAGCATAAAAAGACAGCCCTACGGCCTCACCTTTTTGGGCTATTTTCTTATTACAAACTGCAATGATTTTAACTCTTAAACTCGGCGTCATGTTTACCGTTAATTATTTTAATTTCTGTTTTTATTTCGCGAGCGACCCTTATTTCTGTTACCGCTTCTACTAGAATTCCCATCGGCATTTGCCTTAGCCGTTTTAGGTTTAGAGGTACGCGATTGGCCACCACGATTTTGTTTGCCTTGACCTTGTTTTATGGGTTCAGTAGAGGCATTCGGATCAGGTTCAAAACCTTCTAAAATGTCAACTGGTAATTTTTTTCCGATGAGTTTTTCTATATCTCTTAAAAAAGTAGTTTCATCTGCACTTACTAATGAAATGGCTTCTCCATTTGCTCCTGCTCTACCCGTTCTCCCAATTCTATGTACGTAATCTTCTGAAATATTTGGGAGTTCAAAATTAACAACATGTGGTAACAATGGTATATCTAATCCACGTGCTGCAATATCTGTAGCGACTAAAACGCTTACACTTCCGCTTTTAAACCCTGCTAGTGCCTTTGTACGTGCGCCTTGACTTTTATTACCATGAATAGCAGCCGCTTTAATACCAGCTTTACCCATTTTCTCACAGAGTTTATTCGCACCATGCTTAGTACGTGTAAAGACTAAAACCTGTTTCCAATTCCCATCAGAAATTAATTTAATTATTAAATCGGTCTTTTTGCCTTTCGCAACTCTGAACACTTTTTGTGAAATCGCCTCTACTGTAGTATTCTCTGGTGTAGCTTCAACTTTAACAGGATTATTTAAAATCCCATTTGCTAGTTTTCTAATATCACCTGAAAAGGTTGCTGAGAACATTAAGTTCTGGCGCTTTTCTGGCATCATCTTCATAACCCGTTCGATATCTCTTAAAAAGCCCATATCCAACATACGGTCTGCTTCATCTAAAACAAAGATTTCAACCCGCTTAATAGAGATTAAATTCTGATTAATTAAATCTAATAAACGACCCGGTGTAGCCACTAAAACGTCTATGCCTTGTCTAATATTCGCCACTTGTGGCTTCTGGTTTACGCCACCAAAAATCACAGCACTACGCAAGTCTAAAAACTCACCGTACTCTTTAACATTAGCATACACTTGTGCCGCCAATTCACGGGTTGGTGTTAATACCAATGCACGAATAGGTCTGTACTTTTCTTTTGGTGTTTCAGATAATATATGTAATAACGGCAAAGTAAAACCTGCTGTTTTTCCTGTACCTGTTTGTGCAGAAGCTAAAACATCATGCCCCTCTAAAATGGGCGGAATGGCTTTTGCTTGTATAGGAGATGGTGTATCGTATCCTTTTTTACTAATTGCTTTTAGTAACGGCTCAGAAAGGCCTAATAATTTAAATGTCATAAATAAAGTTTGTGAGATAAACTCTATTCTTGTAGGCTACCTCTTTTAATTAAGGTGCAAAGGTAGTGTTAATTTATAGTTTGGTGTTATAATTAGGAAATGTTTGTGTTTTCAGGTTTGACTTTGTAAAATAAATGCCGAACTTCGTTTAGAGAACATAAGGCATAAGCTGAAACTATAAATGAATCACAAACCACTATTAGAGTATATAAACAAATACATCAACTTAACTGCTGAAGAAGAAACCATTCTACTTTCTAGGATAGTTCACAGACATTATCTCAAAGATCAATACATTGTGCAACAAGGAGATATTTGTAACAGTGCCAATTTTACCATTTCAGGAACTACGAAAACATTTTATATGGATCTGGAAGGTCAAGAACATATTGTCATGTTCTCCATTGAAGATTGGTGGACCTCCGATTTGGGAAGTTTCATAACTCAAACTCCTGCCGACTTTAACGTTCAATGTATAGAGAATACAGAACTTATTCAATTCACCTACGAAAATCTAGAAGTTTTATATACAGAGATTCCTAAACTTGAGCGCCTTTTTAGAAAGATTGTAGAACGGGCTTTTGTAGCTTCACAAAAAAGAATTATTAGAAATTTTAGCCTCACAGCCAAAGAGCGCTATCTTATTTTCAAGGAGACTTACCCTAAAATTGAACAACGTGTACCGCAATACATGATTGCTTCTTATCTAGGAATTACCAAAGAGTTTTTAAGTAAGATTAAAAGTCAAATTATTAAAATGCAATAGCGGTTAATCTAGATTAACATCATTACATAATCTATTTCATTTTCTAGAGGGGTATTTCTTTAGACCTTTGTTTTGTAATAATTAAAACTATAAAAAATGAATACACTTTTAGAGAAAATTGGCACAATTAATGATTTGATCATTGAAGGAAAAGCTTTAGATGCATTTGATCAATTCTATCATGACGATGTAGTCATGCAAGAAAATGACAACCCTATAGTTGAGGGAAAAGTTGCCAATAGACAACGTGAAGAAGATTTTTTTGGAGCGATAACAGAATTTAGAGGCGCTCACCCCTTAAAAGTAAGTGTTGGCGAAAATACGACAATGGTCGAATGGCATTTTGATTACACTCATAAAGATTGGGGAATTAAAAATTACACTCAAGTTGCTGTACAAGACTGGAAGGACGGAAAAATAATAAAGGAGAAATTTTACTACGGAGCATAATTTATAACAATAACTATTTAAAACAATAACAATGAAAAATTCGATTAAAAACTTAGCCACTATTGCCTTAGTTGCGCTCATTACTTTTTCTTTCACAACGGTAGACGGAGACAAGAAAGAAATTAAAACAGAAAACAGCAAAGTGATTTGGAAAGGTTACAAAGTTACAGGGTCTCATGAAGGAACCATTGCAATAAAATCTGGACACCTAAACTTTAATGAAAACAAATTAATTGGTGGTGAATTTATTATGGATATGTCAACTATTGATTGCACCGATTTAGAAGGAGGTTCTAAAGGAAAATTAGAAGGACATCTAAAGTCTGACGATTTCTTTGGTGTTGAAAAACACCCAAAGGCCACTTTAGTTTTCACACAAGTAAAAGCGACTGGCAAAAATTCATACGAAGTAACAGGAGACATTACTATTAAAGGAAAAACCAACCCAATTACATTAGATCTTTCTATTTATGGAAATAAAGCTAATGCATCCTTAAAAATAGATAGAACACTTTTTGATATAAGATATGGTTCGGCTAATTTCTTTGATGGCCTAAAAGATAAAGCCATTTATGATGATTTTGACCTAGTTGCCGATTTAGAATTTTAACAAAAAGCTTAAGAGTAAGCTATTCTTTAATCAAGGGCAAAGACTAGCCTTTACCCTAAAAAAGATATAAAAAAAAGCACAAGTTAAATAACTTGTGCTTTTTTGTTACCTGTCTTCCATACAAAAAACTAGAGTCCTTCTAGGTCACTATAAATCGGTAAACAACACTCTAGATTATGGGTTTTACTGCTTTATTTAAAATAACACCCGATACTACATCCGCAAAATTTCATACAACTACTTGTTTCTAAAGGCTAAAAACTTAACAAAGGGATTTGTTTCTCGGTTTATAAAGCCGTGAATGCCGCTGCTGATAATTAAAACTATCGCCGCTCCATAAGCAGTATAAACGATCAAATCTGCTCCGTTTTCATTAGCAACCCCTATAGCAATAAGGGCCCAGGCGCCAACCATGGCGAATTCGCGTAGGTTACGTGTCCAAGTGATTGTAAGATTAATAATAGTCGCAATAGCGATCATAATAACCGTCCAAATCACTGGAGAAACTCCAAATCCATCCCAACCTATTTTAACCAAATAAGCAGAAATATTAGCGATACTTGCTACCGTAACCCAACCACTATAGATAACAAAAGGCCACCATAAAAAAACGATGACTGAAAGCGGTGCATCCCAAAGTTCCATGCGATTATTCCATACTATTTTAAGTAATGACAATAACAATAGTACTATAAAAAAGCAGGACCATCCCGTGTAGCCATAAATCCAGCTAAAGACCCACAAACTATTAGCGAAACATGATAAAACAAACCACCAACCTACTTTCAGCACAAAAGCATCATCTCTAACTTTTACAAACAATGAACGCCCTTGATAAATAGCAAAACTTAATAACATGACATAAATGAGTCCCCAAATGGAGAAAGCATATCCTGCTGGCGTAAATAGGGTTCTTAACCCACCAGACACCTCACCAATAGTCGTATTATTAAGCAAACCTGTATTAGAAAGATAATTAATTATAATAGTGGAAACTAGCGCTATTCCGTTTGTTATTTGCAGTGTTTTTTTCATATTATAAATTTACGTATTTCAATCCTTATTACATTCTTTTAAGATAAAAATGGGCTATAGGAACTCACGATACTGCAGCACCCGAAAATCGAAGGTTGTAAAATCGCTATTACTTGCTTTTAACTGTTTATACAAAGGATTACTCCCAATAGAAATATTGGCAGCTCCTGAGGACGACGTTAGTGAAACTGTTTTAACTAAACGCTCTTTTTTGTTAGATTCCCACGCTTCACTCGGAATGATAAACTGATGTATTCGCGGTGTCTCCTTTGAAACCTGTTCTAGTTTTAAATTATACGCCTTTAGATGCTTTCTGAAGAAATATTCTGGTCCGTTTTTAGAGTTTCCACCAGTAAATAAAAGTGTCTCTATCGCTGGGTATTTTTTTAAATAACCTATAATGTCCCGCAGTTCCACATTTATCATTCCCAGATCTGAAGCATCAATCTTTTCTCTTTCACAACTTTCTACAACATCGCAAATACCAATTTTATGTTGTATCAAAAAGTTTTTTCGCTGTACTACAGCTAATTCAGAATTATCGTACCGCAAATTGAGATTGTGAATTTTATCTATAAACAACCATAGCGAATTATAGTAACTGCCATAACAGAAATCGACATCCTTTTCCAACAGATCTCCTGTGGTGAATCTTGGTGGCGGTAAAGTACCTACGATTAACTTTTTAGTATCGCTTTTAATAAAGGGCTCGTATGGATGGCGGTGTTTAAACATGTTTCGTATACTGCTGAAATTTCTAGATCACGACTACTCGCGAAATGCATCCTTAGTCTCAAAAAACAGCAAAACCAAAAAACGATGCGACTGCTTTTAAAACCTAAAGACTCTTAAGCAACTTTTCAACCTCTGCAACTGTAGCCCTAAATTTCTGCTTATTCATTTTCGTCATGTGCTTTGACTCTTCTGAGATGTCACTGAGTATTTCTTTGCCTTCTTCTGTTTTCTCTCTATCTAAAAGAAATTTAGCCAAAACTAAACGCTCTTCATAATTGTCGTAACGTAGGTCTATAGGTTTAAGTTGCGCCTCGGCTGCTTCTAAGTTTCCCATTTTTTCTAAGGCCAGGCCGTAGGTGAATTGCGTTTTTGATTTTTCAAATTCTGAGTCTTCCTTCAAGTCTTCGGCATACATAATGGACTGCTCATAATTTCCTGCTTTATAATGCGCTATAACCAACTGCGACTTTATATAGTAGTTGTTTTGATTTTCATCTTTTGCAGCATTTTCGTACTGTTCTATGGCTTTGCTGAAATCTTTCATCTCGAAGTAGGCATCGGCTAAATTTACTCGGTTTTGATAAGTATCTAAAAACGCCAATTGCTTTTCTAGGTCTTTTACTTTTTTTGTTGGCACCAATATATTAGTTACCCTTTCTTGAATTTTAGTCGCATCACGTTTATTATAAACTTGCGTTAGCAGATAGATCACGCAACCTATGACTGGCAGAAAAATAATAAGAAAAAGCCAGTAGTATGGGTTTTTGTTTTTGATTAAATGATAAACACAAAACGCTTGAAAAGCTAAAATAAGATAATAAGTCATTCGTTAAATTAAGATTAAAGTCTAAAGATAATAAAAGAAACTTGGAAGTTATTTAGTACATTTAGGTAAACAAATATAAACTATGGGTAGAGGTGATAAAAAAACGAAACGCGGAAAAATTAGCAGAGGCACTTATGGTGTAAAAAGACCTCGCATTAAGAAACGCGTACGTCCTGAGACTAAAATACAAATCGATAAAAAAGTAAAACCATAGTTATCTCGTAAACACCAAGTTGTTTTCACTTGATAATTCATCGCTAAAACCATAGCCTTCTTTTCTAAACCCTTTTAAGTCGTCTATGGTTTTTGCGTTTGTATCTACAATATATCTGGCCATTAACCCTCGGGCTACTTTAGCATAAATGGCAACAATTTTATACTTACCGTCTTTATATTCTTTAAAATCAACGGTAACTACTGGCACTTTTAATGCCTTTGTATCTACCGCCTTAAAATACTCGTTACTGGCTAAGTTAACAAAAACCTCATCGTCTTTTAACTCATTATTTAAACTTTTTACGATGTCTTTTTTCCAAAACTCATAGAGGTTCTTCTTTGTGCCTACCGGCAGTTTTGTACCCATTTCTAAACGGTACGCCTGTATTAAATCTAATGGCTTCAACACACCATATAAACCCGATAAAATTCTTACTGTATCCTGAAGTTTCTCTATTTGTTGTGTTGGAATAGTATAGGCATCCAAACCTCTATACACATCACCATTAAAAGCATAAATGGCGGGTCTGGCATTGTCTTTGGTAAACGGCAATTTCCAATCTTGATTACGCTCGTAGTTAAGCTGACCTAGAGATTCACTAATATGCATGAGTTCAGAAAGTCCTTTAACCGATTTCTTTTTCAGGACTTTATTCAGCTTTTCAGATTGCTCTAGAAACTCAGATTCAGAAATCTTAGTGGTTGGTAATTTGCTTTCGAAATTGAGAGACTTTGCTGGTGATAATACTAATTTCATAGTTGTTTTATTTTTATTCCCAAGGAAGCCGGGAATCTCATTCAGTTCCGCGAAAACGGAAATTTGATTTTTTTTAAGTTACTAAATTACGACAATTCTTTAATTTCTCCGTTGGTAAAACTAAAGTTGTAATCGCCTTTAATTATAAAATCTGAAGTCAAAACAGCCGCCATTGTAGGGTACCATTTCTTCTTATTTTTATCAATAACTATAAATAAGCCTTCGTCATTTCCTAAAGCACAAAAACGATCAAAACTACCATCGAAAATCGGAATTGGTTTTATTCTGTTTATTTGGCTGTAAATAGATGCTATATTGTCTGTTGCTATTGCCATTTCACTTATAGAGATAATAGTGTCTGGTGTAAACGCCGCTTCACTTGCTATACCTAATCTTTCTCTGGCGATAAACTCCAAAATATTATGATCTACATCATAAAAGTAAATCGCCCTAGCGTTCCAGGCATGGAAATTGGTGATTTCTTCACCTTCGTAGGAAAGCACTTTTATTCTCTCCTTTAACCATTTTAAAGCGGTATGGATTGTTTTAACAGGAATATTAAAAGCGATATGTGCTGGATTGGTCTCTTTTTTATATTCAAATACTAAATGACTTTCTCCTGTTTTAAAAGAAATCCGGTCTTTAGAATCTTCTACGATCTCGAAACCTAAAACCGACTCATAAAACTGCTTTTGCTTTTGAATTATATTCGTAAAAAGTGTGACTTCCTCAATTATCATACCCTAAAAATACGGTAGAAATCTGTAAATAAAGCAAGTTCAATAATGAATTATTCTATTTAAAAATAGCTTTTAATTATAAAAACTAAGGGCTTGCGTAAGCGGCTGTAATAGCCTTTGTTTACTGCCGAAATAACAAAAAAAGAATTAGTGAAAAACGTGACCTTTAGGTAACCTTTCCTCTATCGCAACTCAAGTCTCCTAATTATCGATATGCAAAGCATAGCTTCTCCATTTGGCGATACATTGCTGCATGTCGTCTGGAATGGGGGTACTAAACTGCATCATTTCTCCTGTCTCAGGATGCTTAAAGCCTAATGTTTTAGCATGTAGTGCTTGACGTGGCAACACTTTAAAACAATTATCTACAAATTGTTTGTATTTGGTAAACGTCGTCCCTTTTAAAATGCGTTCTCCACCGTAGCGTTCATCATTAAAAAGCGTATGACCTATGTGTTTCATATGGACACGAATTTGGTGTGTTCTACCCGTTTCAAGCTTGCAAGCCACTAAGGTCACATAAGTTAAACGCTCTAAAACTGTATAGTGCGTAACAGCCGGTTTTCCGTTTTCAGCCTCATCATCGCTATATACTGTATTTTGGAGCCTGTTTTTGGGGTGACGCCCTATGTTTCCTTCAATCGTGCCCTCGTCTGCTTCCATGTTTCCCCAAACAATAGCAACGTATTCGCGCTCGCTGGTTTTGTCTTTAAACTGCTTCGACAAATGTGCCATGGCATGCTCTGTCTTGGCCACGACTAAAAGGCCTGTGGTATCTTTATCTATTCTATGTACTAAGCCTGGTCGATCGCTAGAGTTATTAGGTAAATTATCGAAATGAAAAATCAAGGCGTTTATTAAGGTGCCAGAATAGTTACCATGTCCTGGATGCACAACCATACCTGCTGGTTTATTGATCACCAAAAGGGTATCGTCTTCATAAACAATGTCTAGTGGTAAATCTTCGCCAACGAGCAAATTTTCGAATGGTGGATGCTCAAACAACACGCGAATGGTATCGAAAGGCTTAACCTTGTAATTGGATTTTACAGGAACGTCATTAACATAAATATTCCCGTTCTTAGCTGCTGTTTGAATTTTATTACGAATCGCGTTCTCAATACGGTTCATCAAATATTTATCGATACGTAAAGGCGCTTGACCTTTGTCTACCGTAAAAGCGTGATGCTCGTATAATTCATTATCATCTTCTGGCAATTGTGGTGTATAGTCTTCCATTATTTTAACGATTCCCATTTCCTAAAACGATATCAATCGTTGTCATTTTTGGGAGTAATTCGTCTTTTTTTATTTTTCGGTTTTGGTAGCGCATGCTTACCACTTCATCTTTTCCTAAATCATCCACGTACGTTATTTTACCAATTTGAAAACCTAAAGATTCCAAAGTTGGTTTAGCCTGGCGAAAGGTTCTACCCACTAAATTGGGTACAGCTATTTTTCTGTAACCTGATGGATTAAGGGTAATGTATATTTTTCGATTCTCTTTTACTTTTTCTCCTGACTCAGGGTTTTGATCTATAACAGAGTACTTTGGGTAATCTGGATTGAAATTAGCCGAGTCCTGAATTTCCATAACCAGATTATTATCATTTAATTCGATTTTAGCAACATCAATAGACTTTCCTTTTAAATCTGGAACCGTTTCAAAATCGCCATGATTAGTTGTAATATTCAACCATTTTAGCATTATAAAACATAAAACAACTATAGCTACAACAGCTAATGCTAACTGCTTAAAGAATACTTTACTAGTTAAAAATTTTATAATACTCATATACAAATTCATGTTAAAAATAGTTCGACAAATATATAAAAACTAAAAGGTTTTTCGTTTGAAATGAAATAATACGTATGAAACATTATTGGCTGATAAATAATTTGAATTATTTATCAGCATTTTTAAAATGCAACAGGTATAAATTATATTTTAGCTAAACTAATAGAAGTGAGTATTATTGTATACTTTTCGACTTTAGTAACATTTAAGTCTAATTTTATGAAATTACCGTTAAAGTTTACCTTTGGCGCAGTTGAAAGGCAACCATAAAGATGAAAAAAAATATTGCAATAATCATGGGGGGGTATTCTAGCGAATACCAAATTTCTTTAAAGAGCGGAAATGTCGTTTATAAATCTTTAGACAAAGATAAGTATAACGTCTATCGCGTTCATATCTTTAAAGATAAATGGGTATTTGTTGATCCTTATAATAGAGAGTTTCCCATCGACAGAAATGATTTTTCAGTACCTCTTAATGACACTAAAATCACTTTCGATTGTGTATTTAATGCAATTCATGGTTCACCAGGAGAGGATGGTTTCATGCAAGCCTATTTTAAACTCATAGGTATGCCACAAACAAGTTGTGATGCCTATCAAGCTGCCCTTACTTTTAATAAGAGAGATTGCTTAAGCGTTTTAAAACCTTATGGTATTTTAACTGCTGAAAGTTATTACCTAAATCTAGGTGATACCATTAATGAAACTGAAATTACAGCTAAAGTTGGCTTACCTTGTTTTGTAAAAGCAAATAAAGCAGGGAGTAGTTTTGGAATTACCAAAGTCTATAAAACCGAAGATTTAAAGCAAGCAATAGACATTGCATTTAAAGAAGACGATGAGATTATTATTGAATCTTTTCTGGATGGCACTGAAGTTTCTGTAGGTGTTATTACTTATAAAGGAAAAACTAAAGTCTTGCCTATTACAGAAATTGTGAGTGAGAATGACTTCTTTGATTACGAAGCTAAATACTTGGGGAAATCTCAGGAAATTACACCAGCAAGATTGACGAAAGATCAAGAAGCAAAAGTAACTACCGTTGCTAAAAAAGTATATGAAGTCTTAAAAATGAAAGGCTATTCCCGTAGTGAATTTATCTTTAAAGATGGAGAACCACACTTGCTGGAAATGAATACCGTACCAGGTTTAACTAACGAAAGTATTTTACCGCAACAAGCTGCAGAAGCTGGCCTGTCAATGCAAGAACTATTTGACAGTGCTATTGAAGAGGCTTTAAAAAATAATACCTAACTTTAGCTAAAATTAATACGGTTCTCCTCTTAGTGAGAAAAATAAAATAACAGCAATGAAACGTGCAATTTTCCCTGGATCGTTTGATCCCATTACTCTTGGCCATTATGACATTATAAAACGAGGGGTGACACTTTTTGATGAAATTATTGTTGCTATAGGCGTAAATTCTGAAAAAAATTATATGTTTTCTCTTCAAGAACGCATGGCGTTTATAAAAGAAGCTTTTAAAGATGAGCCTAGAATAAAAGTCGTTAACTACAAAGGGTTAACTGTTGATTTTTGTCTAAAAAATGATGTCCCTTTTATATTAAGAGGTTTAAGGAATCCTGCCGATTTTGAGTTTGAAAAAGCTATTGCACACACCAATCGGGATTTGGCTCCTATTGAAACTGTTTTTTTATTAACAGCCGCAAAAACATCTTATATTGCCTCCTCTATTGTTAGAGACGTTATTAGAAATAATGGAGATTACACCAAACTAGTTCCTAAAAGTGTAAGAATTAAGCAGTAGCGCGCCTATGTTTTTTTATGGCTTTATTTAAAGCCTCTACAAAATCTGAAGTTATAAACGGTTTTAAAACATAACCGTCAAGTTCATATTTCTCGATTTTAAATTCAACTTCTTCTGAAGAAGCTGCGGTTAAAGCCACAATAGGGATATCTTTATTAAACTCCCGAATCTGCTCTGTTGTTTCATAACCATTTAATCCCGGCATATGTAAATCCATTAAGATACAATCGAAGGCTTTAACTTTCACTAAATCTATTGCCTTTCTACCAGACTCAACTGCTTCCGACTCTATATTTAAGTGGCCTAACACACGTTTTGTAACCAATCTATTAATTCTATTGTCATCAACAATTAAAATGTTACTGCCTTCAATTTCCTTTTGTAGAAGAGAATACAATTCAACTACATTATTGTTTTTTTGACTTTTCTTAAATGATAATTCAAAAAAGAAAGTACTTCCTTTTCCTTCTTCACTTTCTAATTGCACTTTACTACCCATAGCCGTAACTACACGCTTTACTATAGAAAGCCCTAAACCTGTTCCTTTATAAGACTTCTCTACTTTTGCATGCTCTTGATAAAAATCCTCAAACACTTGATGTTGCTTCTCTTTAGGAATCCCAACACCAGTATCTGCGACTTCGAAATAAAGCTTTATATCGTCTTCTAATTCCTCTAGTTTTTTTATAGTGACTGTTATGCGTCCATTATTAGTAAATTTTACAGCATTGGAAATTAAGTTTATGAAAATTTGAGAGATTTTTAAAGAATCTCCAACCAGTACATCTGGAATAGAATTATCATAAACGAGATGAATTGTATTATTACTATCCCGTAAAGCAAACTCTAAGCTTTCAATAATATTAGCTAGTATGTTTTTTAAATCGAAATCTAACTGTTGTATTTTCATTGTTCCCGACTCCACTTTATTAAGTTCTAGCACATTGTTTACTAGTGATAGTAAATGATTTCCAGAGAATTGCAACGACTCTAAATATTCTCTATGTCTTACATTTACATCTTCTCTAAGAAGTAAGTTAGACAACTCAATAACAGCATATAATGGCGTACGTAATTCGTGACTAATTTCTGAATAAAAATCACTTTTGACTTTAGATAAGTTCTCGGCTCTCTCTTTCGCCCGTTTTAATTCTTTAACCTTTATATATAACAAAAAAGCCAACAATAATAATACTAAAACAAATAAGCCCAAAATAATATTATAGCCTCTAGTTTCTGTAATAACTGCTTCTTGTATTGCGTTTTCCTTTTCTTTAAGTTTTAATTTTAAACCATTTTCTTTTAGAAAATTATCTGCCTCTACTTGTTTTGCCTTTTCATATTGCTCTATAGAAGATACAGAGTCCTTTACTGTGACATACTCATTTAAAGCGGCATATGCTTTTTCGAAATTTTTATCTTCAGCGTTTATAATTGAGACCGTAGAATGTGCACCTGCTAAAACATTTAAATAATTATATTTTTTAGAAAACGCTATAGTCTTATTGTAATATTCAGTAGATTTTTTGTAATTCCCTAACTTATAGTGAACAAAAATAAGAATTTGAGAAATTTCACCGATAATGGCTTCTCCTTCATAATAACGTTCTGCAAGACCCTCTGCCTTAGAAAGATATATTAGACTCTGTTCATAATCATTATCTTTGTCGTCATCCTGTCCTACAAAATTTAAGCCTATATTGAATAGCGGGTAGACCGATTGTTTGGGAGAATTGCTCTTTTCTGCTAATTCTAATGATTTTTTAAAAAATGAACTTGATGTAGAGAAGTCATCATAAACTCTGTAATTAACACCTAGATTACTATAGGCTAGAATAATTTTAGAGGTATCTTTTAGTTTTATATATAAATCCTTCGCCTTAAATAAATAATGAAAACTCAAAGAATCATTATTAACAAAGTAATGGGCATTACCGAGAACATTATAAGCTCGTGCTCTTAGATTATCATCATTGACCTCAATAGAATATTCAAGCACTTTGGTACTTATTTCTATAGCTTCTCCATATTTATTTCGTTGGCAAAGTTCAAATGCGCTTTCTATTTCCTTGTACATTGGATCAATAGAAGTTTCTGACTCCTGTTGTGCATGAGTTGTAACAATAGAAATCAATAAAAAAACCAAGTTATAGTAAATCTTCTTCATATGAGATACAATTTCTTGAGTGTAATGTACTAAAAAAAACAACACAAAATGTATTTCATCGAAAAAAAACACACTTTTATCGAGTTTTTACGGTTTTAACCTTACTTTTTAGTTGCATTATGTTACCCGAAAAAAAATTAGCAAACCTCTAGACCTACGCTAAAGGGTATCATAAATCATGAATATCTTGGATGATGACTTCTCTAAATTTCGGACTTACCCTATAAAGTATTTCCTTAAAATTAACCCTTAAAGGTTTTAATTTCTTGGTTATGATTTTGGATTCATCTCTTTTAATACCCTTGAAAATAGTATTTATTGCAGAAATAATTGCTCTTTAAAAACTGCAATCGCATCCGTTTCTGAAATTTTAGACCTAACTCTAAAACGAGACCTCGAAAAGGTTACAATTACTATCATAAACACAAAAACACCAACTTCGCGAAGGCTTCTTGCTCTATTAAAAGGAAGAGCTGTCATTAGACATAATGGTAATTACACTACATAACAGCGAAAAAGGACATGCGTTAAGTTGTAATTTCATTTCTGTTTTGTTTTGCCTTGTTAATAGTTTCAACAAAATCTACGGTAAAAAATGGCTTCATAATATAACCATCCATATCATAATCATTTATTTTACTTTCTACTTCTTCAGTAGATGCCGCCGTTAATGCGACGATGGCTATGTCTTGATTAAATAATCTAATCTGCTTGGCTGTTTCATAACCATCTAATTCTGGCATATGTAAATCCATTAAAATACAATCAAAATGTTCTATCTTAATAATTTCAACAGCTTCTGCTCCAGAAGCTACAGCTTTAGCTTTTATATTTAATTGATCTAATACTTTCCGAGTGACTAATTGATTAACCTTATTATCATCTACAATCAAAATATTAAAGTCTTTAATCTGTTGTAGGTGATCTTCGTAGATGACTGTTGACAAGTCCGCTTTTTTGCTTTTTCCAAAATCAAGTTCAAAATAAAAAGTAGCCCCTTCGTTTTCATTACTTATTACAGCGATATCGCTATTCATCGCTGTAAGCATACGTTTTACTATAGACAACCCTAAACCTGTGCCTTTATAAGATTTCGAGTTCTTAGAATGTTCTTGATAGAAATCTTCAAACACTTGACCTTGTTTTTCTTGAGAAATTCCTAGTCCGTTATCTGAAACCTTAAAATATACAGTTACCTTTTCATCAAACTCTTCTACTTTATTAATAACAACATCTATATGACCGTCATTAGTGAATTTTATAGCGTTTGATATTAAATTAATTAATACTTGTGATAACTTCAATGAATCTCCAACCAATACGTCTGGAATACTACTGTCAAAATTTAAATTAATGGTATTATTACTATCGCGCAAGGCATATTCTAAGCTATCGATAATATTAGAAATAAGGTGTTTTAAATCAAACTCCGATAGCTGAATCTTTAGTTTTCCAGATTCAACTTTATTTAATTCGAGAACATTGTTGATCAAAGACATGAGATGATTGCCAGAAAACTTAAGAGACTCCAAGTATTCTTTGTGTGTGGCATTTATATTTTCTTTCAATAAAAGCCCTGACAACTCTATTACTGCGTATAATGGCGTCCTTAATTCGTGGCTAATTTCAGAGTAAAATTCACTTTTGGTTTTGGACAAATTTTCAGCTCTGTCTTTAGCGCGTTTTAATTCTTTATTCTTGTTATACAATAAAAAAGCGAGTACTAATAATGCTGAAATAAATAATACCAAAATAATATTATAGCCTCTGGTTTCTGAAATAACAGATTCTTGTATGGCGTTTTCCTTTTCTTTAAGTTTTAGTTTTATATCATTTTCCCTTAGAAAATTATCTGCCTCTACTTGCTTTGCTTTTTCATATTGTTCTAAAGAATAGACAGAATCTTTTACAGCAATATATTCATCTAGAGCAGCATACGCTTTTTCAAAGTTTTTATCTTCAGCGTTTACATAAGCGATATTAGAATGTGCTTCTGCTAAAACATCTAAATAATTATACTTTTTAGTAAACGCTATGGTCTTATTGTAATACACAATAGATTGCTTTGTATTACCTAACTTGTGATAAACATATATTAAAACTGAAAAGATTTCGCCTTTAATAGCTTCACTTTCGTAATACTGTTCAGCAAGATCCTCTGCCTCAGAAAGATAAATAAGACTTTCTTTATAATCGTTATCTTCATCGTCCGCATGACTTACTAGATTGAAACCAATATTGTAAAGCGGATAAACAGATTGTACTGGCGATTGGCTCTTTTGTGCTAGCTCCAATGACTTTTTAAAAAAAGCACTGGATTTCTCCAAGTCACCATAAGCTCTATAATTAACCCCAATGTTATTGTAGGCTATAATAATTCGTAAGGTATCTTTTTCCTTAATAAATAAATCTTTGGACTTAAATAAATAATCAAAACTTAAAGAATCATTTTTAACAAAATAATGGGCATTGCCTAAAACATTATATGCTCGTGCTCTAAGATTATCATCATTTACTTTAATAGAGTGGCTTAGTACTTTGGTACTTATCTCTATAGCCTCTCCATATTTGTTTCGTTGACAAAGTTCAAAAGCGCGTTCTATTTCCTTGTACATTGAATCAATAGGAGTGGTAGACTCCTGTTGTGCATGTAGCGGTACAAGGGTAATTAATAGAAGAACAAAGCTATAGTAGGTCTTCTTCATTGGGGTACAATTTCTGTGTCGCAATGTAGTAAAAAAACTCACAAAACAGCATTTCATCACTTAAAAACATACTTTTATCGGTTTTTTCACCTGTTTTAAGATGCCTTTTAGATTACAGTTTATATTCTGAAAGCGATTTGGTAAACCGTTCTGGATCTGCTGCTAGGTGGTATCGCGGGTCATCGATATCTTCAATGATGACTTCTCTAAATTTCGGACTTGCCTTATAAAGTAACTCTTTACAATCTTCGCTTAAATGTTTTAATTTAATGCTTTTGCCTTCGGCTTCATATTTTTCAACAAGATTAAAAATAGCTTCTAATGCAGAATGATCACTTACCCGCGATTCTACAAAATCAATTTCTACCCTATCTGGATCATTTTTTGCGTCGAATTTATCGTTAAACGCAGTAATACTTCCAAAGAATAAAGGTCCCCAAATTTCATAAACTTTGGTACCATCTTCCTTTACGCGTTTTCTTGCTCTAATTTTCTTAGCATTTTCCCAAGCAAAAACTAATGCCGAAATAATAACACCTACAAAAACGGCAATCGCCAAATCATAAATTACAGTTACCGCACTTACGATCACCAATACGAAGGCATCTGTTTTTGGAATTTTACGCATGATTCTAAAACTAGACCATGCAAAGGTTTCAATAACCATCATAAACATTACCCCTACTAATGCCGCAATTGGTACTTGCTCTATTAATTTATCTGTAAATAAAATAAAAGTTAATAAAGTTAAAGCTGTCATGATACCAGATAAACGGCCGCGTCCGCCAGCATTTATATTAATAACGGTTTGACCAATCATACCACAACCTCCTGTTCCTCCAAATAAGCCACTCATTATATTTCCTGCACCTTGAGCGATACATTCTTTATTTCCATTTCCTCTAGTTTCGGTAAGCTCATCTACCAGGTTTAACGTCATTAAAGATTCAATTAAGCCAACCGAAGCAGCCAGAAAGGCAAATGGTAATATAAATGTTAAGGTATCCATATTAAAAGGTAAATTTTGCCATAACTCCATATTTGGTGTTGGAAACTCTCCTTTCAAACCCGTTCCACCACCTTCAATAATGTAAGAACCTACTGTATTTACTTCTATTCCAGAAAACACCACGATAAAGGTAGTGATTAAAATAGCCGTTAAAGAGGCTGGAATCTTTTTAGTCAACTTAGGTAATAACCAAATAATCAACATGGTTAACGCAACAAGACCAATCATCATATACAATTCTTCGCCTTGCATATAAGTACTTATATATTCTTTTACACCATCTTTACTAACGGCGACCTTTTTATGTGTAAACATTTTTACTTGCGCCCAAAAAATGACAATCGCTAAACCATTAACAAACCCCATCATTACAGAATGTGGAATCAAACGAACAAATCGTCCGAGTTTAAAAACGCCAGCACCAATTTGAATAACCCCCATTAATATTACACAAGCCAAAAGATAAAAATACCCCATATTATCTATAGGTTGGTCAAACAACATGCCTTTCGTATGACCTTCAGCTATCATGGTTACAAATATAACAGCTACTGCTCCTGCGGCTCCAGAAATTAATCCTGGACGGCCACCAAAAATAGCAGTGATCAAACCAATAATAAAGGCGCCAGAAAGCGCTACTAATGGATCTATTTGTGCTACAAAAGCAAAAGCAACTACTTCTGGTATCATCGCTAAAGACACCGTAATCCCCGCTAAAACATCGTTTTTTGCAGTGGCTCTTTGTTTTCTAAAATATGCTGTCATAACCTCTATTTTTAAAGCGGCAAAAGTACGTTTAATTGTTATCTTAGCAAAGACGCAATTACTATATTTGTTTCACATAAATTCACTAAATCGTTTGAAATGAAAAAAATAGCACTGGCCGCATTAATTATTTTTTGTTTTAGCTGTCATTCAAAAAAAGAATATGATTTTACTACCGTTTTTGAAACCTCAGAAGGGACAGAAACCGCTACCTACTTCGAAACGATTCAATATTATAAAAATTTAGCAGACTATTATTCTGAAATTTCAATCGATTCAATAGGCGAAACCGACTCAGGAAAACCACTACATATCGTCACCTTAAATCCAGAATCTAATTTTGATTTTTCAGACATTAGAAAAAATAAACGTATTCTTTTAATTAACAATGGTATTCACCCAGGAGAAAGTGACGGTATTGATGCCACCATGCTATTGTTCAGAGATATTATACAAGGCAAAATAAAGATGCCAAAACATACGGTTATAGTGACTATTCCTATTTATAATATTGGTGGTAGTTTAAACCGTAACACCGGGACACGCACCAATCAAAATGGACCAAAAGAATATGGGTTTAGAGGCAACGCCCGTAATTATGATTTAAATCGCGATTTTATAAAGAGTGACACAAAAAATGCCAAAACCTTTGCTAAAATCTTTCATACCGTACAACCTGATGTGTTTATAGATAATCACGTGAGTAATGGTGCAGACTACCAATATACATTGACTCACTTATTTACACAGCATAATAAATTGGGAGGGGAACTCGGACACTATTTACACACTGAAATGATGCCCAAACTGGAGCAAAAATTAGAAGCCAAACAGTGGGACATTACCCCTTATGTAAACGTTTTTAATAGTGTTCCAGAAAAAGATTTTTCACAATTTATGGATTCGCCAAGATACTCTACTGGCTACACCACTTTATTTAACACCTTAGGCATGATGGTAGAAACACACATGCTAAAACCATATAAACTACGTGTAGAAGGCACTTACGAACTTATGAAAAGCATGTTAGTTATTATTGAAGAAGACCACGAAAAAATTAAAACACTAAGACAGGATTTTAATAAGACGCTAATAGCAAAAAATAACTATCCGTTACAATGGGAAATAGACACAACTAAGGCTACAACTTTAAATTTCAAAGGCTTTGAAGGCAACACAATTGATAGTGACCTTACCGGAGCAAAACGTTTAAAGTACGACACTTCAAAACCGTTTGTTAAACCAGTAACTTATCAAAATTACTTTAAACCTACTTTAGAAGTAAGCATACCAAGCGCGTATGTAATTCCTCAAGGTTGGTGGCATGTTATGGCGTTATTAGAATTAAACCGTGTCCAATTTAAAGTATTAGAAAAAGATTCTACACTTCCCGTTACATCCTACAAGATTGAAAACTACGACACGCGTAAGCAAGCCTATGAAGGTCACTATTTTCATTATAATACCAATGTAAAAACGACTCAAGAACAAATTGCCTTTAAAAAAGGGGATTATATTATTAACACAAACCAAAACGGCCTCCGTTATTTACTAGAAACCTTAGAACCTCAAGCACCAGATTCCTTTTTTAATTGGAATTTTTTCGATACCATTTTGCAGCAAAAAGAAGGCTTTTCACCTTATGTCTGGGAAGATAAAGCTAAAACCTTATTAGCTGAAAATCCTAAACTACAAATTGCTTTTAATATTAAAAAATCTTACAACCCTGACTTTGCGAACAATTGGTATGCACAATTAGAGTGGCTACATAAAGAAAGTGAAAACTATGAGAAAGCACATTTACAATATCCTGTTTACAGAATAGAATAAGCGTATTCTTTTTATTTTTTTTACTTACAAATTTAAAATAAACACGACTGTTTTTTTTAGTATTTTATTAGGATAGAACACGAGCAAACCATTATAATATATGCCATTAAAAATATTTTCAGTGCTATGTGAAACCAATTAAAAAATACTATAGTTTTGTTTGAAATTTACACCACGGCTTAGACCTTAAATGAATAAATACATAGTTGTCAATCAGCCTGAAAAATGGCATTTTTCGATAGAGAATATCAAGGTGATTTCTTCGCAAGACTACCTTACCGATCCTCAGTTTTCACTTTTAAAGAAAGCTAGAATATTTAATCTTTGTAAAGATTACAGTTATCAATCAAAGGGCTACTATGTCTCACTTTTAGCTGAAGCTAGAGGACATTTAGCCATTCCAACGGTTAGAAATATAGTAGATTTAAAGACACTGAAATTGGTTAAAATAGTTTCAGATGAGTTTGATGATGTGATTCAGCAGAGTTTAAAAAACATTAAGTCTAGAGAGTTTACATTAAGTATTTATTTTGGTCAAAATGTAGCTCAAAAATACAAAGCACTAAGCAGCTTGTTTTACAAGCATTTTCAAGTCCCTTTTCTACGGGTCAAGTTTTATCATAACACCAAATGGAACATACAAAGTATTAGAGCAATTTCAGAATCTGAAATCCCGAACGAGCATTTAGAAAGTGTACATGTCTTTGCAAACCAATATTTCTCTAAAAAACGTTACGACACACCTAAGCTAACAACTTCTGATTTTGATCTGGCTATTTTAGTTAATCCAAACGATCCTGCACCTCCAAGTAATACCAAAGCTTTAAAAAAGTTTATAGATATTGCCGAAAAGATGAATATTTATGCTGAAATTATTGAGCCTAAAGATTTAAGTCGCTTATCCTCTTTTGACGCCTTGTTTATTCGCCAAAGCACAGAAGTTAATAATGAAGCGTATGCCTTTGCGCGTAAAGCACAACAAGAAGGTCTTGCGATTATTGACTACCCTGATGCTATTTTAAAATGCTGTAATAAAGTCTTTATGGCCGAAGCTTTAAACAATGCGCATATCGCAACCCCAAAAACCCTTATTGTACATAAAGATAACCGCGAATTTGTAATGAAACAAGTTGGTTTGCCTTGCGTTTTAAAAGCTCCTGATTCTACCTTTTCTTTTGGTGTAAAAAAGGCAAAAACAGAAAAAGAATACAATACGCTAGTCTCTGAAATGCTAAAAGAGTCTGATCTTATTATTGCACAAGAATTTTGCCCATCAGATTATGATTGGCGGATTGGTATTATAGACGACAAACCCTTTTTTGCCTGCAAGTATTATATGGCAAAGGGACATTGGCAAATCTATAATTGGAATGCCAAGAAAAAGAATGATCAAGATGGAGATGCAGAGTGTTTACCTATTGAAGACGTACCAAAAGAGGTTATACACATGGCTTTAAAATCGGCAAAACTAATGGGCAAAGGTTTATATGGCATTGATATAAAAGTAGTAGACAACAAACCGATGGTTATTGAAATTAATGACAATCCAAATATAGATTTTGGCGTAGAAGATGCTCATTATGGTGATTTGGTGTATACTAAGGTGCTTTCAGCATTAAAAAAACGATTAGAATAATATGGGTAAAAAATATCACCTTTTTGAAGTTTTTGGTATCGAATTGGAATACATGCTTATTGATACGTCTTCTTTTAAAATTGCGCCTATCGTTGACACCTTATTAACAGCAAAAAATGGCACATTAACCTCAGATATTGATAATGGAACGGTTGCCTGGAGTAATGAGTTAGTCGCTCATGTTGTTGAAATAAAAACCAATGGTCCAACTGCGAATTTAGAGACGCTTTCAGAAGACTTTCATAACAACATCTTAGAAATAAATAGTCTTTTAAAACCCCTAAGCACGAAATTATTACCAACGGCATGTCACCCTTTAATGAATCCATTACGGGACACGCAGCTTTGGAAACACAGCTATAGTGAAGTGTACGAGTTGTACAATCGTATTTTTGACTGTAAAGGTCATGGCTGGAGTAATGTGCAAAGTACACATATAAATTTACCCTTCTACGATGATAAAGAGTTTGAAAAACTACATGCTGCTATTCGCATTATTTTACCACTATTGCCCGGTTTATGTGCCAGTTCTCCAATTTTAGAAGGCCGCGTTACTGATTTTAAAGACACCCGTCTGGAATACTACAAAAACAATCAAAAAGAGATTCCAGAGATGACTGGTTTAGTTATACCTGAACGTGTTTTTAGTAAAGTAGATTATTATGCGACAATTTTTGAGCCTATTAATAAGGCCATTAAGAAGTACGATACTAATAATATTTTAGATCATCATTTTTTAAATTCTCGAGGGGCTATCGCACGTTTTGACAGAAATGCCATTGAAATCAGATTAGTTGATATTCAAGAGTGCCCAAAAGCAGACATTGCCATTTGCGTATTGATTATTGAAGTCTTGAAAAAACTAGTTAACGGTGAATTAGCGCCCTTGAAAAACCAAAAGAAATGGTTAAAACAAGACTTGTTTCAAATTCTTAATGCTACAATAAAAGATGCTGAGAATTATAATATTTACAATACTGATTACCTGGAATTATTCAATATGAACGCGGGTACTTCAGTCAAAAATCTTTGGAAGCACTTGTATGAACTGGTAAAAGACAACCTCTCTGACAACTATCAAAACGCGATTGAAATCATCCTCGAGCACGGCACATTATCGACCAGAATTCTTACTGCTCTAGAGGAAGACTCTTCAGAAAAAAACATTAGAATCATCTATAATCAATTAGCAGATTGCTTAGAAAGCAACACTCTTTTTATTCCGAAAAAATAAAATGAAACTTGTATTAACCTGTGAGCATGGCGGCAACAATATCCCAGAAGAATATACCGCCATTTTTAATAACAAGGAAGCGCTAAAGTCACATAGAGGTTATGACCTAGGCGCTTTAGATGTATTTAATTATTTAAAACCATTGGCAGCCTATTCTAATTATAGTGAAACAAGCCGACTGTTAATAGAATTAAACCGCTCCTTACACCACAAGTCTTTGTTTTCGGAATTCTCCAATTCACTAACGAGTGAGTCAAAGAAAAAGATTATTAAAGATTACTATTTGACGTATAGAAACACTGTAGCATACGAAATAAAAAAGCTAATAAAGGTCAGCCACGTTTTACACCTGTCTATCCATTCGTTCACTCCCGTTTTAAACCATGTGGTAAGACACTGTGATATTGGTATTCTTTATGATCCTTCTAAACCAAACGAAAAACAGATTGCTTTGAAACTAAAAAAAGCTATACATACTATTAACCCAAAGTGGTTGGTTCGTTTTAACTATCCATACTTAGGAAAAGCCGATGGATTTACCACGTATTTAAGGCAGCAAACAGAAAAAAACTATAGCGGTCTTGAGATTGAAATCAATCAGCAGTTTTCAAGTAAAAACAAGATGAATTATCAGATAAAAGAAGACCTATATGCTGCTATTGAAGACATAGTCAATACCGTTAAAGTCTAAAAACTATTTTCATCAGCCTACTTAATGGCTAAGAAAAAAGGGGCTGCTAATTTTAAAAAAATAAGATAGATTAATAAATAACCTTCTAAATCAACAGCTTAATATTAGCATAAGAATTCTCTAAGGCGTCTTCTGAGTCTTGCTTATTTAGCCATTCTACTTTTGTAATCCCTTCATTCTCTTGTGGCAAAAGTGTTCCCTCGTAGTCTGTAGACATTTCAAACCAATACGTGATTTTTATTTTAAGCTTACCATTACGTCTAAACAAATGATAAGTGGTCTCTAATGGTTTTTCAATTTTCAACCCTTTAACTCCTGTTTCTTCTTCAACCTCTCTTATCGCTGTTCTTTCTATAGTTTCCTTTCCTTCAGCTTTTCCTTTAGGTAGATCCCATTTATCATTTCTGTAAATAAATAAAACGGACTTGTTTTTATTATATACTTTGCCGCCACCAGCAATAACATTAGGCAACTTTTTTAGAAACTTTTTTAAAATGGTATCTTTATTATGATGAATTAACCGTACATGCCTTATTTTTTTCTTCTTTAAAGCGTTGATTACTTGCTCCATATCAACACCCTTCAATAAAAAATTTTTAAAATCAGTTTCTTTTTCAACTTCCGTTGTTAAAATAATAGGCTTGTCGTTTACAAAAATACGATACATCATAGTATGTCGAACAGTTAGTGTTGGTAAAAGTATTATTTTTTGATTTAGTTTCTTATATCTTAAAAAGATATTTTTTTATGCAATCAAATAATACTTAAAAATGAAATTATTGTTATTTTTGCAACTATGATTTTCGATAAACACATTGCCAGACAAGCCGCAAAAGTTTTACTTCAAGTAAACGCAATTAAATTAAATCCGGAAGATCCTTTTACATGGGCTTCAGGTTGGAAATCTCCAATTTACTGCGACAACCGTATTGTACTCTCTTTTCCTCTAATTCGAAATTATATACGTGAGGAAATGAGTAAATTTATTGAACAACATTACGGGAGACCAGATGTTATAGCAGGTGTAGCAACAGGAGCAATAGGCATTGGCATGCTAGTAGCGGAGTATCTTGGCCTGCCCTTTGTATACGTAAGACCAGAAGCTAAAAGTCATGGGAGACAAAATCAAATTGAAGGTTTCCTTGAAAGCGGACAAAATGTAGTTGTTATTGAAGACCTGATAAGCACAGGAAAAAGCAGTCTTAATGCGGTTAGAGCTTTAAAAGAAGCAAATGTGAATGTAAAAGGAATGCTTGCCATCTTTAGCTATGATTTTGATATCGCCAAACAAAATTTTGAAGCTGAACACATAGAACTAAATACTTTAAGTAACTACGAAAACTTACTTCTTGAAGCAGCAGAAGCGAATTATATTTCTCAAGAACAATTAAAAACTTTAGCCGATTGGAATGCCAATCCTGGCGCATGGCATGCGAATTGATTGTGACCATACTATTGTTTTAAATTAGTCAACACAATCAAGTAAACACCAACTAATAAGCTATATAGAATGAACTTAGAATCACAAAAAGTAACACTACAAAAATCTGCTCAGGAAACTTTCGATTTTTTAAATACTATTGAAAATTTCGAATCTCTAATGCCCGAAAACATTAGTAAATTTGAAGTTATAGACAAGGAAAAATTTCTTTTTGCTTTAAAAGGCATGCCAGAAATCGTACTTAAAAAGAAAGAAGCTATACCACCAAATAAAATTGTTTTAGGAGCTGCTGGGGGCAAAATAGATTTTTCTTTGATTGGAAATATCACAGAAATTGATGCCAATACCAGCGAAGTACAATTAAATTTTGAAGGCGAATTTAATGCGATGATGGCCATGATGATAAAAGGTCCAATAAGTAAATTTATTGAGACTCTAGCGACAAATATGCGTACTGCTTTTTAGTAACGTAACTTTATTTCATTTAAGCTAAACTCTTTAATAATGGCATCTTCTAATAAAACGATTAGATTTCCTGTATTAGAAATACCTTGAATAAATCCAGAAAATAATTCACCTTCAACGTTTTCAAATGTTGAAGGTTTATTTTTTCTAAAAAGCTGAGCTTCATAGGTGTGTTTTAGCATTTCTATTTCTCCAGATTCTAAAAGCGAAAAATAATACTTTAAATTTATTAATAAGTGTTGGAGTACTTCATCCAAATCAAAGGTTTTTCCACTAATTTTTTTTAAAGAAGAGGCACGCGGTAAATGCTCAAATTCAATTTGATTAACATTTAAGCCAATGCCAATAATACTGTGAGCAAGCTTGTTTTGTTTAATGACATTTTCAATTAAAATACCCGCTATTTTTTTGTCTGCTGACAAAATGTCGTTAGGCCATTTCACAAACAATTTAGATATATTATAAGCCTCCAGTGTTTTAGTTATTGCTAAAGCTGTGACTATACTGAGATAGAATTGGCGCTCAAATGACACCCCATGAAGGTGCTTAAACACACTAAAAGTAAGGTTTTTTGATGATTTAGAGTTCCACTCATTACCCATTCTCCCCTTGCCTTTAGTTTGTGCTTTGGCGATAACAACGGTATAATCTTCAAGTGCATCTGCACTGCTAATCTCTTTCAAGAACGTGTTTGTAGAATCGATGGCATCAAGTTTGATTATACGCATATAAATTGGTTATCTTCGTAGTTAAAATAAATTGCAAAATCTTATGATTAATTTAAAGTATAAAGAACCAAAAAATAATAACTTTGCACAAATTAAATCTAATTAATGGTTAAAGAACAAGCAAACGCAGATTTACTAATTACAACAATAATTGGTGGCATTGAAGATGTAAAAGGAAAAGAAATAAATATTCTAGATTTAAGAGAGATTGAAAATACCGTTTGCGATTATTTCGTTATTTGTGAAGGTACCTCTAACACTCAGGTTAATGCTATTGTTAACTCGATCCAGAAAAAAGTTAGCAAAGAACTAAAAGACAAGCCTTGGCATATTGAAGGTGAAGACAACGCTGAGTGGATTTTAATGGATTATGTAAATGTAGTGGTTCATGTTTTCCAAAAACACATTCGCGAGTATTATGACATTGAAAGTCTTTGGGGAGATGCAAAAACCACCATAATCGAATCAAAATTTTAAATCCATTTCATGGCAGAAAAAAATAAAAAACAAGAAGCACCTAAGAAACCAAAATTCAATCCATATTGGATTTCAGGAGGCTTAATATTGGCACTAATATTTTCTCAATTCTTTTTTAATAATGGTCCAGACGATTCGAGTAAAATAAATACTTCTGAATTTTTTGAATACCTCGAAAAGGGAGATATTAAAAACTTTAAAGTTGTACAAAACTCTAAAAAAGTAAAAATATTCCTTACAAAAGAAGCAAAGGATGACGCTACACACAAAAAAGCGGCAGAGCGTTCGGTTTCGGTATTTGGTGCTGCTGTTCCAAACTACTATTACGAATATGGTAGCCAGGAGATTTTTGAAGAAGAGTTTAAAAGAATCATTAAAGAAAACAATTTAACTACTAATTACGAATTCGAAACAGAGAGTGGCACTTTTGGCGACTTATTAATTAATTTCTTACCCTTTATTCTTTTAATCGCTGTTTGGATTTTCATCATGCGCAGAATGTCTGGCGGTGCCGGAGGCGGTGCTGGTGGACAGATTTTTAATATCGGAAAATCTAAAGCCAAGCTATTTGATGAAAACACAAAAGTAAAAACGACTTTTAAAGATGTTGCCGGTTTAGAAGGTGCAAAAGAAGAAATACAAGAAATTGTAGATTTCCTTAAAAATCCTGAAAAATACACCTCACTTGGCGGTAAAATACCAAAAGGAGCGCTTTTAGTTGGCCCTCCTGGAACAGGAAAAACCTTATTAGCAAAAGCCGTTGCAGGTGAAGCTAAAGTACCTTTCTTTTCATTATCTGGTTCAGATTTCGTTGAAATGTTCGTAGGTGTTGGTGCTTCTCGTGTTAGAGATTTATTTAAACAAGCTAAAGAAAAATCACCGGCTATTATTTTTATAGATGAAATTGATGCTATAGGTCGTGCTCGTGGTAAAAATGCAATGTCGGGAAGTAATGACGAACGTGAAAACACCTTAAACCAACTTTTAACAGAGATGGATGGCTTTGGCACAAACACAAACGTAATTGTTATCGCTGCCACAAACAGAGCAGATATTTTAGATAAAGCACTTATGCGTGCTGGCCGTTTTGATCGACAGATTTATGTAGATCTACCAAATTTAACAGAGCGTCGTGCTATTTTTGAAGTGCACTTAAGACCGTTAAAAAAAGCAGAAGGTTTAGATATCGATTTCTTATCTAAGCAAACACCGGGCTTTTCTGGTGCAGATATTGCTAATTTATGTAACGAAGCGGCATTAATTGCTGCAAGAAAAAATAAAAAGGCAGTTGAAAAACAAGATTTCTTAGATGCTGTAGACAGAATTGTTGGCGGATTAGAAAAACGTAGCAACTTATTTTCTGTTGAAGAAAAGAAAACGATTGCCTACCATGAAGCTGGTCATGCAACAGTAAGCTGGTTCTTAGAACATGCAGATCCTTTAGTAAAAGTAACCATTGTTCCTAGAGGTCGTTCACTTGGTGCGGCATGGTATTTACCACAAGAAGCTTACATTACCAGAACGAGCAAGTTTTTAGATGAAATTTGTGTTACTATGGGAGGGCGTGCTGCAGAAAAAATTATTTTCAATGAAATTTCAACGGGTGCTTTAAGTGACTTGGAAAATGTGACCAAAAAAGCCAAAGCAATGATTATGATCTATGGCTTGAATGAAAAAGTTGGAAACATCACTTTTTATGATCCTGCAGGTGAAAATGGCTTTGTAAAACCATACAGTGAAAAAACAGCAGAACTTATTGATAATGAAATAAAAGATATCGTAGAAACACAATACAAACGTGCGGTAAATCTATTAGAATCTAAAAGAGATGTTTTAGATAAATTAGCGGAAAGACTTATAGAGCGTGAGGTGATTTTCAAAGATGATCTGGAAGAAATCTTAGGAAAAAGACCGTTTAGTATGCCAGAAAATGAAATACTAAAAGAAGGCGAAAAAGAGGACGAAAAAGTAGAGAAAATAGAGAAAGAAGAAAAAGAAGATAAAAAATAAGTCGTTTTCTATCAACAATATTAAAAATCTCAAAATAACAACCTTTGTTAATTTGAGATTTTTTATATTTGAGAAATACCCAAATTTTTCAGGTTAATAGCAAACAATACATGAGCATATTTAGAAACATTTTTCGTTCTAAATCTAATAAGGAGAAAGAAGAAATAAAAAATCTAGACAGGGGTAAGCATATGCCTCCTGTAAAACTCCCAATAGACGAAAGTTTTACAATAAACTTTAAAGCTAATGGCGGGAAGTTTCTCTATTGCGAAAGCCTTAATGAAGTCCACGAAAACATTAATCACATTCTTGAAGAAAACAATTGGCTAGAACAATCAGGCTACTTCTACGACGAAAAATTAAAAGCTAAATTTAAAGATGCCAATCTAAATTTAGGCAGTCTAAATGAAGCTACGTATTTTTTTACCACTTGTGAAAATTTGATTTCAAACGATGGCTCCATTTTAGTTTCCTCTTTACAAATTGCCGAAAAAAAGCTAATAGAATTTCCTAATAATTTTATCGTTTTTGCGACTACTAGTCAAATTGTAACAAATATTGGAGAAGGTTTACGCCAAATCAAAAACAGAAACACAAAAAAAATCCCTACTAACATCACGACTATCAAACACTTTAAGGATGTTGCTGAAAAAGACTTTTTAAGTTATGGCAGTGCTACAAAAAACTTATATTTGTTGCTACTTGAAGACTTATAATTAATGAAAGAAACAGCTACTAGAGCCTTATCTGGGTTACTTTATATTACAATACTCTTAACGTCGTTGTTAAATGAGCATGCGGCAATTGTTGTGTTTTTCATCTTTGGGATCATCTGCTTGGTAGAGTTTAATAGGCTCATCCAACTTAAAAGCTTTATGCCTTATATCGTATTTACTATCCTCTATTTCATTTTTGGCTACTGGCAGTCCCTAATGAATTCTACAGAAGGTTTAAGGGAAGCAACCAGTATTTTACATGTGATCACTATTTTCGTGCAGTTACTATTAATTAAGGATTTATTTTCAGAAAAAGTAATTCCTTTATTTGAATCTAAACGCTTTATATTAACCACCTTTTACTTATCTAGTGCTTTTGTTTTTTTAATATTAATTGCAAATTATAAAAATGAGTATACTCCAAAGCTTTTATTAGGTTCTTTTATCCTTGTGTGGGTTAACGATACCTTTGCATATTTAATAGGAAGGCAATTTGGTAAGCAAAAATTATTTCCTAGTATTTCGCCTAAAAAAACAGTTGAAGGCTTTCTTGGCGGATTATTATTTGCCTGCATTGCAAGCTATTTTATTACTACCTTTACAGAAACATTAAGTTTTAATAACTGGCTTACTCTAGCGGTAATTATTAGTGTGATTGGTACAGTTGGCGATTTCATAGAATCCAAATTTAAACGTCAAGCCAATGTAAAAGACAGTGGTGTAATTATGCCAGGCCACGGCGGCCTATTAGACCGTTTTGATAGTATTATTTTTGCGGCACCGTTTATATATTTATTTTTAACAATAGTTCAATATGTTTCATAAAGAAGGTCATAAAATAGTTGTAATTACTTTTATTATAGTCATTGCCTTAGTATTACTTGTAGATAGGTTTATATATGTATCGTGGCTTCAATATCTTTTATTTGCGATATCTGGAATCTTTTTATTTCTAATCCTTCAATTTTTTAGAAATCCAAAACGAAACTTATTTAGTGGAGATCACGCTGTAGTCTCACCCGTTGATGGTAAAGTCGTGGTGATTGAAGAAGTTTTTGAAAAGGAATATTTTAAAGACAAACGTTTACAGGTAAGCGTGTTTATGTCGCCTATAAATGTGCATGTTACCCGTTATCCAATCGCAGGAAAAATTGCTTTTAGCAAATACCACCCCGGAAAATACTTAGTCGCATGGCACCCCAAAGCCAGTGAAGAAAATGAACGCACAACGGTCGTAATAGAGAGTAAAAGCTATGGTAAAGTTTTATATCGCCAAATAGCCGGTGCACTGGCTAAGCGTATTGTTAATTATGCAAAAGAAGGGGAATTAGTCACTCAAGGAAGTGATTCTGGATTTATAAAATTTGGATCACGAGTAGATTTATATTTACCTATAGGTACCAACATCAAAGTAGAACTGAATCAAAAAGTTCGTGGTGGTGAAAGTATTATTGCCGAAATGTAATGACTTCAAAAGAGATAAATATCGAATTTGAAGATGCTGTAGAGCGCATAAATGCACATACAGAACCTTTCCCTGCAGATTTTTTGCTTCGTTTGTATGCCTATTATAAAAAGGCCACAAATAATTACGAAAGACCCAGTAGTAGAACCCCAATTATTAATGCGTTTAAAACGAACGCACTCTTTCAAATACAGCAAATTTCAGAAGACGAAGCCAAACAAGCCTATATTGATTTGGTGAAAAATTATTTTTTATACCGTAAGTAGTCACTTCTGGTAACGGTTTTTTGTTATGCCCTATAATTAATCAACCACAAATTCCAAAACCTGCCCTGTTGCGCCATTAGGAAAACCAATCCCCAATAAAGCAGAAATGGTTGGTGCTATATCTGTGATTTCAGTTTTTACTAATGTACTACCTTTTTTAATACCTTGACCATAAAACAATAAGGGCACATGCGTGTCATAACTTAAACCAGAACCATGTGTCGAGCCTGTTTTTGGATAGCTAATCACAGCTGGATCGTAAACGTAGAGTATATCTCCAGAGCGTTTTTGATGGTAACCATTTTGCAACAAGGCTTCAATGCCTTTCGTATAATTAGAGGTTTGCATTGCTTCTGCTGAAAACACCTTATCAATAGCTTTATAATTAATCAATTCATTAACTAAAGCGTTTTGTACTTCATCGAGTTCTATATTTAAAGAATCAAGTTTTTCTTTATTTAAAAACAGTTGGTTATTACTAATGTTCTCTATTAAATCAGACGCATTAAATTGCTGTAACATAAAAGTATTTAATTGACTACTGAAAGCTCTTCCGTCAAAATAACCGGATGGTATCTTAACACTCTGCAAATAACCCGGCACATCAATAGCACCATGATCTGAAGTTAAAAAAACAGTGTACTCACCTACTCCAACCTTAGTATCTAAGGCGTTAAACAAGCGCGCTAAATCTTGATCTAACCGTAAATAAGTATCTTGTATTTCTTTAGAATTCACTCCAAAATTATGGCCGATATAATCTGTACTAGAAAAACTAACTGTTAAAACATCTGTAATTGCATCATGTCCTAATTGCTCGCCATCCAGTGCTGCTATTGCAAAATCGGCAACAATACTATTACCGTAAGGGGACGCCTTAATAATATCAAAACCTGCATTTTCATCTTTTAAAGCTGCTAGGTCATAGGGAAATGTAGCGGTATCTTTTCCATTAAAACCAGCTTCAAACGTGTTTAAATCACTTCCGCTTTCAGTATAACTCTCAATAGCATACAAGGTATTCCATACCTTTAAATAACTTTCAGCAACATCAGAACTATTAAAATCCTGAACCCATTGCGGCAATTCATTCATATAATAAGTACTGGTAATAAAGTTACCTTCTTCCCTTCCTCTAAACCAAAACGCCCCATTTGCAGCATGTCCTGCTGGTAAAATGGCACCGCGATCTTTAATAGAAACACCAATGGTTTTTCCTTTAGACTGTGTAAATAATCTGTTCTCATCTCCAAACGTTGTGGTTTTCATGCGGTGAGGAGACATACGCTCATATTCAGAATCAGTCCCAACAGCTAAAACATTAGGATCTCCTGCACAATAGACCGTTTCTTTTTCAAATTTATCATACCAATTATTAGCAATCACACCGTGATTTTTTGGTGTGGTGCCCGTATAAATAGACGCATGCCCTGGGCCCGTATAGGTAGGAATATAATTATAATGATTGTTTTTACAATTAAAACCATCATTTACTAGGCGTTTAAATCCGTCAGTGCCATACTTTTCATAAAACCGTGTCAGATAATCATATCGCATTTGGTCAATAACGATTCCAACTACTAATTTAGGTCTGGTAGCAATAACCGATTCAATACCTGAAGGTTTTCCGGTCGATACCGTATTTTGTGCTTTACAATTAAAAAGTAATACCGTTAAAAATATGCTCAATCCGAATCTCATTTTTCTACGCTTTTAGTGTACTTGCCAAAAATACATTATTTTAAGAATCTTAATTTAAATTTATCGCTAAATACATTTCATATTTTTATACTTTAGCGTAATAAAATGACCTATGCAGTACCTTCATAATATTGGCACATACTTTTTAATGGTTATCGAGATGTTTCGTAAACCAACTAAATGGTCCGTTATGAGACATCTTATTCTAAAGGATATCGATGATCTTATTATAGGTTCGTTAGGAATTGTTGCTTTTATTTCTTTTTTCGTAGGTGGTGTAGTGACTATACAAACGGCTTTAAATATTGATAACCCATTAATTCCAAAAGAATTGGTAGGTTTTGCAACCAGACAATCCATACTTCTGGAATTCGCCCCTACTTTTATGTCTATTATTATGGCTGGAAAGGTTGGTTCATTTATTACTTCTAGTATAGGTACTATGCGTGTTACTGAGCAAATTGATGCCTTGGAAGTTATGGGTATTAACTCTATTAATTACCTTGTTTTTCCTAAATTTATAGCCATGGCTTTTTATCCATTTGTGATTTCTATAGCTATGTTTCTGGGCATTCTTGGTGGTTTAGCTGCTTGTGTTTATGGCGGCTATTCTTCAGCAGATAGCTTTATTACTGGTTTGCAGCAGGACTTTGAACCCTTTCATATTGCTTATGCTTTTATAAAAACCTTTTTGTTTGCTTTTGTTTTAGCTACGGTTCCTTCTTATCATGGGTACTTCATGAAAGGTGGTGCACTGGAAGTAGGAGAAGCGAGTACAACTTCTTTTGTATGGACTAGTGTCACTATTATTTTATTAAACTATTTAGCAACCCAACTCCTTTTAAGCTAATGATAGAAGTTAAAAATTTACATAAGTCATTTGGTGATGCTCACATTTTAAAAGGGATAAGCACGACTTTCGACAAAGGCAAGACTAATTTAATTATTGGACAAAGTGGCTCTGGTAAGACTGTGTTTTTAAAATGCCTGTTAGGTCTGTTTGATTACGAGCAAGGGAGTATTGAATACAACGGTGAAATCTTTGCTAATTTATCTGAAGACAAAAAACGCGACATGCGTGCTAAAATGGGTATGGTATTTCAAGGAAGTGCACTTTTTGATTCATTAACTATTGAAGAAAACGTCATGTTTCCATTGCGTATGTTTACTAAAATGAAACGTGATGAAATGCGAGAACGAGCAGATGTTGTGCTTAAGCGTGTGAATTTAGATGATGCCCATAAAAAGATGCCAAGTGAAGCCTCTGGTGGTATGCAAAAACGTGTGGCTATAGCTAGGGCGATTGTAAATAATCCTAAATATTTGTTTTGCGATGAACCTAACTCTGGTTTAGATCCAAAAACAGCCATAGTAATCGATAATTTAATTAAAGAAATTACTGAAGAATACGATATTACTACTGTTATTAATACCCATGACATGAATTCGGTAATGGAAATTGGCGAAAAAATTGTGTTCTTAAAAGATGGGTTAAAAGCCTGGGAAGGCTCAAGGCAATCTATCTTTAAAACAGACAATGAAATTGTAACCGATTTTGTATACTCTTCTGAGCTATTTAAAAAAGTGCGCCAAATGTATTTGGATGAGGATGATTAATTCCGTTTTACCACAATATTCTTAGATTTTGTTTCTTCTTTAAGCCATTCTCTTAACTCTTTTTCTTTTTTCAATTTCAAGCTATCATTCAAATTAGCATTCCATTTTACCAAAGCCATAGAAACGGTATCTATTCTTATAAAATCTTTAGACTCTAACATTTTAGCGTAACTAAAAAACTCTAAATCTTTAAACCTGATTTTAGCTTCTTTTGCGAGATTCGTAAATGATATCTGATTTTGCGTATTGCTTTTTTGCTCTAGCTGAAGGTTTAAGTTATTCATTTCAGTTTGTAGTGCTTCTATTTGTTTTTGTAAACCTGCAACAATATTTTCACTTCTATCTAAATCTTCATACGCACGATCTAAAGATTTTGAAATACGATCGACACTTCTTGTTTTATTCGCATTGATAATTAAATCAAAATCTTTGATGTTGCCATAATCTGTCCCTTTTTTTAATTCATTTTGCAAATCGGTAATGGTAGCATCTGCTAGTTCCCCATTAAAATATAAATTAATTCTTCTATTTTCTGGATCTAAAACGCCTCTATGTAACCACAAATTGTCATTAGCAACAATTTCATTCGCAATATAATTACTGTAATCCATTTCATATTTACTTTCTTGTAAAACATTATAAAAGGTTATTGATGCTGGAACCATAACAATAATTGCTAACAAAGAAGCAAAACGAGCAATGCGTTTACGCTTAGCAGAATTAGCATACTTAAGCATCGGAAACCTTAGTATTTTAAGAATTAAGAAAGTCGCCAACGCAATAAAAATAGTGTTGATAGTAAACAAATACATGGCACCTCTAAAGTAAACCCAATTCCCTTTTGCTAAGCCATAACCTGCCGTACAAAGTGGTGGCATTAAAGCTGTCGCTATGGCAACCCCAAAAATCACGGAAGCAATGGTTCCTTTTTTAGTTCGTGCTATAATTAAAGCTGAACCTCCAAAAAAAGCAATTAACACATCGCGAATATCTGGACGTACGCGCCCCAAAAGCTCAGACGTGTCTTCACTTAAGGGAAAGAAATAAAAGAATAAAAAAGCCGCCAATAAACTTAAAACAATCATGATTGCTAAGTTTATTAAAGAGCGTTTAAGCGTATCAATATCATTAATTGCAATGGCTAGGCCAATACCTAAAATAGGCCCCATTAAAGGAGAAATAAGCATGGCGCCAATTACTACAGCAGGTGAGTTTGCATTTAAGCCAACGGAAGCCACAAAAATAGAACAGACCAAAATCCATGCTGTGGCGCCTTTAAAAGAAATATCGGCTTTTATGGCTAGAATGGTGGCATCACGATCGGTATCGTTTCTAAAATCGAGAAGCTCATTTAAAAAAGACCGAATACTTTCAAAAAAACTTTTGGCCTCTTTCTTTACTGCTTCTTTAGATTGTTTTACCGCTTCATCTTTTATAGCAGCCTCATCTTTAAGTTCTTCATCAGAGAAATTAAATTTATTTTCTTCAGTCATATCTTTAAAATTTCACTTTAAAAATTCCATATGCCAAACTCGACACATGCGTAATAATCTTAAACCAAAGATTAAAACAAAGTTTTTTTTTAACCATGTTGCGTTCCAAATTTGTCTTTAACCTGCTGGAGTACTTTTTTAATATCTTGTTCTTTGTGCTTCGGATAGATAAGTAAAACCTCCTCTTTATCCACAATAATATAATCTTTCAAGCCATCCACAACCACAATCTTGTTGTCTTTGGTTCTAATCATATTTCCAGAAGCATCCTCGGTTAATGTTCGCGCATTTACTATGGCGTTATCGTTCTCGTCCTTATCTAATTTATCGTACAAACTTCCCCAGGTACCCAAATCATTCCAATCAAAAGTCGCTGGCAAAACATAGACGTTATTTGATTTTTCCATAATGGCATAATCCACAGAAATATTTTCAGCCTTACTATAGTTCTCCTTAATAAAATCGTCTTCAGCTTCAGTATTATAAACCGAAGCACCATTTTTAAACAATTTAAAAAGTGCCGGCTGGTTCTTTTCAAAGTTATCGATTACGCTTTTTACGCTCCACATAAATATACCCGCATTCCATAAAAAATTACCTTGTGAGATAAAGTTTTTGGCTGTTTCGTAGTCTGGTTTTTCTCTAAACTGGCGGACTTCTTTTATTACTTCCTCGGAAGTACTCTCAAATTCAATATAACCATAACCCGTATTAGGAAAGGTGGGCTGAATGCCTAAGGTCATTAAAGCCTTATTTTTAGAACAAAAGTTAAAGGCCTGCTGCACATTATTAGTAAATGCTTTTTCATCTTCAATCCAGTGATCGCTAGGTGCAACAATCATGATCGCCTCTGGATTTTCTTTCTGAATTTTTAATGAGGCATATAAAATACAAGGCGCCGTATTACGCATGGCTGGCTCTAAAACGACTTGTCTTTTAGTGACTTCAGGTAGTTGTTCAAAAACCAGATCGTTATAACGTTCATTCGTTAAAATAAAAATATTTTCCTTCGGAATTAGATTTGCTAAACGATTAAAAGTTTTTTGAATCAGCGTATCACCTGTTCCTAGCATATCATGAAATTGCTTAGGAAAATCCTGAGTACTTACTGGCCAAAATCTTGAGCCTACTCCTCCTGCCATTAGTATGGCATAATAATTTTTATTTTTCATAGTCGTTCTTTCCTCTGATTGTATTTTATTATAAATTTATTTGAACATAATGGCTACTAACTACAAAGGAATGACAAGTACTCTGTTTTCCTTATTTCCATTACACTTCTTTAGGCTAAGCGTTACTGCTTAAAACAAAAATATATGTTCATTTTAGCAATGCTCAGGCCTAGTGTGACATTTTATTTCAATTTATGAGATGCCCTACTTTTTGGGAAAGGAATTAATCTGCAATTAATGCCACCTCAGCATTCGGACTAAAAAGATATACTTTTCCTGTTTTAATCTCTGTACATTCGTAACGTTTTGTCCGTTTATTGCCTTTTTTGAAACGTTTATCATTTCTAAATATAAAGGTTTCACCAAATGGCACTTCAAAAATATAGGTTTTATCATTAGGTTCATCAAATTCTTTTAAAGCCAAGGCTAATTTTGAATCGGTATCACTGGACGCTTTTGGATTTTTAAAATGTCTTGCTAACAAAGGTAGCAAGTCCATTGGAAAAACGTCCGGATTAATGAATGGCAACATTAATCTTTGAAAGGTATGTTTCCATTCTAAACCGTGCGGTTTTATGTAACGCCCAAAGGCTTTATAAGCTTCAAAATGTGCAATTTCATGAATGAGGGTGATTAGAAACTTATAGTGATTTAAATTCTCATTTATGGTAATCTGGTGTTTTCCATTTGGCAAAGGCCTATAATCACCATGTCTGGTTTTACGTTCTTTTTTCACTAAAACCACCAGATTATCATGCTCTAAAAGTTGATTAATCTGAGCAATTGCTTGTTGTGGAATATGATTGTATAAGGTGTTTTGCATTGTGGCAAAAATAATAGAAAGTCTTATGAATTCAGCATTTTTTTAAACTAAGTTCTAATGGCCTTATTTATGCGTGGGGAAATTAAATATCTACTGAGTGTTTTGGTTGTACTACCACATATATAACCTCGCTTTTTTATGTTCCACAGCCCATTCAAACAAAAAAAATGCCTGAATCTAAAATAAGATCCAAGCATTTCTAACTAATAATAACCAACCAATGAAATTACTATTTGTTTATGTATTATTTAGGCATTACTACAGTGTCTATAGCATGTATTATTCCATTCGAAGCTTTTACATCTGCCATGACTACTGTTGCTGTATTTCCGTTTGCGTCTGTTAATACCACCTTACCATCTACAACCATGGCTGTAATCTCTTCACCTTGCACAGTCTTTACTGTAAAGCTTCCATTATTATCAGTAATAGCTTTGGTCACTGCTGCTGCATCTAAGTTTCCAGACACCACGTGATACGTTAATATTCCAGATAGTTTTTCTTTATTTTCTGGCTTTAGTAACGTCTCTACTGTGCCTTCTGGCAATTTACTAAAAGCGTCGTTTGTTGGTGCAAATACAGTAAATGGTCCTTCACTGTTTAATGTTTCAACTAAATCTGCTGCCTTTACCGCGGCGACTAGGGTTGAAAAATTTTCGTTTCCTGCTGCCACACCTACAATTGTTGGTGTTTCAACTTCCTCGTTCATTGCAACCTCTTCTTCCATTACCACTTCTTCTGATTCTGTTGCGGATTCCTTTTTTGCTTCATTACAAGCAGTTGTAGACATAAATAATGCGCCTATAAAAGTCATTGTAACTATTAAGTTTCTCTTTTTCATAATTTTATATTTGTTTTAAGTTTCTAATATGAAGTAAATTTAAAGTATAAGTTGAAAGAAAAAAATTATAATGTTTAAAGTTTAGTTAAAATTATTAAACAAAATAAACAATCCTTTAAAATCTATTTTCTTTAGTACATACTTGTGAAATCTTTTTTTATTGCAATAAAGCAGAAGCGTTAACCACGAAAAACAGGCAGTTCCTCGCATAGATTTCTGACAAAAAAGGATTAACTTCGTTTGACACCTGTTATAAAACATTGGAATGATTTTATATTAAGAAAACCTTGAGACTGATTTAAAATGGAGTACGATTATATTATAATAGGAAGTGGTTTCGGAGGATCTGTTAGTGCTTTACGACTGTCTAAGAAAGGCTATAAGGTCTTAGTCATTGAAAAAGGAAAATGGTATAAAGCGAAAGACTTTCCAAAAACCAATTGGAACTTCAAAAAGTGGTTATGGATACCGTCCTTACGATTTTTTGGCATTATGAAACTTTCCGTCTTTAAACATATCGCGATAATTTCAGGGACTGGAGTTGGTGGAGGTTCTTTGGTTTACGCTAATACCTTACCTACGCCAAAAACTGCTTTTTTCAATTCTGGTAGTTGGAGTGTATTAAACGATTGGGAAACTGAACTTAAGCCCTATTACGCTATAGCATTAAGAATGCTAGGTGCTACAAAAAACCCAAAATTGTTTGATGGTGATTTGGGCCTCAAAAGAATGGCAGAAAACTTAGACATCAAGAAAAATTTTGATGCCACTCGGGTTGCTGTTTTCTTTGGAAAACCTAATCAAACCGTAAAAGACCCATATTTCGATGGCGAAGGACCAGAACGCTCTGGTTGTAATTTTTGTGGTGCATGTATGACGGGTTGCAGGTATAATGCTAAAAATACGCTTGACAAAAATTATCTCTACCTCGCTCAAAAAAACGGCGCAGAAATTCTGGCCGAAAATGAAGTATATGATGTACAAACTATTGGCAGTGCTAACGGTTCTCAAGGCTATGAGGTTTCATTAAAAAGTAGTACAACATTTTTCAGTACACGTAAAAAAATAAAATCTAAAGGGGTAATTTTCTCGGGAGGCGTTTTGGGTACTGTAAAATTGCTGCTGAAGCTTAAAATGAAATCACTACCCAATTTATCAGATAGATTGGGTGAAGACATCCGAAGTAACAATGAGACGTTAATAAGTGTTACCAGCACTGAAAAAGAAAAAAACTATTCAAAAGGGATCGCTATTGGTAGCATACTTGACACTGATGAAAATAGCCATCTCGAAATTTGCAGATATGGTGAGGGTTCTGATGCTTGGAAACTGGCACACTTACCCTACGTAACGGGATCGAATGTTGTCTCGCGTCTTTTTAAGGTACTCGCTAAGCTTTTAAAACATCCCGTTGCTTATTTCAAAATCTATTTTGTTAATGGCTGGGCAAAAAACACAGTGGTTTTACTTTTTATGCAAACGCTTGATAGCACCCTAAAATTTAAACGAAATATCCTAGGGCAAATGACTTCCTCTGTAAGTACAGGTAAAGCACCTACACCCTTTATACCTGAATCTATAAATTTAGTGAAAGCCTACCGTAAAGCCATAAATGGTGTGAGCACTTCCTTTGCTTTAGAAACAATAGCAGGAATACCTTCTACAGCACATATTTTAGGCGGTGCCGTTATGGGAAAAGACAAAACTACAGGTGTCATTGATAAAGACAATAAGGTTTTTGGATACAAAAATATGTTTGTTATAGATGGTGCAATGATTTCAGCCAATCCAGGAGTTAATCCATCATTGACAATTACAGCCATTGCTGAAAGGGCTATTGACAGAATACCAGAAAAAACATAGGGAACGATGTTGTAAAATTAACAGTTAAGGCAATAAGCATTTTTTCATAATAAGCATACAACCATTTGAAAATAATTACTGGAACACGTCTAATGACATCTTCATTCTATTAGTCTATGCAACCACATGTAGAAACCAAAACACTACATACGTTCTGGAACCGAAATCCCTAACAAACCAAAGGCTTTTTTAATGGTATTAGCAACCGCATGTGACAATTGGATTCTAAAACCTTTATCTGTAGCATTATCTGCGCCTAAAATAGAAACATTTTGATAGAACGAATTGAAGTCTTTCACTAGCTCATAAGTATAGTTAGCTATTAGCGCCGGACTATGATTCTCTGCTGCATTTTGAATCACTTCTGGAAAGAGTTGCAGTTGTTTTAATACGCTCTTTTCTTTTTCGTGGAGTTCGTAAGCTGCATCAACTTCATTAGACACAGCATCCCGGTCGGATTGGGCTTTACGTAAAATAGATTGTATTCTAGCGTAGGTATATTGTATAAACGGCCCTGTATTGCCTTGAAAATCGATAGATTCTTTTGGGTCAAACAAAATACGTTTTTTCGGGTCTACTTTTAAGATGTAGTATTTTAAAGCGCCAAGACCTATGGTTTTGTATAAGGCCGCTTTTTCAGCGTCGCTATAGCCTTCTAATTTTCCTAGTTCTTCAGAAATTTCTTTGGCTGTACTTGCCATTTCAGTTATTAAATCATCAGCATCTACTACTGTTCCTTCTCTACTCTTCATTTTTCCTGAAGGCAAATCTACCATCCCGTAACTTAAATGAAACAAATTCTTCGCCCAGTCAAAGCCCAATTTTTTAATAATTAAAAACAAGACCTGAAAGTGATATTCCTGCTCATTACCAACAGTATACACCATACCACCAACGTCTGGAAAATCTTTAACACGTTGTATGGCTGTTCCAATGTCTTGCGTCATGTAAACCGCGGTACCATCACTTCGTAATACTATTTTTTCGTCTAAACCGTCCGCTGTTAAATCACACCAAACCGAGCCGTCTTCTTTTTCATAAAAGACACCTGTTTTTAAGCCTTCAGCAACAAATTCTTTACCTAATAAATAGGTTTGACTTTCGTAGTATAGTGTGTCAAAATCGACACCTAAATTTTGATAGGTCAAATCAAAACCATCATAAACCCATTGGTTCATTTTTTCCCAAAGTGCAACGACTGTTTTATCGCCAGCTTCCCATTTTAAAAGCATATTTTGAGCATCAATTAAAATTGGTGCTTGTTTTTTTGCTTCTTCTTCGGTCTTGCCCTCCTCTTTTAGGGTTTCAATTTCCTTTTTGTATTCCTGGTCAAACTTCACATAATAATTACCAACTAGCTTATCGCCTTTTAACCCTGTCGACTCCGGCGTTTCACCATCTCCAAAACGTTCCCAGGCCAGCATACTTTTACAAATATGGATGCCGCGATCATTTATAATTTGCGTTTTATAAACTTTATGTCCAGCGGCCTTAATAATTTCGGCAACACTGTAACCCAATAAATTATTTCTAACATGACCTAAATGCAACGGCTTATTTGTATTTGGTGAAGAATACTCAACCATAATGGCTTTGTCTTCAGCCTTAGCGTTTACAAACCCATATTCTGGATCATTTTTTATAGTATTGAAAAAACGAATATAATACGCATCGTGAATTTCAATGTTTAAAAAGCCTTTTACCACATTAAAACCCTTAACCTGCACTACATGATCCAACAAATATTGACCAATAGCTTCACCAATTTGTACGGGATTCCCTTTCACCACACGAAGCATCGGGAAAACCACAGCCGTAATATCTCCTGCAAACTCTTTACGTGTGGTTTGAAATTCTACAGTTTCTAAATCGGCACTAAAAATAGATTTTACAGCCGCTTTTACGTGTTGAGATAAGGTCTCTTGAAGGTTCATTCTGTTTTATTTTTAAAGCGACAAAGATACTATTTTATGATTGAAACCTATTTGCTTAACGCGTTTTTTAATCTATCTCGTGCACCTCCTTTTCATAGTAAAATATTAGTTCGTTTAGGGTTTATGCATTTCGCAGATAACGGGCAACTAATTCTTAACGCGTTAATTAAAACACCTTAATTTTGTATCTGCCAAAAAGAAAGCGCTCACTTAAACTAATTTTTTTACATTAAAACCCATTAATTAGTTTTATAGTTAACTTTTTTGAACTTTTGTTGTTACGCTATTAATCAATAATATTTAATCCCTAACTGACCCACTGTCTTTCGCAACTACGACATAAATAAGGTCTTTTAGTTATTTTTTATTTTTTACTTTTTTGAGTATTTATGAAAAGACTAATTGTTCTTTTTTTCTCCTTCGTACTCTCCTGCTCTTGTTTTTCTCAAAATGAAGAACTTGAAAGTCTTATTATTGGGTTATCGTTTCAGAAATCTGACACTACAAAAATAAAAACAGCTTCAAAAATCATTAAGTTACTTTACAACTCCAAAGCGTACGATAGGGCATTAAAATATAGTATAGAGACCGAACGACTTTCTGAGGAACTCAATTACACCAGAGGTTCTGCAGAGATGGCTTATTTTAAAGCTATAATCTATAATAAAAAAGACGATTACATTAATGCTTCCGTTCAATTTAAAAGAGCGGCAACTCTATTTGAAACACTAAAAGACACTTTAGCACTTGCGAAAATTAAAAGCCGTCTTGGTTCCCTTGAAATAGCACGTGGCAAGTATTCCATAGGTTTAAAACAGGTGTTTGACGGTATCAGAGAACTTGAAAAACGAGATGTAAAAGAAGAGTTAATCATTGCTTATAATGGTTTGGCTAAAGCCTATGAAAAAACAAACAGTCTTGAAAAGGCCATTGACTACAATTTGAAAAGTTTAGCAATTGAAAAAGAACTAAGCGACACTGAGGGTCTGATAAATAGTAACATTAATCTAGCGCATTTGTATTATTATAAAAAAGACTTTAAAAAAAGCATTCGTTATTATGAAAATGCCCTCAATTATGCTCAAGACACTAACGACACATTAAGAGCTTCAATTCTACCAGAACTTGGCGAAGCCTATTTTAAAATAGGAGATTACAAATTATCTGCTCAGTATTTGGTGCTAGGAATAAAATTAAATAGGCGATTAAAAGACAACGATGGTATAATTAAATCATTAAATAATTTAGCCGCTCTTAATCTGGCTAAACAACAGTTTAAAATTGCAGAACAACAACTTCTAGAAGCCGGGAGTTTAGGAAGGAATAGAGCTAATAAACAAGAACTTCTAAAAAATTACGCTTTGATGAAGGCTTTAGATTCTACGAGAGGTGATTTTAAAAGTGCTTTTACCTGGCAAAGTCAATACTACAAAATAAAGAGTGCTTTAGATGCTGAAAAAAAGACATATAATACGCCTGCTCCCTTAGAAGAACCTATTATAGAAAGCACATTACAACTAGAAGAACCAACACTTTCCTCTACTAAAGAAGATAATGAGGCTAAAAGAATACTAGATAAATACAAACTTATTTTTTATGCCTTACTTGGGGCTTTTGCTATTATTTCTACTTTCTTTATACTCTTCTATTTAAAACGGAACAATCGTCTTAAGTATACTCAAGAATTAGAAGCTAAAAATAAAAAAATAGAACTACAAAATGAAGCCATTCTTGAACAAAGCAAGCATCTGGAAGATATTAACAATGTAAAGGATAAGTTGTTTTCTATTATATCTCATGACTTAAAAGATTCATTAACCTCAACTAAAGGTTTTATAGACTTATTAAACGACGGCCAACTTTCGCAAGAGGAATTTAATAGCTTATTACCAGAACTAAGTAAGAGTGCAAACAACGCCTCATTACTATTATTTGACCTCTTAAACTGGTCTAAATCTCAAATGCAGTCTCTTAAGCCAAAGCCATCTTCATTTGATGTTCAAGAAGTATTCTATGAAAAAGTAAAACTGATAGAACAAAAAATGCAAACCAAAGGCATTGTTTTGATCGATAATACGTTTCCTGATTTTGTATTTGCCGACCGAAGCATGGTTGAAATTATTATTCAGAACTTATTGGCTAATGCTGTTAAATTCTGCAAATCTGGAGATTCCATTACTATTGGTAATGAAATAGATAAGAACAAAACCATTATTAGTGTTGCCGATTCTGGTGTTGGTATTTCAATAGAGAATCAGCATAAGTTATTTGATAATAACGCATTTACTACTGTGGGGACTAGTAATGAAATAGGTACTGGTTTAGGTTTAAGCATTTGTCGTGAATTGGTAGCACTTAATGAAGGCCGCATTTGGGTAGATAGTGAACCCAATGTAGGCAGCACCTTTTTTGTTGAACTGCCAAAAAAGAGTATAGAAAACGCTGTAAACACAGGAACTACACCTTCGGTAGAAACACCTCAGCCATCATACAGCGCGCACTCCCACCTCCACAAGTCTCGATAGTTTCTAAAGAACTTGATATTATCTCACAGTGTTTCTCAATCAATTCTATTTGAGTCTGAGATAAAGAATCATAAGCTGACTGACTCATAATTAAAAACAATTTATCGTTAGCACCTCTTACCTGAAGCATATTTCCAGCAAACTGCGCCAGTTGCTTTTCACTAATTTTTATAATTTCTTTACCGTCATCGGTTAAATTTTGAATGACATTTTTACGTTCTTTTTTGTCGTCGATACTGTCTAAACAAATGACCGCGAACGTTTCTGCAAGGCACATCATCACATTGGTGTGGTAAATAGGCAACCTTTTACCTTCAAAGGTTTGATACGCTGTAAAAACTACTGGTGTATATTCAAAATCCTCACAAAATTCGATAAACAAAGTTTCGTCGGCTCTTGGTGATAATGCACAATAGGCTTTATCATTTGCACGATCTAACAATAAACTTCCAGTCCCCTCTAAGAAAACACCTTCCTCCTCTGCCGAAGTATAATCGATGATATTATTGATTTTAAAACCTTCTTGCTCCAATCTTATAAAAATCTCATCTCTACGTTCTTTCCTTCTGTTTTCTGCAAACATAGGGTAGATTCCAACATTTCCGTTTTCGTGGAAGCTTACCCAATTGTTAGGAAAAATAGAATCTGGTGCATCTAATAGTATATCGTCCTGCTCAACAATAACAGTAACACCAACAGCCCTTAACTTCTCTACAAAAGCATCAAACTCTTCTTGTGCCTTTGTATTAACTTCAGCATTTTTAAGTTTAAGTTCTTCTTGAAAATAATTATTAACGGCGGTTTGCTCATTCATTCTGAATGCTACAGGACGAATCATTAAGATGGTGTTTGTTGTTTGTCGCATTTCGATTTTTTTTTGCAAAAGTAAATTAATTTAAAATGTAATTCATTTAAAAAACAAGGAAATTGAAAATACTAAAACATAACATCTAGGGGCTCTATTTCCACTTAATATTGCAGCCCACACTAGGTTTCTGGTGTTCTATCGGCTTTTTATTATTTAAAATAGCGTCTATTGCCTGCCTCAAATCTTCTCCTGTTAAAGGCAAACCATTTCCTGGTCTTGAATTATCTAGCTGCCCGTGATAGGTCGCTTTTAGTTCCCCATCAAAAACATAAAAATCTGGAGTACAAGCTGCGTCATATGCTTTGGCCACGTCTTGTGTGTCATCATATAAATAAGGAAACGGATATTTTAAATTAGCAGCAACCTGCTTCATTAATTCAGGTCTGTCTTGCGGATAATTTTCAGCATCATTACTACTAATAGCAATAAAAGCAACACCTTTATCCTTATAGTCGTTAGCCAGTTTTACTAATTGCGGATTCACATGCACCACAAAAGGACAATGGTTACAGATAAACATTATCACGGTTACTTTGTTACCTTTAAGCTGATGAAGGTTCATGGTTCTATCCGTTACCGTATCGGTCAAAGAAAACTCTGGTGCTAAGGTTCCATTTTCAAAAATATTAGATTCTGTACGTGCCATAGTCTGTTTTTAGTTTAAAAGTCTTCGAATTATAAAGTTAATCGAAATGCTGAAATTGCACAATTTATCCCTCTTAAGGTTTTCATAACACACCCCTCTCTATTTTAATTTTTCATAAAATTGTTATAATAATTGATTTTTAATTGCGTTCTTGAAAAAGATTAATAGCAATTCTTAATAGCAAAAACTAACATGAAGTATTCTCTTATACTCCTATTACTCCTATCTTCGTATTTCTCATCTGCACAGGATTTTAAAACACCCTTAGAGGTCACACGCTACAAACTACAGCCTGAAGAATTGAATATTGATAAAGAGATTGGTGTAGATAAAATAAACCTTAAAGTATACTACGTAAGAGAAGGTAGTATTATTGAAGACTACCGTTTTTTTAAACCTAAAAAAAATGAAATACTTTTTTTCTACGGCATAGACTCTGAAAACAATACCACAGAAATGTTTTTTAAATTTGGCGATAAATTAAAGCATATCTACAAGAAAAAAGACTTCAACCAATTAATTAAAATTATAGAAATTTTAGAATATAATGTGTTTGCTAAAGAAAGTTTTTCAGGAGCAAAAGCTTACGCCGCTTTAGAGCATATTGATTAATACAATATATTATCCATTGGCTGAATTCCTTCAGGAAGCTCCGTTTCATCTAGCATATCCCGTAAATCTATTTCTATAGTTCTGCATAAGGCGGTCATTGGCACATCGTTTATTCGCCCTTCAAATGGATCTTCACTATTATCACCAATGACTTCCATTGTTACAAAAATCCATGAAATTAATACTGAAAATGGAATCATTAAAAAGGAATACCACCCCTTTAGCTCATTTGTTAAAGCAAGTGCATTATCTTCAAACACATCCAGAAGACCAAAGGGTAAAAGGAGTACAAAAATCCAAGTAAACACTTTTGAGAAGTACCCATACTGTCTTGGAAAAGGCGTATTCTTAATTCGTTCACACATGCCCTGGAGATTGTAAAACTCTTCAAGTATGGATTGCAATTGATCCTCCTGAAAACCGTCAATAGCGCCTTCTTTTTTAAGTGTCGTAATATCCAAGGCTTGATTTTTAACCAAATGAGTTGCTGGATTTACCCGCTTCTCTAAATCTTTATATTCTTTAGCTGATACAAACAAAACAGCTTCATTGCAAGAGATATTTCGTTCATTATGTTTATCAAAAAGTGCTTCGACGCTATGATTTTCTTTTATCGTCCATGATCGTGGTTGACGTAATTGCACACGCAGTGCGTTTATCCAGCCTATGTGCCTGTAGATTAATCGTTGCTGTATTTGTTTGTTTTTACTTTCATTTCCAGTATCTACGAAACTTAGCACTTGTATCGTCCATGTACGGCTATAATTAACTATACCACCCCAAATTTTTCGACCTTCCCAAAAACGATCATAACTCTGGCTGTTTTTAAAACCAATATAAAAAGCAACAGCAATACCTATAATACTTAAAGGCTGAAAAGGTATGTTTATGAAGTTCCATCCTACATAATAATAAAGACAAAATATGATACTGGTATATACAGTGAAAATAATCAGGTTTTTCCATGCGAATCTAAAAACAAGTCCCCAACCAATATTTCTTTTAACATACATATGCTAAGCGTTTAAGGTGTTGAATTAGATACCTGTAGCGTTTTACCGTTAAAGTTCTTATTCCCGTTTAATGAAAAGTCCGCAATATACTTCGCCATTTCTAAGGCTGTCGTAGGTGCCTTGTAACCTGGAAAGGCTTCGGCAAGCATTTCTGTTTGCACAGCTCCCAAGGCCAATACATTAAAACTTGGTCCTGTTTCTTTATATTCTTCTGCCAGTAACTCTGTTAAGGTGATCACTGCTCCTTTACTTGAACTGTAAGCAGATAAGCCCGGAAATTTCATACTCCCTTGTACGCCACCCATAGAACTAATAGTCACTACATGACTCTCTCTTTTCATAAAAGGCAAAACGCAACGCGTCATTTCGGCGACTCCAAATACATTGGTTTTATAAACCGCATCAAAATCTGCCATAGTCGTTTCCGCAAAAGGCTTATTTAACAAGGTTCCTGCATTATTAATCAAGATGTCAACGTGCTTCCATTCGGTTTTAATAAAATCCTCGACTTTTTTGTAATCATCCAATTCAGATAAATCAAAAGAAAAAGACTCAATATTATCAAAATGCAAGTTACTTACCTTTTGTTCGTTTCGTGATAGTGCTAAAACATTATGTCCCTGATTTGCGAATAGGTGCACGAGCTCAAGGCCAATACCCCTACTTGTTCCTGTAATAATAATGTTTTTAGTTGTCATTCATTTTAATTTCTTGGGTTGGAGCATTTGCCATTGCTTCTAAAACTGGTGCCATTTTGTTGATTAAATTTGCCATAAAACTGTAATTCAATTTATCGATCTCATCATCCACATGATGATAGAAATCAAAATTGGTTAAATCACAAGAAGATATAGTATGCGATGGCACTTTAAATGCTTCATAAAAAGCATAATTATCTGAACGTTTAAACAGATTATATTTTTTAGCAACCTCGGAATACCCTACTAATTTAGTCCCCGCATAATCGTTAATTTTCTCGGCTAGATTTGACAACTCATAGCCCGTGATAAAAGCTTCATAATCTCTACCTATAAAAGGCACTCCAATCATTTCAAAATTAACCATCGTGTACAAATTAATGTTTTGAGCTTTTAGTTTTTCAGCTAAGTGTTTTGAACCTAATAACCCCATTTCTTCAGCCGTAAAGGTTACAAAAATCAAACTGCGCTTATTGGTTTTGTTTTTCCCGAAGTGTTTCGCCATGGCTAGCACAGCACTCGTTCCCGCGGCATTGTCATTTGCCCCATTAGCAATGCTATCGCCGGCAACCGCTTTAATTGAGCCTATATGATCGTAATGTGCGCCAATTACGATGTATTCATTTTTTAACTGTGAATCATTACCTTCCACTAGTCCTACAACGTTGAAAGCTTCTAATTCTCCAACTTTAAAATTATCTCTAAACGTATCAAAATAAGGTTTTAATCCGAAGGTTTTAAATTGAGTTTCAACATAGTCTGCGGCTTCAGCAATACCTTCTGAGCCCGTATTCCTGCCGTTTAAATCATTGGAAGCTAAGAAACTAACGGTTTCTTTGACATCTCCTGCAGAAACAATTTCAGACATTTTAGGTGTTGCCGACACAATTACCGTTGCCGGTGTCTCTAAACGTTCTGTGGGATTATTAGTTGTGTTTTCTGTTGTTGTGTTTTTTGAAGTATTACAACCAAATAATAAGGTGGCGATACATAATGCGGTTATTGTTTTCATAGTTGGTTTTATAATGCGTTTAAATATAAAAAAATCCCAATTCAAATTCGATGAATTGGGATTATGATTTTTGATTTCTTTTTTAGACTTACAATTTGCCAGAAATAAAAAAGAATTAGACTAACATGGTCACTGGATTTTCGATATACCCTTTTAAGGTTTGCAAAAACTGTGCTCCAGTTGCGCCATCAACCGTTCTATGGTCACAGGCAAGTGTTAATTTTATCGTATTCCCTGGGACTACTTGTCCGTTTTTAACTACCGGTTTTGAAACAATAGTACCAACGGATAAGATTGCAGAATTTGGCTGATTGATTATTGATGTAAAACTTTCAATACCAAACATTCCTAAATTTGAAACTGTAAACGTACTCCCTTCCATCTCTGCTGGTGTCAATTTCTTAACTCTTGCACGTCCGGCAAAATCTTTTACAGCATCCCCTATTTGCGGTAAGGTTTGCTCGTTAGCAAATTTAACTACGGGTACGACTAAACCATCCTCGACAGCAACTGCTACGCCAATATGTACATGGTTGTTTAATTTCATTTTATCTGCAAACCACTGAGAGTTTACTTGTGGGTGTTGGCGTAAGGCTAAAGCACAAGCTTTAACAATCATATCGTTATATGAAATTTTAGTGTCAGGTAATGAATTATACTGGGCTCTAAAGGCCATAGCATTATCCATGTCAAACTCTACATTTAAATAATAGTGCGGTGCAGTGAATTTAGATTCTGCTAAACGTTTCGCAATTACTTTACGCATTTGTGAATTCGGCTTCTCATCAAAGTCTTCTTGACCTGATGCTACGAATTTCGCTGCAGAAGCAGACGATGCCACTGAAGTCGTAAAGTTCTCTATATCGCGCTTTACTACCCGTCCATTTTCTCCTGTACCCTGAACTTGAGCGATATTGATTCCTTTTTCCTCTGCCATTTTTCTGGCCAAAGGCGATACAAAAATACGACCATTAGCACCTGTGCTACTTTGCACTTCTCTAGACGTTTCAGAACCGCTTGATTTGGTTTCTGATTTACTTTCCTGCTTTGGAGCTTCAGTCTTTGTCTCTTCTTTTTTAGTTTCTTTAGAACTCCCTTCTGTTTTAGCAGAAGTATTTCCTTCTATTTTAAAGTCTTTAGCAATACCAGAAACATCTGTTCCTTCTGGGCCAATAATGGCTAATAATGAATCTACTTTTGCTGATTCTCCTTCATCCAAACCAATATATAGCAAGGTTCCTGATTGAAACGATTCGAACTCCATAGTCGCCTTATCGGTCTCAATTTCTGCTAAAATATCTCCTTCTTCAACCTTATCCCCTACTTTCTTTAACCACGTTGCAACAGTACCTTCTTCCATTGTGTCGCTTAGACGTGGCATAGAAACAACCGTTACGCCTTCTGGAATATCTGTAGATGCTTGGGTTTCTTCTTTGGTTTCAGAAGGGTCCTCTTTCTGGTCTTCCGTTTTACTTTCCTTTTTATGGTCTGATGCTTCTTCTTTAGATTCCTCTTGATCTTCCTTAGACTCTTTATTATCTTCCGACTTACTTCCTTTTAATAACTCAGAAATATCTTCATCTTCTTCCCCAATAATAGCTAATAAGGTGTCTACTTTTGCTGTTTCGCCTTCCTGAATACCAATGTGTAACAAAGTGCCTTCGTTAAAAGACTCAAATTCCATAGTTGCTTTATCAGTTTCAATTTCAGCTAATATGTCTCCTTCTTCAACCTTGTCTCCAACTTTCTTTAACCAGCTGGCTACTGTACCTTCCTCCATCGTGTCGCTTAAACGCGGCATGTTTATTACTTCTGCCATAGCTTATTTTATTTTATGCTCGATAAATGGGTAATCTTCTTGTTCATAAACGGCATCGTACATGACCCTTTTTTCAGGATATGGAGATTCTTCTGCAAATTTCTCACACTCAGAAACTAATGCCTTTACGCGCTTATCAATGACTTTAATTTCATCTTCAGTGGCGTATTTTTTATCTAATAAGATTTGTTTTACTTGAGTAATAGGATCTACTTTCTTGTATTCTGCTACTTCATCTTTTGTTCTATAATGTTGCGCATCTGACATCGAGTGTCCTCTATACCTGTATGTTTTTACTTCTAAAAAGGTTGGTCCGCCACCAGTTCTTGCTCTAGTAATTGCTTCGTCAAAAGCTTCGGCAACCTTAATAGGGTTCATTCCATCTACTGGACCGCAAGGCATTTCGTAACCTAAGCCCAACTTCCAGATGTCTGTGTGGTTTGCCGTTCTTTCAACTGAGGTTCCCATGGCATACCCATTGTTCTCACATACGAACACTACAGGTAAATTCCAAAGCATTGCTAAGTTAAAGGTCTCGTGAAGTGAACCTTGCCGCGCTGCACCATCTCCAAAACAACAAATAGTTACCGCATCTTTATCGTGGTATTTGTCTCCAAATGCAATCCCTGCACCTAGAGGAATTTGACCTCCAACAATACCGTGTCCTCCATAAAAACGATGCTCTTTAGAAAAAATATGCATAGAGCCCCCTAAACCTTTTGAAGTTCCTGTTGCTTTACCAAATAGCTCTGCCATAACCCGTTTAGGATCTACACCCATACCAATAGGCTGTACGTGATTACGATAGGCCGTAATCATTTTGTCTTTTGTTAAATCCATAGCGTGTAAAGCGCCTGCTAAAACAGCTTCCTGACCATTATATAGGTGAAGAAACCCTCTTACTTTTTGCTGAATGTAAACGGCGGCAAGCTTGTCTTCAAACTTCCTCCAGAATAACATATCTTCATACCACTTTAGGTAAACTTCTTTTGTGATTTTTTGCATTTAATCTATTATTTAACGCCATACTAATGCTCCTGATTTGACTTCAAGCCAGTTCTTCATGAGATACCAATATAAAATTGGCATAAGCGATAACAAAAGTAACACTTTAGTTAGTAATAAAAAAGATTGGAAATCGTAAAGTTTTACGAAATCGTTATAGATTTGACGCGTCGAAACTAAATGGCAATAAATTAGCTAGCGAACTTGATTTCATGACGCTTCCAGTCTCACCCATAAAATAGATTTCAATTGGTTTCTCTTGCTTTATTTCATATTCTGCAATAGACTGCCTGCAAGCGCCGCATGGCGGGATTGGCTTATCTGTTTTTTGATTTTGGGAAGCAGCAGAAATTGCCATTTTTAGCACTTTTGCCTTTGGATATTTTGCCCCAGCATAAAAGATAGCTGTACGCTCTGCACAAAGCCCTGAAGGGTAGGATGCATTTTCCTGATTGCTTCCAGAAATTATTTCACCATTATCTAATAATAAAGCAGTACCCACATGAAATCGTGAATAGGGCGCATACGCATTATCTCTAGCCTCTATAGCTTTATGCATCAATTTTTGAATAGCTTCAGGAGTCTCTTTCAGAGATTCAAAAACGAAGAGTGTAGATTCTATTTTTACTTCTTTCATTAAACTTATTTGATACCAAGATATGAAACTATTTTAGACATAAAAACTATTGCGATTGGCAATAGTTTTTATGTTTTAAGCGAAATATACTTTTAATACTCTTTATATTCTCCTGCTCCTAGATTAAAGGTAAGTGAGAAACGTAAGGTACTTTCTAACGGACTTTGCACTTTAGATGCAGAGAACAAATAAGATAAATCGATATTCATAACATTGTATTTAAACCCTGCTCCTAAAGCAAAAAAGTTACGCGCACCTTTTGTTTCATGCTCATTAAAATAACCCAATCTAAAAGCAAAAGATTCCTGATATAAGTATTCAGCTCCTATTGCATAGGTGAATTCTTTTAATTCTTCTTTTCCTCCACCTGGCGCATCACCAAAAGACTGAAAAACACCCGAGATGAAATCAACATCATTGTCTTGACCTTCTAATACAAAATCATCGTCTGTACTCACCGCTTCATCACCAGAATTAAATTCGCCATCGTTATTATTGTCAATATACTCAAAACGTTGCGCTGTAATTGGTGGCGTAGGCACTAATAATTTGGAGAGTTCTAAGGTAACACCTAACTTATTATATTGATCAAAAATAAAATCGAAGCCACCTCCTAGCCTAAGATTTGTAGGTTGAAAATTCTCTTGTCCGCCCTCATCGTATTTAAATTTTGGCCCTAGGTTTTGAATCGCAAAACCACCTCTCCAGCGACCATTAAAGTCATTATAAGCTTTTTCTTCACTTTGATAATATCCCGTGATATCTACTCCAAAAGTACTTGCTGCATTAATATCATTCCCTCCTGTATTTAATTTCAAATCTGAACGTAAATAACGCATGGCTACACCCATACCGAAATGATCATCCAATCTTAATGAGTAAGATATATCTAGGGCTAACTCGTTAGGCTTTTGAATTAATGGTTCAGAAAATTCATCATCTACAAATTCAATTTCTCCCAAACTAAAATAAGTCAAACTAGCTCCAAAAGCACTTTGTTCATTTATTCTATTAAAGTAAGAAACATAACCTATACCAATATCATTAACCAACTTACTAAGGTATGGTGTATAGCTTAAAGAGAATCCTGATTTAGCAGTAGAAAACACATATTTTGATGCATTCCATTTTTGAGAAAAGGCATCCGTAGATGTTGCAACCCCCATATCTCCCATACCCGCAGCTCTTGCATCTGGTGCAATTAACAAAAATGGCATTCCGGTTGTAATTACCCTTGAGTCTTGATTAGGTGTTATTTCTACGACTGTATTTTGCGCATCCAAGTTAAAAGCGAAAACAAGGACTAATAATGTAAAAAGATTTAATTTCATGGATTAATTTTATTTAGCAAATATAATTTTTTATTAGAGTATAACAAGTTTCTCTATTTTTTCAACCGTTTTATTTGTTGCACTGGAGTGTACTTTTAACTTATAGATATAGGTACCTTTACCTATCTTATCTCCAAAATCATCACGCCCATCCCAAACAATGTCTCTAGAAGTTGAAGCCGTCGACTTGATTCCTGCTCCATTAGTGCTACCATTCAAGGTTCTTACTAATTTACCTGAGATCGTAAAAATTTGAACCGATACATCCAGGTTTTCAGAGCTATTATGACTAAACCAAAACTCTGTATAGTTCACAAAAGGATTTGGATAATTTAAAACGTTTTCAATTATCAAATGCGCATCTTCGTTAAAAACTCTAAACTGTAACTCTGAAGTTGATGAATTATTGTAAACATCCCAAGCTTTTAGAGAAAGTGTATGCAAACCAGGTTCTAAATCTCTAAAAGGGAAACTCAAATTCCCTCTGGTGTAATCATCTAATTCTGTAACATAATAATTGTTTAACACAAAAGGATTCACTTCGTCCCCATCAATTACAGCAACAATATCATGTCCAATACCACTAGCCGTATTAATACCATTTTCATCTTGTAATTTAACTAAAAGGGTTGGCGACTCATTAGTGACACCTCCTGAGACAAAGTTTTCATCATTCATGAAGACGTTTATAACTGGACCTTGATTATCTTCTGCTGCACTCTCATTAATACCTCCTATTTGTAGTGTATTTATTGCTGCCCCACTTTGATCTTTAGCCGGATTGTCTGTTGACGCATAAAAACTCACTTTACCATAACCCACAGGAATACCAATATCTCTAGGCACAATAAAATCGAAATCAAACGCACCGTTAGTTACCGTTACTTGCCCTCTAAATATAACTTCACCTAAAGTCGTATAATCTAATTTTATAACTTGTCCACCACTCGTCGTATTATCATTACCTAGTGTTTGTCTTTGTATAGTCTTATCGAAAATAGTAGCAACCACTTTACCATTGTAATTAGTTAATACATTACCAGCTGGATCTGTTACTTCACCAGACAATTTGGCGTAGCTTAAAGCACTTAAAACCTCTGTTTGCTGGGTTATTGGTACATCATTAATTTTTGTTAGACGAACATCTGGGTCCGGAAACGCTAATTTTAAAGCAGGATCTCCAATGTAGAACACCAGATTTTTCTGATTAATATTAGTCACTGAAGGGTCTATTTTTGTCAATCTTAAAGCTTCTGCCATTGTAGGATATTCATAATCACTGTAGGTATCATTATCGCTATAAGAGAATAAATATTCTTCTAGTTTTTTATTGAATGTCACACCAACACTCACAAAAATTTGCCGTGTTGTGGTAATTAAACTAATCGCCCCTCCCTTTTCATTCCAATATATCAATTCTCCTGCGGTAACTCTTAACGGGTTATCAAATCTTGTGTACTCGCAAGTAACCGTAACAAAACAAGTAAGTTTGCATTCATTTCTTAATCCTTCAGCATCTGATTTTTCAAAAACACGCTCAGAGGCCAAACCATCTTCACCGCCATGCCCAAAATAATTAACTACTAATGCCCCATTTTCTATAGCATCTGCAATAGCTGAAGTGACTGCTGGATAACGATCGCCTCCTGAAGAGGATTCCTGTTGATAAGCATCAGCATGTATTTTAACAGCATTAATAAATGGTTTTTGAGTAGTAATCTCATCGGCTATTTCATCTGTAGTTTCCTGAAGTTCTCGCTCCCAGGCCACATCAACATCATCTGAAATAGCAATAATATTATTCCTCCAGTTACCAAAAGCCGCTTTAGAATAGTAGGTCTCTATTTTATCAACCATTTTTTTTGCACGTTGTGGCGAATCTGCAAGTATTCTACCTACTGCTATATCCAATTTATCTGAAGTCGCTAGAGTACCTTCATTAGCATCCATCATACCATAAAAATCGTCTGAAATAAAAGAGCTTGTTAAATTTAAGCTCGAATAGGCATTCCATAAAGGCATATTATAGGTGTTATCAGAAATCCTTCCTTTATAATCAAAAGAACTGTCTCCAAATAAACATAAATATTTTACTCTATTTGCCGGATTACTCGAATTATCATAGACATACTTAACAAAATTCCTAATGGCTGAAATATCACTATTTCCAGTACTAAATTCATTATAAATACTTTCAATAGTGACTACCTTTACATTTAAGTTATTTTTTGTTCTATTAATCTGCGCCAGACGTTGCGCTTGACTTAAATGTGTGCTGGGGGTAATCATTAAATAATCGACATCTTCAAAATTACCTTGCGCATTTTTAAATATAGTCCCTTTAATATTTTGATTTGCAACATTAGGATTAGACACTGCAATAGCACTATAATAGTCGGAAGGTGTCACTGCAACGTATGTTTTTAAGCTCCCTAAATTGGCTTTAAAACTTATAGAAGCTTGATTTTCATTAACTTTTGAAGTAATATTATTAGTATCTGTAATGTCCCAAACTTCAGAAACACCTGTTGCATTAGAAATAATGTAATTACCAATGCCAGAGGTCTGAGCGGTACTCTTGTTGTAAAATTTTAATTGATTACCAGCATGCGTTAAAGCTCTCGTCGCCTCAAGAGAAATATAATCTAAATAACCAACAGCACTTGGATTACCAGCTTTATTATAATTTATTTGAACCGAAACATTGTCTGAAGAAATAGTTATGTTATTATTAAAATTACCTTCATAAGCAAAATTAGAATCATTTGAAGAAATACCTGAAATTGGAAGGTTTGTTATAAAATTGTTATTTACCAAAACTTCAAAGCTAGTTGCTATTGAAGAAATAGCAGCAGTATAGACTTTAAACTGAACTGGTTCTGTTACAATTAAGTTAGGGAAATTAAAGCTGAATGACTTATTCACTTCAATATCAAACTTATCACCAAACCAGCGTCTTCCAACTAAAGCTAATGTAAACTCATCTACTTCATGAAATTGATAATCTTGAAATGTATTTATTTGCACTGAAGCTGAAGCACTGGGCTCCACCATGGAATTGATTCGTTTTCCTGGCCCAGAACCAATATTAATGTAATAGTAAGCAATATCCTGATACGGATTAATATTAGTATTAATAGCAGGGTTTTCAACAATACCCTTAGGACCAACACCATAAAACAAGATATAATCTTCATCGTTAAAAACTCCGTCAGCTTCACCTACAATTTTAATAGCGTTCTCTACAGGATCAAAAGGATAATTTATATCATTTAAATAAGGAATCATTCGCCCTCCATTACCATATATGCGAATAGTTCTGGGATCTATGGCATTAACGTTAATCCCTGTTTGTTGTAAAAAACTTTTAGACAATCTAAACACTCCAGATTTATCAATAGCAAATTTATACCAAGAACCTGTGTTAAGTACTGAATTACTAATTGGGAAATTAGTCCTATTTAGAGCGGTATTGGCAGCTGTTGCATTTTTATAATTTACAGTGAAGGAAGTGACCTTTTTATATTCCCCTGTTGCAGACTTTATAATTGCTGAAACTTTTAATACTGCAAAGCTTTTATCTCTCGCTATAGCGTTTTTTAATTCAACTGTTATTTTGGAAGGAACCGTTTTTAAGTCTAACGCTTTTAATTCTGCTTTAGAAATGGGTTGATAATTAACGTTTGAAAGCTGCACACTCTTCTCATTTATGTAAGTGTTCGTTTTCCATTGTGATACCACTTGTAATCCATCACTAAGGCTGTAACTGTAATTCTCTTCAGGAGAAAAATGCGGAATAGCTATAGTATAACCGCTTGTGTTAATGGTTTTACTGGCATTCCATGTTATGTTAAACTTCTTTTGCTGAGAATACACAACACTACTTAATAATACTATGGTAATAAATAATATCTTTTTCATTGCTTATATTAACGTCTATATTACTCTGTTATTATTATAATTTTAACATTTTCATAAAAACCTTTCAAAAATACAATAATAATATAATAAAAACCACGTTATAGTGTCTGAAATCATCGATAAAACACACAAAAAACATCGATGTAAAGCATATAATTAGGATGAAATGCAATTTTTTTTATTCAAATTTCACAAAAAAGCTTGTAGAGTTATGTATAATTGTTATATTGCGTCTCCAAATAAAACAGAATTAGCTACTTAAACGTATCAGTATGAAAAAAGTAATCGTATCGAGGATTTTAATATTATTAGCAGTGTCGCTAACCTTGGTTGGTTGTGGCAGATCATCTGGCGGATCAAATACCTCCAGAGGAACAGGTTGGGAAATTAACGCCAAAGAAGGTGGTTTCCAATACAACACTCAGTTTAAAGAACAAGAAACATCTCCGGGTTTAGTATTTGTTGAAGGTGGAACATTTACAATGGGACGCGTTCAAGATGATGTTATGCATGATTGGAATAATACACCCAATCAACAACACTTACAATCATTCTATATGGATGAAACAGAAGTAACTAATTTAATGTATATGGAATACTTAGATTGGATTAAAAGAGTTTATCCACCAGAAGATGAAAACTTCCGCAGAATTTATGATGGTGTTGTACCAGATACGTTAGTATGGAGAAATCGTTTGGGTTATAACGAAGTAATGACAGAAAATTACTTACGTCACCCTGGCTATGCAGAATATCCTGTAGTAGGTGTTAGCTGGATTCAAGCTGTTGAATATGCGAATTGGAGAACAGATCGTGTTAACGAAATGTACTTACAACAAGAGGGCTACTTAAAACAAGACAGCCAATATGAAGCAACTGCTGATGCTAACTTTAATACCGATACTTATATCAACTCACCAACACAAACCTTTGGTGGAAATGAAGAAATAATCAAGCCAGGTAAATCAAGAAACATTCAAGTGGATGCTGAGGGCAATGAAACAGGTGTTTATGCTTCAAGACAAACAGGTGTTATTTCTCCTAAGTATAGACTACCAACGGAAACAGAATGGGAATATGCTGCATTAGGTTTATCTGAAATTAGAAGTTACAACGTTTATAGAGGACGTAAAAAATACCCTTGGGATGGACAATATACACGTTCTGGAAAACGTAAAGTACGTGGTGATCAATTGGCTAATTTCAAGCAAGGAAAAGGGGATTATGGTGGAATTGCAGGCTGGTCTGACGATGGTGCCGATATTACTGCACAAGTAAAATCTTATGAACCAAACGATCACGGCCTATATGACATGGCTGGCAATGTTGCAGAATGGGTAGCAGATGTTTATCGTCCAATTGTTGATGATGAGTTTAATGATTTCAACTATTATAGAGGTAATGTTTATACTAAAAATGCAATCTCAGAAGATGGTACGGTTACTATTGTAACGACCAGTGGTATCGTATATGATACTTTACCAAACGGAAGGGTAATCGCTAGAGATTTACCTGGTGAAATTGCTCAAGTTCCTGTAAATGAAAACGAAACTTACCTAAGAACAAACTTCGACAGAAGTGATAACCGTAACTTTAGAGATGGAGACAGACAATCTTCAAGAGGTTACAGTCAAAGTTTTGATGATGAAGTTGAAGGAAATGAAAACACAGCTGCGGTTACACGCAAAATGTATAACTCTCCAGATCATAGAGTACAGTATGATTCAACTGGAACATTGGTTAGAGAATGGGATAAGTCTAACAGAAGAACGTCTTTAATTAACGATGAAGTAAGAGTTTATAAAGGTGGTTCATGGAAAGACAGAGAGTACTGGTTAGATCCTGCACAAAGACGTTATTTCCCACAAAGTATGGCTACAGATTATATAGGCTTTAGATGTGCTATGTCAAGAGTAGGTTCTAAATCTAAAAGCAAGAACAAAACTAAAAACTAGAAATAATTTTTAAAATATTTTAAAAGTCCTAACACACCGTTAGGACTTTTTTTATACATTTATTTTATGAAAATAAAAGACCTCTACATTTTATTCCAAGACTGTGACTCTGCATGCACAGACACCAGAAAGGTTAAAAAGAACGATCTATTCTTTGCTTTAAAAGGAGAACACTTTAACGGTAATACATTTGCAGAACAAGCGTTAACAAAGGGTGCCAAATATGCCGTAATAGATGAGGCAAAATACAAGACCTCTGACCAATATATCTTAGTTGACAATGTCTTAGAAACCCTTCAACTATTGGCCACGTATCATAGAACCTTTCTAAATATTCCAATAATAGCATTAACAGGGAGTAATGGCAAAACCACAACTAAAGAACTCATAAATGCAGCGCTTTCTCAAAAATATAAAACCACAGCTACAGTTGGTAATTTAAATAATCATATTGGTGTGCCTCTAACCTTATTGTCTATGACCCGAAACACTGAAATAGGCATCGTTGAAATGGGAGCAAATCATTTAAAAGAAATTGCGTTCTTATCCGCTATTGCTAAACCAGATTATGGTTATATCACAAACTTTGGAAAAGCACATTTAGAAGGCTTTGGAAGCGTTGAAGGTGTTATTCAAGGTAAAACAGAACTTTACCAATATCTAAAAGCAAATAACAAAGTAATTTTTGTAAATGCTAATGATGAAAAGCAAATGACATTGTCTCAAGGGCCAAAGGTTTATACTTTTGGAAAAGAAAATGAATGCGAAGTCACCGTGAATTTTATTGAGGCACAACCTTTTGTCACCTGTAAATTTGACAACCAAATTATCAAAACGAATTTAATTGGCGCGTATAACTTCAATAATGTTTCTGCAGCTATTTGTATTGCCAATTACTTTAAAGTCTCTGCTGAAGCCATTAAAAAAGCCTTAGAAACCTATACTCCAACAAATAATCGTTCGCAAATTGTTGAGAAATCAGGTTTTAAAATAATATTAGATGCCTATAATGCGAACCCAACAAGTATGGGTGCTGCACTTACTAATTTTGGACAACTGAAGGACCATTATAAAATAGCGTTTCTTGGAGACATGTTTGAGCTTGGTAATGAAGCTAAAAAAGAACATCAAACTATTACTGATTTAGCTTCTAATTTGAAAATAGACGAAATTATTCTAGTTGGAGAAAATTTTTATAAGACCGAAAGCCTTTCTGGTAAAACGAAACACTACCGCTCTTTTGAAGCATTAAAAAAGGATTTTAAAACCCCTTTAGATCAAGGAGCAACACTATTAATTAAAGGCTCTCGCGGCATGGCTTTAGAACGTATTTTGGATTTACTTTAAAGCTGGTCTAAAAAAGCCCTAAAAGCATTCCAATAGCCTACATGACCTTCTGTAGACTCCCATAATGCTCTTGAACCATGAATTCCTTTTTCGTTTGGTATGTAATGTGTTAAATTAGTTTTGGACATCTCTTTTACGAGCTGCGAAAGTGCTTCAGACTCTTCTTTGGATGACGTTACGAAAACTGGTTTCTGAAGCCCTTTAAGCATTTCCTGAACATGCATCCCTGTAAAATACTCGCCGGGACTAAAAGCTGCAACGGCAATTACTTTTTCATTTTCATTAGCAATTAATAAAGCCAGAGTAGCAGAATAAGAACTACCAACAATGAGTATTTGCCTATTGCCATTATTTTTATAAATATTATGTATTGCAGCTTCTATATCCTTTCTCGAATCAATATAATTTGTTGGTAAATCTTGTGCTTTTGCCAATTTTGCCGTTTCATTAACAACATCATCAACTTCATTTCCCGAACGTTGATCGATGGCCATTACCGTATACCCCATAGCATTCAGCTTTGATGCTGTATCCGTATATTCTGCTCGGCTATACCCTGCCTGATGACATAAAAGCATGGTAATGGGTGTGTTATCTACTTTGTATACATCAGCCGTTATAGGTAATCCATCAAGGGATGGAAACGTTATCGTTTCAGTCTTTATTGGTGCCACTTGATCGCTACTCATTGCTTCTTCTAAATTTAACGGTTGTAATTGTTTTTCTTCCTTACAGGCGAATACAATGCAAAACATACAGCCTAAAATTGTTGCCTTTCTCATAAGCCTATGGTTTACTTACTATTCTTTACTACCTCCCCATCTCCAGTCATACTTTTTAACAACCCCTGTTTTATATTTAGCCATATGAAATTAAAAATAGATTTGGTTTTATCTCTATCCACTTCTGCTTGAGATGCTCTAAAATAATCACTTTGATCCTTACTCGTATTTGAAACAAAAAGATTAGCAACAGTAGACAAAAACCAATTTTCAGTTTTTCCATTTTTACTTAGAACAGAAATATTTAAATCTTCATAATTGACTTTTAAGTCCACCTTGGATTTAGTATTATTCCCGTCTATTGTGAAGTATGTTTGGTTAGTTACCCCTTCTAACCTCACATTTAAATTAGGCTCTGTAAACGTGTTTATTTTTGATAACTCCAACTTATCCATAGCCGTTGCAAATACAAAAGAATCCGTCTTACTGTTTACATCAAATGACCAATCTACAGTAAACGGTGTAGCCTCCATAAATACCCCCTGAATATTCAAGTTGGTCATTTCAGGTGACTTATACGTATTACTAACATTACTAATTTTAGCATATAGCTTAGAAAAATCAATAGCCCCTCCACTATTATCTGCATTAACCTTTTCTGTATATTTTATGTGAGCCTCATTAACGAATACAGAATCCACAGTTAAATCAAAAGGAATACTCCTTATAGATTCGCTATACATTTTTTTTATTGACTCATCATCATTTACTAATTTATCTCGGAATATCTCAAAATCGGCATTATTAATATTGATTTGCTTACTAGAAATATAGAGATTTCTATTTTTAAAGCCAAAGCCTATACCTTCACACTTTAGTGATTCAATTTTAAGATTAAAGTGATCTCTTTCTTTAGATATGATTCCAGAAAGGGCTTTGCGCGAAAATTTAGTCTTTAATTGAATCGTATTGATGACTGCTTTATTGTTTTTGAGTTTAAAGTTCGATGTACTTAGGTTTTCAAAATCGCTTGCCTTAACAAAAATGGAGTCTGCATCTACTTCGTAAGCTTTAAATGATACCGGTAATCGCTGTCTAATTGTTTTGTTATTAATTTCTATAGCATCTATTTCGATAGTTGCATTTTCGACATATAATAAAACGGAATCTTTTTTTGAATCATATATATGAAACGTAGCGTTGTCAATACTCAACTCATCAATAAGAATGGGTTTGTATATTTTAATAAAACCTGAAGTTGAATCGCTTTTTTCATTCTTTTCATACCTATCTTTATAATACACGATATTAGGTGATTTCAGTTTAATGTCTTCAATCCTAATTTCTGATTTAAAAAGATAATCCCAATAGCTTATATCTTCAATAATAAGTGCTTCGAGATCTACAAAAGCATGATTGTTTTCGTTGTTTTTATTTTTGATTTCAACTACCAGTTTTTTAATTGTTATGGTGCCTTCAAAAATATTTAAAGCAATCCCTTCATTCTTTTGAAAGACTATCTCTGGTAATCTATTAGCGAGAAAATTTTCAATTTTATCTTCTATTGTTTTATTCGCATAAAGTATTAGTCCGACTACAATTAAAGCAATACTTGAAATTATAAACACCCCGTATTTTATCCACTTATTCATTATTTAAAGTTAGCTAAGAAATACTATGAAGCAAAATAATGAACCCTTTTTATTGCACTATAAAGTGATAGGATTCGATAAAAAACTAATAGAATCAGTTTAATGGTTTAAATTTATTTGGATGAAGGCTATTCGGATCAATCTCAAAAGTTGTGTGTGAATTAATATAGTTTTCGGATTTTTGTAAAAAAAAAGACTCTTGGACCATTATCGAGAACTACTTAAACTTATCCTTCCAGAATTTCTGATTAATCACTTCGATTTAGTTAACAACACTAAAAATGGCGAAGTCATGCATCTTTATTTTGAAGAACGAAATGTAACTCCTAAAGAAGAAGCTAAGCGTATATTAATCGCTCATGGATTCCATAAAGAAGTGACTATTCAAGACTTTCCTCTTAGGGGAAACACAGTGTATCTGCACGTGAAACGGCGTAGATGGCTAGACAAGACCACCAAGCAAGTGGTGCAGAGAGACTGGAATTTAGTAGCACAGGGAACACGTATGACCAACGAGTTCGCTGCTTTTTTAAAAGAAATTAGTCAATACTAGAGCCTCAGATTGTCATACCATTGGTCATTTTTATGGTGTTAATGGAAAGAAACTTGGGCGACAATATAAAGACCATCTAAGCGACTTCAAAGACTGGAAGCAAAAGTCCCACGCTAAAGAGTGGCTTATCTTTCCAGAGAATATAGGAAGTTATTTATCTATTGACGAAACAGCTTTGTCTAAGGGAGAACTCTATACAATCATTACTAACAAAAAAGCGAAAGGTAAAAAAGGAAGTATTGTTGCCATCTTCGCAGGAACCAAGGTGGAGCCCATTATAGAACAACTATTGAAGATCTCTGCTAAGAAAAGAGCTAGAGTTAAAGAGATTACACTGGATATGGCAAATTCAATGAAAACGATAGCTAAGAAATGCTTCCCTAAAGCCATACAAGTTACAGACCGTTTCCATGTACAGAAACTAGCCCTTGAAGCATTGCAAGATATTAGAATTAAACACAGATGGGACGCCATAGATTTAGAAAACGAACTAATAAAACAGGCTAAGCTCACAAATAAAAATTATAATTTACAAGTATTTAGTAAGGGAGATACAAGAAAACAATTACTAGCAAGAAGTAGATACTTACTCTACAAAGCACCGTCTAATTGGACAGAAAGCCAGTACCTAAGAAGCAAAATAGTGTTTAGTGAATATCCAGATATTAAAACCGCTTTTGATTTAGTTCAAGGACTTAGGCATATCTTTTACTCAGCAAAATCAATAAAGATAGCGTATACCAAACTTGCACATTGGTACAGGGAGGTAGAAGAATCTGGATTTAGAGCATTCAATACAATTGCAAATACAATACATATAAACTATCGCTCTATCTTAAACTATTTTATCAATCGAAGCACCAACGCTTCTGCAGAATCTTTCAATGCTAAAATAAAAGCCTTCAGAGCGCAGTTTAGAGGTGTAAAAAATGTAGAATTTTTTCTTTATAGATTAACCACAATTTTTGCATAAACACAACTATTAGGCTTGATCCGGCTATTCTCTATTTATGTAACTAAGATTTAATAGTCTTAAAATAAAAAATCCGATGACCTTGCGGTTATCGGATTTTTATTTGTTGTGGGCGACAAGGGATTCGAACCCCTGACCCCTTGGGTGTAAACCAAGTGCTCTGAACCAACTGAGCTAGTCGCCCTACTTATTCGGTGTGCAAATATACATGAGATTTTGGTTCTGCAAAAGCTTTTTTAAAAAAATTTTCAAATTATTTCAGCCACTACGAAAGTACTCCCTCCAACATAGATAACATCATTTGAATTTGCATTCATTAATGCTGATTTATATGCTTCATTTACAGAATCATAAGCCTTTCCTACATATTCTTTTTGACTAAAGTAGCTTTGAAGAGTTTCAACAGCCATTCCTCTTGGAATATTTGGTTTGCAAAAGTAATAGATTGCTTTTTTTGGCATCAAATTGATTATTGAATCTAAATCCTTATCGTTTACCACTCCAAATACAATGTGTAGTTTTTCAAAATCCTCTTCTAAAAGCTGTGTTATAGTATAGGTTAACCCTTCTTTATTGTGAGCTATATCTGCTATAACTTTTGGCTTTTCTTGGATGATTTGCCAGCGTCCTTTAAGTTTTGTGTTTTTAACAACATGTAGCAAACCTTCTTGCACATGCTTATCTAATATAATAAAGCCTTTGTGTTTAAGTTGGTCAATGACGTGAACTACTGTCTTACGGTTTTTAATTTGGTAACTTCCTTTTAAATCACTGATGTATTTTATATCGCTTCCCTGATCTGCAAAAACTAGTTTTGATTTTTTAGCTTCAGCATAAGCTTTAAAGACCCTCTCAGTTTCTTTTTGAGTTTCACCAATAACAATCGGTATTCCATTTTTTATAATACCCCCTTTTTCCTTTGCAATAGCTTCAAGTGTGTCTCCTAAGAATTGCGTATGATCTAAACCAATATTTGTAATAACGGAGACTTCTGGAATAATAACATTTGTAGAATCTAATCGACCTCCTAAACCAACTTCAACTATTGCTATATCAACTTTTTGCTTAGCGAAGTAATCGAAAGCTAAGCCTACCGTCATTTCAAAAAAAGACAGGCTATTTACTTCAAAAAAGGTTTTGTTCTGTTTGACAAACGCAATTACGGCGTGCTTAGAAATCTCTTTTCCGTTTATTTTTATGCGCTCCCTAAAATCTTTTAAATGAGGTGATGTATAAAGCCCAACCTTATAGCCGGCTTCTTGTAAAACGGAAGCTAACATATGACTCGTTGAGCCTTTACCGTTAGTTCCTGCTACATGAACAGATTTAAATTTTTTCTCTGGATTATTTAAATGATTAACTAATAAAATAGTATTTGACAAATCTACCTTATAAGCACTTTTACCTTGATTTTGATACATTGGCAATTGCGAAAACAGCCAATTTACGGTATCGATATAGGTCATTTTATTGTCCTAATTTGAAGTCTATACTCACAAAACCTATTTGCCTTGTAGGGGCTTTAGCATCTGCAGGCCATTTCCCAGATAGTGCAATTTTCTTCGCTGGATCTAATAAACAAGGCGCTGTGTTCTCCGTTCCTTTTACACCAGCTTCTGCTTTTACAACCCGCCCACTTCTATCTACCTCAACCCTAACGACAACTAAACCAGATTCATTACATTGTTGTTTTACCTCTTGAAATTTTCCTTGGCCTCTTCCACCTAATCCAGACCCAACGCCACCATTTCCTTTTCCGCCTCCAAAATAACTTGGGGCATATGGGCTTCCATCTAATTGTCCTTTATCGCCCACTTGATTATCATTACCTTGACTACCGGTGGTTTCACCCTCTGAGTTGTTTAAGCCGCCCATAATAGCGTCTAATTCCGCTTTTTTCTTAGCTTCTTCTGCTTTCTTTTTTGCTTCGGCATCTGCCTTTGCTTTAGCTTTTTGTGCAGCCTCTGCTTTAGCCATAGCATCTGCCTCTTCCTTCGCTTTTTTAGCTGCTTCTGCTTTTTTAATAGCAATTGCTTCTTCAGACTCTTGAGTTAAAATATTTTCCTTTGTTTGCTCAGATTTAGAGGCTTCTTTAGTGTCTTCAGTATCTTGTTCTTCAGCTTTTTGGGGTTCAGACTGAGCGTCTTGTGGTAGCTCATTACTGTTTAAATCTTCTGACTTGACAGGTTTGTTAGGCTGAATAGCCCCGCTTCCAACTGCTGAATTTCCGAAATTAACGGCCACCCCGTATTCTGGTGGCGGATCTAAATACGAAGGCCCTACAACGAATAACAACAATAATAAAATCAACACTACTAATGTTGTAATTTTTGCTGAGTTTCGCTCGTGTTTTGTATTTAGATATTTCATACTAAGTTATGAATTACTGAGATTTTACTGCCAATGTGGACTTTATTTTATTTCTATTAGCAATGTCCATAATATAGACTACATGTTTCATCTCAACATCCTGATCTGATCGTATGGTTATTGTTGGTGAATCTGTTTTACCAATTTTCGCAAGTACTTCGGCTTCTAATCCTTCTTTAGGCACTTCTTTTAAATCTACAAAATATTGTATGTCCTTATTGACGCTCACTGATACATTTTTTGTTTGCGTCGTTTTACTTGTCGATTTAGGCAACAATAAATCTATAGCTTCTGCAGAAACGAGTGTAGATGCAATCATAAAAAAGATAAGTAGCAGAAATACAATATCCGTCATTGACGACATATTGAATTCTGGTGTTACTTTATTTCTTCCTCTTAAATTCATAATTTATGATTTAGCTCGGTTCATTTAATAGGTCTAAAAATTCTAAAGAATTTGCTTCCATTTGATACACCAATTTATCTGTTCTTACGACTAAGTGGTTGTATGAGATGTATGCAATAATACCCACAATTAAACCGCCAACGGTTGTTGTCATTGCAGTATACAAACCATCTGCCAAAGTTTTAATGTCGATAGAGCCTCCTGAATTAGCAATTTCGAATATTGAGAGTATCATTCCAATAACTGTTCCAAGGAATCCAATCATGGGTGCAGCTCCTGAAATTGTAGCTAAAACACTAACATTTTTCTCCAGGTTGTATATTTCTAAACGGCCTGCATTTTCAAGGGCAGTATTAATGTCTTCCAGTGGTTTTCCAATTCTAGAAATGCCTTTACTAATTAATCTTGAAACCGGAGAATTAGACTGAGAACAAAGGTTTTGAGCTGAATCTATTTTACCATTACTGACATAATCTCTAATTTGATTCATAAAATTAGCATCTACTTTAGAAGCTTCTTTAATAGCGAGAATTCTTTCAAAATAGATATAAATTGCAACAATCATAAGTACTATTAAGATTGTAATAATAATTATTCCTGCTGTTCCACCTGTAGTCACTAACTCTATAATGGACAATGTTTTTTTAACCGATTCTCCTTCTGCACCTTGTGCAGAATCTTGCAAAAATGTACTTATCATATCTTGGGGTTTATTAAATGTATAACGTTACTTTTTTGTATTGCGTATGTTTAAAATAAAGTTCTTGTAAAAAAGAAAACAAGTGTTCCTGCTATAAAACCTATAAATGCTAACCATGAAATCTTTTTTAGATACCAGAAGAAATCAATTTTCTCCATTCCCATAGCAACCACTCCAGCAGCTGATCCAATAATTAACATACTACCACCTGTTCCTGCCGAATAGGCGATGAAGTGCCATAACTCATTATCCATAGGCTCTGAAAACATTCCTAAACTAGCTGCTACCAGAGGTACATTATCAATCACAGCAGAACCAATTCCTAATAAAATAATCACTAAATCTGATACACCTGAATGGTGCAATTCTGTACCTAACATAGGTACATTTTCTTGTAGGGAAGAGGCGAAACCAAATAATGTGCCTAAAGATTCTAAAGCGGCTACAGCCATTAATATTCCTAAGAAAAACAAAATACTTGGTAGTTCAATTTTAGATAAAGAATGGTGTACTGGACTGTGATGGGCGTGCGCCTCACTAACATCGTCATCGATTTCTGTTAAACTAAATTTTCTAGAACTGTAAATTTCTGCAAAAATAGCGACAACACCTAGGGATAGCATCATACCAACGTAAGGTGGTAAATGCGTAAACACTTTAAATACAGGTACAAAAACAATAGCACCCAGACCTAAGTATAACATAGTAGAACTGAAACGACTTTTAGATTTTTCGACAGCACTATCATCCATATCAAGATTTCCTTTAAAAGCAGGAAGAAAAGAAGCAATTAATGTAGGCAACAGCATACATACTAATGAAGGCAATAGCAAGTAACCAAAAAGATGTCCTGTAGAAACCTTATTACCTATCCAAAGCATTGTAGTTGTTACATCGCCTATTGGTGAAAAAGCCCCACCTGCATTCGCTGCAATTATAATTAAACCTGCAAACCAAATACGAACATTTCTATCCTTTACTATTTTTTGTAGAATTGAAATTAGTACAATAGTTGCTGTTAAATTATCGATAATTGCAGATAGTATAAAGGCAAGAAAAGCAAAAATCCATAAAATTTTACTTTTCTTTTTAGTCTTAATAAAGTTTTTAATAGTTGAAAAACCATCAAAATAATCAATAATTTCTACTATAGTCATGGCGCCTAATAGAAACACTAAAATCTCAGCGGTCTTCCCTAAATGATGCAATAATGTTTCCTCCATTAAATGCATCTTTTCTTCATGTCCTAAAGCGGGAAAGTTATCTACTAAAGCATGTTTTGCTGAGTCAAACCAATTTGGAAACGAGTCAATTCCCAAAGAAATAAGTGCCCAACTTATGGCCATCATTACGAGTGCAGGTATTAATTTGTCTATTTTTATACTGTGTTCTAAAGTAATTGCCAAATAGCCAAAGACAAATACGAGAATGATTACTGCTTCCATAGTTTATACAAGTTGTGTTAGTGCAATTTCAAATGCTGTTTTACTTAATTCTGTAGGATTAGGGTTTTTATCGTAAACGTTTTGAATTGCTTTTTTAATAATATTTGAGGTATCGCTAAAAATCGCTTCATCCGTCATCTGTACTTTGCGTTCCATAAAATAAGCAAAGACTCTTGCCATTCCGCAATTGGATATAAAATCTGGAATGAGGCTTACTCTTTCATCAGTATGTTCCATTATGCTTCCAAAGAATATTTCTTTATCCGCAAATGGCACATTTGCCCCACAAGAAATGACTTCTAATCCTGTAGAAATCATTTGATCAATTTGATTTTGTGTAATTAAACGGGATGCCGCGCAAGGTGCAAAAATTTCAGTCTGCAATGACCAAATTCGTTCATTCATTTCAGCAAACGGAATCATGTTGTCAGTCGCTAAGGTATTGCCGTTTTTGGTTAAAAAGAAATTAGTTATTTCTTCAAAAGAAAATCCATTTTCATTTATAACCCCGCCAGATACATCAATAATACCAACCACTTTAGCTCCCATTTGAGCCAAGTAATAAGCTGCTGCTGACCCCACATTACCAAAACCCTGAACCACAGCACGTTTTCCAACGACACTGCCGTCATAAATTTCATAATAATGCCTTACTGCCTCGGCAACACCATAGCCTGTGATCATATCTGCTACGGTATATTTCCTTACCACATCTGGAGAAAAGCCTGGATTCTCTATGACTTTAATTACGCCTTGACGCAGTTGTCCAATCCGATTAATTTTATCAGCTTCAGTAGGTTTAAAGTGTCCGTTAAAAACACCTTCCTGCGGGTGCCAAACACCAGATTCTTCTGTAATGGGAATAACTTCGTGTATTTCATCAACATTTAAATCACCTCCAGTGCCGTAATAACTTTTAAGCAAGGGTGAAACCGCTTTGTACCAGCGTTCTAAAACGCCTTTTTTCCTTGGGTCCTTAGGGTCAAAATTAATCCCCGATTTAGCGCCGCCAATTGCTGGTCCAGATACCGTAAATTTAACTTCCATCGTTTTTGCAAGTGACAGAACCTCATTAATATCGAGCCCTTTGCGCATTCTTGTTCCTCCTCCTGCTGCACCGCCACGAAGTGAGTTGATAACAGTCCAACCCTCTGCATCTGTTTCGGGATCTTTCCAGTTGAATATTATTTCCGGCTCTTTATTTTCGTACTTTTTTAATAATTCTTTCATCTAAATTTTATTGAATCTTCTTTAACTTTTTTTTTAAATTAATTTTCGAAATTTATGTGGAGAATAGCTAAAGTTGATTCATCTGGAAAGGTGTTTTTTTTGATTAGTTTCAACAAATATAAAAAACAAAAAATAGCTTTAAAAAGTAAAGTTCTTTTTTATTATTAAATTGTGCTTATTAATAGCTATAGCTGAAATATTTTACCTGAAGAATGGTCTTTTATCGCTCCAGTTACACTGCTTAAGCAATTATTTTCTCCTCGCAACTTCAAAACGCCTAAGAAAGCAAAAATTAATGCTTCTTTGAATTCGATAATTTCTTTGGAAGGAATACTAATTTGATTTTTGCTTAATTCCTTAATTCTATTGATCAAAAACAAATTAAAAACGCCGCCGCCAGTAACTAAAACAGAAGCTTTTTGTTTTTGGTTTATAACTTCAGAGATTTGAATAGCGATATGCTCGACATAGGTTCTTAGAATGTCTTTTACTGAGAGGTTATAACTGTCAATTATAGGAAATACTATAGTATTCACCCATTCTAACCCTAGGGATTTTGGGTAAGACTTTTTATAAAAGTCTAGGTTATTTAGTTTGTTTAATAATGCTGTATTTATTTCACCTTTGGAAGCTAGAACGCCTTCTGCATCATACTTGAGGCCCATGGCTGAAACATAGTTGTTTAAGACTATATTTAAAGGGCAAATATCGAAAGCAATTCGTTTTGATTGCTCTTTAGTTGAAACATTTGCGAAACCACCAAGGTTAATGCAATAGTCATAATCTACAAACAACAATTCATCACCAATAGGAACTAACGGGGCGCCTTGTCCCCCGAGAGCCACATCTTGAACTCTAAAATCACAAACTACTGTTTGTTTTACCTTTCTAGACAACTGTGGCAGGTTTCCTATTTGATAGGTTAATTGATGTTCAGGTTGGTGCAAAGCTGTATGGCCATGAGAGCATACAGCATCAATAGTATTTATACTATGTTTTAAAATGAATTGATTAATAATATCAGCCAAATAATCAGTATAGTATTGATCAATCAAATAGAGCGCTTCTTTTGAGTGATTGATTAGTGTTTTTAATTCGAGTTGCCACTTTTCCGAATACGGTACTGTTTCGGCACTGTTAATTTTAAAGGTCCATGTATTATTGAAAGAGAAGGTAACAAGCGCTAAATCAATTCCGTCTAATGAGGTTCCAGACATTACACCAATAACATGGTATTCATTTTTTATCATATAAAGTAAAAATAAGAATATCTATTGAAAAAAAGCGATTTAAGAGTTATCTTTGCACTCTTATTTTATTAAATAAACTAATTAATTATATTATGGATTTTAGCCTTACCGAAGAACATTTAATGCTACGCGATGCCGCTCGCGATTTTGCTCAAACCGAATTATTGCCTGGTGTTATAGAACGTGACAATAAACAGGAATTCCCACAAGAATTAGTTCGTAAAATGGGAGAATTAGGATTCATGGGTATTATGGTTGATCCTAAATACGGGGGAAGCGGAATGGATGCGACATCATATGTTCTTATCATGGAAGAATTATCTAAGATTGATGCCTCTGCTTCTGTAATTGTTTCGGTAAACAATTCTTTAGTATGTTATGGTATAGAATCTTATGGTACCGAGGCGCAAAAACAAAAATATTTAACAAAACTCGCTACTGGTGAGTTTGTTGGTGCCTTTTGTTTAAGTGAGCCAGAGGCTGGAAGTGATGCAACGTCTCAAACAACAACTGCAATTGATAAAGGGGATCACTATATTATAAATGGAACAAAGAACTGGATTACTAATGGTGGTCGTAGTGATGTTTATTTAGTAATCGCACAAACAGATAGAGACAAAGGGCACAAAGGAATCAACGCTTTCATTGTTGAAAAAGGCATGGAAGGTTTTGATATTGGACCTAAAGAAGACAAATTAGGAATTCGCGGTAGTGATACGCACACCTTACAATTTAACGATGTAAAAGTGCCAAAAGAAAATAGAATTGGGGAAGATGGTTTTGGCTTTAAATTCGCTATGAAAACCTTATCTGGTGGACGCATTGGTATTGCTGCTCAAGCTTTAGGAATTGCTCAAGGTGCTTATGAATTGGCGCTTAAATATTCGAAAGAACGAAAGGCTTTTGGAACCGAAATTTGCAATCATCAAGCAATTGCTTTTAAATTGGCCGACATGTATACAGATATTTCAGCGGCGAGACATATGGTCATGAAAGCTGCTTGGGATAAAGATCAAGGCAATAACTATGATATGTCTAGTGCTATGGCAAAATTATACGCTTCAAAAGTAGCAATGGAACACACTGTTGAAGCTGTACAAATTCACGGTGGTAATGGTTTTGTAAAAGAATACCACGTAGAACGTTTGATGCGCGACGCTAAGATTACTCAAATTTACGAAGGGACTTCTGAAATTCAGAAAATAGTCATTTCTCGAGGTGTTATTAAAGCCTAATAAATCAAATTATATGCCTTTTAAAAGCTATTGATAACATTCAATAGCTTTTTTTTTTATTTTATAATAGCCCTTTCTTCAATGCCTTTCAAGCATCTGCTCTGTAATTTTTGGAATTCTATCCTTGTCGAGAACTACTTACACTGTCTTTCTTTTCCATATTTTGTTTATTACATTACTATTTCCACTATATACAACACGTTATATCAATAACTCTATTTTTTTGTACGTGTTTACTATTCTTTTTTAAAATAAATGAAAGATCACTGTTAACCTTTTCATGATTTAAATATTAAGGTTAAAAGAAGTGTAACAACAAATAAATAATCATGAAAATTTTAAAGAAGACATTCATAGTATTATTGCTTTTAATGGGAACAATGAGCTATGCACAGATTTGGAAAAAACTGGGTAAAAAAGCAGAAAAAGCAGCAGAAAGAACTATAGAACGCAGAGTAGAACGCGAGACAGAAAAAAGTACGAATCGCACATTAGATACCCTTATAGAAGCGCCAAAAAAATCAAAGAAAGAAAAACGGGGTAATCGCAAAAAAAACCGCAATAAAGAATTTTCTATTGGTGGCGCTTCATCTGAATCTGAAAACAGCCCAATTAACAAGTCAAGACCACAAGTGCATTCAACTTTTGACTTTACACCAGGAGATATCGTCCTTTTTGAGGACAATTTTAGTAAAGATAATACAGGAGACTTTCCTGCAAAATGGGATACCAACGGCTCTGGTGAAATAGTTACAGTAAATGGAGAAAAATGGTTCCGTCTTGCAAACAAGTCTATGTTTTTACCAATGACTTCAAAAAATCTTCCTGAAAATTACACCATTGAGTTTGATTTACTTACCACCGGATTGGATAACAAAACAAGTTCTCAAGCGATGCTCACCTTATTTTTATCAAACAACAATAAATATGAGAAAGGAAGAAATTGGTGCATGGTTGAACTTTCGCCATGCCAATTTATTGACTCGCCTGGATCTATTGAAAAAGTAACCAACGGATCTCGAGAAATGCGGAATAAAATTGATAAAGATTATCGTAATAGTATTAAAGGCGCATCTAAAATCTCAATTGAGGTGAATAAAACCAGAATGCGTGTTTGGCTGAATGAAAACAAAATTGTTGACACTCCAAGACTTGTACCAGATGGCATTACGAATTTTAAAATAGGTACAAGAGGCTTACGCGATGACAGGAATTTTGATGAAATACACATTAATAATTTTAGAATAGCCAAGACTGGTCAAGATAATCGTAGTAAGCTGATAACCGAAGGAAAACTTTCTACAAACGCCATACTCTTTAATACCGGTTCAGCAACCATTAAAAGTGGTAGTGAAGCCATTTTAAAAGAAGTTGGTGAAGCTATGCAAAGTGTCCCCGATATGCGAATACTAATTATAGGTCACACAGATTCCGACGGAAACTTAGTTAGTAATCAGAAACTTTCAGAAGAAAGAGCAAAATCTGTAAGAGCTGCTTTGGTTACCAAATTTGGCATTAATAGCGCTAGGATACAAACTGACGGTAAAGGAGCGTCTAATCCAATAGCAGACAACTCCTCTGCAGCAGGAAAGGAACAAAACCGTAGGGTAGAATTTTTAAAACTATAGCTATGTAAAAACGACCACTCTTTTAACTTTTTTTCAAGTCTATTCGACTGATAAATTTAACCCCTTAGCTTAGGTCATAGAATAGATACATTTTCAGGGAAAATTTATAACAATACAGCATTAAAGGTTTTATATTAACAAAACCCTATACTGAAAACTAAGGGTGGTCTACATACTATAATAATGTAAAATTAAGTAAGATATCACTTGATATAAAATGCCAAGTGAATTTACCATGGAATGTCACTCTTTTAAAGCATTCAACACCAATCTAATTTCTCCATAACTAAATTTATTATCAATTTGATTTTTTAAATCTGAGAGGTTTTCAAATTGATGTTTAGGAATAATATCCTTTAGTTCATTATAATGCAGTTCAGAAATTAAATCTGTTATTTTCACTTCTCCAGTGGGTATAAAACTAGCTAAATGTCCGCTAATTGTATTTTCATTTAATCCTCGTTCATGAGCAATTTCAGAAACCGACTTACCTTTTTTAAACAACGCTAAAGATTCTTTCTTGGTGTCTCCTTTTTTACCTGTGCCTTTTTTTTCAAAAACATCAGTCTCATCTAAAGTTTCAATATCATTTTCATCACAAAAATCTTTGATGACCTTAAGAATAGCGTTACCATATTTTTCTACTCTTACTTTTCCAAAACCATTGACTTCTAATAATTGTTTTTTGCTAATTGGCAACGTTTCACACATTTCATATAATGCTTTTTGAGTAAAAATTTGAAAATGAACTAATCCCTTTTCTTGAGCTATTTCATTACGGAGTTCTCGAAGTAGCTCAAATAACTCAACATTAGTCGTGCCATCTATAACAGCTTTTCTCGGTTTTTTAGGTTTCTCTTTGGCAAGAAATACTGATTTAGCACGTAACTCTAAAAAGGTTAAAACATCAAACTTATTAGCTAAATTTGAGAAATATAGTTGTTTCGTTGCCAACTGATCTTCAAAAGTATCTAATTGCTTATTAATATCCTTTTCTATTGCCTTATTATCCGTAGTAAATCCAAACACCTTATATGGCTCAGCAATTTTAGCCTTAGTTTCTGTTTCGAAATATTTAATAGCCTTCGTAAAACGTTGTTGAATTTCTTTACTTGATTCTGGTGTTAATGCAATTTCAGATAAGTCCCTTAATTGTGCTTTAAACCCATTAGCTACTTTCAATAAATTCGTAATACAGTCTTTAATTTCATTTAAAGGTTCTTCTATTTTACCTTCAATACTGGTTCTATTTTTATAATAGATATCCAGCATTCTCCCTATTGGATATAAAAACTTGTAAAAATCAAACAGTTCTGAAATCAAATTAAGCTGAAACTCAGCTTTTGATTGTTGCAAAACACTTGCGTCTGGTTGATTCTCTTCGGTCATTTTATTAAAGGAAAGAACATTACTATCACTAATAATTTGACTGGAACTTATTTTACTTTTCAACACTAGGCCTTCTAAACTTTTACAACGACTTAAAGCGACATAGGTTTGACCGTGAGCAAAAGCACCTTGCGCATCAATAATGGCCCTTTCAAAAGTTAAGCCTTGACTTTTATGGATGGTAATAGACCAGGCTAATCGCAAAGGCATCTGTGTATATGAGCCAATTTTATTTTCAGTGATAGCCTTGCTTTCAGCATCAACTGAGTAGTTTATATTTTCCCAAACTTCTGGTGTAGTAACAATATTATACGCGTCATCTGGACATTTAACAACGACTTCATCCTTGTCTAATAAAATAACTTTTCCAATCTTTCCATTAAAATAGCGCTTATCTACTGAACTGTCATTTTTAATAAACATTACTTGAGCACCTACTTTTAAAGTTAATTCTTCCTTATTGGGATAGGAATACTCTGGAAACTTACCTTCAATACGCGCGGCATATTTATGAGACTTTCCTTTTAATTTGTTCAACTCAGTATTATTAGTCTGTTCTGCTCTATTATTATGTGT